>NZ_JBHZAK010000001.1:0-273663 GCF_042754165.1 Nocardia sp. NPDC059229
TGTACCCCGAAGGGCCTTACCGCTCGACTTGCATGTGTTAAGCACGCCGCTAGCGTTCGTCCTGAGCCAGGATCAAACTCTCCGTTGAAGACTCTAGATTTACCCCGAAGGGCGAATCAGAAGTATCTCGAACCAGAGTCCGAAAACCTAGCAAAAATAGCCGGCTGGAAATTAGCCGACTCAAATGTCCGACCCTCACACGGGGGGTGAGAATCGGAACCAAATTTCAAAATTTGGCACTGACATTCATCGACACACTATTGAGTTCTCAAAGAACACACGCACAAACCATCTCCCGGGCTCTTAGTCCCGCTCGATCGTGAGGCAACTTTTACAGCTTAGCTCAGCCTTCACAGCGAAACCAAATCCGCTGGTCAGGTGGAACTAGTGTGATCATCAGGCGCTCCTCGTCCAACCTCGTTTCCCAGGCCCTTGGGGCTCCGGGTCGGTGTCCGTGTCGCTCTGACCTGGAATAAGTTACGTGTTGCGACGAACCAAAGTCAAATCGGCTGTCTACCTGCGCTTTTCCGGCACATCGGATGTGCGGCCCGGACGAGTCGAAGAGCGCGCGGCTCCGAATACCTCCCCACAACGCTGCCTATAGGTAAGGAGGTCTCGTGGCCGGAGCTGTTCGGGCGCGGACGGAGAGTCGCGAGGATCGGTCCGGAGTTCTGTATGCGGTGTCGCGGGCGACGGACGCCGCGCGAGCCGGCGACGTCGAGACCGCGGCACTACTACTCCGAGAGGCCGAACGGCTGGCGAGGAGAGACGACCGCACCGCGGGCAATCCGGCTGCCCACACCGCAGGAAAACGACCACTGCGGGCCGCGTTGACAAGCATCCCAGCAGCAACGATCGTCGGAGTGCGCCGTCTGACGGGGTTCTGTGCGTCATCTCGGTCTTACCCAGGGTGGTTGGCCCGGGCTCATGAGGCTCCGGGTCGGGACGAAGGAGTCTGCGTGAATTCAACGGTGGGCGAGCGAACGCCCGGCGATCAGGTGGGTGGGGCGGGCGGCCTCGTCTATGTCGTGTTCATTACCGCTGCGGCGGCCATGGGTGGGTTTCTGTTCGGGTATGACAGCTCGGTCATCAACGGTGCGGTCGAGGCGATCCGGGATCGGTACGACATCGGGTCGGCGACCTTGGCGCAGGTGGTGGCCATTGCATTGATCGGGTGCGCGGTGGGGGCGGCGATCGCGGGGCGGATCGCGGACCGGATCGGGCGCATCTGGTGCATGCGGATCGCGGCGACGCTGTTCACCTGCAGTGCGATCGGATCGGCGCTGCCGTTCGCGCTGTGGGATCTGGCGATGTGGCGTGTGATCGGTGGCATCGGGATCGGGATGGCGTCGGTGATCGGGCCCGCGTATATCGCCGAGGTGTCGCCGCCGGCGTATCGGGGGCGGCTGGCGTCGTTCCAGCAGGCGGCCATCGTGATCGGTATCGCCACTTCACAGTTGGTGAACTTCGCGATTCTGAAGATGGCGGGTAGTGAGCAGCGCGGTCACATCGCAGGGCTGGAGGCCTGGCAGTGGATGCTCGGGGTGATGGTGGTGCCGGCGGCGCTGTACGGGCTGTTCTCGTTCACCATTCCGGAGTCGCCGCGGTATCTGATCTCCGTCGGCAAGACCGACAAGGCCAAGGAGGTGCTGGCCCAGGTCGAGGGCGACAAGGGGAATCTCGACGCGCGGGTGGCCGAGATCGAGCGGGCCATGCACAGCGAGCATCGGTCGACGTTCAAGGATCTGCTGGGCGGGGGGTTCGGGTTCCTGCCGGTGGTGTGGATCGGTATCGGGCTGTCGGTGTTCCAGCAGCTGGTCGGCATCAATGTCGTCTTCTACTACTCGGCGACGCTGTGGCAGTCGGTGGGCATCGACCCGTCCAGTTCGTTCTTCTACTCGTTCACCACGTCGATCATCAATATCGTCGGCACTGTGATCGCCATGGTGCTGGTCGACCGGATCGGGCGGAAACCGCTGGCGCTCATCGGATCCACGGGCATGGCGATCTCGCTGGCACTGGAGGGCTGGGCGTTCTCCTACAAGTCCGGGTCCGGAAGCAGCGTGAGCCTGCCGCACACCCAGGGCATCGTGGCGCTCGTCTCCGCGCACTGCTTCGTACTGTTCTTCGCCATGTCGTGGGGTGTCGTGGTGTGGGTCTTGCTCGGCGAGATGTTCCCCAACAGGCTGCGCGCCGCAGCGCTCGGCGTGGCCGCGTCGGCGCAGTGGATCGCCAACTGGGTCATCACCGCCAGCTTCCCCAGCCTGGCCGACTGGAACCTGTCGGGGACCTACGTCATCTACACCGCCTTCGCCATCCTCTCGATTCCCTTCGTGCTCAGGTGGGTTCCGGAGACGAAGGGCAAGGCACTGGAAGAAATGGGCTGAACGGCTATTTGAGGATCTTGGTGATCTGGCCGGCGCCGACCGTGCGGCCGCCCTCCCGGATGGCAAATTTGAGGCCGATCTCCATGGCTATGGGTTGGATGAGGACCACCTCCATGGAGACGTTGTCACCCGGGAGGACCATTTCCACTTCCTTCGGAAGCGTCACCACGCCGGTGACATCCGTTGTGCGGAAGTAGAACTGGGGGCGGTAGTTGTTGAAGAAGGGGGTGTGGCGGCCACCCTCCTCCTTCGAGAGGATGTAGGCCTGGCCTTCGAACCGGGTGTGGGGTGTGACCGAACCCGGCTTGATGACGCACTGGCCGCGCTCCACATCTTCGCGCCGGACACCACGCAGGAGCAGGCCGACGTTCTCGCCGGCTTGGCCCTCGTCCAGCAGTTTCCGGAACATCTCGATGCCGGTGACGGTGGTCTTGGTGGTCTTCGGGCGGATGCCGACGATCTCCACCTCCGCGTTGACCTTCAGGACACCGCGTTCGATGCGGCCGGTGACAACGGTGCCGCGGCCGGTGATCGTGAAGACGTCCTCGATGGGCATGAGGAAGGGCTTCTCGACCTCGCGGGTGGGGGTGTCGATCCAATCGTCCACGGCGGCCAGGAGTTCGGTGATGGTGTCGCCCCACTCGCCGGTCGGGTTCTCCAGCGCCTGGTAGGCGGAGACGCGGACGATGGGGGTGTTGTCGCCGTCGAATTCGTATTCGCTCAGCAGGTCGCTCACCTCGAGTTCGACCAGTTCCAGGATCTCCTCGTCCTCGACCATGTCGCACTTGTTCAGTGCCACCACCATTTTCGGGACGCCGACCTGGCGCGCCAGGATGACGTGCTCCTTGGTCTGCGGCATCGGGCCGTCGGTGGCCGCGACCACCAGGATGGCGCCGTCCATCTGGGCGGCACCGGTGATCATGTTCTTGATGTAGTCGGCGTGGCCGGGGCAGTCGACGTGCGCGTAGTGGCGGTTCTCCGTCTGGTATTCCACGTGGGCGATGGAGATGGTGATGCCGCGCTGCCGTTCCTCGGGGGCCTTGTCGATGGCCTCGAAGGGTGTGAAGGGATTCAGGTCCGGATATTTGTTGTGCAGGACCCTGGTGATCGCCGCGGTGAGAGTGGTCTTGCCGTGGTCGATGTGGCCGATGGTACCGACATTGACGTGCGGCTTCGTCCGCTGGAACTTCGCCTTGGCCACTGGGAACCTCCTGTGCGCCCACGCGATTCGAGAGGGCACCGGAGGGTGGGGACACCGCGAAGTCATGCCCGACGGCGGTGTCTGTTCCAGGGTATTCAGGCGCCGGCCCGCAAAGGTCGAGAACAGCCCGAACCGGGCGTACAGGACTGTTGACGGGTGGTGTTCCGCTCGGCGAGTCCCCGGGAGACGCGCCGAACCCGCCTCGGGTGAGCAGGGGAAGTAACGTGGGCGGTTATGACAGCTGTTGCAGATCGTTCGCTCGGGCCGGAACTCGTACGCACCGTGGGCATCGGGCAGGCCGACGTCCTCGTCATCGGCCTCACCTCGACGGATGACGGGCCGGTCATCGCGCCCGCCGACGTCTTCGAGGATGTGCTGGACGGCGAGACCCGGGCGGCGCTGCTGACCGCACTGCAGGCGGTCGGGGCCAAGGGGAAGGGCGAGGAGGTCACGCGGGTGCCGGCTCCGGCCGGGCTGGGCGTCGACTACGTGCTGGCGGTCGGGCTCGGGGCCGAGGACAAGCTCGACGCCGAGCAGGTGCGCAAGTCGGCCGGTGCGGCCGGGCGGGCGCTGACCGGGGTCGCGACCGCGGTCACCACACTGTCGGGGCTCGACCTCGGCGCGGCGGCCGAGGGCTTCTACCTGGGCGCGTACCAGTTCACCACCTTCAAGTCCGCCAAGACCGCGCCCAAGGACGACGATCAGCCGGTCAAGCGCATCGAATTCCTGGTTCCCGAACCGGGATTCGGAGAAGAGTCGCTGTTCCGGGCGCAGGCCGTCGCCGAAGCCGTCGCCACCGCGCGGGATTTCGTGAACACCCCGCCCAACGACTTGTTCCCGGCCGAATTCGCCAACCGCGCAGCGGAATTGGCCAAGGCGGCGGGTCTGCAGGTGGAGATCCTGGACGAGAAGGAACTCGAATCCCAGGGCTACGGCGGCATTCTCGGCGTCGGCAAGGGCTCCTCGCGGCCGCCGCGACTGATCCGCATCACGTACGCGGGCGGCGACCCCAAAGTGGCGCTCATCGGCAAGGGCATCACCTTCGACACCGGCGGCATCTCCATCAAGCCCGCAGCGAACATGGAGAACATGACCTCCGATATGGGCGGCGCGGCGGCGGTCATCGCCACCACGCTGCTGGCGGCGCGACTGAGCCTGCCGCTCACGGTCATCGCCACCGTGCCCATGGCCGAGAACATGCCGTCGGCCACCGCGCAGCGGCCCGGTGACGTGCTCACCCAGTTCGGCGGGACCACCGTCGAGGTCATCAACACCGATGCCGAGGGTCGGCTCATCCTGGCCGACGCGCTCGTGCGGGCGGGCCAGGACGAGCCCGACTACGTCATCGACGTCGCCACCCTCACCGGTGCGCAGATGGTCGCGCTCGGCACCCGCACCCCGGGCGTCATGGGCACCGACCTCTTCCGCGACCGGGTGGCCCGCATCTCGCAGGCCGTCGGCGAGAACGCCTGGGCCATGCCGCTTCCCGCGGAACTGCGCGCCGACCTGAACTCCAAGATCGCCGACCTGCAGAACGTCGCGCCGCACCGGTGGGGCGGCATGCTGTCGGCCGGCCTGTTCCTCAAGGAGTTCGTCTCCGAGAGCGTGCAGTGGGCACACCTGGATGTGGCCGGTCCCGCCTACAACACCGGCGGGCCGTTCGGCTACATCGGCAAGGGCGGCACCGGCGTCCCGGTCCGCACCCTCATCGCGACCCTCGAGGACATCGCCGCCGAATAGCGAACAGCGGCAGTCGCACACGGACGCCCGCCCCGCTCGATGCGGGGCGGGCGTCGTCGTTCGGCGCGGCCGGACTCGCGCCGGACGTTCCGGGTCCCGGCGTCAGAGGTCCTGAGCCGCGCGGCGTTCGAGGATGCGGCGGCGCGCTTCGTAGTCGCGCATGCGCTGGGGGTAGCCGACTCGGCGGGCGTCGTAGACGGGGATGTTCAACGTGGCGGACAGGCGTTGCGCGCCGCGCTCGCCGACCGCGCGGCGGGTCCACGACCCGTCGTGGGCGACCAGGACGACCGAGACGTCGGACACGGTCGTACGCGGCTCGACGAAAGCCTCCACGCCGTAATGGCTTCGGGTCCAGGCGGCGAGATGCGCCATCGCCTCGGGGTCGGCATCACCCCGGCGCGCGGTGCCGCTGCGCCCGAACAGATCCAGGAAACCCATCCCCGGCTACCTCCTCTCCGGCCACGGAAAGACCGCCGGATAATTCGATAGTGCCAGCTCCCGGACCGTTCGCCAGTCCCCCGGCCAACCCCTAAGCAGCCCCACAGAATCCGTTCAGCCCAAGCTCAGCCCAGCGCCGGCTCCCGGGGACGACCACAGAAACGCGATTCGGCGAGCCCGGTGGCGCACTCGGCAATTCAGGGCGGGTGAGGCGATGCCGCGCGGGCCAAATCCATACGCCGACACGAGAGACATGCGAACGGGCGTTCGCGCGCCGACGGCGCCCATCGACATTGCGGCGAGGCCGTCGGCATCCTGCCTGCCCTCAACCGATTCACCACTCCCCCGCGAATTCATCACTCCCGCGACGCAACCGCCGCACTCCCCATGGACCCCCATCCATCCGGTCGGCGGGCGGCGGCGCGTTCAGCTAGCTGTCGGCTATCACGCTCAGCGTTGTCTCGACTCCCGGCCAGCGGCGCCCCGAAAAGGAGTGTCGCGCGCAAACGTGATACGTCTCATGCCATTCCCGCCAATTCACGCTCACGCCAGGGAGATCTCTTGCTCACGCGGGGGATCGCGACACTGAGAGGTCGGCGCAACGGCCGCCCTGTGACACGCCGCACCCGGACGAGTGCAAGGATGGGTGGCTGGAACAAGAACCAACACGGATCTCCGGTGCCACAGAATGATCGGTGGCCGTCGGGACGACACCGCGACCCGCGGTGCCATGCCCGCGGAGAGACGAACTGTTTAACCCGACGAGCAGTCAGAGGAGTCAACGGACATGACCTTCTCCGTCCAGATGCCGGCTCTTGGTGAGAGCGTCACCGAGGGCACTGTGACCAGGTGGCTGAAGCAGGAAGGAGACACGGTCGAGGTCGACGAGCCGCTGCTCGAGGTCTCCACCGACAAGGTCGACACCGAGATCCCGTCCCCGGTCGCAGGCGTTCTCACGAAGATCGTCGCCCAGGAGGACGACGTGGTCGAGGTCGGCGGCGAGCTCGGCGTGATCGGTGAGGCCGGTTCCGCTCCGGCCCCGGCCGCCGCCCCGGCACCCGCCGCCGCCCCTGCCCCGGCGCCCGCGCCGGCCCCCGCACCCGCCCCGGCCCCGCAGCCGGTCGCCGCCGCTCCGGCGCCGGCCCCCGCCGCGCCCGCCCCGGCCGCTGCCGCCTCCGGCACCCCGGTCACGATGCCGGAACTCGGTGAGTCCGTCACCGAGGGCACCGTCACCCGCTGGCTGAAGCAGGTCGGCGACCAGGTCGCCGTGGACGAGCCGCTGCTCGAGGTCTCCACCGACAAGGTCGACACCGAGATCCCGTCGCCGGTCGCCGGCACCCTGCTGGAGATCTCCGCGCAGGAGGATGACGTGATCGCCGTCGGCGGTCAGCTGGGCGTCATCGGCAGCGGCGTTGCTGCGGCCGCACCCGCCCCGGCCCCCGCGCCCGCTCCGGCGCCTGCCCCGGCTCCCGCTCCCGCCCCGGCTCCGGCCGCTGCGGCTCCCAAGCCCGCTCCGGTTCCGGCCGCGGCCACCCCGGCCGAGGAGCCCTCCACCAACGGCGGTCCCTACGTGACCCCGCTGGTGCGAAAGCTGGCCGCGGAGAACAACGTTGACCTCGCGACCCTCATCGGTTCCGGTGTCGGTGGCCGCATCCGCAAGCAGGATGTGCTCGCCGCCGCGGAGGCCAAGAAGGCTCCGGCCCCCGCCGCTGCCGTCGCGCCCGCCGCCGCTGCTCGGGTCGCCCCGGTCGCTGCCGCGCCCGCGGCGCGTCCGTCGCTGTCGCACCTGACCGGCACGGTCCAGAAGGCCAGCCGCATCCGGCAGATCACCGCGACCAAGACCCTGGAGTCGCTGCAGACCACCGCGCAGCTCACCCAGGTGCACGAGGTCGACATGACCAAGATCGCGTCCCTGCGCAACCGCGCCAAGGCCGCGTTCAAGCAGCGTGAGGGCGTGAACATCACGTTCCTGCCGTTCTACGCCAAGGCCGTCATCGAGGCGCTGGCCGTGCACCCGAACGTGAACGCGTCCTACGACTCCGACACCAAGGAGATCACCTACCACTCGGTGGTCAACCTGGGTATCGCGGTCGATACCGAGCAGGGTCTGCTCTCGCCGGTCATCCACAACGCCAACGATCTGTCGCTGGCCGGACTGGCGCGTGCGATCGCCGATATCGCCAGCCGTGCGCGCACCGGCGGCCTGAAGCCGGACGAGCTGGCCAACGGCACCTTCACCATCACCAATATCGGGTCGCAGGGCGCCCTGTTCGACACCCCGATCCTGCTGCCGCCGCAGGCCGCCATGCTGGGTACCGGCGCGATCGTCAAGCGCCCCATGGTGATCAGCGACGACGGCAGCGAGTTCATCGGCATCCGCTCGATGGCCTACCTGCCGCTCACCTACGATCACCGCCTCATCGACGGCGCCGACGCGGGTCGCTTCCTGACCACCGTCAAGCACCGGCTGGAAGAGGCCGCGTTCGAGGGTGACCTCGGGCTCTAATGCCGGATACGGGCGGCAGGATTGATCGGATGAAAGTCGTGATCGCCGGTTCGTCCGGACTGATCGGGACGGCACTCGTCGCGGCTCTGCGCCGCGACGGGCACGAGGTCATCCGCCTCGTGCGCCGTCCCGTGCACGCCCGCGACGAATTCATCTGGGACCCCGTCCGTTCCAATCTGGACGAGCGTGGGCTGCGCGGCGCCGATGCCGTGGTGAACCTCTGCGGCGCGGGCATCGGGCAGCGGCGCTGGACCGGCAGCTACAAACAGGAGCTGCGCGACAGCCGCATCGTCCCCACCGACGTGCTGGCCGCCGCGGTCGCCGCCGCGGGCGTGCCGACGCTGGTCAATGCCAGCGGCGTGCACTACTACGGCGGCGATCTCGGCGACCGCGTCGTCACCGAGAGTTCCCCCGCCGGAAAGGGTTTCCTGGCCGGCCTGTGCGCCGACTGGGAGGCCGCCACCGAACAGGCCGCCGACGCCGGCGTGCGCACGGTGCTGCTGCGCTCGGCGGTGGTGCTGGCCCGGCACGGCGGCATGCTCGGAATGCTGTACCCCCTCTACTTTCTCGGCCTCGGCGGGCGGCTGGGCAGCGGCCGCCAGTACGTCCCGTGGATCTCCCTGGACGACGAGGTCGGCGCGATCATCTACGCGCTCACCCACGAAAGCCTTTCCGGCCCGGTCAATATGGTCGGTCCCGCACCGGTCACCAATGCGGAGTTCACCCGCGCGCTGGGCCGCGTCATGCACCGGCCGACGCCCCTGATGGTGCCCGCGTTCGCGCTGCGGCTGGCCGTGGGCGAGTTCGCCGAAGAGGCAATCCTGCACGGCCCCAGGGCGATTCCCACCGCGCTCGAGGCCGCCGGATACCCCTTCCAGCACCCCACCATCGGCGCGGCACTGTCCGCGACGCTCGGCCAGTCCGGCTGATCCGGCCCGTTGCGGTGGGCGCGGCGCACGTCACAGCGGGCCCGTCGATACCGTGTGGAACGTGACCAATCATCCGTCCGACCTGCTGGTGCGGGATGCGCGCGAGAGCGATCTCCCCGAGATCCTGGCGATCCACAACAACGCCATCGCCGAGACCACCGCCATCTGGGATACCGAACTCGCCGACCTGGACGAGCGCAAGGCCTGGTTCGCGGCGCGGACCGGAGCCGGACATCCGGTGCTGGTGGCCGAGATCGACGGCAAGGTCGCGGGGTACGCCAGCTACGGGCAGTTCCGGCCGAAGGCCGGCTACCGGTTCGCCGTCGAGAACTCGGTGTACGTGTCAGATATATTCCAGCGGCGCGGAGTGGCCACGGCCCTGATGACCGAGCTGCTGGCTCGGGCACACCAGGGCGGCGTACACACCATGATCGCCGCGATCGAGTCGAGTAACCGCACGTCGATCGCCCTGCACGAGAGATTCGGGTTCCGGATCGTCGGGCAACTGCCGGAGGTCGGGCACAAGTTCGGCCGCTGGATGGATCTCACACTGATGCAAACCGTTCTCAATGAAGGGGTAACGTCGCAGCCGTGAGCACGAGCAGTACGGCCACCGCACCGTTACCCAGCGCGGTATCGGCCCGCTTCGACGGCACACCCCTTTCCGTCGAAAATCTGGGCCTCATCGACTATCAGGAAGCCTGGGAGCTTCAGCGCGCCATCGCCACCGAACGCGCCGACGGCATCGGGCAGGACCGGCTGCTATTGCTGGAACACCCCTTCGTCTACACCGCCGGCCGGCGCACCGAGCCGCAGGATCTGCCCTTGGACGGCAGCCCGATCATCGAGGTGGATCGCGGCGGGAAGATCACCTGGCACGGACCTGGGCAACTGGTCGGCTATCCGATCATCCGGCTGGCCGAGCCCGTCGACGTGGTGGCCTACGTACGCCGGCTGGAGGAAGCGCTCATCGCCGTCTGCGCACAGCTCGGACTGGAAACCGGCCGGGTGGAAGGCCGTTCGGGCGTGTGGGTGCCGGCAACGGAGTCCCAGCCCGAGCGCAAGGTCGCGGCCATCGGCGTGCGCGTCCAGCGCGGGGTCACCCTGCACGGCATAGCGCTGAATTGCAATTCCAGCCTGGACGGCTTCAATGCCATTGTGCCGTGCGGAATTCGCGACGCCGGGGTCACCACCCTGAGCCGCGAACTCGGGCGCGAGGTCACCGTCGACGAGGTGCGTCCCCTGGCAGCCGATGCGATCGCGCGCGCCCTCGATGGCGATCTGAAGGTGGCCGACCACACCATCTCCCACTGCGTGAAGACGTCGGCCGAATGCCCGGAACCGCTTCCCGCATCGACGACCGATCAGCTCCCGGTGGTGCCGCGAACCGTGCCCGCCAAGGCCGAATGATCATGAGCGTAGGGTGAACCAAGTGACCTCTGTCGATACCCCGGCATCCGATAACACGGCCGCACCCAATGGCCGCAAGCTGCTTCGCATCGAGGCCCGCAACGCCGAGACCCCGATCGAGCGCAAGCCCTCGTGGATCCGCACCCGCGCCACCATGGGACCCGAGTACACCGAACTCAAGGGTCTGGTGAAACGCGAAGGGCTGCACACGGTTTGCGAGGAAGCCGGGTGTCCCAACATCTTCGAGTGCTGGGAGGACCGCGAGGCCACCTTCCTCATCGGCGGTGAGCAGTGCACCCGCCGCTGCGACTTCTGCCAGATCGACACCGGCAAGCCCGCCGCCCTGGACCGGGACGAGCCGCGGCGCGTGGCCGAGAGCGTGCAGGCCATGGGGCTGCGCTACTCGACCGTCACCGGCGTCGCGCGCGACGACCTCGAGGACGGCGGCGCGTGGCTGTACGCCGAGACCGTACGCGCCATCAAGCGGCTCAACCCGCACACCGGCGTCGAGCTGCTGATCCCGGACTTCAATGCCGTGCCCGAGCAGCTGGCCGAGGTCTTCGAGTCCCGCCCGGAGGTGCTCGCGCACAACCTGGAGACGGTGCCGCGCATCTTCAAGCGCATCCGGCCGGCCTTCCGCTACGAGCGGTCGCTGGCGGTCATCACCGCCGCGCGCGAGGCCGGTCTGGTCACCAAGTCCAACCTCATCCTGGGCATGGGCGAGACCCCGGAGGAAGTCACCCAGGGCCTGCGCGACCTGCACGAGGCGGGCTGCGACATCATCACCATCACCCAGTACCTGCGGCCCTCCCCGCGCCACCACCCGGTCGACCGGTGGGTGAAGCCGGAGGAGTTCGTGGAGCACTCCAAGGCCGCCGAGGCCATGGGCTTCGCCGGGGTGATGGCCGGTCCGCTGGTCCGCTCGTCCTACCGTGCCGGTCGCCTGTACGCCCAGGCCATGCGCCACCACGGTCGCGAGATCTCTCCGGAGATGGCCCATCTCGCCGAGGAGGGCAGCGCGGCGCAGGAGGCGACCAGCGTCCTGGCGCGCTTCGGCTCGTAGCCGATCGAATTCGTGCACTGTGGCCCGGACGTCCCGTCCGGGCCACAGTGTTTTGCGACACCTCGCCAGGTGAACGCCGGGTATCGGCGCGCCATCCAAATCGGTTCGGTCGATTCGTGGACGTGTGCGCGGCGCTGGTGGGAAGCTCGAAGGACCGCATTGATCGACCCCGGGAGCGAGCCATGGTCGAGCGAACGACGACGTCGCAAGGTGTCAACGGCAGGGTGGTCGTGGCCGAAAGGCCGGCCGATATACGGAATGTGGTGCTGGTAGGGCACAGCGGGTCCGGGAAGACCACGCTGGTGGAGGCGCTCGCCGTGGCGGCCGGGGCGGTACCCCGGGCCGGGCGGGTCGAGGACGGCACCTCCGTCTCGGACTACGACGACATCGAGCAGCGACAACACCGGTCCGTGCAACTGTCGGTGGTGCCGATGGGCTGGGACCACGTCAAGGTCAATCTTCTCGACACCCCCGGCTACGCGGATTTCGTCGGGGAACTCAGGGCCGGTCTGCGAGCGGCGGACGCGGCCCTTTTCGTGCTCTCCGCCGCCGCGGGCGTGGAGGGCGTGAGCGGGGCGACGCTGGCACTGTGGGAGGAGTGCGCGCGTGTCGGCATGCCGCGCGCCATCGTGCTCACCCATCTGGACACCGCGCGCGCGGACTTCGAGGACATGACCGAGACCTGCCGCGAGATTCTGGGCGGCGGGCGGGCGGAAAGCATACTGCCGCTGCATCTTCCGGTGTACGGGCCCAAGGGCGCCGACGGGCACCGGCCGGTGACGGGGCTGATCGAACTGCTCACCCAGCACGTCTACGACTACGCCACCGGGGAACACGTGGAAACGCCTGCCTCCGAGGAGCAGCGGGAGCAGCTGGAGGAGGCGCGCAACCGGCTGATCGAGGGCATCATCGCCGAGAGCGAGGACGAGACCCTCATGGACCGCTACATCGGCGGCGAGGAGATCGACCTGGCCACGCTGGTCGCGGACCTCGAAAAGGCGGTGGCGCGCGGCAGTTTCCATCCGGTGCTGATCGCCGCACCGCCGCCGGAGGGCGCGCGGCAGGGGCTCGGGACGGTGGAGATCCTGGATCTGATCACGCGCGGATTCCCCACGCCCGCCGAGCATCCCGTGTCCGCGACCGGGTCCGGCGGCAAGGCCGCCGCGCTGGCCTGCGATCCCGCCGCACCGTTGGCCGCCGAGGTGATCCGCACCGCCTCCGATCCCTATGTGGGCCGGTTGTCGCTGGTGCGGGTGTTCTCGGGCACACTGCACGCCGACGACACCGTGCATGTGCGCGGGCACGGACAGGGCGACACCGGTGATCACGATGCCGACGAACGCGTCGGCGGGGTGTCCGCGCCGTTCGGGAAGCAGCAGCGGCCGCTGCCGCAGGCCATCGCCGGGGACATCGTGTGCGTGAGCAAGCTGTCGCACGCCGAGACCGGGGATACGTTGTCCGCCAAGGATTTCCCGCTCATCATCGAGCCGTGGGCCATGCCCGATCCGCTACTGCCGGTGGCCGTGAAGGCGCACAGCAAGGCCGACGAGGACAAGCTCTCGCAGGGCCTGTCCCGGCTGGTCGCCGAGGATCCGACGGTGCGGCTGGAACAGAACCCCGACACCCATCAGCTGGTGCTGTGGGTCCTGGGCGAGGCGCATCGCGATGTGGCGCTGGAACGGCTGCGGTCCCGGTTCGGAGTGCAGGTGGATGTCATCGACCACCGGGTGGCGCTGCGCGAGACCTTCGCCACCCAGGCGTCCGGGCGCGGGCGGCATGTGAAGCAGTCCGGCGGGCACGGGCAGTACGCCATCTGCGAGATCGAGGTGGCGCCGCTCCCCGAGGGGTCCGGGATCGAGTTCGTGGACAAGGTGGTGGGCGGAGTCGTTCCGCGCCAGTTCATTCAGTCGGTCGAGAAGGGCGTGCGCGCCCAGGCCGCGCGCGGTGTGGCGACCGGATATCCACTCGTGGATGTGCGGGTGACGCTGTTCGACGGGAAGGCGCACTCGGTCGACTCCTCCGACGCGGCCTTCCAGATGGCCGGGGCGCTGGCCCTGCGGGAAGCGGCCGCAGCGGCGCGCATCAACCTGCTGGAGCCGATATCCGAAGTGCACGTGGTGGTTTCGGACGACTACGTGGGACCGGTGCTGGTCGATCTGTCCAGCCGTCGGGGCCGGGTGCTGGGCACCGAGCCGGTCGGGCTGGGGCGCACCGCGATTCGTGCCGAGGTGCCGGAGCTCGAGCTCAGCCGCTACGCCGTGGACCTGCGTTCGCTGGCGCACGGCGGGGCCACCTTCACCCGCGCCTACGCGCGGCACGAGGCCATGCCCACCCAGCTGGCGGAGTCGATGCGGGACAAGGCCGGGAGCAACGGCTGAATCCGGCCGATCCGGCCGCCACCGATCCCACTGGGTGAGGTGACGGCCGTCGCCGCGGTACCGACCGCTCGCCATCCCGATGATCCCGTCGCGAACCGGGCGCACCCGGCCATTAAGCTGGACGCCATGGCAGCAGGCAAGGGCGGTAATCCGTCGAAGGAAGCGAAGGCCGCGGCGAAGGCGGCGCGCAAACAGGCGTCGAAGGAGCGCCGCCAGCAACTCTGGCAGGCATTCCAGATGCAGCGCAAGGAAGACAAGCTGCTGCTGCCGCTGATGATCGGCGCCCTCGTCGGCGTGACCGTGCTGTTCCTGGTGATCGGCCTGATCTTCGGCATGCAGTGGTTCCTGCTGCCGATCGGTCTGCTGCTGGGCGCGCTGGCCGCGTTCATCATCTTCGGCCGCCGCGTCCAGAAGAACGTGTACGCCAAGGCCGAGGGTCAGGCCGGCGCGGCCGCCTGGGTGCTGGACAACCTGCAGGGCAAGTGGCGGGTCTCCCCCGGCGTCGCCGCCACCACCCAGCTCGACGCCGTGCACCGCGTGGTCGGCCTGCCCGGCGTCATTCTGGTCGCGGAGGGTTCGCCGCAGCGCGTGAAATCCCTGCTCGCGCAGGAGAAGAAGAAGGTCTCCCGCCTGGTCGGCGACACCCCGATCTACGACGTGGTGATCGGCAACGAGCAGGACCAGGTGCCGCTGAAGGAACTGCAGCGCTACCTGACCAAGCTCCCGCGCAATATCGACACCAAGCGCATGGACCTCATCGAGGGCCGGCTGTCCGCGCTGGCCACCCGCGGCGGCCCGGCCCTCCCCAAGGGCCCGCTGCCGAGCGGCGCCAAGATGCGCGGCGTGCAGCGCAGCATCCGCCGCCGCTGACCCACCGGAACCTTCGAGGCCCGCGTCCCCAGGACGCGGGCCTCGTTCGTTTCCGAAATGCCTTCGGCCACAAGGCCTGACGCTCTCGCGCCGGCCGGGTCGTACCGAAGGATCAGCCGACGTAGCGGGAGAGGAAGCGGACGACGTCCGGGGTGACGGTGCGCCAGTACTCGTCGGTGTGCGTGCCCGGGGTGACCAGGCCGACCTCGGGGCGGGCGGTGGCGATGTAGCGGCGGCAACCGTCGATGAAGCGGTCGCGGTCGCCGCACCACACGCCGACGGGGGCCGGGCCCGCCTTGTCGAGGTTGCGCAGCGGGTCGAGTGCCGCCCACTGATCGGCATCGATGAAGGCGTTCCGCTTGGCCATTTCGGTCCACGAGGTGAGCAACCCCGGCGACATGGTGGCAACCGCGTTCAGCGGCCGCGCCTGCTCGAAGCGGCGGCGCGAGTACA
Organism: Nocardia sp. NPDC059229; assembly: GCF_042754165.1. Lineage (NCBI taxonomy): Bacteria > Bacillati > Actinomycetota > Actinomycetes > Mycobacteriales > Nocardiaceae > Nocardia > Nocardia sp. NPDC059229. The sequence continues at coordinate 15,376 of NZ_JBHZAK010000001.1, forward strand.
CGAGCGCGCCGAAGCCACCCATGGAGGTGCCGGTGCAGGCGAACGGCAGACCGCCCGGTGCGCCCAGACGGCGCTGCGCCAGCCACCCGGGAACCTCGTTGAGCAGCATGGACATTGGATCGTCGCCGGTGCCGTGGTCATGCCAGTAGTTGTCGCCGCCGTCGAGGGCCACGAAACCGAAGGCCGGGGACAACCGGGTGGCGACGCCGGCGGCCAGCACGTCGCCGATATTGCCGACGGCCGCGGTGCGGGCGGTGCCGTGCAGGCCGTGCAGCAGCAGCGACACGGGCAGGTTCTCGGTGGGGACGCCGGGCGGCAGGATGGTGACCAGGTCCACGTCGCGGCGGCGGGCGGCCGAGTAGACCCGTTCCACCCGGACGACGGGGGTGATGCCGGCCGCGGTCTGCCCGATCTCCGCCGGGTCGACCGCCGCATTGCCGCCCGCGCTGACGGCCGCGCAGGCGCCGGACAGGCCGAGCAGGCCGGTGGTCGCGAACAGGGACCGCCGGCTGATTCTCCACGCGGCGTCCCGGTAGCCCTCGACCATCGATCCTCCATCAGCACAGCATCAGCTATCTGCCCGACGGCAACCTGGCGGCTGCATCGCGGCAAATCGCCGCAACCATACCGATCGAAGGCAAACTGCGGTGAACATTTGGCAACGTCCTGCCACACACTGCACCAACAGCATCGCAGGTCACAGGCCCGGCGCAGACCAACGCGCGCGCTGGGCCGGGTTTCGAATCAATCCGCGCGGAAGTCCGCGGCGCGGGTCAGCGGCTGTAGACGAGGGCGGTGCCGGTGGCGCGATCGTGCATGCCGCGGCCGTCGCTGTCGGTGAACAGGGCGGGGATGACGAACAGCAGGATGAGCTGCCGGACCAGGGCGCGAATGAAACCGACCGGCGCCTCGGCATCGACCCGGCTGACCCGCAGCTTCAGGAAGTACTGGCCGGGCGTGAAGCCGAACAGCGTGACCGCGGCGATCCCCAGCACGAACCACACCAGCAGCGTCGGCGTCGACAGCGCCTGCGTGATGACCTCGAAGTGCGAGGGCGGTTGCTGGCCCTTCGGAATGGTCATCTTCGAGATGATGTGCTCGGCATCGGGCCGCACGATGATCGCGGCCAGGCCCATCGAGATGAACCAGTCGACGAGCAGCGCCAGGACGCGGCGGGTGAAGGGGGCGAGCGCGCCGCGTCCGGACGGCGGCAGGCCGAGTTCCTTGCCCTGGTAGTCACCGGGCGGGTTGTCTCCGGATTCGGCGTTCGGTCCGGACAGCCAGGAGCCGGTGATGCGAGCCATGGGCCCAGCTTATGCGGCGTCGGCGGGCCGGTTTCGCACCCCTGCCGGTCGGGGTGCGAGGACGGAACCATATATGGGTGCGTCCTAGCTGTTCACCCGGTCCCGGACGGGCGCGCAATCGCTCGGCATCCGAGATTGCCAGGTGGATGCCCGGCGGTGAGGATTGTCACGATAGCCGGGCCGGAGTTGGCAAGGCCCCTAATTTTTCAGAGTCTTAACAGCCGCTTCGGGCAGGTCGGTGGCAGGATGTCCCTGCTGGTCGAGCATTGCTCGGCGACCGCTGCGGCGTCTTCGCGAACCCGGGGGCACCGCCGAACCCCCGGCCAGCAGTGCGTGTAACACTGGCGAAACACAGCCTTGATTGCAGGGAAACACCGCGTCCATACCGTGTGGTCGCGACGAACCCATGCAGTCACCACTGGCTGGGAACCGATCCGTAAGGAGTACTAAGTGGCGTTCAGCACGGCCGACGAGGTCATCAAGTACATCAAGGAGGAGGAGCTCGAGTACGTCGACGTTCGGTTCACCGACCTCCCCGGTGTGCAGCAGCACTTCTCGATCCCGGCGAAGGCGTTCACCGCTGATCTCGCCGAAGAGGGCCTCGCCTTCGACGGTTCGTCGGTGCGCGGCTTCCAGTCGATCGACGAGTCGGACATGCTGCTGCTGCCCGACTTCAGCACTGCCCGGATCGACCCCTTCCGCGCCGCGAAGACGCTGAACATGAACTTCTTCGTGCACGACCCGTTCACCCGCGAGGCCTACTCCCGCGACCCGCGCAACATCGCGCGTAAGGCCGAGGAGTACCTGCGCTCGACCGGCATCGCCGACACCTGCTACTTCGGTGCCGAGGCCGAGTTCTACATCTTCGACTCGATCCGCTACGACTCGGCCATGAACGGCGCCTTCTACGAGATCGACTCGATCTCGGGCTCCTGGAACACCGGCGCCGAGTACAACGCCGACGGCACCCCGAACCGTGGCTACAAGGTGCGCAACAAGGGTGGTTACTTCCCGGTTGCCCCGTACGACCACTACGTCGACCTGCGCGACAAGATCTCGACCAACCTGCAGAACGCGGGCTTCGACCTGGAGCGCGGCCACCACGAGGTCGGCACCGCCGGTCAGGCCGAGATCAACTACCGCTTCAACACCCTGCTGGGCGCCGCTGACGACCTGCAGCTGTTCAAGTACATCGTGAAGAACACCGCGTGGCAGGAGGGTAAGACCGTTACCTTCATGCCGAAGCCGCTCTTCGGCGACAACGGCTCGGGCATGCACGCCCACCAGTCGCTGTGGAAGGACGGCAAGCCGCTGTTCCACGACGAGTCCGGCTACGCGGGCCTGTCGGATCTGGCGCGTCACTACATCGGCGGCATCCTGCACCACGCCCCGTCGCTGCTGGCGTTCACCAACCCGACCGTGAACTCCTACCACCGTCTGGTGCCGGGCTACGAGGCCCCCATCAACCTGGTGTACTCGCAGCGCAACCGCTCGGCCGCGATCCGCATCCCGATCACCGGCTCGAACCCGAAGGCCAAGCGCATCGAGTTCCGCGCGCCGGACTCCTCGGGTAACCCGTACCTGGCCTTCGCCGCCATGATGATGGCCGGCCTGGACGGCATCAAGCGCAAGCTGGAGCCGATGGCCCCGGTCGACAAGGACCTCTACGAGCTCCCGCCGGAGGAGGCCAAGAACATCCCGCAGGCCCCCACCTCGCTGGCGTCGGTCATCGACCGCCTCGAGGAAGACCACGACTACCTCACCGAGGGTGGCGTGTTCACCGAGGACCTGATCGAGACCTGGATCGACATCAAGCGCACCCAGGAAATCGCGCCCGTCAACCTGCGGCCGCACCCGTACGAGTTCGAGCTGTACTTCGACGTGTAAATCGTCGGGTCGCAAGCGATCTCAGGAGCCCCAGCCGCATCGCGGTTGGGGCTCCGCCCTTTTCCGGACGATGCCGGGCAGGAAGATTCGCCCTTGGTTGCGCGAAATTCACTGGGGCGCAAGGGCATTGAGGGTGGTCCAGGCATGGTCCCGGTGGGCGGGGTGGGAGGTTCGGTGGGTGGGAGGAAGCGTGGGTAGGACTGTGGGGGACGCGTAAGCACGCCTAGCGTCCCGGGCTGTGAAAACCAAACGTTTTGCACGACTTCGTGTTTCAGTATTCGCTTTGACTGCTATTGCCACTGCGGTGCTCGGTGTGGGAGGGCTGCCGACGGCCGTGGCTGCGCCGATCATGCGGGCGGATGCCACTCAGATCACGCTGCAGGGGGCGGTGAATGTCCGGGATGTGGGCGGATATGTCACCTATACCGGGGATCCGACCAGGTCCGGCAAGGTGATTCGGTCCGATGCGCTGAACAAGCTGACCGATGCCGATGTCCAGAAACTGGGCACGCTGGGCATTCAGAAGGTGATCGACTTCCGGACGCAGGCCGAGGTGCAGGCTCAGGGTGCGGACCGGCTGCCGGCCGGGCTGACCGCGGTGGCGCGGCCCATCGACGACGGCGGCATGTACCTGAAGATGGCGCAGGCCATCGGGTCCAAGGATCCGGTGCAGCAGCAGGCCGCGCTCGGGGACGGCAAGGCCGAGCAGATGATGAAGGACGCCTATGTCAGCTTCCTGAGAGCGGATTCGGTGGCCAAGTTCGGTCAGACCATCAAGGACATTGCGGCCGCCAACGGGGCGACGCTCTACCACTGCACGGCGGGCAAGGACCGGACCGGCTGGATGACGTATGTGCTGCTGCGCGCGGTAGGTGTACCGGAGACCATCGCGCGCAAGGACTACCTGCTGTCCAACCAGTACCGTGCCGCGGCCGACGCCGCCCAGCGGGCCCAGCTGAACGCGGCCGGGATCATGCAGAACCCCGACCTGCTGATCCCGCTGCAGGTGGTGAGTGACGAGTACCTGGACACCGCCGTCGACCAGATGAACCAGCAGTACGGCGATTTCGACCACTTCCTCACCAAGGGCCTGGGCCTGGACGCCGGCACCATCCTCCGGCTCCACCACAACCTGGTGGGCTGAGCCCACCACCACAACCGGGCCCCGTCGCAGCAGCTGCGGCGGGGCTCTGGTCATCCGGAAAGCGGCTCGCGGCCCGGTTGCGGCCCGATCCGCGCGAGTAGCAACAGCCGGCCGATTCAGGTATCGCGCTACCCGTGTCGGTGCGACCCGATCGGCGCAGGATCGTAGTCGTCACAACCCTGTACGTCACTCATTTCGGGGGGTATGCACCATGAAGCGTCTCTCGGAACGCCGACGGCTCACTGCCGCGGAGTTCGAGACCTGCACGGGCGAGTTCGAGCGGAGCGGTCGGTCCAGTGCCGCGACGACGCCACAGCGGACCGGTCGCGGCGTTGTCGCACTGCCGCGCCGGGGACACGGCGAGCACGTACCGGGGCAACTGGCCGGATTCCTGCCGAAGGATATGCCGGTTCACACCCGACCGCACACGGAAGCCGTTGTACTGCACGTGCATTCGCGCGGACTCACGGGTGACTGCCGGCCGCCGTTCGCGTCTTCCGGCGACGGGCGGCACCTGCTGACCGACCACACCTGGCCGTGGATTCTGACCGGGCGGGTCACCAACAGCGACGGCATGGCGGGGTCCGGCGTGCTGGTCGGCGGCCGGCTCATACTGACCGCGAACAATCTGCGGCCGAGCCGGAGCATCGCCCAGGGCAGCTGGTGGATGACCTTCTCGCCGCACTTCGACAGCGGCGCCGATCCGAACGCGCCGTTCGGTTCGAGCGATGTCAGCGATCTGGCGCACTACAACGCCGAGCGCGACACCGAATATGGTGCCGGGCACGACTTCATGCTGTGCCGGTTGTTCGAGCCCATGGGCCATCAGCTCGGGTTCCTGGGCGCCACCTCGTTCGCGGACAACTGGCGCGGGCTCCAGGTCTGGCACAGCATCGACTACCCGGCCGACGTCGGTGGCGGGACGCGTCCGGCGGTACAGATCAACCAGCGTGTGGAACACGATCACGACGACGACAGCGGGCGGTGCATCGAGGCCGGTCTCGATCACGGCAATGCGGGCGGGCTCTTCTTCTCCTGGTTCGACGACGGCCATGTCAGGCTGTGCGGTGTCGTATCGAGTGCGGAGAGCGTCGACGGCGATCTCGACCATGCCCTCGCGAGCGGCGACGACATGGTGTCCCTGATCAATTGGGGTCGCTCCACCTGGCCCGCGTGAACCGGAAGCGCCGGGTATGCCCCGCCCGCGGGCAGATCAGGGGCGGGGCGGCGCGGCGAACGCGGAGAGGTCCAGGGCGGTGGTCTCGGTCCAGCCGGTGGCGCGCAGGTCGTCGGGGGTGGGGACGCCGAGGGCCTCGTGCAGGCCGCGGGCGGCCGAGCGGGCCAGGTCCTCGAAGCCGGTGCGGGTGATCGGCCAGTGCATGGTGCGGTGCCAGTTCTCGATTTCGTGCCGGAGGGTGGGCGCGGTCCAGCCCAGTTCGCGCAGGAGGCGGTCGGCGGTCTCGGAAATCGGTTCGGCGAGATAGTAATTGCCGGTGAGTTCGGCGGAGAGTTTGATGTCGAACTGCTGGAATTGCACGTAGCGATTGCCGGTCGCGGCGAGGATGACGGTCGCGCGGGAGGGTAGTTTCGCAAGGCAGCCGGCCAGGCCGTGCACAAACACGTCCCAGTCGGTTGTGACAACTTGCAGGGGCTGGCTCCGGGTGCCCATCGCGGCCGATCATACGCCGTCAAAACATGGCGTCGGCGAAAAACCGTGGCGCCCAGTCCGATCAGCGGAAACCGCGGCGGCGTCGACTGGAGGACCGTCGCGGTTTCCGGGGTGATCGGCTTACCGCTGGTGGGGCATCGGGGCGGGGCCGAGTATGGCGAGGGGTGTGCGGGCCAGCATTCGCTGGTCGCTTTCCCGCGACGGGAGCAGCTGGCGGGCAAAGAATTCCCGTACCCGCCGCGACACCGAGTCGAAGACCGGAATCGACGCGGCCGGCACCGGAGCGGCCATTGCGTTCATTGCACTCCCCTCGACGTGTCAGGATGTTCGATAATTCATTCTGCCCATCGAACATCGGTGTGGCCGTTAATCTCTCGTGAATATTTGCTCGCCGGCGCGCGGATTGACGATTCCTTGACGCCGGCTCTCAGCCGAGCATTTCGAGATTCAGGTCGCCCAGCAGATCGGGGTCGGCCAGCATTTCGATGGCGGTGATGCGGCCGTCGACGACGGTGAAATCGAAGACGACGCGCGGGGTGCCGCCGGTCGACCACACCAGGCCGGCGAGGCCGTCGATGAGGGCCGGGCGGGCGGCCTTGGCGCGGCCCGCGAAGGTGGTCGCGACCGCCTGTGCGCCACGGACTTCGGGGTCCGCGCCCATGGTGACGCCGATGGCGTCGGCGCGCACCACCACGTCGGGGTCGAGCAGTTCCAGCAGGGCGGCGAAGTCGCCGCCGCGGGAGGCGGTCAGGAAGGCATTGACCACTTCCTGCTGGCGTTCGCGGTCGACGGCGATCTCGTCGACGCCGCGCACGCGGCGCCGGCCGCGGCTGGCGAGTTGCCGGGCGGCGGCGGGGGTTTTGCCGAGAATGGGGGCGATTTCCTCGAACGGGACGGCGAACATGTCGTGCAGGACGAAGGCCAGCCGCTCGGTGGGGGTCAGGGTGTCGAGCACCACCAGCAGGGCGGCGCCGATCGAATCGCCCAGCAGCGCTTCCTGTTCCGGGCCGAAGGTGGCCTCCGGCGCGTCGTAGTCCTCGAGCGCGTCCTCGCGCCGGGTGCCGCGCGACTGGAGCATGTTCAGGCAGACGCGGGAGACGACGGTGGTGAGCCAGCCGGCCAGATTGTCGATCCCGTCGGCCTCGGAGCGGCTCAGCCGCAGCCAGGCTTCCTGGACGGCATCCTCGGCTTCGGCGGAGGAGCCGAGCATGCGCTGCGCGAGCGCCTGCAGCCGGCCGCGCTGCAGCTCGAATTCCCGTGCCACCAGGTCCAGTTCGTCACGCTCGTTGCCCATTGCCGAAGTCTCCTCGATCACGACCGGTCGGTCCATCCGAACCGTGCGGGCACGTCCGGGAAACCGGGGCCCACACCTCCACGACCGATCAACCCGGCCGAATGTGACAGCGTCGATGAAATACCAGCTCAGAGGGGTCTCCGGTTCACCATCACCCGCGGCGAAGATCCGATCATGGACGCCGCCCACCACGTCGGCTATAACGGCAATGGCCGGAAACGTCGGCCTCGACCCGCACGGCGTGGCCGCCGTATCGCCACGGTGGAAGGAGCAGACGATCTTGTCCTCGGAACTCTCCGACAGCCCCGATCATTTCGAGGTGCGACCGGTGGGCCGGGTCCGCTCCCCGCTCATCGACCGCACCGGCGCACCGCGCCAGGCCGACGAGGACGCCCCACCCGCCGATATCGTCCTCGCCCCCGAATTCGCGGCGGCCGCAGCCGATCTGCGCCCGGGTATGCGCGTCGTCCTGCTCACCTGGCTGCACGCCGGGAGCCGCGATGTGCTCGCGGTCCATCCCCGCGGTGACCGCACGCGGCCGCCCACCGGCGTCTTCGCCACCCGCTCCCCCGACCGCCCCAACCCGATCGGCCTGCACGAGGTCACCATCACCACGGTGTCCCCGAAGGTCCTCGGTGTAGCAGGCCTGGAAGCCATCGACGGGACCCCCGTCCTCGACATCAAGCCGGTTCTGGGCGGCGTCGAAACCCGCTGACCGGCCCGGCTCGGGCGGGCGGCCGCGGGCCCGGCGTAGGTTGAGGATCATGGCGGCACCCAGGCATCCGATCCCGGCGGTCGGCACGCAGCGGCTGGCCGCGGCGTGTCAGGCCGAGGTGCCCGCATTGACCAAGCAGCTGATCGCGGCCATCTTCACCGACAATCCGGGGTGGACGGACTACACGGCGGTGCCGCGGGCGGACCTGCGGGACGGGTGCCGGCGGTATCTGACGCGGATCCTGGATCTGCTGGGCGGGCAGCCGCCGGATCCGGACGGGGACGATGTGGCCGCGGCCATCGGGCGGCGGCGGGCCGAGCAGGGCGTGCCGTTGGAGGCCATGCTGCGGACCTTCCGGCTGGGCGGCCAGATCGTCTGGGAAGCGTTGCTGGACAAGGCCGATGACATCGGTTCGGCGGAGACCCGGCAGGTCGGTTCGGCGATGTGGGCGGTGGTCGACGGCATGTCGTCGGCGCTGGTCACCTCGTACCGGAACACCGAACTCGACCGGGTGCGCAGCGACGAGCGGCGCAGGCATTCGCTGATCGAGGATCTGCTGGCGGGGCGGGCGCACGACGCCACCTTCGCCGCGCGGGCGGGACGCGAGCTGAATCTCCCCGCGAACGGGGCGTATCTGGTGGTGGTGGCGCGCGGTGAGGGCGGGCCGCGGCTGCACATGGGAGCGGAGGTGGCGCTGGGGGTGTCGGGGATCCGGTCGGTGTGGCACGAGCGGGTGGATTCCACGGTGGGGCTGGTATCGCTCGAGCATCGCGGGAGTTCGGCTGTGCTGCACCAGCTTCGGCCGCTGATCCGGGGGCGGGCGGGGGTCTCGCCGGCGGTGCCGGGCCTGGCGGGCATCGATACCGCGCACGGGCTGGCGGTGCTCGCGCTGGACACCGTGCCCGGCGATGAGCAGGGGCTGCTGGTTTCGCTGGACGAGCGCTACCCGGAGGCGCTGCTGCTGCGCTCCCCCGATCTCACCGATCTGCTCGTCGCGCGCACCCTCGGCCCGGTGCTGGAACTCCCGCCCAAGGAGCGCGACATTCTGCTGCGCACACTGACAGTCTGGCTGGCCGAGAACTGCTCGGCGGCCAATGCCGCGCCGAAGTTGCACTGCCATCGCAACACGGTCATCAACCGGCTGCAGCGCATCACCCTGCTGCTCGGCCGCCCGCTCGAGGGGCAGCGGGCCTACCTGGAGCTTTCCCTCGCGCTGGCCGCCCTGGGACTGGCCGGCGCCGACCGCGACTGAGCCGCCGGAAGCGCGCTACTCACGGGTACGAATTGTGCTCTGCGCCCAGCCGCGCCCTGTCATATATGGGCTTCCAGTGCATTGATTGTGCATTTGGTGACCGACAGACTCGATCGGAATGACTCGCATCACAACCGATGGCGGGTTACGAGAGCAATCGAGAACGAGGAGCACCACGAGTGCCGGAATTCGATCTTCTGGTGATCGGCGGCGGTCCGGGCGGTTACGTCGCCGCCATCCGCGCCGCCCAGCGGGGCCTGACAGTGGCCCTGGCAGAGAAGGAACGCCCGGGCGGCGTCTGCCTGAACTGGGGCTGCATCCCGACCAAGGCCATGCTGCGCTCCGCCGAGGTCTTCCACACCATCGCGCACGCCGCCGATTTCGGCATCTACGCCGATAACCTGCGCTTCGACTACGCCGCGGTGCGGCAGCGCAAGGACGGCATCGTCAAGGAGCTGACCGACGGTGTCGCGGGTCTGCTGAAGGCCAATGGCGTGACCGTCATCGAGGGCCACGCGCGCTTCACCTCGCCGACGACCGTCGAGGTCGTCGAGGCCGGTCCGTCGCCGATCTTCGAGGGCGGCCCGCGCTATGCCGCCGCCCCGACCGCGAACGCCGTCCGGACCGTGAGCGCGAAGGATGTCATCGTCGCCACCGGTTCGATCCCGGCCGTGCTTCCGATCCCGGGCGCGGATCTGCCGGGCGTGATCACCTCCGACGGCGCGTTCGGCCTCACCGAGGTGCCGAAGCGCCTGGTCGTGATCGGCGGCAGCGCGGTGGGCGCGGAGTGGGCCAACCTGTTCCACGAGTTCGGCAGCGATGTCACCGTGGTCGAGATGCAGGATCGCCTGGTTCCGTTGGAGGACAAGGAGATCGGCACCGCCCTGGTGCGCTCTTTCACCAAGCGCGGCATCAAGGTGCTGACCGGTGCGACGGTCACCGCCATCGCCCAGGGCGGCACTGGCCTCACCGTCACCGTCGGTGGCCCGCAGGCGCAGGAACTTGCCGCGGATGTGGTGCTGGTCGGCGTGGGTCGCCGCCCCAATACCGCCGGGCTGGGCCTGGACGTCGCCGGAATCGACACCGACGCACGGGGTTTCATCCCCGTCGACGCGCAGCTGCGCACTGCTGTCGAGCACGTCTACGCCATCGGCGATGTCACCGGTAAGGCGCTGCTCGCGCACGTCGCCTCGCACCAGGGTCTGGTCGCATCCGACACCATCGCCGGTCACGACGCCCACATCGACTACAACGTCATCCCCGCCGCGACCTTCACCCACCCGGAGATCGCCAGCGTCGGCCTCACCGAGGACGCCGCGAAAGCCGCGGGCCACGACGTCATCACCGCCAAGTTCCCGTTCGCGGCGCTGGGCCGGGCCAAGTCCTTCGGCGATCAGGAAGGCTTCATGAAGATCGTCGCGGGCCGGCAGCACCAGGAGGTGCTGGGCGTGCAAATCATCGGCCCGTCGGCCAGCGATCTCATTACCGAAGGGGCCCTGGCGATCTCGCTGGAGGCGACCCTCGACGAGCTCGCCGACACCATTCACGCCCACCCCACCCTCGGCGAGATCGGCATGGAGGCCGCCCTGGTCGGGCTGGGCCTGCCGGTTCACGTCGCGCCGCCCCGGAAGCGTTGAGGAGTTCCGTCATGACCACGACCACCGCCGCGCCGCGCAAGACGGCGCGCAAGGCGACCCGCCCGGCCGACCAGACCGCCGACGTAGCCGTATCGGAAAACGTCCTCGGCGGAGCCGATTTCGGCGGCGCGGATGCGGACACGCTGCGCGAGCTGTACACCGACATGCTGTTCATCCGCCGCTTCGAGGAGCGGACCGCGCAGGCGTACCAGCAGGCCAAGATCGGCGGCTACTGCCACCTCAACCTGGGTGAGGAAGCCACCGTCGTCGGCGTCGGAAAGGCCATGCGGCCCACCGACTATCTGTTCACCAACTACCGTGAGCACGGCTACGCGCTGGCCAAGGGCATCGAGCCCGGCCGCGTCATGGCCGAGCTGTACGGCCGCTCCACCGGCACCTCCAAGGGCTGGGGCGGGTCGATGCACATGTACGACACCGAGACCCGCCTGCTCGGCGGCTACGCCATTGTCGGCGGCCAGGTTCCGCTCGCCATCGGCGCGGCGCTGGCCATCGACTACCGCGGCGGCGACGACGTCGTGGTGTGCCAGATGGGTGAGGGCACCACCAATATCGGCGCCTTCCACGAGTCGCTGAACATCGCGGCGCTGTGGAACCTGCCCGTCGTGTTCCTGGTCATCAACAACCAGACCGGCATGGGCACCACCGTCGAGAAGTCCTCCGCCGAACCGGATCTGTGGAAGCGGGCGTCGTCCTACCGCATGCGGGGTGAGCGTGTGGACGGCACCGATGTGCTGGCCGTGCGCGAGGTCGCGAGCGATCTCATCGAGACCGCGCGTCGCGAGGGCAAGCCCGCCCTGCTCGAGGCCGTCTCCTACCGGCTGAAGGGCCACTCGGTCGTCGACCCGGCCAAGTACCGCACCGAGGACGCCGTCTCCACCGCCGTCGAGCACGACCCGATCGTGCTGTGGCACAACCGTCTTCTCGACGCGGGCGTGCTGAGCGAGGACTCCGCCGCCGCCATCGAGGCCGACGTCAAGGAACGCGTCCGTGCCGCGGTCGATTTCGCCGATCAGTCCCCGCACCCGGACCCGGCCACCCTGTTCGATTACAACTACGCGACCCCGGTCGCGGGCGATTCCCGTCGCCTGCCCGGCGATCCGCTCTTCACCGCCTAAGGACATCACCGTGGCTGTCATGACCTACCGTGAAGCGCTGCGCGAGACCCTCCGCGAGGAGATGCGGCGCGACGACGACGTCCTCCTCATCGGGGAGGAGATCGGCGTCTTCGAGGGCTCCTACAAGATCACCGCCGGCCTGCTGGCCGAGTTCGGCGAGAAGCGGGTGCGCGACACCCCGATCGCCGAAGAGGGTTTCGTCGGCGCGGCCATCGGCGCCGCCATGCTGGGCCTGCGCCCGGTCGTCGAGATCATGACGATCAACTTCTCGCTGCTGGCGCTGGACCAGATCGTCAATCACGCCGCCAAGATCTACGGCATGTTCGGTGGGCAGACGTCGGTGCCGATGGTCATCCGCACCCCCGGTGGCGGCGGCCAGCAGCTCGGCGCCACGCACTCGCAGAACATCGAGCTGTACTACGCGTTCGTGCCGGGCCTGAAGGTGGTCGCGCCGAGCACGCCCGCGGATGCGAAGGCGCTGCTCAAGGCCGCGATCGACGATGACGATCCGGTGCTGTTCCTGGAGAACCTCTCGCTCTACAACACCAAGGGCGAGGTGCCGGACGACCTGCCGCCCGCCGAGATCGGCAAGGCCGCGGTCACCCGCGAGGGCACCGACATCACGCTCATCGGTTACTCGCGCATGGCCACCGTGTGCACCCAGGTCGCGGAAAAGCTTGCCGCGGAGGGTATCTCGGCGGAGGTCGTCGACCTGCGCAGCCTGCGGCCGCTGGATCGCGACACCATTGTCGCCTCGGTCAAGAAGACCGGTTGCGCCGTCATCGGCGAGGACGACTGGCTGACCTACGGCATCGGCGCGGAGGTCGCGGCCTCCATCTCCGACGGCGCGTTCGACTACCTCGACGCCCCGGTGCGCCGGGTGGCCATGGCCGAGGTGCCGCTGCCCTACGCCAAGCCCCTGGAGAAACTGGCGCTCCCGTCGCCGGACTCCCTCTACAGGGCCGCCCTCGAAACCCTTGCCGCCGTGGGCAAGCGACGCTGAGAACCGGAAGGAATCATGCCTGAAGTAACCATGCCCCGGCTCTCCGACACCATGGAGGAGGGCATCGTCTCGGCCTGGCTCAAGCAGGTCGGCGACCAGGTCAACGCCGGCGAGATCCTCGCCGAGATCGAGACCGACAAGGCGCTGATGGAGCTCGAGGCCTACGAGGACGGCGTACTCGAGCAGATCATCGCCGCGCCCGGCACCACCGTCGCCATCGGCGAGCCGATCGCGATTCTCGGGGACGGCAGCGGGGCGTCCGCTCCGGCTCCGGCCGCGGCTCCCGCCCCTGCGGCTCCGGCCCCCGCCGCCATGACCGATAGCGCGCAGGCGAATTCGGCTCCGTCCGCCGGAAACGGCAGTGCCCCTGCGGTTCCGGCCGAGTCCGGTGAGCGCAAGAAGTCGTCGCCGCTGGCGCGCAAGGTCGCCAAGGAACTCGGCGTCGACATCGCCGCCGTGACCGGCACCGGCCCCGGCGGCCGCGTCACCAAGCAGGATGTCGAAAACGCGGGCAGCACAGTCGCTCCGGCCGCGCCCGCCGCTGCCGCCCCGGCTCCCGCCGCTCCGGCTCCCGCGATCGCTCCGGCCACCGGCGACTACGAAGAGATCCCGCTGACCACCATCCAGCGCGTCTCGGCCCAGCGCCTCACCGAGTCCAAGCAGCAGGCCCCGCACATCTATCTGACCAGTGCGATCGATGTGACCGAGCTGCTGGCCTTCCGCGCGCAGATCAACAAGACCCTGGAGGAGACCGGCTCCGGCAAGGTCAGCGTGAACGACCTGCTGGTGAAGGCGGTCGCCACCGCGCTGCGCCTGGATCCGGCGGTGAACGTCTCCTTCGCGGGCGACAAGCTGTTGCGGCACAACGCGATCAATATCGGTATCGCGGTCGCCACCGAGGCGGGCCTGCTCGTCCCGGTCATCCACGACGCCGACCGCAAGAGCGTGTCCGCCATCGCCGCCGAGGGCCGCGACAAGGCCGCCCGGGCGCGCGACCGCAAGCTGCGCGGCGAGGACATGGCCGGTGGCACCTTCACCATCTCGAACCTGGGCATGTTCGGCATCGAGCAGTTCACCGCGGTCATCAACCCGCCGGAGTCCGCGATCCTCGCGGTCGGCGCGGCCCAGGACGAGCTGAAGCTGGACGGCGAGAAGGTGGTGGCGCGCAAGATCCTTCGCGTCACGCTGTCGGCCGATCACCGTTCCATCGACGGCGCCGTCGCGGCCCGCTTCCTGCAGCAGTTGAAGGAGCTCATCGAGCATCCACTGCGCATCGTGACCTAGTCACGCCCCGATCGCCGTCCGGTTTTCGATCCAGGATCGGACGACGTCGCCCGCCACCCGGCGCGCGCGGTTACCCATGCCACGCCGCGCGACCGGCAGCCGTATTCACCCGGCGGCGGGTAGTGAACGCCGGATGGCGTGGACCGGGTTACCCGGCCGGTCCCCGCCATCCGGCTTTTCGCGTCTCTATGGCTAGCCTCGGGCGTGCATATTCTCGAATCCATGGGGTTGCGGCGGTTCCCGAAACTGACCTTCGGAGTATTCGTGGTGACGGCCGTGGTAAACGTCCTGCAATGGCTCGTACCCGGCACGCTGGCGCGCCTGGAGCGGACTTCATCAGGACTACATGGGGATTGGTGGCGCTCGGGCACAGCACTGTTCGTGCAAGATGGCGGATTCGCCGGCGCAACACTGAACCTGGCCTTCTTGCTGGCGCTCGGCATGCTTGCCGAGCAGGTGCTCCCGCAGTCCCGTTGGCTGCTCCAGTATTTCGGGATCGGGCTGGTGGTCGAGTTCATCGCGTACGCTTGGCAGCCGGTCGGCGGTGGGAACTCCATCGCCGATTGCGGTCTCGCCGGAGGGCTCGCAGTGGCGTTGTGGCGGCGGGACGAACGCCTGCCGCGTTGGTCGCTGACCGTCATAATGCTATGGAGCGCAGCCATGTTCGCCACCCTTGGAGACCGAGCGTGGTTGCCTGCGGTGTTGGGATGCGCGTTGCTCGTCGGGCCTGCAAATCTCATGGCGGCGCGTGGCCTGGACCTTCGCCGCCCGATAGCAGGCCTGCTCGCGCTTGTTGGCCTGGTCCTCGCTGCAGCTGCGAATATTCATGGCGCGGCCCTGATTCTGGGCACCGCTGCTGCGGCTGGTTCTGCCACCGGCGGTCAACACCGACGCCAGGAAACCTCCCCCTCCACGCAGGGCTCACCTGCGTAAAGCCCGGTGACGCCGGGCCTGCCGAGCCGAGGGCGGCCGTTCGAGCCCTGCTAACATCGCTGGTCGAGACGTGAATTCGCGCTGAACATGTTGCATCCCAGACGGTCGGAGAGGTGGATTGTGGGCGACGCCCGGACCGAACGATGGGCCGAACATCGGGTCGAGATGCGGCGCACTCTGATCGACGCGGCCATCCGCGTGATCGAGGCCGAGGGGCCGCAGGCCAGCATGCGCGCCATCGCCGCCGAGGCGAAGGTCTCCAAGCCCACCCTCTACCGGTTCTTCGCCGACAAGGCGGATCTGGCGCTCGCCATTGCGGATCGGGCCAAGCAGGACATCGTGCGCGGCCTGGCCGAGGTCCGCCGGCAGCCGGCGGGCAGCGCGGGGGCGATGCTGCACGCCGCGCTCACCGGATACGCCGCACTGATCGTGGATCATCCGCAGATCGCGCGGTTCCTGTTCCTCGACGCGGAGAGCCCGGGGGCCAAGTCGCTCGAGAATTGGCAGGCGATCCGCGCCGAGGTCGCCGATCTGGTGGTCCTGATCATCGAATCGTCCGGCGCCACAACGACGGGCGACGCATCCCTCTATGCCTCGATGATCGTCGGGGCGGTGGAGGGCGCAGCGAACTGGTGGTCCGCGCCCGCCGAAATGCCCGGCTCGGCCCAGGAATTCGTGGCGGCGGCGGAACCCGTGGTGCGGGCGATCATCGAGCGGGCCGCGACCGCCGCCGGCGTGACGATCGATTTCGACAGGCCACTCACCGCCGCCTCCTGACCTGCGCCGCCGACTGCACCCCGCCTAGCGTGCGACACATGTCGCCCGCTCGGCGGTGGGGCCACCGTACGGCTGCCAGATCAGGGCGAACTCGACGATGGCCCACTCTTGACTCCGCACCGGGGTCAGAACGCCGATTCTTCGAGGGTCATGATCTCGCTGTCGAGCGCGGCGAGGACCTCGAGGTCGGCGTCCAGTCCGGGCAGCACCTGCTGGGCGAAGAATGTCGCGGTGGCCACCTTGCCCTTGTAGTAGCGGCGATCGGTCTCGGCCGGGTCCGAATCGAGTGCGGTGAGGGCGGTTTCGGCGCCGGCGAGCAGGCGCCACCCGATGAGGAGGTCGCCGACGGCCAGCAGGAAGCGGACCGAGCCCAGACCGACCTTGTACAGCTCGTCCGGCTGTTCGCCGGCGGCCAGCAGATAGCCGGTCAGGATCCCCGCCATGTCCTGGACCCGTTCCAGCGCGACCGACAGCTGATCCTTGGCGAGCTTCAGCTGCTCCGGACCGTCGGCTTCCGCGGTCCGGCGCACCTGGGTGAGCACGTGTCCCAGGGCGACGCCGTGATTGCGGGCGATCTTGCGGAAGAAGAAGTCCTGCGCCTGGATCGCCGTGGTGCCCTCGTACAGCGAGTCGATCTTCGCGTCGCGAATGTACTGTTCGATCGGATAGTCCTGCAGGAAGCCCGAGCCGCCCAGGGTCTGCAGCGATTCCGCCAGATACTGGTAGGCGCGTTCGGAGCCCACCCCCTTCACGATCGGCAGCAGCAGGTCGTTGACGGCTGCGGCCAGTTCGGGGTCCGCGCCCGAAATGTGTTGCGCCACGACAGCGTTCTGATGCCCGGCCGTGTAGAGGTAGATCGATCGCAGCCCTTCGGCGTAGGCCTTCTGCAGCAGCAGGGATCGGCGCACGTCAGGGTGGTTGATGATCGTCACCTTCGGAGCCGTCTTGTCGGCCTGGCGGGTCAGATCCGCGCCCTGCACACGCTGCTTCGCGTAGTCCAGCGCGTTCAGGTAGCCGGTGGACAGCGTGGAGATCGCCTTGGTGCCCACCATCATCCGGGCTTCCTCGATCACCTTGAACATCTGCGCGATACCGTCGTGCACCTCGCCCACCAGCCAGCCGACCGCGGGAACGCCGTGCCCGCCGAGGGTCAGCTCACAGGTGGCCGAGGCCTTGAGACCCATCTTGTGCTCGACATTGGTGACGAACACGCCGTTGCGCTCACCGAGCTCACCGGTCTCCGGATCGAAGTGGAACTTCGGCACGAAGAACAGGGACAGGCCCTTGGTGCCCGGACCGGCGCCCTCCGGCCGCGCCAGTACCAGGTGCGCGATGTTCTCGAACAGATCGTCCGAATCCGCGCCGGTGATGAAGCGTTTGACGCCCTCGAGCCGCCAGGAACCGTCCTCCTGCCGAACGGCTTTCGTCCGGCCCGCACCGACGTCGGAGCCCGCGTCGGGCTCGGTGAGCACCATGGTGCCGCCCCAGTTCCGCTCCGTCATCAACTTCGCCCAGTGGCGCTGCTGCTCGGTGCCGACGCCGTGGAGGACATTGGCCATCATCGGGCCGATCAGGTACATGTAGGCGGCCGGTTGCGCACCGAGCACGAATTCCGAGATGGCCCAGGACACCATCGCGGGCGCCGGCATGCCACCGATCTCCTCGGCCTTGCCCACCCGCCACCAGTCCGCGCCGTACCAGGCCCGGACGGCCTGCTTGAAGTCTTCGGGCAGCCGCACCGCGTGTGCCGCCGCGTCGAAAACCGGTGGCGTGCGGTCGGTTTCGGCATAGGGCGCCGCCACGGGTCCCTCGGCGAGGCGGGCCGCTTCGGCCAGCATGGTGCGCACGGTGTCGGCGTCGAGGTCACCGAAGACGCCCGCGTCCAGGACGGTCCCGAGCCCGAACACCTCGAACAGGTTGAATTCGAGGTCGCGGACGTTGCTCTTGTAATGGCTCACGAGTCACCACTTTTCGAGAAACGGAACGGGCTGACAATGGCTTGTTAATGACCGATAAGTAAGGAACCGGCATCAATTCTCGCCATTCATGCACTGGTAGCAGGCAATTCGAATCGGATAAGTGAATGGCCGCTAAGTGGTGTAATTCACCGGGCCGCCGCACGGACGCTGACGGGGGCCGCCGCGATCCGCTCGTCGACCGCCACCAGGACGTCGACGAGATCGTCGCGCCACCGCAATCGCGGATTGCGGACGGCTTCGATGACGACCGTGATGGACGCGCGGATCAGCAGCCGCGCCACCGCCGCTGGGATCTCGGGCCGGACGGCTTCCAACATGCGCCCCCACTGGGCAATGCCGTCCAGGCGGACGCGCCGGTAGCGCTGCGCCGCGTCGGTGGGCAGGTAGCGGGTCTCGCTGACCGTAATGGCCAGCAGGTCCGGTTCGTCGACGCCGAATCGTGCGAAGCTGCGCATCAGCGAGCGCATCGACGCCTCGACACTGCGGGTCTCCGCAACCGCCCGTACCAGCGTCAACTGCAGCCACTCGTCCTGGCGTCGCACGATCCGATCGAGCAGCTCGGCCTTGTTCGAGAAGTGGTAGTACAGCGCGGGTCCCGAGACCCCCACCGCCGCGCCGATATCCTCGATGCCGACGGCGGCGAAACCGCGGCTGCTGAACAATTTGGCCGCCTCGGCGAGTATCCGCTCGGACCGAAGCGCTCGATCCAGTGCCGCATTCGCACCGTCGAGCCGCGCCGATCGCGCCGCCGAGCGTCCCGCCGGACGGTCCGGTAGTTCCGTCCGGATCACCTCGGCGACAACGGAATCGAGCACCTGAGCCGCGATCGGCAGAGGCAGCTCGGTCCGGTGATAGGACGGGCTGACCGCGACCGACAGCACGCACCAGCTCAGCAACTCGACATCGGCGACATTCAGTTCCGGACGACAACCGCGAATCCAGTGCCGGAGATATCCGGTGAGGCGGGCAGCGCGGACGAGCGCCGCGGTCCGGTCACCGGGCGCGAGATTGCGGAACTCCAACTGCCACAACCTGGGCAGCTCACGCAGTTCGAGAGCGACGCGGACCAGGGCGGCGGGCACGGCCGCCCCCGACGGGTCGGCCCGGTGGGCGGCGTCGACGCGCGCCAGGGTCTCGTCGAGGCCGACCAGCAGGCACTGCCCGAGCAGTTCCTGCTTACCACGGAAGTGCCGGTACAGCGCCGGTGCCGAAATGCCTACGGCCGCCGCGATATCGGACATGGAGGTGCCGTGATAGCCACCGTGCGCGAAGGCGTCCAGTGCGGCATTCAAGATCATGGAACGCCGGGCCGAGGGTCGTTTCCTGGTCGCAGCGGTTCTCGTCCGCCGGGGCGCCGGTGCCGACATCCGGTCAGGCCGTCCGGAGAGCGGCGGGCAGACGCGGCTCTGGCGGCAGCACGGTGCCCGTGGTTGCCGTGACATTCATGATGGGAAGGCTCCGTACTAGTACCGTCGGTACCGATACCGAGGGTACCACGGCGTGGCGGTTGCCACGCTCGCGACATGATGAGAAGATTCGTTAGTAAATCTCTCATCCTGTCGCCCTGTGCAGCCGGCAGGATCGGTTGATCAAAGGAGATCCACCATGACCGCCGCCGTCGCGCTCGACCACGAGTCCCGAGGTGCACGCCCCGAACGCCGCCCGTTCGGACCCGGCAGCCGGATGTGGGAGGACACCGGACTCGTCACCTTCTCACTGACGGCCGGCTCGGCATTCCTGCTGCAGACCATGGAACCCTCGATCGCCGCGGTGGTGGACGAGCACTCGACGTTCCGCACCGACGCACTCGGCCGCGCGGCCCGCAGCATCGCCTCGGTGATGATGTGGATCTACGGCGGCGAAGAGGGGCTCGCGGAAGCCGACCGGCTGCGAAAGATGCACGCCACCTTGAACTCCGCGGACGCACAGGGCGTCAAACACCGCGCCCTGTCGTCCGGCCCTTGGGCCTGGGTGCTCCACACCGCCATCTTCGCCTTCACCGAGGGCAACAAGTACTTCTCCAGCGATCAGCTGACCGAGGCGCAGAAGGAGTCCTACTACCAGGAGGTCGTGCAGCTCATGCGCAACTTCTCGGTGGCCCCCAAGGAGATTCCGCCCACTTATGCCGACTGGCTGCCCTGGTTCGAGGACCGGATCGAAAACCACCTGGTACCTACGAACGTGGCCTACGACTACCTGAAGGTGATCCGGAACATCGCCCCGCCCAAGCAGATTCCCACACCCCTGCACCCGGTGTGGCGCGTCGCGACCAAACCCGTCGGCCGCCTCCAGTACTTCTTCACCGTAGGCACCACCCCCGACGCCATCCGCGACAAGCTCGGGCTGGAATGGACCGCGAAAGACGAACGTGCCCTGCGCGTCCTGGGCTGGACCATCGGCCGCACCGTCCCGCTCCTCCCCGAGCGCGTCCGCTACTTCCCCATCGCCTACGAGGCCCGCCGCCTCGAACGCGACCGCGCCCGCCTCCGCAAGATGATCAACCTCCGTCCCGTGTAATCACCGGGATCGGGGAGCTCTCAGCATAGGAAACCGGGCGAGATGCCACGGTGAGAGCTCCCTTCCGTCAGGACAGCGGCCGGACCGGATGGCGAAGCAGGGTGCGCATGGCGGCGTCCTGGGTGCGGCGCGGGTCCGAGAGGTAGATCTCGTGGTGCCGGCCGTTCATGGTCAGGTGGTGTTCGGCCATGAAGGCTTCCATGCGGGCGAGGGTCTCGGGCTCGGTGGCGTACGGGCCGCGGTGCATGACCTGGATGGCGTCGCCCTCGGTGAGCTGTTCGAAAGTGGCTCCGGAGACCATGTCCGGGGTCACCGGGTCGGGCATGCGGATCATCATGGTCCAGTGCCATTCGTCACGCGGCACCTCCAGGGCGGGGCGGTCCGATTCGACCCACCACAGGCCCTCCAGCTTGGGAACCACGAAGTCGTTGCCCTCGGCCTTGGCGATCTTCTTGGCGCCGTAGGCCGCTCGGTACAGAGTCGAGACGGCCTCTGTGTAGGCGTCGCCGAGGGGTGCGCCGACACCGCTGACCGTCGCGTAGTTGCAGGTCCGGAAGGTGCGCAGGACGGGGTCGGTGGGGGCGTCGTAGTAGCGCCTGTCGGTCTTGGCCAGGTCCAGTTTCATGGGTGCTCCTCCCTCGGGGTCGATTCGAGAATGCGGTCTCCCGTGACGGGAGGGTCAAACCCGGCGTGGCGTGCCGACCGGGAACCGGACCGCGCACCCCGGTTCCTGGGGCTGGATCGCGGCCGCCCCAAGCACCAAGGTCACTATGGTGAGCATGCGGATGGTGTTGTGGCGCGCGTTGATCAGCGTGCTGCTACTGGTGGTGGGGGTTGTGGCGGTGCCGGGGCGGGCGGGGGCCGAGGCGCAGTATCAATGGCGCGAGGAGTTCATCACCGCACCGGACGGGACGCGATTGCACGCGGACGTGCTGCGACCGGTCGGAATCGCCGACGATGTGCGCACACCGGTGATCATGACCGTCAGCCCGTACCGGGCGCACCTCATGCGATTGAGCGAACCGCGGATCAAGGGCGGGCCGTCCACCGCCGATCTGCCGGCGTCGATGTTCCTGCAGGCCGGATACACCTACGTGATCGTGGATCTGCGCGGGTTCGGCGGCTCGAACGGCTGTCCCGATTTCGGCGGGCCGGGCGAGCGGTCGGATGTGAAGACCGCGGTGGAATGGGCTGCGGCACAGCCGTGGTCGACCGGCCGGGTCGGGCTGGTCGGCACCTCCTACGAGGGCTGGACCGGGCTCATGGGACTGGCCGAGCAGCCTGCGGGCCTGGCGGCGGTGGCCTCCTTCGAACCGGTCGTGGATCCCAGCACCTACCTCTACATGCAGGGCATCGCCTGGAAGTTCTCGCTCAAGCCGATCAGTGAGAACGGCTTCCGGCCCGGCGATCTCGCGGGCTTCGAGCATCTGATGATCGCCTCCACGCCCGCGTATCCGACCGATTCGGTCGAGTACAAAGCGAATGCTTCGAGCATCGATCCGGCCTGCTATCAGCACTACCTCGCCGAAACCACCAACCACGACGCGAATTCCGCATTCTGGCGGGACCGGGATCTGGTGGAGAAGGTGCGGGGCAACACCATTCCGCTGTTCCTCAGCCAGGGCTTCGTCGACTACAACACCCGCCCCGACCGGGTCTTCCCGCTGTGGAACGCGCTCGGCCCGGGCGAGCACAGGGCCTGGTTCGGGCAGTGGGGCCACCGCGACTGCACCGAGAAATGCGGTTCGCCCGACTTCGCCACCGAGCTGCTGGCATTCTTCGACCGGCACGTTGCGGGCAAGGACGTGACGGTGCCCGGACCCCGGATCACCGTCGGCCAGTTCGACGGCCGCTGGCGTTCGGAGACCGCGTGGCCGCCCGCCAACAGCCGCGCCATGGACATCGATCTGCGCACCGGACGCTACAACGACCGCGGCCTGATCCCGGGTGCGGACCGCGAGATCTGGACCGTGACCCAGCCGCTCGACCAGGACCAGCACCTGTCCGGTCAGGCGACGGCCACCCTCGGCCTGGACGGGCCCGCCGCGGCGGCCGTGACCGTCGAGGTCTACGACATCGACCCGGGCAACCGGGCGACCGTCATCACCCGCGGCATCGCCCCGGTCACCCCGACCGCCCAGGTCCGGCTGCTCGCCCAGGACTGGCCCATTGCCGCCGGTCACCGGATCGGCATCCGCATCACCGACGTGGTCGACGACGTGTGGGCGCATCCGCCGGCCTTCGCACCGGTCACCGTCACCACGGCCCAGATCCACCTGCCACTGCTCGCCGCGATCCGCACCCCTGATCTGCCCGGCGACATGAGCGAGGCCATTCCGAAGTGGCGGAACGAGAAGTCGGTCTCGCTGGCCCCGGATGTGGTGAACAATGCCAGTGTGACCGTGAACTTCCCACCCAGGGCCGGCGGCTAGGCCCATGACCAGCACCGCGCCGACCGACGCCCGCACCGTCGACGATGCCACCGCCGAGCGGCTGGCCGCGGCGCTACGCTGCCGAACCGTCTCCTACGAGGACCGCGATCGCATCGACCCCGCCGAATTCGACCGGTTCATCGCCCACCTCGAACAGTCCTTCCCACTGGTCCACACCCACCTCACCTGGGAAACGTTCGGCCACAGCCGCCTGTACCGCTGGGCGGCCGCCGACGGGCCGGATGAGACTGTGGCGGCGATTCTGCTGGCGCATATGGATGTCGTGCCGGTGGACGATCTGGCGGCGTGGACGCATCCGCCGTTCGACGGCGTGGTGGATGACGAATTCATCTGGGGGCGTGGGGCTATCGATGACAAGAGCCGGGTGCTGGCGATTCTGGAGGCGGTCGAGCGGGCGCTGGGTGCAGGTGTACGCCCCAGGGAAACTGTCTATCTCGCGTTCGGGCACGACGAGGAGATCTTCGGCGCCGAGGGCGCGGGACGGATGGCGCAGCGGTTGCGTGACGCCGGTGTCCGGGCCCGGTTGCTGGTCGACGAGGGCGGCGTGATCACCACGGGCGTGGCCGACGGGATCGACGTGCCGGTGGCCACGATCATGGTGGGCGAGAAGGGGTTCGCGACGGTGCGGCTGTCGGTGACCGATGTGGGCGGGCATTCGTCCATGCCGGGACGGCAGACCGCGGTGGGGCGGCTGGCGCGGGCGGTGGCGCGGATTCAGGATCATCCGTTCCCCTTGCGGTTGACGCCGGTCGCCGTCGACATGCTCACGCGGGTACGGGAATTCATGTCCGAACCGCGCCGGACGCTGCTCGGGCTGGTGCACGTGGCCGGGGCCATCGCGGCGCGGGTGCTGGCGGCCCGTCCGCAGACCGAGGCGCTGGTGCGCACCACCACCGCGCCGACCATGATCAGCGGCGGCGTGAAGCCCAATGTGCTGCCGCAGCGGGCCGAGGCGTTCGTGAACTTCCGCATCCTGCCGGGCGATTCGGTGGCCGATGTGCTGGCCCACTGCCGGAAGGTGGTGCGGGACAAGGGCGTATCCATCGAACTCGAGGGCACCACCTCCGAGCCCTCGGCCGACCCGTCGGCGGGCCCGGACTTCGATCTCGTCGCCGCCGTCGCGCGCGAGGTGGCGCCGGGCATCGCCGTCACGGTCGGCGTCGTCCCGGGCGCCACCGACTCCCGCTACTACGACGATCTCGCGGCCACCCGCTGTAATTTCGCGCCGATCATCCTGACCGCTACCGATCTGGAACGCATCCACGGCACGGACGAACGCATCTCCCGTGCCGATTACGCCCGATTGATCCGATTCAACCGGCTTCTGCTCGACCGCCTGGTCGGCTGACCCGGCAACCGCCGCTCCCACCGCGCGGATTCGCCCGTCCGGCCCCACGACGCGCCGGATGCGCGAGAATGACTCCGCCGGTACTCGACATTTCGGGCGCACCGTGTTGGGCGGGCGCACCCTCCGGCAGCGTGACGACCTGAAGGGAGCGGCGAATGACCCGCACGGAAACCGGTGAATTCCAAGGAGCGGAGGGCCGCGTGTTCTGGCAGGCGTGGCTGCCCGACGGCGAACCCCGCGCCGTCGCCGAGATCGTGCACGGGTACGCCGAGCACTCCGGCCGGTACGCGCATGTCGCGCAGCGGCTCACCGAGTCCGGGTTCGCGGTCTACGCGCTCGACCACACCGGACACGGCAGATCGGAAGGTCCGCGGGCGAATGTCGTCTCGCTGGATACCGCGGCCGACAATGTGCGCACCATGCTCGCCACCGCCACCGGACGGCATCCCGGACTGCCGAGCTTCCTCATCGGCCACAGCATGGGCGGCCTCACCACCGCCTACCTGGCCACCCGCGACCAGCCGGAGGTCACCGGCATCGTGCTGTCGGCCCCGGCCATCGATATCGAGGCGGGCAACGCGGTGCAGCGCCTGGCCGCGCCGCTGGTGTCGAAGTACCTGCCGAATCTGCCGGTGGTGAAGCTGGATTCGAAGCTGGTGAGCCGCGACCCCGATGTGGTGCGCGCCTATGACGAGGATCCGCTGGTGCACCACGGCGGCGTCCCGGCCCGCACCGCCGGTGAGATGCTGCGCGCGGGCGAGTACGTCAAGTCCCACCTGGACCGCCTGACCGCCCCGCTGCTGGTCCAGCACGGCACCTCCGACGGCCTCGCCTCGCCCACCGGCAGCGACCTGCTGGAGCGGAGCGCGGCGTCGAAGGACAAGACGGTCATCCGCTACGACGGGCTCTACCACGAGATCTACAACGAGCCCGAACAGGACAAGGTGCTCACCGACCTGGTGAACTGGCTCGAGGCGCACCTGCCGCAGAACTGAGCCGGCGGCTGTAACCGGCCGGAATCCACTGCGCCACTCCGGATTCCGGCCGTTGGTCCGCTACCGGTAAGGCTTCAGGCAGGCGTCCTCGCCGTCCAGCACCCCGGTCCGGAATGCCTCGAGCCGCACGAAGCCGCTGGGGACCACAGCGCCGTTGACGTCGGCGGCGGCCAGCCCGTCGAGCAGCAGTCCGGAGATCGCCGCGTCGAGATCGGTTGCGGAGAGCTGCAAGTCGCTGCCGGGCCGGCTGAGCTGGGTGCTGTACGCGCCCGAGAAGCAGGCGGCGCGCAGACCCGCGGTGTCGGCCCCGGTGATGCTCAGCTTCCGGGCCTGCTGCACGGCGAGCATGTAGCGGGAGACGAAGACGACGAAGGCGTTGTAGTCGCCGCCCACCATGGCGGAGAACAGATCGCCGTTGTCACCGGCGACCGCCCGTTTCGCCAGGGCAGGCACGTCGGTGCCGATGACATTGGTGCTCGGACAGTACGAAACCGGTTGGGTCGCGGTCACGTTCGGGCAGGTGCGGGTGACTCCCGTGTAGTCGTAGGCGGGTTCCGGCTGGATCGGGTAGGTGCGGGCCAGCGACTGCGCCACCAGCGTCAGGTCGGGCTGGTCCACCGGCAGCTGCTTGGCCTTGTCCCCGGGCTGGAAACTGGTGGGCAGGGTGCCGCGCCGTTTCTGAAGCTCGCTGCGGGTGATGCCCTTGCACGCGGTCGCGCCGTCGGTGTAGCCCATCTGCACGGCGGTGACCCGTTCGAACGCGGTCCCGTGCTCGTCCTGCGACGCGCCGGGTTCCCGGTCCCGGAAGGAGATGACCGCGGCCAGCACGCCGTTCAGCCCGTTGGTGGTGTTGAGGGTGAAGTGCCGCGAATTCCCTTCCGCCACCGAGCGCAGGAACACCCCCGCGAAGCAGTCGGCCTGCTGTTCGCGCACCACGCTCGAGGTGAAGAAGCCGTTCAGTTTGGCCTGCGCCTGGACGGAGTGCCCGTATTCGTGGGCCAGCACCATGACCACCGCCAGCTGCCCGAACTTCTTCACGAGTTCGGGCAGCAGGGTGCCGCGGTCCCAGCCGATGGTCTGGTCGACGCTGCAGTAGGCGGCATTGACCTCCTGATAGGTGCTGCTGCGGCAGAAATCGACGGCCCTGGCGCGGGGCGCGGTGGAATCCCAGGAGATGAATCGGGTCACCGGGGTGAAGGTGCCCGGAAAGGTCTTGGCGTACTGCCCTTTCCAGTAGTCGGCGATATCGGAGATGGCGTTCAGGGCCAGCTTGTCGATGGCCCCGCCGTCCCCGTTCTCGGCCCGCAGATCCGCGTCCGGCACCCCGGCCCGGGGACCGCTGGGCCCGCTCGCCGAAGTCTGCCCGGTCAGCTCCCACGGATTGGTCGTGGCCGGAGCCGAAACATTCTGTGCGGCCGGTCCTTTGACGGCCGAACAACCGCTGAGGACCACCCCCGCCACCAAGAGCACGACGGCCAGCCCCAGCCGCACCCGCGACGTCCCCATCTCGCCTCCCGCTTACCACTCGGGACCTGCTCCGAGTATCCACCGACATATCGCACCAAGTCCCCGGTCTCGCAACGGCCGGTGGGAATCATCGGCCCGGTCACGGCGCGCCGCTCGCGACACGCATCCGGAAAATCAGCTGAGACGGCCGCCGCATTCATGGCACAGTCGAGCATCATGAGCGACTACCGCCGCCTGAACCGGGCCAACTGGGACGATCGTGCTCCGCTGCACGCCGGTTCCGGCGAGTACGCCCTCGACAAATTCCGGACCGATCCGTCGTTCCTGAGCCACGTGGTCCGCTTCGACCTGCCGCGCCTCGGCGACATCCGCGGTCTGGACGCGGTGCACCTGCAATGCCACATCGGCACCGACACACTCTCCCTCGCGCGGCTGGGCGCCACCATGACCGGCCTCGACTTCTCCCCCGCCTCGCTGGCCGAGGCTCGCAAGCTCGCCGAATCAAGTTCCACGCCAATCGATTTCGTCGAGGCCGACGTGTACGACGCCGTAACCGTGCTCGGCGCAGCACGATTCGATCTCGTGTACACCGGCATCGGGGCGCTGTGCTGGCTGCCCGACATCCGCCGGTGGGCCGAGACGGTGGCCGGGCTGCTGCGGCCGGGCGGGCGGCTGTTCATCCGCGACGACCACCCGGTCCGGATGGCCGTGGACGAGGCCCGCACCGACGCGCTCACCCTCGGCTACCCGTACTTCGAGACGCCGGAGCCCATGGTGTTCGAGGACGGAACCACCTATGTGGACACCGATCTGGCGGTCGCGCACAGCACCACCCACGAGTGGAATCACGGCCTCGGCGAGATCGTGGAGGCCGTCCTGCAGGCCGACCTGACCCTCACCCAGCTGGTCGAGCACCACAGCGTGCCATGGGAGGCGCTACCCGGTCGCATGGTGTACGGCGAAGACTCCGAATGGCGGCTCGCCGAACACCCCGAACGGCTGCCCCTCAGCTTCACCCTCCAGGCGCGCAAACTCTGATATCGAAAAATGTTCGTGCGCATCCGGTTCCGCCCCGGATACGATCCCGGAAACCCTCAGCGCCGCGGGTAGGGGTCCATGTTGCGTAGCTGTTGCCGGTGGGTTCGTTGCAGTTCGCCCGCCCGGGTGAGGAAGCCCGCGATCATCTCCAGTTCCGCGGGATCGAACCAGCTCAGCATCAGCTGGTAGCCCTCGTCGACCAATGGTGAGATGAGTTCCTGCACGCGACGGGCGGCGAGATCTGTGGCAACCACGATCACACGGCGACGATCGGTGGGGTCCAGCGAGCGGGCGATATAGCCCTGCTTCTCCAGCCGGTTGAGCATGACCGTGACACCTGCGGCAGTGAGGCCCAGCCGTTCGGCGAGCATTCCAGGTGTCGTGGACTTCCCTTCCCCGAGGACGATTTCCAGCGCACGTCGATCGGTCTCGTTCACGCCCAGCAATCTGATCGATTCGCGGGCCAGATCCTCGATGGTTCCGTGATAGAACTCCAGGGCCTTTCTGAGCTCTACTGCGATCCGAGCGGGTTCGATTGACATCGGACGCACAGGCTCCCACCCTCGAACACTGGAAACACGAAACCTCTCAACCAAATTCACCGAGGTCGTGCCGGACATGTACTGCACGACGACACCGAAGCCGATACGATAGTCGGTATTGCACACCCCGGCCAGAGTGGCTGTCGCCGCACGAAAGCCGAAGCGCGCGAATACGATCCGGGGCGGCGAGTGTCCGATCCGATCGGACGGAACCTGGACTGGGCTGCTGGTAACAGCCCAGTCCAGGCACATTCACCACATTCGACCGGCGCGGATACTGCGCGTCACGCTGCTCCGCCTACCCTCCGGTCAGCTGACAGCCGTGGTGGTGAGGGTCGGGGATGGATTCGGGTAGCACGCGGTCGCGACACCGCCGACCCATTGCACGTTGGTCGTCATGGTCATACCGGGATTGGCATAACTGGTCCCCGCATACTTGCTGGTGATCGGCGTTCCGGGAGTCCCGGCCGTCACATTGATGGTCACCGCCGGCGGCGTGAAGCTCGAGCCTCCGGCGATCGGACCCGGCACGGTGAGAACGACATTCCCACCCGAGGTGGTGACGGTGCCGGCCACGCTCCCACCGGAAGCGGTGGCCGAGACCAGCGTCGAATTCGCCGGAGTCGGGAAGATCATCTTCAGGTTGCTGATGCTCGTCACCGTGAAGCCCGAGGCCGAACTGGGAACCGTGGATACACCGGGGGTGAGGGTAATGGCCACCGCGGAGCCGGATGCCGCCGAACCCGGCGCGGCACCATCGACCGATGTGGTCATGTTCGAGGTTTGGCCTATCCCGAAGATCGTGCCCTGGCAACTCCAGTTCACGCTCACGGGGGCGGCATTTGCGGGTGCGGCTAAACAGAAGGCAGTGGCCAGCGCCACTGGCGTAACAACTCCGGCACGAAGCAGCACGGATGCGGTCGATCTCATAACTATCTCCAAAAGGTGAAGCAACAGCACGGGCGAGATGTCGCGCCGTAACCGTAAGGGATCTAAAATATAACCTGTTCTCATCCGGCTGTGATCGAGATCTAAAATAACGTTTTGGCATCGATGGCTCGCCGGAGAGCGGTTCCGGCAGATCCTTATCCGCTATTAAATATTCAGCCTGGAAAGTTAATTCCACTAAAACTTCGACACCACCCGACCGGCACCATGCCGCCCATCGGGGTTCCGATCACGGGACGAGTCCGCGGAGGATTCGATCAAATACAAGCCCTGACCTGGTGTTACATCCGA
Source organism: Nocardia sp. NPDC059229 (assembly GCF_042754165.1). Taxonomy (NCBI): domain Bacteria; kingdom Bacillati; phylum Actinomycetota; class Actinomycetes; order Mycobacteriales; family Nocardiaceae; genus Nocardia; species Nocardia sp. NPDC059229. The sequence continues at coordinate 44,989 of NZ_JBHZAK010000001.1, forward strand.
TGTCAATCAGCACCGCCATCACATGCGGTCAGCGAGTCCCAGGATTCCTTATTACAGAAACCGGTCTCTTGAAAACTGCACCCACCAACTCGCCCAACCAGAAGGTGGCTGTATATGAGATCGGAGATTTCTCCCATCAAGAGACCATTATGCGTATGCAAAGGTATTTTGCCGCGCGTTCACTCGGCGACGGAGCACCGCTCGAGCCCCTGGTGCCCCTATTCGGCTCCGAAGTTGCCGACGACGCCAGGCGAACGACCTTACTCGGCTCACTCGGCAACATCGTGAAGTAGTCTCGCCCGGCGAATATCCTTTTTCGGGCATTTCTATACCCGCGACCTGCCATGCAGTCGAAACGGCCGAGCGAGCGACGAAAGAATTCGGTTGGTGTGGCCGATCTCGTCCGAATCGGCGAATCGCGCGCGGCGGAACCGACACCCCGCCCCGGGCGTCAAAGTGGAGGAGACCGGATGATGGGAGGACGCCGATGGAACCGGAAGCCTTGCGGCGCAGGGCCCGATTGAGTCAATCGGGGGCCGAGCATGAGCAGTCACGCATCGCCATACGCGGACTCGACCCGGATTACATCCGGCAGCTGGAGCACTTCCCCCGGTTCACGCACGAGCAGATCCATTCCCGGGTCCAGGCCATGAACCCCGGCGACATGCACGCCGCCGCCCAGATCTGGGTGAGTATCGCCGACAGCATGTTCGGCGCCCTGAGCACCCTGCACGCCACCGTCCAGACCACCCTCGCCGACGCCATGTCCGGCCATCTCGCCGACGCCGCCGAGACCGCCGCCCGCCAATTCGTCCGCGACGCCACCGATGTCGCCGAAATCGCGCACAGCACCGGCCACCGCGTGATCGCCGCCGCCTACGGCGCCGAAGCCGTCCGGAAAACCGTGCCACCACCCGTATCCGACGCCGCCGCCGACATCAAAGACGAGCAGTACCACCTCGCACTGGCCGCCCTGGATGCCAACTACGTGCCGATCTACCCACCCGCCGGCACAGCTGTCCCCGCCTTCTTCGCACTCAGAGCTCCCGGCGACACCGCATCCGAAAACCTCGGCGGCACACCCGATTCCGCCCCGGACACAGGCCGGCCCGCCACCCCGCTCTCGAATACCTGGAGCGGCCCTGGTGGCGGTGACGATCCCGGACCTCAGCCTCCCGCCACCACGGCCGCCGCAGCCGATCCGGGCGATTCCCAACACCTTCCGGGCTCCGGGACAGAAGCCGATGCGCAAGATCCGGCATCCCGGAGTCCCGACCGCCGAACCCCCGGCGATCAGCCCTCGACCGACCCTCATCAGACCGATCTCGAAACCGAGCCCGCCACCACCACCCCACCCACTTCGCCGTTCACCCCGACCCCCGGCGGCCACCAGACCATCCCGCTCTCCCCCACCCCCACTACCCCCGATCCGGGTCGCAGCTTCCCCGGCCCGGCCAGCCCCGAACCCCTCACCCAGCCGAGACAACCCAACTCCCCCAACCTCTCCGCCCCACCCGGCTCAGCACCTTCGGGCATGTTCGCCCCCGCCGGCCGCCCCACCACCGACCCGGATTCATCCCACCGCACCCCACCCTGGCTCATCCGCGACCGCCAGGACGAACTCCTCGGCAACCCCCTTCCCCACGTCCCACCCACAATCGGTGCCGAATTCCCCGCAGCCCGAAACGATCTCGTGCAACCCGACATCGACGACCCAGTCTGATCCCGCGGCCGAACGTGCGCCGCGAGCCAGCGATGGAGCGTTTCCGCCGCTGCGTCGCGCGGCACGCCTGCGGCCTCGAACAGGTCCTCCACCGCGACCGCCGTTCCCCGGCAGACGAGAGGGATCTCACCGATGTGCGCCTACTGACGGCGACTGGCTGCAACGTCGCAAACAGGCAGGGCGTGAGGAGGATTCGCTCTACCGGCGGGCTCCTACTCGCCGCCGAAGACGCGTTCCACGACCGTTTTGGCGCGGCGGGTGACCCGCATGTAGTGGTCGAGGAATTCGCTGCCGTCGTCGTTGGGCCAGCCGGCAACTCGAGCTACGGCGGAGAGCAGGGTGCCGGGGCCGGGGAGTTGGTCGGCGGGTTTGCCGCGGACCAGGACGAGCGCGTTGCGGGCCTTGGTGGCGGTGAGCCAGGCGTCGCGGAGGAGGGCGGCGTCGGCGCTGTCGATCAGCTCCGCGCGTTCGATGGCGTCGAGGGATTCGAGGGTGGAGGTGTTGTGGAGTTCGGGGACCTCGTGGGCGTGCAGGAGCTGCAGGAGCTGGACGGTCCATTCGATATCGGCGAGGCCGCCGCGGCCCAGTTTGGTGTGGGTGGCGGGGTTGGCCCCGCGCGGGAGGCGTTCGGAGTCGACCCGGGCCTTGATGCGGCGGATCTCGCGGACGCCCTCGGGGGACATGCCGCCCTCGGGGTAGCGGATGGGATCCATGGTGCGCAGGAAGCGGATTCCGAGTTCGCGGTCGCCGGCGACCTGGTGGGCGCGCAGCAGGGCCTGCACTTCCCACGGTTGCGCCCACTGCGCGTAATAGGCGGAGTAGGCGGCGAGCGTGCGGACCAGCGCACCGTTGCGGCCTTCGGGCCGCAGCCCGGCATCGACCTGGAGCGGCGGGTCGGTGCTCGGCGCGCCGAGCAGTCGCTGCACCTGTTCGGCGACGCTGATCGCCCATTTCACGGCGACGGTCTCGTCCTCGCCGGGCCGCGGATCGCACACGAACAGCACGTCGGCGTCGGAGCCGTAGCCGAGTTCCATCCCGCCCAGCCGGCCCATGCCGATGACGGCGAAGGCGGCGGGCGCGGGCCTGCCGAGTTCGGCCTCACTGGCCCGGATCACGGCCTGCAGCGCCGCCTCCAGGGTGGCGATCCACACCGAGGACAGCGCCTCGCACACCTGCGGGACGTCGAGCATGCCCAGCACATCCGCCGAGGCCACACGGGCCAGCTCGTGCCGGCGCAGCGAGCGCGCGGTCGCCACCGCCCGCCTCGGGTCGTCGTAACGCCGTGCGCCGGAAAGGATTCCGCGCGCCACATCCGAGGGCTTGGTGGCCAGCAGCAGCGGCCCGTCCGGCCCGTCGGCGTACATGCGAATGGTCTCGGGCGCATTGATCAGCAGATCCGGCAGGTACGCCGAGGACCCGAGCACGATCATCAGCCGCTGCGCGATGGCGCCCTCGTCGCGGAGTTCGCGCAGGAACCAGATCTCGTTGTCGAGCCCCTCCGACACCCGTCGGTAGGCCAGCAGGCCCGCGTCGGGATTCGGTGTCTCACCGAGCCATTCGAGCAGGGTCGGCAGCAGCAGCGCCTGGATCCGCCCCTTGCGCCCGACCTCCCCGGTCAGCGCCTTCAGATGCCCGAGCGCGTTCTCCGGCGCCACATAGCCCAGCGCGGCCAGCTGCCGCACCGCCGCCTCGGGGCTGAGTCGCAGACTGTCGGCGTCCAGGCGCGCAACCGATTCCAGCAGCGGCCGGTAGAACAGTTTGGCGTGCAGCCGCCGCACCCGCACCGCATTGCGTTTGATCTCGCTGGTGAGCACCCCGACCGCGTCCTGCCGCCCGTCGGGCCGCATGTGCGCGGCGCGGGCCAGCCAGCGGATGCCCTCCTCGTCCTCTGGGGCGGGCAGGGTGTGGGTGCGCTTGAGTCGCTGCAGCTGCAGGCGGTGTTCGAGCAGCCGCAGGAATTCGTAGGAGGCGGTCAGGTTGGCGGCGTCGTCGCGGCCCACATAGCCGCCCGCGGCCAGTGCGGTCAGCGCCTCCACCGTGCCCTGCACGTGCAGCGATTCGTCGGCCTTGCCGTGCACCAATTGCAATAGCTGGACAGCGAATTCGACGTCGCGCAGACTGCCGTGCCCCAGTTTCAGTTCGCGTTCGCGCAGGTCCGCGGGTACCAGGTCCTCGACGCGCCGCCGCATGGCCTGCACATCCGCCACGAAGTCCGGTCGCTCGGAGGCCGCCCACACCATGGGCATCAGCGCGTCGCGGTAGGCGGCGCCGAGTGCGAGATCGCCAGTGGCGGGCCGCATCTTGAGCAGTGCCTGGAATTCCCAGGTGCGCGCCCAGCGCTTGTAGTAGGCGATGTGCGAGTCCAGGGTCCGCACCAGCGCGCCGGCCTTGCCCTCCGGCCGCAGCGCCGCGTCGATCTCGAAGAAGGCCGCGCTGCCCACGCTCATCATCTCGGCGGCGAGCCGGGTGGCGGTGGTATCGGCCGGTTCGGCGACGAAGATGACGTCCACATCGGAGACGTAATTCAGTTCCCGCGCACCGCATTTGCCCATGGCGATCACGGCCAGCCGGACCGGCGTCTCCCGGTCGGGGCACACCCGCGCGATCGCCACCGACAGCGCCGCGGTGAGCGCCGCGTCGGCCAGATCGGTGAGGTGCCGGCCGACCTGCTGGTACGGCAGCACCGGTTCGTTCTCCACGGTGGCGGCCAGGTCGATGGCGGCCAGCAGCATGAGCTGATCGCGATACCGCTTGCGCAGCAAGGCGATCGCCTCCGGCCCGGCCACGCCCGCCCGGTGCATCATGGGCCCGGCGTTCTCCCCGGTCTCCGGGGTGGCGTGCACGGCGTCCAGCAGATCCGCGAGCAACTCCGCGCGATCGGGCAGCGTCTTCCGCTTCAGCAGCTGCCAGGAGGCCGGATCCGCCACCAGGTGATCGGCGAAGGCGCTCGACGAGCCGATGAGGGCCAGCAGCCGCCCGCGCAGCGCGGTGTCCCGGCGCAGCTCGTAATCCAAAGCGGCCCAGTCGCTCCCGAGTTGCTCGCGCAGCCGGATGAGCGTCAGCAGCGCCAGATCGGCGTCGGGGGACCGCGACAGCGCCCACAGCAGTGGCACGCTGTCCACGTTGTCCCACGCCAACTCTCGCAGAGAGTCGGCGGCCGACGGCTCGAGCAGACCGAGCCGTCCGACACCGGGTACAGCGGAGCGAGCAGTCGGTGGCCGAACCATGCCCTTCAAATTACATGTCACGCTGATCGGACGTGCCGCCCATCCCTCTCAAACGGGACATCGTTGCCCGCTCGCAGCCGGTTCGACTCCTGAATGCACCCGCCCCGGTCCCGAAAATCCCGAGAGCACTCCACCCACAGTTCGCGGCCCGCCTCGGCCTGGACTGCGCTCCGCCTCCCCGCGCTTGGAGCGGGGGAGCGAAGCGGAGGAGCGGAGGAGGGAAGGCCGAGGTTCCGGCTCCATAGACCTGCGCCTTGGCCGCGAACCGCCCGGAGCGAAGCGGAGGGCAAAATGTCACAGCCCCAGGTATTCCTTCAGCTCGTACGGCGTCACCTGGGCACGGTAGCCCGCCCACTCGCGGCGCTTGTTGCGAAGGAAGAAGTCGAAGACGTGCTCGCCCAGCGTCTCGGCGACCAGCTCGGACTTCTCCATGGCCTTGAGCGCCTCGTCCAGCGACGCCGGCAGTTCGCGGAAGCCCATGGCGCGACGCTCGGCGCTGGTCAGCGACCACACGTCGTCCTCGGCCTCCGGCGGCAGCGTGTAGCCCTTCTCGATGCCGCGCAGGCCCGCGGCCAGCAGCACCGCGAAGGCCAGGTACGGATTGCAGGCGCTGTCAGGGCTGCGGATCTCGACGCGGCGCGAGGCCGACTTGTTCGGCGTGTACATCGGAACCCGCACCAGCGCAGAGCGATTCGACCGGCCCCAGGAGGCGGCCGTCGGCGCCTCGCCGCCGTGGATCAGGCGCTTGTAGGAGTTCACCCACTGGTTGGTGACCGCGGAGATCTCGTGCGCGTGCTCGAGAATGCCCGCGATGAACGCGCGCGCGGTCTCCGACAGGTTGTCCGGGTCGTCCGGGTCGGCGAAGGCGTTCTGCTCACCCTCGAACAGCGACATGTGGGTGTGCATGGCCGAACCCGGGTGATCGGCGAACGGCTTGGGCATGAAGCTGGCCCGCACGCCCTCGTCGATGGCCACTTCCTTGATCAGATAGCGGAAGGTCATGACGTTGTCGGCCATGGACAGCGCGTCCGCGTAGCGCAGGTCGATCTCCTGCTGGCCCGGCGCGCCCTCGTGGTGGCTGAATTCCACGGAGATGCCCATGGATTCCAGCGAGTCGATGGCGTGGCGGCGGAAGTTCGGGGCCTCGTCGTGCACGGCCTGGTCGAAGAAGCCGCCATTGTCGGCCGGGACGGGCATCGTGCCGTCGTGCGGGCCCGGCTTCAGCAGGAAGAACTCGATCTCGGGGTGCACGTAGCAGCTGAAGCCCAGGTCACCGGCCTTGTTCAGCTGGCGGCGCAGCACGTGCCGGGGATCGGCCCAGGACGGCGAACCGTCCGGCATGGCGATATCGCAGAACATGCGCGCCGAGTGCTGGTGCCCCTTCGACGTGGACCACGGCAGCACCTGGAAGGTGGACGGATCCGGCTTGGCCACCATGTCCGCCTCGGAGACCCGGGCAAACCCCTCGATGGCCGAACCGTCGAATCCGATGCCTTCCTCGAAAGCGCCCTCCAGCTCGGCGGGCGCGATCGCGACAGACTTGAGATATCCCAGGACATCGGTGAACCACAGTCGCACGAATCGGATATCCCGTTCTTCGAGCGTCCGGAGCACGAATTCCTTCTGACGGTCCATGACCGCGAGCGTAGGGTCCTGGAGTTAAATCCGTGTTACATGAACGTCAGGAGGCGCGGCGAGTCGTGCCCACTCAACACGTGAGGCCCGCCGCAGGCTCTTTCAGATCAACGAGATACGAAATCACCGGGTCGTCGACACACTGAACTCCGGAGAGCGACACGGTGTGTCGGGTGCCCTTGTAGGTGATCAGCGACGCGCCGAGCTGCTGCGCGAGGTTGACACCGGCCTGGTACGGGGTGGCCGGGTCCTCGGTCGTGGAGATCACCACGGTCTTCGGCAGTCCCTGGATCGAAAGCTTGTGCGGCGCGCTGGTATTCGGGACCGGCCAGATGGCGCACAGCTCCAGCGGCGCGGCATTGCTGCCGTGGCCGTCGTCGAGGAAGGGTGCGACGCGGCGGTAGTCGGCGTCCTGCTTGGCCGCGACGGACCGGTCGGTAATGGCCGGGTCGTCGACGCAGCGAATGGCATTGAACGCGTCGGAACTGTTGTCGTAGGTGCCGTCGTCGTGGCGGCCGTCGTACATATCGGCGAGGGCGAGCAGCGTGTCGCCGCTGCCCTGGGCCAGTTCACGCAGGCCCTTGGTGAGCGCGGGCCACAGCCGGTTGGAGTAGAGGGTCTGCTGCACACCGGTGATGGCGTCGCCGTAGTGCAGACCGCGCGGGTCCTGGGTGGGAACCGGCTTGTCCCACAGCGGATCCACCAGCGAGCGGAACTTCTTGGTGGCCTGCCCCGGGTCGTCGCCGAGCGGGCAGTTGGTCTTCTCCTTGGCCGCGCAGTCCACGGCGTAGGCGTCGAAGGCCTTCTGGAAGCTGGCGGCCTGCGCCACCGACTCCTTGACCGGGTCCTGCTCGGGGTCCAGCGCACCGTCGAGCACCAGCGCGCGCACGTGGTCGGGGAACTTCTCGGCGTAGGCGTAACCGAGGCGGGTGCCGTAGGAGTAGCCCAGGTAGGTCAGCTTCTGATCACCCAGCGCTGCCCGGATCACGTCCATGTCCTGCACGACCTCCCGGGTGCCGACGTGGGCCAGGAAGTCCTTGCCGGTGCGTTCGACGCACTTGCCGGCGAAGTCCTTGTTCTCGGTCTCCGCGGCCGCGATGCCCGCGGGCGAGTTGTCCTTGTTGGGCTCGGCGCGCTGGGCGTCGTCCTCGGCCGCGGTCATGCACTTGATCGCGGGCTGCGACGCGCCGATGCCACGCGGATCGAAGCCGATCCGGTCGAACCGTTCGGCCAGCTGGGTGCTGTCACCGAGGGTGACCATGTTCAGTCCGGTCACGCCCGGACCGCCGGGGTTGAGCAGCAGCGAGCCGATCTTGTTGCCGGTGGCCCGGACCCGCGAGATCGCGATCTTGGCGGTCGCACCGTTGGGATTGGCGTAGTCGACCGGCACCGTGACCCGCGTGCACTCGGAGTTCTTGGGCATCTCGTCTTCGCTGTAATCCGCACAGCTGCCCCAGGTCAGGGTCTGGTTGTAGAAGGAATCCATCCCCACCGGTGTGCTCGAGGTGGGCTTGCCGTCCACCACGCTGGTGCACGCAGCCGCGGTCATCGCCAACGCCGTCACCAGGAGCACGACCCGGCCGGTTCGCATCAACGCCATCCCACGATCGTGCCATCCCGCCGAAATCACCCTCGCACCCCTCGTCCGGTCCATATATCTCTCTGTTTACATTCCGGCCGCCACCGTTGTTCGCATTGCGGCCGTCACCGCTGTGTACATCGCGCTCGCCACCGCTGTGCGAAACGTGACGCATGGCACGGATTCGGCAACGGTAGAGGTTCGGAGCCGAGACCACCGAGTACGTGGGCGTTCACACGGTAAGTCCCCAGTCCGCTCTCAGAAACGGCATGCTTAATGGGAGGTGACCTGGGGGCTCTACTGATGAGGGATGCCATGACCGTGCAACCACATTCGCCGAATCGGTCCGCCGCGGCCGGATCCGGTTCATCGCGTTCACGCACCATCCGGGCCGCGGCCGCCGCGGCAGTGGCGCTGGCCGCCACCCTGGGCCTGGTGGCCTGCGGGCCGTCGACGCTGCCGGGGAATCCGATCGCACACTCGCCGGGTGGCGTCACCCAGAGCCAGCCCATCGACTTCACCACGCCCCCGGCCGATCTCGACTCCGCCGTGCAGGGCGTGGTGCCGGGCATCGTGGACGTGAACACCGAGCTGGGGCTGCAGAACGGTGAGGGCGCGGGCACCGGCATCGTGATCGGTTCGGACGGCTATGTGCTCACCAACAACCACGTGGTCGAGGGCGCGACCAAGATCTCGGTCACCGATCTGGGCAATGGCCGGACCTACGACGCCACCGTGGTCGGCTTCGACCGCAGTGAGGACATGGCGGTCATCAAACTGACCGGTGCGTCCGGTCTGCAGACCGCGCCGCTCGGCGATTCGGACAAGGTGGCGGTCGGCGACACGGTGGCCGGCGTCGGCAATGCGGGTGGACGCGGCACGCCCACCGCGGCGGCGGGCACGGTGACCGCCCTGGACCGGGCCATCACCGCCAGCGACGACTCCACCGGCAGCTCCGAGCAGCTGACCGGGCTCATCCAGGTCGCCGCCAATATCGAACCCGGGGATTCGGGCGGCCCGCTGGTGGACGCGGCCGGACAGGTCATCGGCATGGACACCGCCGCCTCCAAGGGCTTCCGTTTCAGCATCGGCGGCGGCGAGGGCTTCGCCATCCCGATCAACAAGGCGCTGTCGGTGGCCAAGCAGATCGAGGCCGGCCAGGCCTCGGACCGCGTGCACATCGGTGACACCGCGTTCATCGGCGTCTCGGTCAGCTCGGTCTCCGGCGGCGCGGAGATCCGGGGCGTAGTCCAGGGCGGCCCGGCGGATCAGCTCGGTCTCGAGGCCCGCGACGTCATCACCGGCGTCGACGACCACGCGGTCACCTCGGCCAACGCCCTCACCTCGACCATGGATCAGCACCACCCGGGCGACACCGTCACCTTGAAGTGGACCGACCAGACCGGCCAGTCCCGGTCGGCCCAGGTCCAATTGGGCAAGGGCCCGATCGGCTAGCGAGTTGCGGGGAGAAGAGGCGAGGGGTGCATCCCTCGCCTCTTTCTCTGCGCACGGTGTCTCTCATCTGCGCGCGGTGTGAGGAATTGCATCCCTGCCGGGAGCGGCCGGAATGGCAGACTGACATTCGTCAGAACAACCCGGGGACCCGGTCATGGGCCTCGAGGAACGACGAAAGGGACGATGATGTCCGTATCCGATGCGGAAACCCCTGTGTACGGGTCTGCGGCGCCGAAGACTCCCACCCGGCGGAAGACGCGGGTGCAGCACCTGCAGCAGATGAAGCAGGCCGGTGAGCGCTGGTCCATGCTCACCGCATACGACTACTCCACCGCCCGGCTCTTCGAAGAGGCCGAGATTCCGGTCCTGCTGGTCGGCGATTCGGCCGCCAATGTGGTGTACGGCTACGACACCACGGTCGCGATCACCGTCGACGAGCTCATCCCGCTGGTGCGCGGCGTGGTGCGCGGGGCGCCGCACGCGCTGGTGGTGGCGGATCTGCCGTTCGGCAGCTACGAGTCCTCCCCCGAGCAGGCCCTGGCCACGGCCGTCCGCTTCATGAAGGAGGGCGGCGCGCACGCGGTGAAGCTGGAGGGCGGCGAGCGGGTGGCCGACACCATCCACAAGCTGACCGCCGCCGGTATTCCGGTGATGGCGCACATCGGGTTCACCCCGCAGAGCGTCAACACCCTCGGCGGGTTCCGGGTGCAGGGTCGCGGCGACGGGGCCGAGCAGCTCGTCGCCGACGCCATCGCGGTGCAGGAGGCCGGGGCCTTCTCGGTGGTCATGGAGATGGTGCCCGCCGAGCTGGCCGGGCAGGTCACCCGCAAGCTGACCATTCCGACCGTCGGCATCGGCGCAGGCGCGGAATGCGATGCGCAGGTGCTGGTCTGGCAGGACATGGTCGGCTACACCGGCGGCAAGACCGCCAAGTTCGTCAAGCAGTTCGCGGATGTGGGCGGTCAATTGCGTACCGCCGCAGCCACTTACGCCGACGAGGTGCGGCGCGGCGTGTTCCCGGGTCCGGAGCACAGCTACTGAGCCGCCCGGCCGCGCAGTGATCGAGGACGCCCCCGCGAGGACCGCGGGGGCGTTTCTTTCATAGCAATAGGCTATTGGAATCTATTCGCCGCCGATCATCTCGGTCCACTGCGAACTTTTGGTGGCAGACTCGGAAGCCAACGAGCTGGATCGACCAAAGGGAAGTTCATGGATCGTGGAACGAGTCGCTGGATTCGGCGGGCGCCGCTACTGGTCGCGGCGGTCGCCACCGTCGCATTGACCGCGGCCTGCGGGGGCAACTCCTCGACGGGCTCGACGCAGCCGCAGGGCTCCTCCTCACCGCTCTCCTCGACGCCGGGCAAACCGACCACCACGGGCGGACCGACCACGTCGGCGGGCAGTGGCTCGGGGCTGACCGTCTCCGATGAGGCGGCCAAGCAGCTGTGCGACCTGATGCGGCCGCAGCTGTCGGACTGGCGGGTGCAGACCCCGACCATGGACAAGATCTCGCTGAACGCGACCGTGATCCAGTGGGCGACCCAGAACGGCTTCCTGCTGCAGTTGCCGAGCAATCGGGGCCTGGTCGACCAGGTCACCACCAAGGCCTGTCCGGATGTGCGCGCTCAGGCCCTCTCCGCGATCGAGATCCCGGATCTGGCCTCGGGCCTGGCGGCCGGCTGATGCGCACCCTCTACCCGCCGATCGAGCCCTACGAGCAGGGCATGCTGGACGTCGGCGACGGCCAGCAGCTCTACTACGAGGTGAGCGGGAATCCGGACGGCAAGCCGGCGGTCTTCCTGCACGGCGGCCCCGGCGGCGGCACGTCGCCATATCACCGGCAGTTCTTCGATCCCGATGCCTACCGCATCGTCCTGTTCGATCAGCGGGGTTGCGGCCGGTCCACGCCGCACATCGCGGACGGGGCGAGCCTCGAGCACAACACCACCAGGCATCTGGTCGCCGATATCGAAAGGCTGCGAACGCATCTCGGCGTCGAGCAGTGGCTGGTGTTCGGCGGCTCCTGGGGTTCGACGCTCGCGCTGAGCTATGCGCAGGCCCATCCGGACCGGGTCACCGAACTGGTGCTGCGCGGGATATTCCTGTTGCGGCGCAAGGAAATCGATTGGTACTACAATGGCTCCGCGGGGTACGTGTACCCCGATGAGTGGGAGAAGTTCCTGGCGCCGGTGCCGGAAGCCGAACGCGGGCAGGACCTGATCGAGGTCTACCACCGCCTGCTGCACTCCCCCGATGCCGCCCTTGCCACCGACGCGGCCGTCGCGTGGTCCACCTGGGAGGGTGCCACGAGTTCCCTGCTGCCCCAACCGGAACGGGTCGCCGAAACCGCCGACCCGCGCTTCGCGCTGGCCTTCGCGCGCATCGAGAACCACTATTTCGTCAATCACGGCTTCCTCGACGAGGGGCAGCTGCTGCGCGACATCGGGCGTATCGCCGACATTCCCGGCGTCATCGTGCAGGGCCGCCACGACGTGGTGTGCCCGGCCACCAGCGCCTGGGATCTCCATCGGGCCTGGCCCGGTTCGGAATTGCACCTGGTGCCCGACGCCGGCCACGCCGCTCTCGAACCCGGCATCACCCACCATCTGGTGGAGGCCACGGACAAGTACAGGATGTAGATGAGTACCACAGCCGGTCCCGCATTGGTCGACGCCGTAGCCGCCGATGTGGACCGGCTGTGTACCGCCGAACCCGATGTGCGCCAGGACCTTCCGGATTCCGTGCACAAGATGCGGGTCGCCACCCGGCGACTGCGCAGCGTCCTCAGGTCCTACCGCCGGGTGCTGCGGCGCAAGCCGGTCGGCGAGATCACCGACGAATTGCGCTGGCTGGCAGGACTGCTCGGGGTGGCGCGCGACGCCGAGGTGCGGGCCGATCGGTTCGCCGCGCTGCTCGGCGACACCGGGGTGCCGTTCGACGAGCAGACCGTGCCGCTGGGCGAGAAATCCGCTCCCCGAAAGGATTTCGGCCAGCGACTGGTCGACGAGGAGCGCCGGTTCTACGCCGCGGCGCACCGGGCGGCGGTCGACGCCTTCGACAGCCGCCGCTACCGCAGCCTGGTGAAGCGCCTGCACCGGCTGATCGCCGACCCGCCGCTGCGCGCCTCGCACGCCGACGAGCCGGCCCAACCGGTCTTCGCCGGCGTGCTGCGCCACGACTTCCGGGAACTGCGCCGCCTGGTGCGCACGGAGCCCGGCCTGTCCGGGGAGGAACGCGTCGAGCGTCTGCACGATATCCGCAAGGCCGCCAAGCGATTGCGCTACTCGGCCGAGGCCGCCACCGAGGTGCTCGGCAAGCCCGCCGAGGAGCTCGGCAGGAAGGCCAAACGCCTGCAGGGTGTGCTCGGCGATCACCGGGACGCCGTGGAGGCCCTGGAAACCCTGCGCACCCACGCCTCCGAGGCCGGCGAGTCCGGCTACCAGCGGCTCTGCGATGCCGAGGAGGCGGCGGCCGCCAAGGCGCTCGAGGAGTACCCGGACGCGATCGAGTTCCTGCGCGAACAGCCGCTCGCTTGACCAGCGCCCGGCCGGCTAGTTGATGCGCATGCTCGCCGGGTCACCGTGGCCCCAGCCGCTGGGATGCGCCCCCTCGACCGCGGACACCGTTTCACCGTGGTGATGCCCGTTCGGGTCGTGCTGGTGCCCGTTCGAGTCGTGGTGGTCCCGGTGCGCGCCGTGCGGCATGATGCGGTCGATCCAGGCCAGCAGCACCGCCGAAACCACGAATGCCAGGTGGATGAGCACCGGCCACAGGTAGCGCGCACTGTGCGCGCCCGGATCGGTGTCGGTGGTGATGGAGATGAACGTCTTCAGCAGGTGGATCGAGGAGATGCCGACAATGGACATGGCCAGCTTCACCTTCAGCACATTGGCGTTCACCTGTGCCAGCCACTCCGGCTGATCCGGATGCCCGTCGATGCGCAGGCGCGACACGAAGGTCTCGTAGCCGCCGACGATCACCATGATCAGCAGGTTGGAGATCATGACCACGTCGATCAGCCCGAGCACCGACAGCATGATGCTGGTCTCGACATTGCCGTCGGCGAACAGCCCGTGCACCAGATCCCACAGCTCGCGCAGGAACTGCCACACGTACGCGGCCTGCGCCACGATCAGACCCAGGTACAGGGGTAGCTGCAGCCAGCGGCTGAGGAAGATGAAATAGCCCAGACTGCGCTGCTGGGCGGCCTCGGGGGAATTCGCGTTCGGGTATGGAAAAGCCATGGGACTCAATACAGCACGCGCGAAATCAAGCACCGATCAGTAATCGATCACGACCGCGGGCCCCGCTCGGGAATTGATGTCTTCCTGATCGATCGTTGATGTGCGCGCCGATAGGTTCGCCGCGTGCAACACGGAATTCAGCAGAAACGCCGCGGCCCGCTGTGGCTGGTCGCGATCGCGGCGGCGCTCATCGTGGGCCTGGTACTCGCGCTGTCCACCTACGAGGTGGGCCGGACGCGGGCGGAGGCCTCGCATCCCTTCGGCAATACAGCGGTCAGGGATCGGGTGGACCTGGGCATCTGGGTCGCCAAAATCGACCCGGTCACCCAGACCACCACCGTCGAGGTACTGGCTACCCCGCGTGGCGCGCTGGCGGACAAGAACGGCAATTTCGCCGCCGACACCCTCATCTACACCTCGGCGCTCAAGGCCGATCCGATCAAAATCAAGGCGGGCGAACCGATTTCCGCGGCCGAGGTGAAGGTCGTGGTGGAGGGCACACTCACCGACTACCCGTTCGACGCCTACGACGCGGTGCTGGCCTTCGATGTGTTCAGCGGCGACCGGCGCCTGCCCACCGCCGCTACCGTGGCCAGCGGGGACACGCTGTTCGCGGTGAGCGAGCAACCGGAATCCGGCGCCGACGACGGCATCGATCTCGGCTTGCACGCCGCCCGGTCCGTCCCGTCGCTGACCTTCGCCCTGTTCATCATGATCCTCATGCTGGGTCTGGCCCTGGCCGCGGCTATCGCCTGCTATTACGTCCTGGCCGGTAAGCGCGGTCTGATGTTCCCGGCCGTATCCATGATGGGCGCACTGCTTTTCGCGCTGGTGCCGTTGCGCAATGCGGTACCGGGCGGCGCACCGATCGGGTCGATCATCGATTTCACATCGTTCTTCATCGCGGAGGGCATCATCTCGGCGGCCCTGGTGGGCACCGTGATCGTCGGCTACCGCGTCGAAATGGCGAAGGAACGTGAGGAAGAAGCGGCCACGCAGCATCCGACCGAGCAATTCCGAATGCTAACGCCACAGCGGTGATTCACCATTCGGCGAGCGAACCGTCCCTGCGGTGCCAGATCGGATTGCGCCAGCGGTGCCCGGTCTCGGCGGCGCGGGCGACGGCACGCTCATCGATGCGGAGGCCGAGTCCGGGTTCGCGCGGCAGGCCGACGTAGCCGTCGCGGTAGTCGAAAACCGTGGGGTCGATCAGATAGTCGAGCAGGTCGGAGCCCGTGTTGTAGTGGATGCCCAGGCTCTGCTCCTGGATGAGCAGATTCGGGGTGGCGAAGCCGACCTGCAGGCAAGCGGCCAGGGCGATCGGACCGAGCGGGCAGTGCGGGGCCAGGGCGACATCGCGGGCCTCCGCCAGTGCGGCGATGCGCCGGACCTCGGAGATGCCGCCCGCGTGGGACAGGTCCGGCTGCACCACGGCCACACCGCGATCCAGCACCGGGAGGAAGTCCCACCGCGAATACAGCCGCTCGCCGGTCGCGATGGGAATGCTGGTGCCGCTGGTGATCTCGCCGAGGCGGTCACCGGCCTCCGGCACCAGCGGTTCCTCGACGAAGAACGGCAGGTACGGCTCGAGCAGGGGCAGCACGCGCCGTGCCATGGCGACGGACAGGCGGCCGTGGAAGTCGACGGCGATATCGAAGTCGTCGCCGGTCGCCTCCCGCACGGCGGCCACCCGGTCGACGATGTCGAGGGTCGCGCGGGGCGTGTCGATCGGCTCCAGTTCGGCCGAGGCGTTCATCTTGATCGCGGTGAAGCCCTGGGCCTTTCGCTCCCGCGCGGTGGCCACGACATCGGCGGGGCGATCGCCGCCGATCCAGCTGTAGACGCGGATCCGGTCGCGCACCGCACCGCCGAGCAGCTGCCACACCGGTACGCCGAGCGCCTTGCCGGTGATATCCCACAGGGCCTGGTCGATGCCCGCGACCGCGCTCGACAGGATGGGTCCGCCGCGGTAGAAGCCCCCCTTGGTGAGGGCCTGCCAATGTGCCTCGATGCTCATCGGGTCCTTGCCGACGAGGTAGTCGGACAGTTCTTCGACGGCGGCGGCCACGGTGTGGGCGCGGCCCTCGATCACGGGCTCGCCCCAGCCGGTGACGCCTTCGTCGGTGTCGATGCGCAGGAAGCACCAGCGCGGCGCGACCAGGTAGGTGGTGAGTGCGGTGATCTTCACCGGGATTCCTTTCGCACGCTCCAGCCACCGTCGACGACCAGGTTCGCGCCGGTGATGAAGGAGGCGTCGTCGGAGGCGAGGAAGGCGACCGCGGCCGCCACCTCCTCCGGCATGCCCAGCCGATCCAGCACCGTTGCCCGAGCGGATAATTCGCGCCCCTCGGCGTCCACGTCGTCCCACACGGGCGTCAGGATGGGTCCGGGCAGCACGGCGTTCACCCGCACCCGGTCCTGCCCGTACTCGACCGCCAGCTGCCGCACCAGGGCGGTCAGCCCGCCCTTGGCCGCGGCATAGACCGGATACCCGGGCAGCCCGAACTGAGCATGCACGCTGGATACCGCGACCACATTGCCACGCTGGGCCCGCAGGTCATCGATGAACGCCCGCACACCCAGGAACAGCGGCGTCAGATTGACCGCGAGCCCGTCGTCCCACTGCCGCCTGCTCAATTCGTGCGCCGGCACGATCGCCTGCCGAGAAGCATTGCTGCACAGGAAATCCAGGGGCCCGAACCGATCGTTCACCCGCGCCCGCAACGCGTCCCACGACTCCTCGAGCGTCACATCGCACCACTGGAATTCGGCCTGCGCCCCCATCGCCCGAATCTTCTCCGCCACCTCACGCCCACCGACCTGATCGATATCCGCGACGACGACCGCCGCCCCCTCGGCCGCCAGCCGCCGCGCCGTGGCCGCCCCGATCCCCGAGGCCGCCCCGGTGACGACCGCGACCCGGTCCATCAGACGACACATGCTCTTCCCCTTCGTCCTCATCGCTGAACATCGGCCCCATCGAGCAGCCCGAGCTCGTCCCGATAGGGCAGCCCCGCCCAATCCCCCGGCACCGACACCGCGAACGCGCCGCAGATGGACGCCAATCGCAAACGCTCCGAGACAGATCCGCCGTCCAGCAGCCCGGCCAGATACCCGGCGACGAACGCGTCCCCGGCACCGATGGGATCGACCGCGGTCACCGGCACGGCCCCCTCACGAAGCAGCGTCCCATCGGCCCAGGCCGCCGCGCCCTCGGCCCCGAGCTTGAGCACGACTTCCGAAGGACCCAGGGCCGCTAGCGATTCGGCCACCCACGTAAGATCCGTCAACGCGTCCGAGTCCGGCACCCACCGCACCGAGCTAGGATCGCTCGCACGAGCGTCCATCGGAATCCGCTGGCCTGTGCCATATTTCGCCGATACTGCCAGGGCAGCAGAGCCTCCGGTCGAGTTGTCGGCCGCCGCGTGCGAAAGCTCCGGGCGGCAACCACGCAGCAGCAAGGCCGCCTCGTCCGCGCCCGCGAAGAGGATGTCGGCTCGCGACGCCAGCTCGGCCAGCTCGGCCCCCGCTCGGGCCGGTGTCCACAGTGCGCGGCGATAGTTGACGTCCAGGGATATCGGGACGCCCGCGCCGGCTGCGGTGTCTACAGCAAGATCCACTGCAGCACAGGCTGAATCGCTCAGGGCGGGGGTGATTCCCGTGATGTGCAGGACGCCCGCGGCGGCGATCCGAGCGGTGTCGATCTCGTCCACCGACAGGCGGGAACCAGCCAGGCTACGCCGGTAGTAGGTGACCCGGGTCCGGTCGGCCGTGCGGCGCTCGCGCAGCATCAGCCCGCTCGGCAGCTCCGGATCGATGCGACAGCGCGCGACGTCCACTCCTTCGGCACGCAATCGTTCCAGGATCATCCGGCCCACGGCGTCCGCGCCCAGACTGCCGATCCAGGCGCTCTCATGCCCCAGCCGCCGTACGCCGACCGCGACGGTGGCCTCCGCCCCGGCGAAATCCAGCCGCATGGGCGCGCCGGGGGCCAGCGGACCGGGGTCGGTCGCCGCCACCACGCCGAGCGCCTCCCCGAGCGTTACCAGTCCGCCCCTCATGACAGCTGGTCCCGAACGGCGAGCACGCGCTCCCGCAGCGCGTCGAGATCACCACCGGCACAGGCGTCCCCGATGAGCGGCGATCCGATCCCCAGTGCCGCGGCCCCCGCATTCAGATACGCGCGGACCGCACCGAGCCCGATCCCACCGGTGGGCACCAGCGGAATATCGGGCAGCGGCGCACGAACAGCCTCGATGTACCCCGGCCCGCCCACGGCGGCCGGAAAGACCTTGACCATGGTGCTGCCCGCCGTCCACGCACGATGAATCTCGGTGGGCGTCAACGCACCCGAGACCACCGGCACACCGAGCCGACGACCCTCGGCGATCACCTCGTCGATCACCGCCGGGGTGATCAGGTACGCCGCACCCGCCTCGACCGCGAGCGCCGCATCCTTCGCGGTGAGCACGGTGCCCACTCCGATCGGATGCGCGAAGCCCGCGCATTCACGGACAGCCTCCAACGCCCCGGCGGACGTCAGCGTGAATTCCACCGCGGTGATACCGGATTCGTGCAGCGCCGCGGTCACCTCGGCGAACCTGTCGGCGGTCGGCGCACGCAGAATCGCGATGACCGGAATCTCCGGCCGCAACGGGTCGACGGATGCCGGATCCGCACGCGGTGTCTCATCGGGCATCGGCGGAGACCAGCCTCTCGTCTGCGAACGGCGTCGACGGCAGACCGGCCACTCCGGGAACGCAGGCGAACAGCCTGCCCGCGTGGGGTTCTCGTGCGGCGTGGTCCTCGGCCGCGGTGGTTATCACCAGAACATCCAGGTCGGGTCCGGCGAAGGTGCAGCTCGAGACCTGGGAGGGGCCGACTTCGACTGTGGTGTGGGGGTTGCCGGAGGGGTCGAAGGCGCGGACCTGGCCCGCACCCCAGACGGCGATCCAGACGTTGCCCTCGGCGTCCACGGTCAGGCCGTCCGGTTCGCCGTCGGGGAAGTGCGCGAATGGCCTGCCCTCGCTGAGGGTTCCGGTGTCGAGGTCGTAGTCGAAGGCGTCCACGCGGTGGGTGGGACTGTCCGCGTAGTAGAGGGTGTGGCCGTCGGGGCTCCAGCCGAGACCGTTGGAGATGGTCACGCCCGTGCGGAGGGTGGCCAGAGTGCCGTCCGGATCGAGGCGGTAGAGGGCGGCGCTGTCCGGCACCCCGTCTTCGGACATCGTGCCGGCGAGCAGTGTGCCGCGCGGGTCGACCTTGGCGTCGTTCAGGCGACGGCGCACTCCGTCGTCCGGGAGCGGCAGGGTGACAACCGGGCTGAGTGGCCGAGCGAATGTTCCGCCCGGAGACTTCTCGAACGAGCGCTCAGCGGCGACAGGACTGTCGACGCGGAAGATGGTGTCTCCCATCGTCGCCAGCAGTCCGCCGGAGGCGCACGGCAGTACCGCGCTGACCGGCGGGTCGAGGCTGATGGTCGCCCGGAGGGCGAGGTCGGGGGTGCTGCCGGTCAGGGTGGCGCGGTGGATGTGGCCGCCGCGGATGTCCACCCACAGCAGTTCCCCGGTGCGCGGGTCCCAGACGGGTCCCTCGCACAGGCGGCCGGGCGGGGGTTCGCACACGTGTGCCCTGAGAGTTCTCATGGTGAGCTCCGGCCGCTATGTCGGCAGTCCGACGGCGCGTTCGCCGCTGCGCCGCTGTTGGATTACCACGGCCGCGACCAGCAGCGAGCCCTGGGCGACGTTCTGCCAGAACGTATTGACGCCCACCACGTTCAGGCCGTTGTCCAGCGCGCCGAGCAGGATGACGGCGAGCAGCGTGCCGCCGACCGTGCCCTTGCCGCCCTTGAGGGCGCAGCCGCCCAGCGCCGCCGCGGTGATCGCCTTGAGTTCGAGGCCCTCGCTACCGGAGACCGGCTGACCGGATCCGGTGCGGGCGGTCAGGATGATGCCCGCGATGGCCGCGACCACGCCCGCCAGCATGTACACCGCGATGAGGTACTTGTTGATGTTGATGCCGGAAAGTCGTGCGGCCGTGTCGTTTCCGCCGATGGCGTAGATATTGCGTCCGATGTCGGTGTATTTCAGCAGCACGTGCACGCCCAGCGCGACCAGGCCGAGGACGATCACCGGCACCGGCAGCCCGAGGATCTTGCCGCGCGCCAGGAAGATGAACACATCGTTGTCGAGGACGAAGCCCTGCGCCTTGCCGCCCGAGATCAACTGGGCCAGACCCTTGTACGCGGCCAGCGTGGCCAGGGTCGCGATGACGGGGTTGACCCGGCCGTAGACGATGATGATGCCGTTCGCCAGGCCCAGCACCAGTCCGACACCGATCGCGGCCAGGATCCCGGCGAAGGCGTTGCTCCCGGCCGAGGTGAAGGCCATGGCGCTGACGACCGAGGCGACACCCGCCTGCGAGCCGACCGAGATGTCCAGGGCGCCACAGATGATCACCACGGTCTGCACGACGGCGAGCAGCCCGAAAACCGTGACCGCGTCACCGATTCCGGCGATATTGCGCGGATCCAGATAGCCGTCGTTGAGCCAGGCGAAGATCGCCACGACCACCACCAGCGCGCCGATCAGGCTGAGATTGCCGGTGCCGATGAACCGGATCACCCGGCGCGGGGTGAGTGCGGTCAAACCGCCGAGGTAGCGGGCGAATACGGGTGTCGGCGCGGAAACCGCTGTCTCCGTATTCATGTCGATTCGTTGGTCGGTCATGATTTCCTAAGGTCGCTGCGCGGTCAGGTCGTCAGCCATAGCCAGGGCGAGGATCGCCTCCTCGCTGGCGTCGGCGCGGTCCAGTTCGCCGGTGACGCGGCCCTGCTGCATGACGACGATGCGGTCGGCGAGGCCGAGGACTTCGGGGAGTTCCGAGGAGATGACCAGCACCGCTACACCGGACTCCGCCAGTTCCTCGATGATGTGGTAGATCTCGATCTTCGCGCCCACGTCGACGCCGCGCGTAGGTTCGTCCAGGATGAGCACGCTGGGTTTGCGGGCCAGCCAGCGCGCCAGCACCACCTTCTGCTGATTGCCGCCGGAGAGCTTGCGCACCTCCTGCTCGATCGAGGGCGTCCGGACCCGCAGCGACTCGACGTACCGGAGCGCGAGCGCGCGTTCCGCACCGCGGCGCACGAAACGCCAGTGCCGCAGACGATCCAGCATGGCGAGCGAAATATTGTCGCGCACACCGCGATGCAGCAGCAGCGCCTGCGCCTTGCGTTCCTCGGGCGCGTATCCCATTCCGGCCCTGACCGCGTCGCGCGGCTGGCGCAGCCGCACCCGGGTGCCATCGATCCGCACCTCCCCGGACCGGATCGGCAGGTCCCCGGCCAGCGCGCCCGCCAGCTCGGAGCGACCCGCGCCGACCAGCCCGGCCAGCGCCACCACCTCACCCGCGCGCACCCGCAGGCTCACGTCACGCACATCGTCGGTGGTCACGTGGTCCACCTCGAGCAGCACCCGCCCGAGTTCGGAATGCTTGCGTGCGAACACGGTCGAGAGATCCCGGCCGACCATCATCCGCACGATCTCCTGATCGTCGGTGCCGGCCGTGTCGCGCACGCCGACCAGCGCGCCGTCCCGCAGCACGGCCACCCGGTCGGCCAGCTGGAAGATCTCCCGCATGCGGTGCGATACATAGATCACGGCGAGGCCGCGGTCGCGCAGGCGGCCGATCAGCGCGAACAGTGATTCGGTCTCGTGATCCGACAACGAGGAGGTCGGTTCGTCGAAGGCGATGACCTTGGCGTCGGTGGTCAGTGCCCGCATGATCTCCACCAGCTGCCGTTGTGCCGCAGTCAGTTTCGAGCCGAGGGTGTCCGGATCCAGATCCCGGTCGAAGCCGAGCCGGGCGAGATCCGCGCGCACACGGGCCCGCAGTGCCGCGCGATCCAGCAGCCGGCCCACGCGGCGCGGCAGCGCGCCGAGGTAGACGTTCTCGGCGACCGAGACGTGCGGCACGATCTCCGGCTCCTGGCCGATCACCCGGATGCCCGCGGCGCGCGCCGCTGCGGGACTCGCCAATTCCAGTGGCACACCGTCGAGTTCGAGGGTGCCGCTGTCGGGACGATGGTCACCGCCGAGGATCTTGATGAGCGTGGATTTCCCCGCGCCGTTCTCCCCCATCAGCGCGGTCACCATTCCGGCGGGGAAGTCCAGGCTCACCTCGCGCAGCGCGGGCACGCCCGCGAAGCCCTTGGTGAGCCCGGAGACCCGCAGTCCCGTCAGCTGCACGTGACGCCTGCCTGCTGCCAGTTGGTGGCGTCCACCATCTTGGTCGGGGCGAATGCCTCGGCGGGCATGGACTTTCCGTTCTTCAGGTAGTCGTACATGGTCTGCACGGCCAGCGCGCCGACGTCCTTGCCATTGATGAACAGGGCCGCCTTGAAACCGGTGGGCTTGCCGCCGCGCCATTCCTTGCAGGCCAGATACGCGCCGAGGCCGACGCCGAGCACATTGTCGGCGGAGTAGCCGGCGTTCTGGATGGCCGCGACACCGCCGCTGACGTTCTCGTCGTTGCAGCCCATGACGATCCAGTTCTTGACCGAGCGATTGCCCGCGACAGTGGCGGAGATCTTGTTCTGCGCGTCCGACGGGGTGTTGTCGGTGCCGACCTCGATCACCTTGACGTCGGCGCCCGAAGCATCCTTGAAGGCCTTCTGATTCGCCTTCACCCGATCGGTGCAGACCGTCACGTCCTGCTTCCAGGCATCGACGATCGCGGTGTCCTCCGCCTTCCAGCCCGCCTTCTTGAAGTCCTCGCCCGCGCGGGTGCCGACCTCGGTTCCCATTTGCGTGCCACTGAATCCGACGCGCGGCACCAGATTGTCCTTGATGCAGGAGGCCGGATCCGGGCCATTGGTGCAGACCTGGTCGTCGGAGGTGAGCAGGGCGACGCCGCCCGACTTGGCCAGCTGCGCGACCTGCGGGCCGACCGAGGGATCCGGAACGACCACGATGACGCCATTGGCCTTCTGGTTCACCGCGTTCTGCACCTCGGTGACCGCCTTGTTGGCGTCATTGCCGAGGTTGACCACCTTCAGGTCGACGCCGAGTTCCTTGGCCTTGGCCTTGGCGCCGTCGGCCTCGCCGATGAAGTACTCCTGGTCGCCTTGCTTCTGGGCGTAGACGAGGTTGATCGTGCCCGAAGTGTGCTGCGGGCCTGCGTCGTTCGAGCCGGAATCCTTGCCCGACGAGCAGGCGGTCGCGGCCAGGGCCAGAGCGGCTCCGCAGACCAGCGCGCTGGTCCATCGGCGTCGGTGGGTCCAGGACATGAGCACTCCTAGGTGATCTGCCACACAGTAGGCATCGGTAGTGATGCCGGTTACAGTAGGACTTCGGATAACTGTTGTAAATAGTGTTGGCGGAAGTAGTCTCACGAAGAGCTCGGGTATCTTCGCGAGCAGCAGCGAAAGGAGCGGGCGAGGCCGTGTACCAGTTGACCGCGCGGGATATCAGGCGCCGCAACAGGTTCTGCGTACTGCAGGCGGTGTACGCCGCGGCAGGGCACACGAGCCGGCAGGAGATCGCACAGGCCACCGGGCTGTCGTTCGCGACGGTCGGCAATATGATCGCCGAACTCCTGGACGTGGGGGTGCTCGCCGAACTCGGCTACGAGGCAGCGGGAATCGGACGGCCGCGCGCCCAGCTCGCCATCAATCCGGACCGCGGCAGGCTGATCGGCGTCGATATCGCCGAAACCAGTATCCACGTGGACGTTTTCGACCTCGCAATGTCGGTGCTGCGGTCGAGTGAGATCCCGGTCGATCCCGCCGCGACCACGCCCGACGACATCGTCGAGCTCATCGCGGAGGGCATCGAGGAGGTCATGGCAGGCGATGCCGACAAGGTGCTCGGCATCGGCCTGAGCGTGCCCGGCCTGGTCGAACCCGAGACCGGGAAGTCGGTGTTCTCACCGTACTGGCACTGGCACGACGTCCCACTCAAAGCCCTGCTCGAACAGCGGCTACCGTATCCCCTCTACCTGGACAATCCGCTCAAAGCCAGTACCGCGGCGCAACTCTGGTTCGGCGCCGGCCGCGATGTCGACGACCTCATCGTCGTCACTCTCCGCGCGGGCGTCGGCATCGGCGTCGTCATCGACGGCATGCTCTACCGCGGCGTCACCAACAGCGCGGGTGAATGGGGCCACACCAACCTGGTCCTCGACGGCCGACCCTGCACCTGCGGCCGCAACGGCTGCGTCGAAGCCTATGTCAGCGCCCCCGGAATCTCCGCGACCCTCCGCGAAATCGATTCCGCGAGTGACCTTCTCGCCGACAACGCCGCCACCACCGTCGCGGCCGTGGCCACAGCCGCCGCCCGCGGCGACGAAACCGCCCACGCCGTAATCGAAAAGACCGGCCACTACCTGGGCGTGGCCATAGCCAACCTGGTCAACCTCTTCAACCCCCGCCGCATGGTCTTCGGCGACCTGGTCGCCCGCCAGCTCGGTACCCCACTACTGGAAGCCACCCGCCGCGCCGCCGCCCACCACGCCATGTCCGACCCCTTCGCGGCCGTGACCCTCGAACTCGACACCCTCCCCCACAACCCTTCCAGCCTCGGCGCGGCAACCTTCGCCCTGGAGGGATTCCTGGCCGACCGAGAAACCTTCACCTCCATAGCCACCCGCCGTGCCCGGCGAACCGACACCCCACCTCTGACCACGGCCTGACCACAGCCGCACCCCGCCGTTGGTTACCGCCTCATGCCTCAGGTCGAGGCACGGTCAGAGATGGTCGATCTCGGTGAGGTCGATGTCGATCTCGAACGGCACGGTCAGCTGAAGCCGATCGTGATGAATTCCGGTGAGCGCGTACGCACTTGTGGCCGGATCGAGCTCATAGACGTACACCACCGGGCGCCCGTCGACATTTTCGACGCGCCAGAAATGCGATATCCCGGCTCTGGCATACAGCTGAGGTTTGCGCTCTCGATCTCGTGTTCGCGATTCCGGCGAGACGATTTCGACGACCAGCACCACATCGTCGGCCTGGTATCCGGTGAGGCCGTGATCGCCGTCGCGATCTGCGCGTACGACGATCACGTCCGGCTCAGGGCGTTGGTCTCGGTCCAGGGTCACGGTCATCTCACCTCGGACCCGCATATCAGCTGGGACGTTCCGGCGCAGCCCTGCGTCGAGAAGGATATTCGCCAAGCGGTGGAACTTCGCTTGCGGGCTCACGAAGACGAGACTCCCGTCGATCAGCTCGGTGTGCGGCGGCAGGTCGGGCAAGCGGTCCAGATCCTCAGCGACGAATCCGCCCGGCGGCGGGCGCAACCACTGCGGAAACGGTTCGACGGTCATGTGTTCGAGTATGGCATCGAAGGCGCTGGTCCGGCGGGGTAGCCGAACATGACCGTGCGGGTCGTGGGGTCGGCCGCGGCGAGTCGCACTCGTACCGTCCCGCCTTCCGGGGGTGTGCCGGTGCACTTGGCGAGGACGGGTGGGTCGGCGATGAAGATTTCGGCGGGGCGGGTGCCGTTGGCTTCGCGGAGGACCACGGCGTCGAAGTCGGTGCCGAGGCGGGGCGACAGGACGGTGGCCTCGGTGAGGTCTACGCAGGCGCGTTCGACCTTGCCGGCCATGGCGTCGGTGCGGCGCATGGTGTCGGCGACGGCGGTGAGATCATCGCGGACCCAGTGCGGGACTTCGGTTTTCGCGCAGCGGGCCAGGCAGATCTCGGTGGCGTAGCGGTCGCCCAGGCGGCGCAGGGGGGCGGTCACGTGGGCGTAGGGTGCGCCGATCGCGCTGTGCTGCAGGGCTTCCGGGGCCTGGCCGTTCAGGATGGTGTAGGACGCGCCGCGCAGCAGGCCGGTGGCCTCGGACATAAGTACCAGGGCGGCGGGGGTATTGCAGTCCAGCGTGGCCAGCATGCGGCCCGCGGACTCGTCCCGCGGCCAGGACACCCCGACCGCGGCGGCGGTGTGGCGCATCGACTCGATGGCGGCCGGGGCGGGCGGTGGCATGGTGCGCAGCAAACCCGCGTGATCGGGGTTGCCGGACCCGTTCGATTTATAGCCATCGAGCATGATTCGGGCCGCGCACATGCCGGCCAGCAGGGAGACCTGTTCGTTCCAATCGTCGACGGCGGTGCGCGGTTCGACGGCGAGCTGCCAATGGTCGATTCCGGTTTGCTCGCCGTCGCGCACCACGATCTGCGCGGGGAGCCGCAGGGTGATCGCACCGCGCTCGATTCCGGCGTCGATGCGCAGGCGGCCGAACTCGGGCAGCGCCGCGAGGGACGGGTGCAGGCGGCCGGCGTCGGCGTCGGCCTGCACACCCTGATAGTCGAGGCGGACGCGGGAGCGCACCAGGGCGCGCGTCACCGTGTAGCGCACGGGCTCGGCGTGCGCGTCGCATTCGATGGTCCACAGCGCGACCGGGCGGTCCACGCCGGGCAGCAGGCTGGCACGGCCCTCGGACAGCACCGGCGGGTGCAGCGGAACGGTGCCGTCGGGAAAGTAGAAGGTCTGGCCGCGGGCCAGGGATTCGCGGGCCAGTTGCCCGCCGGGAACGACCATCGCGGCCACATCGGCGATGGCGTAGTAGAGCAGGAATCCACCGGCCGGGGTGCGCTCCAGATACAGCGCCTGATCCAGATCCATGGCGCCGGGGGGATCAATGGTGACCAGCGGAATCTCCCGCCGATCGACTCGGGCGCCCGCGAACGCGTCCACCGCGTCGCGGGCCTCCGAGACGGCCCCGGACGGGTAGTCCGAGGCCAATCCGAACTCAGCTCGGACGACGCCGAAGTCCACCGGCGCCGACACGATCCGCTGATGCAGTTCCACTGCGGAGACTGTCCCTACTGCAGGGCCAGCATGGTGCCGTTCAGCTCGTTGAACGGACCGTACACGGTGAACACCACGCGACCGTCCGGGTACTGGGACGACATCGCGGCCGCCGAGTCCAGAGCCTCCCCGAAGGACGCGGCCGAGGGATGCGGCAGGCCCGCGATCGCCTGCCCGATGTGGGTCTGCGCCACCCACACCGTGTCCGCGGGGGTGAGATCGACCTGCACCCCACCCGGCAGCGGGGTCACGGTGGCCGCCGAGGCGGAACCGGCACCCAGCACAGCGGTAGCGGCGGCAGCGAGAAGCGCACCGACTGCCAGTTTGCGAGCAATTCGCATTGAGACGAGACCTGCTTTCCGACGATTGTTGAGCCCTTCGCCCCGTTGCGGACCGCAACGGGAACTTTCCAACGCGCAACACTTTATGACGTCGATCACGTTCGGTGCCAGTTCGGAGCAGATAACCCGCTCGACACGCCGAGCCGCGCCGCTACACGCCGTGTGGCGCGTCGCAATTCTCATCCAACCCGTCGGTCCGCGCACGCGAACGGGAGAGCGACGTCGCTCACGCCGCTCTCCCGCCGGCCATTTCTCCGCCCGTGGTCGCGGGGTCTACTTTCCGCGCAGACCGTCCGGGAACTTGGCGCTGAAGAGCTTGAATCCGTATGCGATACCGAACAGCACCACGATGGCCGCCGGCTGAATCAGACCCGACATGACTTACTTCCTCATCTTCTTACCGCCGGTCGCGCCCGGACCCGGTGCCCGCGCTACGCCGACTCCTTGCCGCCGCCGAGTTCGCCGGCCGCGTTCGTGTTTTCCTGTGCATCGGGCTCTTCCAGCGGCGCACCAGGCCGATCCAGCGCCGCCAGCGCCTCCCGGATACCGGGCTGGGCCAGCGCCGACATCAGCTCACCGACGGCCGCGGCGCCCAGGGCCGGCTGCTCGGCGGCCGGCGTCGCCTCCTCGGGTTCGGGCATTGCCGCCGCCGGCGGCCGTCCGCTGCGCTCGAGGAATCGCAGCAACTCCACCGGGAATGGGAGCACCAGCGTCGAATTCTTTTCCGCCGCAACCTGAACCACAGTCTCCAGGAAACGCAGCTGCAGAGCGGCCGGGGCCTTCGACATATTGGCGGCGGCCTCGGCGAGCTTGTGCGACGCCTGGAGCTCGCCCTCCGCGGAGATGATGCGGGCACGGCGTTCACGTTCGGCCTCGGCCTGGCGAGACATGGAGCGCTTCAACGCATCCGGGAGCGCGACGTCCTTGATCTCGACGCGATCGATGTGCACGCCCCAGTTGATGGCCGGGCTGTCGATCATGAGCTCCAGGCCCTTGTTGAGCTGCTCCCGATTCGACAGCAGATCGTCGAGCTCACTCTTTCCGATGATCGACCGCAACGAGGTCTGCGCCACCTGGGCGACGGCGAACAGGTAGTCCTGCACCTCGACGAGGGCACGCCTGGGATCGATGACCCGGAAGTACACGACCGCGTCCACCCGGACGGTCACATTGTCCCGCGTGATTCCCTCCTGCGCGGGCACCGGCATGGTGATCACCTGCATGGAGATCTTCTGCATCTTGTCCACGCCCGGAATCAGCAGCCGTAATCCCGGCTCCCGTACCTCGCGCACCCGCCCCAGCCGGAATACCACCCCCTTTTCGTACTGCGCGACCACCCGCACCCCGGCCGCGAGTCCGATACCGGCAATCACCGCAAAGGCGGCGAGCCATCCCATCAACAGATACAGAACATCCATTGTTCGCTCCGCGAAACTATTTCCGCTCCACCGGAAATCCGATGGCGTGCCTCCATCATGGCACCGGAAGATCGCCCCCGCGACGCAAAACCTCACCAGACGAGCCACCCAAGGTTCGCGGCCCGGCTCGATTCTGGACTGCGGCTTGATAGACCTCCGCCTTGGAGCGGGGGAGCGAAGCGGAGGAGCGGAGGAGGGAAGAATCGAGCTTCCGGCTCCATAGACCTGCGCCTTGGCCGCGAACCCGCCGGAGCGGCAGCGGAGGCCAAAAATACGGGCGGACGAGTCGGTCTGTAAGCCGGATCCTGTCCCCGGTGGTTACCCACCGGGTGGCGACCATCCATCTGGACACACCGTTGCCGGGTGCCTCGAGCGGTCCACCCGCAGGCTCGGGCGAGCAGCCCTCGAACACCTGCGCAGCCGCACTCTCGCGAGTGCGGCCTTCGACCTTGCTCCGGGCGGGGTTTACCTAGCCGCACCGGTCACCCGGCGCGCTGGTGCGCTCTTACCGCACCGTTTCACCCTTACCGGCGGTGCACTTCTCGCGAAGTGCGGCCCACCGGCGGTCTGTTTTCTGTGGCACTGTCCCGCGGGTTGCCCCGGGTTGCCGTTAACAACCGCCCTGCTCTCCGGAGTCCGGACTTTCCTCGGCGAGGGGCGGCGGCACATGCGTGCCCGTTCCCTTCGCCGCGGCCGCCCGACCGACTCGTCCGCGGCCACCAGGGTACGGTAGGGCCCCATGGAGCGTGTGGAGGTGGGGTTCCCTTCGGGTGGCGAGCAGTGCGCCGCATGGCTGTATCTCCCGGATGGACCGCCCAAGCCGCGCCCGCTGGTGGTCATGGGTCACGGGCTGGGGGCGGACCGGGAAATGGGGTTGGACCGGTATGCCCGGCGGTTCGCATCGGCGGGAATCGCGGCCCTGGCCTTCGACTATCGGCATTTCGGGGCCAGCGGCGGTGAGCCCCGGCAGGTGATCAATATCGCCCGGCAGCGCGCGGACTGGCATGCGGCCATCGCCTTCGCGCGCACTGTCCGGGGGATCGACGCCACGCGAATCGCACTGTGGGGCAGTTCATTCGGTGGCGGGCACGTGCTGGCGGTCGCGCCCGACGATCACTACATCGCGGCCGTGGTGGCGCAGTGCCCGTTCACCAGCGGCCGGTCCTCGGCACTGGCGAAGGGGCCGATCAGCCTGATCAAGACCGGCACGCTGGCGGTCACGGATCAGGTTGTGGGACCGATCATCCGGCGCCCGATCAATGCCCGGCTGGCGGGCAAGAAGCATTCCGCGGCACTGATGAGCGCCGCCGACGTGCCTGCCGGTTTCGGCCGCCTGGCCGAGGAGAGTGGGCAGTACCGGCCGAAGGTGGCGGCCCGCGTCGCCCTGTCGACGCTGTTCGACAATCCCATCCGGCACGTCAAGGACATCAAAGCGCCGGTGCTGTACGCGATCTGCGACAACGACTCGGTGGCCCCGGCCGGCCCGACGCTCAAGGCCGCGGAGCGCACCAAGCACGCCACCGTGAAGCGTTACCCCATCGGGCACTTCGAGATCTACTTCGACGACTGGTTCGAGAAGGCCGTCTACGACCAGACCGAGTTCCTGATGGCCACGCTGCGTCCCTGAACCCCGGTGGGGCGCAGGGGTTCAGAGGTACGAGGTGTCGTTGACCAGGCGCACCGAGGAACCGCCGTCCGGATAGAACTCGGCGATGGACAGCGACGCCAGATCCAGGTGCAGCCGGTACAGCAGCGAGGGACCCACCCCGAGCGCCAGCTGCAGCAGCGTCTTGATCGGTGTGACATGGCTGACCACAAGCACATTCGCGCCCGGATACAGCGCCACCAGATCCCGCCGCGCCGCCTCGACCCGCTCCCGCACCTGGTCGAAGCTCTCGCCACCGGGCGCCGGAATCGACGGATCCCCCAGCCAGCGGCCGTGCAGCTCCGGATCCCGCTCGCGGGCCTCCGGGAAGGTCATCCCTTCCCACGCACCGAAATCCGTCTCGGTCAACCCGTCCAGCACCCGCACCGGCAGTCCGAGCGCCCGGCCCGCCGCCTCGGCGGTCTCCTTGGCCCGCCCCAGCGGGGAGCACACGATCGCCTCGATCCCGCCCTTGCGCGCCAGCATGGCCGCCGCGTTGGCCGCCTGCTCCTGCCCGAGCGCGGTCAGCGGCGGATTTCCCCGCCCCGAATACCGCCGCTGCACAGAGAGTTCCGTCTGCCCGTGCCGGAGCAGCAGCAGCCGGGTCGGCCGTCCCACGGCACCGGTCCATCCGGGCGAGTGCGCGGTGCTCCCCGCAGCGGACCCACCGGTTTCCGGTACTTCGACGACACCGCCCGCGACCGCTGCGGCGATTTCCCCTACCGCCGAACCGCTTTCGACCGCCGCGGTTCCGGCGGCCCGATCGTTCGCCAGCGCGGTGCGGACTTCGGCGACCGTATCGGCGTCGTCCATGGCCTCATTGGCCAGGCGGTCGGCGTGCGAGTTCTCCTTGCGCGGAATCCAGGTGAAGCTCACCCGATCGAACCCGGCGACCAGCCGCCGCGCCCGATCGGCCAGCGGAATCATGGCCTCGTGCTTGACCTTCCACCGCCCGGACATCTGCTCCACGACCAGCTTGGAGTCCATCCGCACGGAAACCTCACGCGCGCCGAGCTCGGCCGCGGCTTCCAAACCCGCTATCAGCCCGCGATATTCGGCGACATTGTTGGTGGTGACCCCGAGGAACTCCTTGCGCTCGGCCAGCACCCGCACCCGCTCGGCATCCCACACCACCGCGCCGTAACCGGCAGGCCCCGGGTTGCCGCGCGATCCGCCGTCGGCCTCGACGATCACCAAGTCCACCAACGCTTCTCACCCTTCATATCGTCCGTCATCCCGCTCGCCGCGTGCTGCCGCGGCCACTCGTCCACGGCGGGCCCGGCTCAGCCGGTGCCAGCTGCCGCACCCGCGGCGGTTGCGGCCGCCGACCTCGACGAACTGCCGCACCATGAATCCTTGCGGTCGCCGATCGAGCTCATCACATCAGCTCGGCGGAACGCCGTCGAGACATTCCGGCATTGCCGCGCGCGCCGATCAGCGGTGCGCGGCGGGTTGTTACAGGCCGGACTGCTTGGTACGCACCAGGATCGCGCCGCATTCGGGGCAGCGGACCACCACGTCGGGGGCGGTCTGGGAGATGCGGGAGATCTCGCCGCGGTCGAGTTCGATGCGGCAGGCGCCGCAGCGGCGGGCCTGGAGCAGGGCGGCGCCGACGCCGTAGGTGGTGCGCTGCTTGTCGTAGGTGGTGAGCAGCTCGGCGGGGAAGGAGTTGGCGAGGGCCGCGCGGTCGGAGTCGCAGCGCTGCTGGGCGACGTCCAGGTCGGCGACCGCGTCGTCGCGACGGCGCTCGGCGTCGACCAGGTCGGCCTCGGCCTGGTCCAGGTTGGCGCCGGCGTGGTCGTGGTCGGCGGCGGCGGCCTCGCGACGCTCCATCACCTCGATGAGGTCGTCCTCGAGGACCGTGCGGCGGCGTTCCAGGCTTCCCAGTTCATGCTGCAGTTCGGAGAGCTGCTTGGCCCCGACCGACCCGGCGGTGAGCATGCCGCGGTCGCGGTCCTCGCGCTTGCGGACGGCCTCGATCTCGCCCTCCAGCTTGCGGATGTCGCGGTCCAGGTCGTCGATGAGGATCTCGACCTTCACCGCCGCGTCCTTGCGGGTGGTGCGCTCCCCTTCCAGCCGCGCCACCTCCTGCTGCTCGGGCAGCACCTTGCGGCGATGCTCGATCCGTGTCAGCTCGGCATCGACAGCGGCGAGGTCGAGCAGCTTGGCCTGGATCGATGGTTCGGCATTCAACGCGAAGGTCTCCTGAACGCTATGGACGAGTAAGACTCCCACCGTACCCGCCCGCGCGCATCCGAACCGCCAACACCGCCTGGAGCTGGACAAACGATCCGGTCGCGCGGTCAGCAGCCGGCCGCGCCGAGGGTCCACGGGTCGGTGCGCAGCGTCGAGACGCGGGTCTCGAGGCCGGGCAGTGCGGTGCGCACCACACCTTCGGCCTGCGCGCACCAGGGGAACTCGGTGGCCCAGTGGGCGGCGTCGATCAGGGCTGGGCCACCCGCGCGCAGGTGCTCGTCGGCCGGGTGGTGGCGCAGGTCGGAGGTCACGTAGGCATCGACGCCGAGGCGGGAAACCTTGCCCAGGAACGAATCTCCCGCGCCGCCGCACACCGCGACGGTGCGGATGACGCGGTCCGGGTCCCCCGCGGCACGCACGCCCCAGGTGGTGGCGGGCAGGCCGGCGCGGACGCGAGCGGTGAACTCGCGCAGGGTTTCCGGGGCGGGCAGCTCGCCGACGCGGCCGATGCCCAGGCCGGAGGGCAGCGCGGCGCGCTCGGTCACGTGATAGAAGGGTTCCTCGTACGGATGCGCGGCCCGGAGGGCGGCCAGCATGGCGGCGCGCCGGGACGGCGGGGCGACCACCTCGAGGCGGTCCTCGGTGACCTCGTGCAGCTCACCGACCGCACCCAGGGCCGGATTCGCGCCGTCGAGGGGCCGGAACTGTCCGGTGCCCGCGACCGTCCACGCCGCGTCGGAGTAGGTCCCACTGCTGCCCGCGCCCGCGGCGAACAGGGCGTCGAGCACTTCGTCGCGGTGCGTGACGGGCACCGCCACCACCCACTTGTCCAGGGCGGTCCAGGGTTTCGGATCCAGCGGCCCGGTCACGGTCAGCCCGATGGCGTGCGCCAGCGCGTCCGAGACCCCCGGGTCGGCGGAGTCGGCATTGGTGTGGGCGGTGAACAGCGCGCATCCGGAGCGGATGAGCCGGTGCAGCAGCGCGCCTTTCGGTGTATTGGCCGCGACGGTGTCCACGCCGCGCAGCAGCAGCGGATGGTGCACGACCAGCGCCTGCGCACCCCACTCGATCGCCTCGTCCACGACCGCGCCGGTGGCGTCGACCGCGAACAGCACGCGCGACACCGGCTCGTCCGGATCACCGGCCACCAGCCCCACCGAATCCCAGGATTCGGCCAGCCGGGGCGGGTACGCCGCATCCAACGCCGCCATGAGATCCGCCAGCCGCACCGTCGTCACCACAACCGAACCTCCTGTTCGCTCACCAGCCTGCGCCTCACTCACAAACCGCGTCCTGCTCACAGACCCACGTCGCGAATGGCCGCGACCAGCCGATCCACCTCGGCGGCGGGCCGCACCGCGACTCGCAGGAAAGCTGTTTCCAGCCCCGGGAACGTATCACCACGGCGCACCGCGATTCCCTTGTCCGCGAGCTTCTTTCGCAACAATTCCGCATCCGGCACCCGGAGCAGCAGGAACGGCCCGTGCGCGGGCTCGTGCACCTCGACGCCGAGTTCCCGCAACCGCGGAATCATGGCGGCCCGGTCGGCCGCGACGGTCCCGGCCCGGCGCTGCGCCTCGGCCACCGCGGCCGGTTCACTCACCGCCGCAATGGCTTCCAGTTGCAGGGTGCCCAGCGGCCAGTGCGGGCGCCCGTGATTCAGCCGCGCCAGCACCGGCGGCGCACCGAGCACATAGCCGCAGCGCAGCCCGGCCAGCGCCCAGGTCTTGGTGAGGCTCCGGAATACGAGCACATCCGGATAGCTCTCTCCGGCAAGCGATTCCGGCTCCCCCGGCACCGCGTCGGCGAACGCCTCGTCCACCACCACGATGCGGCCCGGCCGCCGCAGCGCGCGAATACTGTCTGCCGGATGCAGCACCGAGGTCGGATTGGTGGGATTGCCCACCACCACCAGATCCACGTCCTCCGGCACCGCGGCGCCGTCGAGGGTGTACGGCGGCGCGAGCATCACCCGCGCGACCGATACCCCCGCCTCCCGCAGCGCCAGCTCCGGTTCGGTGAACGAGGGATGGATCACCGCCGCCAGCCGCGACCCCAGCCGTGGCAGCATGGCGAACCCTTCGGCCACCCCGGCCAGCAGCAGCACCTCGTCGATCGCCCGCCCGTGCCGGGCGGCCACCGCGGCGCGCGCAGCCCGCTCGTCCGGCGCGCCCGGATACCGCCCGAGCTCTCCCAACCGTCCCGCCAGCCGCTCACGCAACCATTCCGGCGGTGCGCTCCCCTGGACGTTCACCGCGAAATCGACCATGCCCGGCCGCGCATCCACGTCCCCGTGGTGCCGCAGCCTGGCATGGTCGAAATCGGGAAACTCCGTGTCGTCCGGCACAGCCGTCCACCCTACGTGGCCGCCTCCCACGCCCACCGGACAGAATGGCTGTCGTGGGCGAGCTGCATGTGACCTTCATCTGCACCGGCAATATCTGCCGGTCCCCGATGGCCGAGAAGATTTTCGCCGCGCACCTGGACCGTGCGGGGCTGGCGGATCGGGTGCGGGTGAGCAGTGCCGGGACCGGCAGCTGGCATGTGGGGGACGAAGCCGATTACCGGACGAATCGGGAGCTGGCGGCGCACGGGTATCCGACCGGGCATCGGGCCGCGCTGATCGGGCCGGATCATCGGGCGGCCGATCTGGTGGTGGCGCTCGACACCGGGCACGAGCGGGAGCTGGCCCGGCTGGGGGTGCCGTCGGATCAGCGGCGGCTGCTGCGGAGTTTCGATCCGCACGCGGACGGGCGATCGGTGCCGGATCCGTACTACGGCGATCAGGCCGATTTCGCGCTGGTGCGCGAACAGATCGAGGCGGCGGTGCCGGGCCTGCTGGACTGGGTGCGCGAACAGTTGGGTGAGGTCGCATGAGCTCGGTAACCGCGCTGCTGCGGCGCTTCACCTTCCTGCTGCGACCCAGCTGGCTGATTCTCGCCGTGGTGGTCGCCGGCTTCGCCTACCTGTGCTTCACCGTGCTGGCCCCCTGGCAGCTGGGCAAGAACACCCGCACCTCCGAACGCAACGACCGCATCGCGAATTCGGTGCACGCCGACCCGGTCGACATCACCGGCATGCTGTCGGGCAGCGGCAAGAACACCGAGTGGCGACGGGTCACCGCGAACGGCGTCTACGTGCCGGATTCGACCGTGCTGGTGCGGCTGCGCCACCTCGACGGCCAGCCCGCCTACACGGTCCTGGCCGCCTTCCGCCTCGACGACGGCCGGACCCTGCTGGTGGACCGCGGCCAGGTGGCGGCGGCCGAGGGCGGCACCCATCCGCCGGTCGTCGCCGCCCCGCCCGCCGGCACCCAGCAGCTGGCGGCCCGCATCCGCGCCTCCGAGGGCGTGATCGAGAAGAAGCCCCCGACCACCGAAGACGGCTACCGCCAGGTCTATACGACCGACACCCAGCAGGAAGCCACGGTCCTCGGCATCCCCCTGACGCCCATCCCCACCGACGGCCTGGGCGGCTACCTCCAGCTCGAGTCCGGCCAGCCCGGCGCCTTCACCCCCGACCCGCTCCCCCAGCTGGACTCGGGCCCCTACCTCTCCTACGGCCTGCAGTGGCTGGCCTTCGGCGTCATGGCTCCTCTCGGCCTCGGCTACTTCGTCTGGGCCGAGATCCGCGCCCGCCGCCGCGAAAAGTTCGAAGCCGCAGCCCAACCGACCACCACCGGCGAGCCCGCCACCCCTGCCATGCCGACCGACACCCCTGAGTCGACCGATGCGGCCGCAGCCGAATCGACCACTCCCGCACGCGCGGCAAAACCCAACGACCCGGCCCCCAAGCCGAAACCCACGACAAATGAAGCTCGACTCGCCGACCGCTACGGCGGCACGCGCCGGTAGACCCGGGCTACACCGTCGGCGGCGCATTCCCCATGCGCACAGCCTCGCTCCGCGCTGCGGCTGAAGTCGGCCGGGCCCGTCGCCTCCGCTAACCTCGCCGGGTGCGAACGGGAATTGCCACAGCGGCGGGACTGCTGCTCGGGTTCGGGTTGGACCGGGCGCTGGGGGATCCGCGGCGCGGGCATCCAGTGGCCGGATTCGGTTCGGCCGCAATGAAGATGGAGCGGCTCACCTATCGGGACAGCCGCGTGGCGGGGGCTGTGCACGAGATCGCGCTGGTCGGTGTGGTTTCGGGGCTGGGGATCGGATTACGGCGAGCCGTGGCCGGACGGGCGCTCGGTGAGGCGGTGCTCACGGCTGCCGCGACCTGGACGGTGCTGGGCGGGACGAGCTTGGCACGGACCGGGCGGGAGATGGCGGATCGGCTCGAATCCGGCGATATCGACGGGGCGCGGGCGCTGTTGCCGTCGCTGTGCGGGCGGGATCCCGAGGTGCTCGACGCGGACGGGCTGGCCCGGGCGGCGCTCGAATCCATTGCGGAGAACACCTCCGATGCGACTGTGGCGCCGCTGTTCTGGGGTGCGGTGGCGGGTGTTCCCGGCTTGCTGGCGTACCGGGCGATCAACACTCTCGACGCCATGGTCGGCTACCGCAATGACCGCTACTGCAACTTCGGCTGGGCTGCCGCCCGCACGGACGATGTCGCGAATCTCGCGCCTGCCCGCGTCAGCGGTCTCATCACCACCGCGCTGGCTCCGGTAGTCGGCGGTCGCCCGGCCGATGCGTGGCGGGCATGGCGGCGCGATGCGGCCAAGCATCCGAGCCCGAATGCCGGTGTGGCGGAGGCGTCCATGGCGGGCGCGCTGGGCGTAACCCTCGGCGGCCGCACCGAATATCGGCACGGCACCGAGCTGCGGCCGACGCTCGGTGCCGGTCCGATCCCCCGGGTGCGTGATCTGCGCCGGGCGGTGCGGCTCTCGGAAGCGGTGCAGGTGGCGACCGTGGTCGCCGCCGCGACCGCCGCCTACCTGCGGCGACGCTGAACCGGCCGCGCGAATTCACGAACCGTCCGGTCGTCTTCGCTAGATTTTCCGGAAGGAATGTCACAGTTCGCCGACCTGTTTCGTCGATGCTGTGGACGGTTCGCCCCACCGGGGCGGACGTGAGTGAAGGGCGAGGGTGCGATGAGTGACGGACGGCCGGACGGGCCCGATCAGGTCGAGCTGGCGCTACGGTTCGAGGAGCATCGGGGCTATCTGCGGCGGGTCGCGTACAGCACGCTCGGCAGTCTCAGCGACGCCGACGATGTGGTGCAGGAGGCGTGGCTGCGGCTGGTGCGCTACTACGAGACCAGTCCCGAGGGCGCGGATATCGAAAACCTGCGCGCCTGGCTGACCACCGTCACCGGCCGCCTGGCCCTCGACCATCTGGGTTCGGCGCGGTCCCGGCGCGAACAGTATGTGGGCGAATGGCTTCCGGAGCCGGAGATCACCACCTGGGACGATCCGGCCGACCGCATCTCGCAGGACGAGCGCGTCACCACCGCCCTGCTGGTGGTGCTGGAATCCCTTTCCCCGGCCGAGCGCACCGCCTTCGTCCTGCAGGACGTCTTCGGCATGTCCGGCCCCGAGGTCGCCGAGGTGGTCGGCCGCACCCCCGCCGCCGTGCGCCAATTGGCCTCGCGCGCCCGCAAACACGTGGAGGACGGCACGCCCCGCTTCCCCGCCAGCGCGGACGAGCACGAGAAGGTGGTCTCGGCGTTCGCGGTGGCCTGGCGTTCCGGTGATCTGAGCGCCCTGCTCGGCGTGCTGGATTCCAATGTCACCTTCACCTCCGACGGCGGCGGCAAGGTGCAGGCCTTCCTGCACCCCATGCACGGCGCGGAGAAGGTCGCCAAGACGCTGCTCGGCTTCCTCGATGTCGCATCGAAGGTCGGTGGCGCGTGGGGCCGTTCGGTACTGGTGAACGGCCGCCCGGGCCTGGTGGTGTTCGACGGCAAGCACACCGGCGTCTTCGCGTTCACCATCGACGACGGCCGGATCACCAAGATCGACGTGGTCCGCAACCCGGACAAGCTGCACGGCGTCCCGGCCGAAGGCGCGGAGCCCGACTGGCCGCTCGGCGACACCGCCGGAGACAGCGACGCCTGAACCGCGGAAACCGCGGGCCCGCAACCGGATTCATCCGGCGGCGGGCCCGTCCTCGTCCGTCAGGACGCGACCCGCGTCACCGGCCCGAGCCCGTGCGCGGCGGCCACCTCCGGCGAGTAGAGCCGGCCGGCGTCGGCCGTGAGCCCCTGGGCCAGGCCGGGATCGGTGGCGCAGGCGCCGGACCAGCCGAGATTCGCGATGGCGCCGACATACGGCAGGGTGACATTGGTGAGCGCCACGGTGGAGGTGTGCGGAACCGCGCCCGGCATATTGGTCACGCAGTAGAACAGCGAATCCGCCACCTGGAACGTCGGTTTCGCGTGCGTGGTGGGATGCGAGCTCTGGAAGCACCCGCCCTGGTCGATGGCGATGTCGACCAGCACCGAGCCCGGGCGCATGTGGGCGACCAGGGTGTCGGGCACCAGTTTCGGAGCCCGCGCACCCGGCACCAGGACCGAGCCGATCACCAGGTCCGCCGCCAGCACCGCCTTCTCGACCTCGGCCGCGTTGGAGCCGATCGTGGTCACGCGCCCGCCGAACCGGGCGTCGAGTTCCCGCAGTCGCGCGATATTCGTGTCCAGCACGGTGACTCGCGCCCCCATGCCGACCGCGACGGCCGCCGCATTGCTACCGGCCACCCCGCCCCCGAGGACCGTCACGTCCGCCGGCACCACCCCCGGCACCCCGCCGAGCAGCAGGCCCGCCCCGCCCTGCGGCGACATGAGGTGATAGGCCCCGACCTGACTGGCGAGCTTGCCCGCCACCTCGCTCATGGGCGCGAGCAGCGGCAGCGACCCGTCGGCGGCCCGGACGGTCTCGTAGGCGATGGCGGTGACGCCGGAGCGCAGGATCGCGTCCGTGCACTCCCGCGAGGCGGCGAGGTGCAGGAAGGTGAACAGCACCTGTCCCTCCCGCATGCGCGAATATTCCTCGGCGATGGGCTCTTTCACCTTGAGCACCAGTTCCGCCGCGCCCCAGACCTCGTCCGGGACCGGCAGGACCCGCGCGCCCGCCGCGATGTACTCGGCGTCGGCGAACCCGGACCCCACCCCCGCCCCGGCCTCGACCAGCGCCTCGTGCCCGTGCCGCACCAGTTCCCCGGCGCCGGCCGGGGTGAGGGCGACGCGATACTCCTGCTCCTTGACCTCCCGCGGTACCCCGATTCTCATACCGCCATCGTTCACCTGCCGGGGCCGCGCCGCCATGAGCGCCACGGCCCGATTTCAGGAGGCGATCGCGGCGACGGCCAAGACCTCACCGGGGGTCGGAATGCGCAGCCGGTCCGCGCGGCCGGCGACGGTGAAGCGGTGGGTCAGGTGGTCGAGATGCTCGGAGAAGTGCGCCCAGCCCTCGGCGTGGACCGGCACGATCACCGCGTCACCCAGCGCCTCCGAGGCGTGGACCGCGGTGCGGCCGTTGAGGGTCAGGTCGTGATCGCCGAAGCGGTCGGTATTGGCCGCGCCCACATTGAGGATGGCGATATCGATGCGCCCGAAGCGTTCTGCGATCCGCCGCACGTAGTCGACCGAGGCGTTGTCCCCGGAGACATAGACGGTCGGCAGCCCGTCGGCCTGCAGCACGAATCCGGTGACCACTCCGGTGAACGGCTCGCAACCCTCGGGTCCGTGCAGTGCGGGCACCGCGGTGACGGTCACCGCCCCAATCTGCACCGACTCCCACTCTGCCAGTCCGCGAACGCCTTCCATGCGCCCGGCGGCGTCCGGCGTGGACAGCACGGTCTCGACGCCCGCCAGGAATTCCCGCCCGGACCGGTCGAGATTGTCCGCGTGCTGATCGTGCGAGAGCAGCACCACATCGACCCGGCCGATCTCGGCGGCGGGCACAGCCGGCCCGCTCAGCTTGTAGAGCGTGACACCACCCGGGTACTCACCCGGCTCGTCGAAGGTGGGGTCGGTCAGCCAGACCAGGTCGCCGTAGCCGAATCGCACTGTGGGGCCGCCGATGTGGAGGAGCTCGAGGGTGGAGGTGGCCGCTGCGGTGTCGATCGTGTTCGTCATGCCGACGAGTCTCGTCGCGGACCGTGGGTCGCGACAGTGGCCCGAAGGCCGCGCCTCGATAAGATCGGGCCATGACTGCTGGATCCCGCGAAGCCGACGAAGCCGAGTCCCTGCACACGGTGGCCATCGTGGTGTACGACGGGATCAGCCCGTTCCATCTGGCGGTACCGACCCTGGTGTTCGGCCGTATCGGCGCGGGCGGTCCCGCCGGCAGCCCCTACCGCGTGGTGGTGTGCGCCGAACGCCCCGGAACCATCGCCACCCCAGCGGGTTTCGATATCGTCGTCGCCCACGGACTGGAGGCGACCGAGACCGCCGACACCCTGGTCATCCCCAGCTGGGAGCGCGGTCTCCCACTGCCCGAACCCATCCGGGACGCTCTGCACCGGGCCCACGCCCGCGGCGCCCGCATTCTCGGCCTGTGCCTGGGCGCGTGGGCGGTGGCGGCCAGCGGCCTGGCCGACGGACGGGAGATCACCACGCACTGGTCGGCGGCGGTCGAGCTGGCCCGCGCGTATCCGGCGGTCCGGGTGCGCGCGGACACCCTGTGGTCCGACGACGGCGACCTCATCACCTCCGCCGGCACCGCCGCGGCCCTCGACTGCTGTCTGCACCTGGTGCGCACCGACCACGGCAGCCGGGTCGCCGCCGAGCTGGCCCGCCGGCTGGTGCTGGCCCCGCACCGCAGCGGCTCACAGGCCCAGTACATCCCGGTCGCCGTGCCCGAGGCGGCCGACCAGGACCCGATCGAGCACGCCATGGTCTGGGCCAGAACACATCTCGACCAGCCGGTGGATCTGGACGGCTGGGCCCGGACCGCCCTCATGTCGCGGCGCACGTTCACCCGCCGCTTCCGTGATCGCACCGGCACCAGTCCGCAGCAGTGGCTGCTGCAGCAGCGCGTGGACCATGCCCGGCTGCTGCTGGAATCCACCGACGACACCATGGACCGCATTGCCGCCGATTCCGGGCTGGGTACCGGTGTCAATCTCCGCCATCACTTCCACCGACTGCTCGGCACCACGCCCGCCGCCCATCGGGCCCTCTTCCGCCGGGCTTGACCGAACCGATTCCGCCGCCGCGGCTCCCCGCGGCGGCCCGGCGCCCGGCGGGGGCTAAGTTCGGGGCTATGAGGATTCAGCTGGGTGAGCACGTGCCGCAGATCGACGAGAGCGCGTGGGTCGCGCCGAACGCCACCGTGGCCGGGCGGGTGCGGCTGGAAGCCGAAGTGAGCGTCTGGTATTCGGCGGTGCTGCGCGGTGACATGGATCAGATCACCGTCGGTGCGCGCAGCAATATTCAGGACGGCTGTGTGCTGCACGCCGATCCGGGCTTCCCGTGCACGGTGGGCGAGGGAGTCTCGGTGGGGCACAACGCGATTCTGCACGGCTGCACGGTCGGCGACGATGTGCTGATCGGCATGGGCGCGACGGTGCTGAACGGCGCTGTCATCGGGGCGGGCAGCCTGATCGCGGCCAACGCGCTGGTTCCGGAGGGCGCCCAGATTCCGCCGGGCTCGCTGGTGGCGGGAGTTCCGGGCAAGGTGCGCCGGGAGCTGAGCGAGGCCGAGCGTGATCACATTCGCCTGAATGCGACCGCCTACCTGCACAACACGGCGGTACATCGCCAGGGTCAAGAGGCGTGACTGAAGGGGGCATGTGAGAATCCCCACACTGAACAAGTGACCATAAATGCCGCTGTTAGCATCGTGCGAAGCGTTCCCGGCGGCCCGGGCTGTGCCGTCGCTAGCCGGGTGCGCGCTCGGGGCTAGCAGGAGGTTTCAACGGTGTCGTACGAGCACGACGGTATGCACCGACAGCGCATCAGCGTGGCCGATATCGCCGCGCAGCCAGGGGGAATCGAGGCGCTCCAGCGCCGGGTGCACGAACTGCGTTCCAATGGCATCGATTTCGCCGCCAATGCGATAGAGAGCGAAATGGCCGCGCTCGACGTCCGCTGATCGGGCGCGGCGTTCGCTGATCGGACGGGGTTGCGACCGCAACCCTCCGGCGATGCGATAATGCGGCTCGACCTGTGCGCCACTGCGCGCCTTGGCCGTTCACCGCAATGTCGCGGTCGCCAACCGATCGACTGGAGACTCGATGCCGTCCGTGCCCACCATCCTGCAACGCATCCTGGAGAAGCCGCGGGCCGAAGGCGAACAGCTGCTGGAGAGCGCACTGTCGGCATTCCTCGACTTCGGGATCAAGCGAACCAGCATGGGGGAGATCGCGCGTCGCGCCGGCATCAGCCCGGCCACCCTGTACCGGCGCTTCGAATCCAAGAACGATCTGGTCGAAGCGGTGGGCGTACGCGAGGCGCAGCTGTTCATCGCCGAGATCGACAAGCGGGTGCAGGAGGCTACGGCCACCGGCGAATCCGGGGACGATCAGCTGGTCGAGGTCTTCGTCGCGTTCATCACCCAGCTGGCGAGCAACAAACTGCTGCAACGGCTGCTGCGCACCGAGCCCGACACCATCCTGCCGCGCCTGACCACCGAGGCCGGGCCGATTCTCGCACTCGGGCGCACCTACCTGGCCGAGAAGCTGCGCGTGCTGCAGGCTTCCGCCGACGTGCCCGCCTTCGATGCCGACCTGGTCGCGGAAGTACTTGCCCGCCTGGGTCAGTCGCTGGTGCTGACCCCGGACGGCCTGATCCCGCTGACCGACGAGACGGCCGCACGGGAGTTCGCCCGCCGCACGGTGCTGCCCATGATCGGCGTACAGCCGGCCTGACCCGCCCCGGAAACTCACGCCGCGCACCATGGCCCGGTAGCCCGGATACGGCGAACCCCCTGCCCCGTACCCGGGTCAGGGGGTTCCGGCGGCCGTATCCGGTCGGCCGCCCGCTTCTCTGTGCCCGACTATCCTCGCGGGCCTAGATATTTCCGGCGAACGCGCCCGCACTACCCGCCGCGCCCGCGGCGATCGCGCTGCCCGACATGAGACCGACGGCGGCAAGGATCAGAGCAACCATTTCATGACCTTTCGACTGTGTACTTCGAAGACGCATGGAAAGTTACTGCCGCTCAATACCCCTGGACGAGACCCGAACCCGAACTCTGGGCGGACTCCATGGCGACACCCAGCACCCTCACAGTTCACTATCCGGTTGCGGTGTGATATGCCGGGCGCGAACCCGTGACACGGCGACCGACCACTCGATACCGACGAGTCGTTATTCCAAATCGACTGGCACACAATGGAACTCACGATTTCCGAATCGGTCACTGCAACTCTGCGACCGGCGTAGCATCGACGGTATTCGGGATTGGCAAAGGCCTTCCAGTCCTGAATGATTCGCGAATTCCCTGGACCGTTGCACGGCGACGACCCGCGTCGGCCGAATTTCCACTCCGGGAGGTCTATCGCACGCTGCCCTCGAAAGTTGTTCGGAATACCGAAGATCGAAGGGATTTGTCATGTCGCAAGCTCACCCGGGTCAACTGCGCCTCTTGGCCCCGAACCAGGAATCCGATGTTCTCGCGGTCGTCGACGACCTGCTCACCGGCAATGCCACCGGAGTGCCCGAATACCTCGCCGAGGACATCGCGGCCGTCCGCAGCCGGTGCGGCATCCGCCAGGTGCAGATTCCCGGCGCGGGCGGCGTCGAACTCGACGCGCTCATCGCCTGGCCGCGTGCGGAGGGGCCGCACCCGCTCATCGTCCTGCCGGCGGGCCTCGACAAAACCGGCTGGAAGATGTACTCCGGCGCGGTCGTCCGACTGCTCTTGCGCGGTTACGCCGTGGTCGCCTACACCGAGCGCGGGCTGCCCGGATCCGGGGGCGAGCTGACCGTCGCCGGTCCCGAGGATGTGGCCGACGGATGCGCGGTGATCGACTGGGCGTTGAACCATGATGAGCTGCACGCCGATCGGGAGAAGGTCGGGATGGCGGGCATCTCCTACGGCTCGGGCATCAGCCAGCTGGTCGCCAATGCCCACCCGGACGTCAAGGCCGTGGTCGCGCTGAGCACCTGGGCGGATCTGGGTAAGGCCCTCTACGACAACGGAACCCGGCACATCATGGCTGCCGAAGCCCTCGCCGGTATCAGCGACCGTCCCAGCGAGGACTTGCAGAAAGTGCTCGAATCCTTCCGGGCCAATACGGATATCGACAAGGTGCTCGACTACGCGCGACCCCGCTCCCCTGCCGAGGCCGACCAGATCCGCCCGGTGCCAACGTTCTTCACCAGCTTCTGGCACGAGACCATCTTCCCGCAGAATCAGCTGATCGATTACTTCGACCGCTTCCCCGGGCCGAAGCGACTGGATCTGGCGATCGGCGACCATGGCGCGGTGGAGATTCCCGGCTTGTTGCTGGGCGTCTACACCCGGACCACCGAGGCGGCCTACGACTGGTTCGACCACTATCTGCTCGGCGTCGACAACGGCATCGACAGCGACGGGGTCGTACACACCGAGACCATGTACAGCTTCACGATGACCTCGTCGAACGACCTGTCCGCGTGGTCGAATCCCGTGCGCCGCTACCACCTCGCCGCTCCGTCCGGCGCGTCCCCCGACGGCACCCTGGTCACGGATCAGCCGGCGAACATGAGCCAGAGCTTCCAGGCCGGAACCGAACAGGTCCA
Organism: Nocardia sp. NPDC059229; assembly: GCF_042754165.1. Classification (NCBI taxonomy): domain Bacteria; kingdom Bacillati; phylum Actinomycetota; class Actinomycetes; order Mycobacteriales; family Nocardiaceae; genus Nocardia; species Nocardia sp. NPDC059229. The sequence continues at coordinate 89,873 of NZ_JBHZAK010000001.1, forward strand.
GGCGGCCACCGAACTGGTGATGGACGGCTTCCGCGAACGCCTGCTGATGCCCAACCGCCAGCCGCTGGCCGAGGTGGACCGCACGCGGGCGGCGGTCTGGCACACGCGGGTCTTCCTCCGGCCCCGCCACATCGCGGGCATCCCCGAGATCGCGCTGACCGTCACCCCGTCCAGCACGACGGCCACGCTGATCACGTATCTGTTCGACCACAACCCGGTGACCGGGGCGCTGCGGATCATCACCCATGCCGCGGCGACCATCGCCAACCGCGGCCCGGAGCAGACCAAGACCATACGAGTTCCCCTGCAGGCCACCGACTATCGGGTCCCCGGCGGCCATCGGGTCGTACTGATCGTCGACACGAATGACCACTTCTACGGTGACGAGACCGAACCCGGGAGCGTCATCACCCTGTCCAGCGATCACGGGCCCTGCTACATCGATCTTCCGATGGTGCCCTGACCGGACCGACTCGCGGGCGGCCGTTGCATGGCGATAGCACGGCCGCACCGCGGTTACAATGCCTCGAACCAACACAAACGGGATATTCCGACCGACTCCTCGGCATCGCACCCATGTGGCAGCATCCGTAATCGGGTTGCTCGTCGGTGACTGCGAGCGGGAACGGCGACGAGCGGGTGTTGGGAAGGCGGTCTTCGGTGTCCGGAGACGGGGAAAGCGGTTGGTTTGCTGAGGATATCGCGGTGCCGACCTTCGGCCAGGCATTGCGGCGGCTGCGCGACGAACGCGGCTTCTCCCGCGAGCACCTGGCCTACACGGCGGGCGTGAGCGCCAGCTACATCACCGCCCTGGAGAAGGGCGAACGGGGAAACCCGACGCGATCGGTGGTCGATTCCCTGATGCGCTGCCTGAACCTGATGTCCCCGCTGACCCCCACCGACCGTCGGCATCTGCACGAACTGGCCGGGCTGCGCATACCCGAAACCGCCGACCCGGAGGAACTGCACGCCGCCATCACCCCGGATCAGCAACGCGCCCTGGCCCTGTTGGAACCGGCCCTCGCCGCCTACCTGGACCCGTGCGGAAACGTCCTCGACTCCAACGACTCCTGGAACGCGGCCCTGCCCGGCCTCCGCGAGGAGGGCAATGTCTTCCGCTGGATGTTCGGCAACGAACAGGCGAAAGTCATTGAGGTGGACTGGGAATCCGAAGCCCGCCAATACGTCCAATGGCTGCGCATGACGGTCGGCCGCGCCCCCGACGATCCCGTCTTCACCACCTTCGTCGCCGACCTGGCCCGCTTCCCCGACTTCCACCGCTTCTGGTCCGAGGGCGGCGTCGACTTCACCCCACCCGTCCGCACCCAACGCCTCCGCGATCCCGGCTCCGGCGAAATCCGCGAATACAGCGTCCAAGCCGGCCCGGTCCACAACGAAACGTACCCCGACCGAATAACCCTGTTGCTGTGCCTGCCACTGTGATTCGATCCGGTCCTGGAACAGCAGCGGAGTTCGTGCCGATTCGGCACGAACTCCGCTCGTAGAACTTCTTGTCCTACCGGAAATTACGCGGGGACTTCGCTGCGGTCGCCGCTCCACAGGGTGTGGTACTTGCCTTCGGCGTCGATGCGCTCGTAGGTGTGGGCGCCGAAGAAGTCGCGCTGGCCCTGGGTCAGCGCGGCCGGGAGACGCTCGGCGCGCAGGGCGTCGTAGTACGACAGCGAGGAGGCGAAGGCCGGGACCGGGATACCGAGCTGGGTGGCGGTCACGACGACACGACGCCAGCTGTCGACGGCGTTCTCGATGGCCTCGCGGAAGTACGGGGCGAGGATCAGGCTCGGCAGTGCCGGGTCCGCTTCGTACGCCTCCTTGATGCGGTTGAGGAAGCGGGCGCGGATGATGCAGCCGCCGCGCCAGATGGTGGCCAGGTCGCCGGGGTGCAGGTCCCAGTTGTATTCGGCGGAGCCCGCGGCGATCTGGTCGAAGCCCTGAGCGTAGGCGACGATCTTGGAGGCGTAGAGGGCCTGGCGGATGTCCTCGGTGAATTGGGCGACATCCGTGGGCTTTTCGCCGAGAGCGCCGGAGGCGAGGCCCTTGGCGGCGGCGCGCTGGGCGCGGGAGCCGGACAGGGCGCGGGCGAAGACGGCCTCGGCGATACCCGTCACCGGGATGCCCAGATCGAGGGCGGACTTGACGGTCCAGCGGCCGGTGCCCTTCTGCTCGGCGGCGTCCACGATCACATCGACGAGCGGCTTGCCGGTCTTGGCGTCGACCTGGTTGAGCACCTCGGCGGTGATCTCCACCAGGTAGCTCTCCAGCTCACCGGAGTTCCACTGGGTGAACACGTCCGCGATCTGCTTGGCGTCGAAGCCCAGCGCGTCCCGGAACAGGTTGTAGGCCTCGCCGATGAGCTGCATGTCGGCGTACTCGATGCCGTTGTGCACCATCTTCACGAAGTGACCGGACCCGTCGGGGCCGATGTGGGTGCAGCAGGGGGTGCCGTCGACCTGCGCCGCAATGGATTCCAGCAGCGGACCCAGCGACTCGTAGGACTCCTTCGGGCCGCCCGGCATGATGGCGGGCCCGTTCAGCGCGCCCTCCTCACCGCCGGAGATGCCCGCGCCGACGAAGTTCAGGCCGCGCGCCTTCATGGCCGCCTCGCGGCGGATGGTGTCGGTGTAGAGGGCGTTGCCGCCGTCGATGATGATGTCGCCGGGCTCCATGGCCGCGGCCAGCTCCTCGATCACGGCGTCGGTGGCATCACCGGCCTTGACCATGATGAGCACGCGGCGCGGCTTCTCCAGCGCGGCCACGAACTCCTCGACGGTCTCGGTTCGCACGAAATCACCCTCGCTGCCGTGCGCCTCGAGCAGCGCGTCGGTCTTGCCGATGCTGCGGTTGTGCAGGGCGACGGTGTACCCGTGCCGTGCGAAGTTGCGGGCGATGTTGCTACCCATGACCGCCAGGCCGGTCACGCCGATCTGAGCGCGCGCTTCCGAGGTCGCCATGAAACAGCCTCTCCGTTCGAAGATGTGATGACCGCACGAAGTCTCCTCGGCGGCGGCATCGACGGATGCGCTCCACGACGCCATACCTTTTCTACCCGGTCCGGCCTCCGCCGCACCGAGGGACCCCGGCCACGCGGCCGGGCTCAGCCCGCCAGGCGGCCGGTGACGGGCGGGATCGCGGCCGCCTCGGGTTCGCGCCGGTACGTCCAGCCGAGCCGCTCGCCCAGTACCCGCGCACAGCAGCGGATGGAGCGCACGGCCTCGGTCTCGCCGTTCGCGCGCCACAGCAGCGACCACGGATAGTGGGCGGGCTCGGCGATCGCGATCCAGCGCAGGCCCGGCAGCGGCGCACAGGACCGGGGCACGCACACCAGCGCGTGACCGTCGCGGACCAGCCGGCCCGCGCCCAGCACGCTGTGCACCGTGCCCGGGTAGGGCTTGGCCGCGAATCCCGCTGTGCGGCACAGCTCCCGGATGTACTCGTTGAATTCCGGCGCGCGGGATTCGTCGGCGAACACCAGCGTCTCCCCGGCCAGTTCGGCGAGCGGCACCGCGTGCCGGTGCGCCCAGGGATGCTCCGCGGCGACCAGCACACCCAGCCGATCCAACCGGATGACCTCCGACGCCACCCCGTCCGGCAGCTGTGTCGCGCGCCCGATGCCGACATCGAGCCGCCCCTGGGCGAGCAACCGGCACTGCTCGGGCACCCCGGCCTCGACCTGATGCACCTCGACCAGTTCCGGATGATGATGCCGGACCGCGGCCAGCACCACCGGCATGGTGTCGAAACTGGCGTCCCCCTGCGCAACCCGCAGGACGGCATCGGTCCCGGTCATGGTGCGCGCCGCGGCGGCGGCCCGGTCGACGTGGCTGAGGATCAGCCGGGCCTCGCCCAGCAGCAGCGTGCCCGCGGCGGTGAGGCGCACGTGGTGGGTGCTGCGCTCCACCAGCGGGACCCGTAGTTCGCGTTCCAGCCGCTGAATCTGCTGACTCAGCGCCGACTGGACGATGTGCTCGCGCGCCGCGGCGCGCCCGAAGTGCAGTTCCTCCGACAGCGTCACGAAGTAACGCAGTTGCCGCAGCTCCACGACCGACCCCCTCGCGCCGTTCGGCACCGGTGGTCGATGACCGGTTGCCGTCGGCAGTTTCTCCTTCTCGTGCCCATCGAATATCGCGCGCACGGCCGTCCGGGTAACGAGTGGTGGGCTACCCGATTTTCGGGGGGCATACCCCGATCAGTTCGAGTGAAGATGTTTTCGGACTTCGCTGGTTTCCGATCGCGGCGGCCCGGGCTGCACTGGAGGGCATCAGAACTCGCCCCGCCGGGCGGATTCACCGTTTCCCTCGAAGGACCGCCCGTCATGAAAGCAATCAGCATCAAGCAGAACAAAGGGCTCGGCTGGATTCCGGACCTGCCCGACCAGCGCGATCACCTCTATGCCGCGCCGGCCGCGACGATCGCCCAATTGCCGCCGTCCATCGACCTGACCTCGAAGTTCGCCCCCGTCTACGACCAGGGCAAGCTCGGCTCCTGCACCGGCAACGGCATTGCGGGGGCACTGCAGTTCGACGCCATGAAAGAGCAACTGGCCGACGTATCCGTGCCGTCCCGGCTGTTCATCTACTACAACGAGCGCGTCATGGAGGGCACGGTCGGTCAGGACGCCGGCGCGATGATCCGCGACGGCATCAAGAGCGTTGCCACCGTGGGCGCCTGCCCGGAATCCGAATGGCCCTACGATATTTCGGAATTCGCGACCGAACCGCCGCAGAAGTGCTTCACCGATGCGGCCGGGCATCGGGCCATCCAGTATTCCCGGGTGGCGCGCACGCTCTCCCAGATGCAGGGGTGCCTGGCCGACGGATATCCGTTCGTCTTCGGCTTCACCGTCTACGAGAGCATCTTCACCCCGGAGGTCGACAAGACCGGCGACATCCCACTGCCCGCCGCCAATGAACAGGTGGTGGGCGGACATTGCGTGGTCGCGGTCGGATACGACGACTCCCGATCGGTATTCCGGATCCGCAATTCCTGGGGTACCGCCTGGGGCCGGAACGGATACGGCACCCTGCCCTACGCGTACATGCTCTCGGTCAACGCGTCCGACCTCTGGACCATCCGGACTGTCACCGGCTAGCCGCCACGGACAAGCCGAAACCGCTTGTCCGCCAAGCCGGATACCCACGGCAGCGACCGCCGAAAACCGGTGGTCGCTGCCGCGTACGCACCGATACAGTGCCGGAATGACACGTTTGAATCAGATTGTCGCCGTCGAGAAAGGGATCAAGTCCCGGACCTTCTCCGACCTCACCGAGGCCCATCACAAACTGGCCAAGAACCCGCTGCTGAGCGGTATTTCGCGCACCTACCGCCCCAAGGACGAGGAGGGCGAGCAGCTGCCGCCCGAGTCGACGCGCGTCCAGGTGAGATCCGAGGAGGTCCTGCAGGCCACGGCGGAGATCCTGACCAAACTGTTCGACGTGGTGGCCACCAAGGACTGGGCGAACTGCACCGCCACCGCCGATGTGGTGGTGGACGGCCGCACCCTGGTGCAGGGCGCGCCCATCACCTACCTGCTGTTCCTGGAGAAGCAGCTGGTGGACCTGCACACCTTCGTGCGCAAACTGCCGGTGCTGGATGCCGCGGAGTCGTGGGAATACGATGCCGCTGCGGACTGCTACGCCACCGAGCCGGTACAGACGGTGCGCACCAAGAAGATTCCGCGCAACCACGTGAAAGCCGAAGCGACGGAGAAGCATCCGGCGCAGGTCGAGGTGTATCACGAGGATGTGGTGGTCGGCTACTGGCGCACCATCAGGTTCTCCGGCGCGCTGCCCGCCAAGCGCGTCAACGAACTCACCGAGCGCGTCGAAAAGCTCCAGCACGCAGTCAAGTTCGCGCGCGAGGAGGCCAACAATGCCGAGATCACCCAGCGCAAGCTGGGCGCTGAGATCTTCGGATATCTGTTCGGCTGATCCCCGCGCCGTCCACGGCCGGAGTCACCGGCGGAGCGGGCCGGGGACCGGTTCGAGATGGCCGGCAAGCTGAGCCGGGTGGGTGAGCTGCGGATAGTGTCCGGCGCCGGGCAGTTCGGTCACCGGATGGCCGACGGGCACGACCAGCGGATCGGCCGATCCGACGATGATCTCGACTGGGACACTCACCCGGCCCAGCAGTTCCCGGGACCGCGCTCGCTCGGCGTGCACGGTCCGCATTGCCTCGACTACCCGCCGCGCGACTCCCGGTCGGCGCAAATCCGCAGCAGCACTGTCGATCTCGGGACCAGCGGGAACCCCCAACATCTCGGAGAGCCGGTCGGTGGACATGCGCCGCAGGACCGACGCCGCCAGCGGTGAGCGGGCCGACTTCGGGCCGGGAGCCTGCAGGAACGGCGGTGAAACCAGAACGAGCCTGCTGATGCGGTCCGGATGCTCGACGGCATAGCGCAGTGCGGGCCCACACGCCAGCGAGTGCGCGACGAGCATCGGCCGTGTCCGGACCTGGCTCAGCACCTCCCCCAGCCACACCTCCACCGGCTGGCCGGAGGCGGCCGAGCGGCCCAGACCCGGCAGATCAGGCGCGAGGACCGAACCGTGCAGCCGAGCGGCGAGCAGAGCCCACAGATCGGCATTCATCGGAAGCCCGTGCAGCAGCACGTGATCGGGGGTGCGCCTGTCTCCGGCGATCCAGGTCCGGCTGCCCGCCACGGTATGGAAACCGTAGGGGCGCACCCAGGGTGACGTGGCACCGAAGCGCTCGGCGACCAGGTGGTCGGCCCATGTCCGCAGCGCATCGTCCGCGGCGGGCATCTCCAGACCCGTTGCGGCGGCGAAGGATCGAGCGGAAGCCGTCGGATAGCGGTCGGTCGAGAGGAAGGACAGCGTCTCGGGATCGGCTCCGGTGATCCTGCGCGGCAGGCGCCGGAGCAGACCGACGGGAACGCTGCACCGTGGCGCCCGCACCCCCATGTGGTCGGCGACCGTACGCACCAATTCGGGCAGTCGCGGCGTGGTGTCGTCGAGCACCCAATAATGTTCGCCCGCAGGCGATTCGGGAATGCACGCCAAGAACCGAACGAAGTAGTCGATGGTGACGATCGGCACGAAAACCTCCGGACCACCTGGGACCGCGGGCAGCCGCCCCTCCCACAGATCCCGGACCAGACCGGCCAGCCCGAGATGCTGCCCCGGCCCGATCACGGTGCTCGGGTTGGCAATGGTCAGCGGCACGCCGCGCTCGCGCGCCCGGTTCCGGACCGCGAGATCGCCCTCGAATTTCGATGCCTCGTACGCCCCCAGCCCGGCGTAGTCGGGCTCGCCGTCCGGCGCGCTCACCCGGTACCCGCTCACATGCACCAGCCGCCGCAGCCCGGGCAGGGTCGCGGCCCAGTCGAGCACATTGATCGCCCCGATCACATTGGTAGCCCGCGCCTCTCGCACGTCGAGCCCGAACGCGTACCGCGCCGCGGCGTTGTACACGTCGCGCACCTCGGGCAGACCCGTGAGCGGTGCGGTGATGTCGGCGGTGACGACCGTCAGCCCACCGATGTCGACCCCCTTGGCGACGAGCCACGAGGTGAGGGTGTCGTTCCGCACCGCCGCCGCCACCTGTTGCCCCCTGCCGAGCAACTCGGCGACCAGCGAACGGCCGATGAATCCGGTTGCGCCGAAGACGATTGCGTCCATGTCCACTCCTAATAGACCGGTCTATATATTCTCGAGCCAAAAAGAGAGCCGGCGATCACGCCGGCCCGCATTCACCGCAGCCAGACGGCGATCTGCCTGCCGACCCGATCCAGCGGCTCCCTGCTGCGATGCGCCCTGGCCAGCAGCAGCGCACCCTCGATCAGGGCAAGGATCGCGGTGGCGAGGTCGTCGGCGCCGGGCTGCCCGGCCAGCCGCGCACGCAGGGTTTCCTCCCACGAGGAGTAGACCTCCGAGCACGCCTGCTGCATCGAGTCATTGGCGGCGGCCGTCTCGAGCGCCACGGTGGCGACCGGACACCCCTTCCGCCACTCCGACGTTTCCAGCCTGTCCCCCAGTTGCCGCAACACCAGGTCGACGAATTCGGCGACCGGCAACTCGGAATCGGCAAGGGCCCCAAGGGAATCGCCGATCACCCCGCCGGCCCGTCGCACGGACTCCCCCACCAGCTGGTCCTTACCGCCGGGGAAGTGGAAGTACAGCGAACCGCGCGGCGCACCGCTGAGCGCGATCACCTGGTTGAGCCCCGCACCGAAGTACCCTCCGGCCTCGACCAGCTCCTGCGTAGCGTCCAGCAGCCGGTCTCGCGTCTCGGCGCCCTTCTGTCCCATGCGGAAAAACTAGACCGGTCTACATATTTCTGTCAACCCCGGGCCGCTCGGCGAGCGGATAATCGCTTGGCCGACCGCCTCGGCACCGTCTACAGTCGGCGGTGCGCAAGGAGCGCAAGCTGAAACCGAAGTTCCCTGTGACGGGCACAGCGGCCCAGTGGAGGTTCGAGTCCTCCTCCCGCCATCCACGGCGGGATAGCCCAATTGGCAGAGGCACCGCGCCCTCAAACTCACACTCTCGCTCCAGTTTCAGCATTCGCCGCCGAACGCCGAATCGAGGGAACGGATTGTCAGCGTGAAGGTTGCGGGTTCAACTCCCGCCGGCTCAGCCACCAATGGGCCGTAGCTCAATCGCAGAGCGTCACGTTAACTTCAGACTCAACCCGTTCTTAAACGTGTCGGCGTGCCGCAAATGGGCGGACACCGAAACCCCGGGGCAGGCTAGGCCCCGGGGTTTCCCATCCCGCCACCCCTCATAGAGGTGTATTCGCGTGGAACCGCCGCGGTTATTCACGTGCGGTGAGTTCACGTGAGACCAGCGCGGGCGCAACCCATCTCGAGAGATAGCCGCGAATCTCCTTGCCCCGCCGCAGTGGTCGGCCCGGATCGATGATGAAGGACTGCACGATCCGCAGCATGTGCTCGACGAGTTCGTCCAGATCGGCGCCGGAGATTCCGGCCGCGGCCCAATCCACCGAGAAACGTTCCAGTATCGAGCGCCCGAAAGACCGTGCGGTATCGGAGGTTACGCCGGCCGAGAAAGCGCCGGCCCGCCCCGATCGCAACAGCAGGCCGAGGTATTTCTCCTCCGGCAGGCGCTCGAGCGTATAGGCGATACCCTCCACCACGGCGGTCGCCGGATCGCGGATATCCCCGAGCCGCTCCGCCAGCACATCCAGGAAATGTTCCGTCTGCGCCAGGGCGGTGGCCGTCAAAAGCGCTTCGGCACTGGAGAAGTAGCGATACACCGTCTGACGTGTGACACCGAGATCGCGGGCCACCTCGGCAATGCTGAACTCGGCACCGGAACGATCGATGGCCCGCCGCGCGGCGGCCACGATGCGCTCGACGGCCTCCGTGTCATCGGCCGGCGCCGCCCCCGACCATCCATGCGTGCGCACCGGATCGCCATCCCTTCGCTCGCGATTGTCCCGGCCGAGGTTACCGTCCGGCCTTGACCATACACATGGCCATGACTGTATGGTCAGTGGACGCGAAAGGAAATCCATGACCACCACCCCGCCCCGGCCCCCGCAGCTCGACTCCCCCGTCCTGCCCAAGATCTTCAAGCGTGTCGGCCGGGCCCAGGTCTGGATCTACCGGCGCACCGGTGGCCGCATCGGCGGAAAGTGGCGCATCGGAGCGGGTTTCCGCAAACCGGTGCCGACCCTGCTGCTCGAACACCGCGGGCGCAAGACGGGCGTCGTCTACACCGTCCCGCTGCTCTACATCACCGACGGGCCCGACACCATCGTGGTGGCCTCGCAGGGCGGGCTCCCCGAACACCCGCAGTGGTACCGCAATCTGTGCGCCGATCCGGACACCCACATCCAGATCCGCGCCAACCGGTTCCCGGTGCACGCCGTCACCGCCGATCCGCAACAGCGCGCCCGGCTGTGGCCCCGGCTCGTCGAGGCGTACGCCGATTTCGACACCTATCAGGCCTGGACCGAACGGGAGATTCCGGTCGTGATCCTCCGGCCGGCCGGCTAGCCGCCGCACCGCCTCAGACGGCCAGCGCGACCGAAGCGACGATGTGGCCGGGATAGAGCTCGGTATTCAGCACGCCGACCTGCACGCGGAAGCTCCGCACCGCGCCCGTGCTCCGATCGCGCAGCCGCATGGTGTGCACGGGCGGCGCGAATCCTACGTCGCCCGTGGCCCAGAATCGCCGGAAATCCGGAAAGGCGCCGAGCTCCCGCATAATCCCGGCGAATCCGCCGGGATCCGCGGCCGACCCCGCGGTCCCGCGCAGCCAGCCGACCGACTGCCGGACATCGGATTCCCAATCGGCCATCACCTCCCGGGCCATGGGATCAGAGAACATCCACCGATAGAGATTCCCGACCTCGCGCAATCCGGGAAACGCCTGCGCCCACTCTTCGTTCCCGGCCAGCACATTTCCGCGGGTGTCGTACAGCGCGGCCAGGTTCGGCCGATGCATCGCCAGCACCCGCAGGACGTCGGCATCGATCGACTTCCGCAACTCCGCGACCGTCGGATGGCCGCCGATCTCCAGTCCCGCCAGATCGTGCAGATAACGAAGCTCCGTGGCCGACAATGGATTCCACGACTCCAGGCAACGCACCAGCGCGTCGACCACCGCCCGGGTCGGCTTGGCTTTCCCACCCTTCTCCAGCTGCGTGATATAGCTGGCGCTCACTCCGGCCGCGAATGCGAGGCGTTCCCGGGAAACGCCCCGATCGTCGCGCAACCGGCGCAGCAGTTCGCCGAACGAGGGGAGCGCGAGCGCCAGCCTCTCGTCGATACTTCCTACACGGCCCGTCATAGCCGCCCGGCTTCCTTCCCGCCCCCGCCGTATCGTCGGACAACACTCCGAGATTGCGGCCGGGGCAACGCCCAGGACGGAATGCTGCCACAATTTCCACCGTCGTGTCCCGCAACAACACCGGCAATCCGCTGAGAGCAAGGCTCGAATCAGCAATCCCACGCCATTTCGAGATCGACGTGTCACACCGACAGCGTTTCGATATCAGCGCTGCCGGTCTCCGCAATTCCAGGAATTGCCGTCATCGAACTCGGTACGGCGCAATCGAATTCGGGCGGAACAACGTCGAACTGGAGTGCCCCGAAGGCAAGTCCGGGATATCCGATCCGTCCGGTTACCGGCGTTTCCCGCGCGATCAGCAGCTGGACCATCCTGTTCCTTTGGTATGTTGCACCGAGCACGACCCTGCGGTGGAAAAGTCGTCCGAACGATTCGAACAAAGGGTGTGGGCCTTGTCCTTTCGAGCACTGCGAACATTCCGGATGGCCGGCGGCGCCCTCGCGGCCGTCGTGGCGGCCGCGACCGGAATCCTGACGGTCACCGGCGCGCCCAGTGGGCAGGCCGCGCCCGCCGACTGCCCGAGCCTCGATGTCATAGCCGTCCCCGGCACCTGGGAGACCTCCGTCGAGACCCCGAAGCAGGGCATGCTCTCGCAGGTCACCCGCGGGCTGCCCGGCACGGTGCACACCGACTACGTCAGTTATCCCGCCACCGCCTTCCCCTGGGACGGCGAGGTCTACGGCAGCTCCAAACGGGACGCCGTGAATGCCGCGCGGGCGCTGGTCGCCGGGACCGCAGCACGCTGCGCCGCAACGCGTTTCGCGCTCATCGGCTACAGCCAGGGCGCCGACGCCGCGGGCGACCTGGCCGCGGAGATCGGCACCGGGCTGGGAGTGGTCCCGCCCGATCGGGTGGCCGCGGTCGGGCTGATCTCCGACCCGCGCCGCTCCCCCACCGATGCACTGATCGGCCCGCAGGTCCCCGGCACCGGCGCGGGCGGAGCGCGCGCCGGCGGCTTCGGCTGGCTCAGCCCGAAGGTCCGCACCTTCTGCGCCGCGGGCGATCTCTACTGCTCGGTCCCCAACGACGATCTGGCCGGGCGCTCGGCCGGCCTGCTCACCCAGCTGACATCGCAGGATCCGGTCCAGATCCCGAGTTACGCGATGACCCTGCAATCCATTCTGAACGAGGCCCTCTGGCAGGGCGGCGCCGCCATCCTGTCCGCCCCGGCCGACGACCCCGCGAGCGAGCAATGGCTCCGCCAGGTCCAGGATTTCCTGGCCTCCGGCGTCCACCAGTCCTACCCGCACTACGTCGTCGACGCCGACGGCACCACGGCCACCACCTGGCTCCACAACTGGCTCGCCGACACCGCCGACCAGAAGCCCTGACGACACGAAACCCACACGGGCCGCGTCATCCCCGACCTGCAGGGTGACGCGGCCCGTGTCGTCACGCCCCCATTGGGTTCGTCTGGCGGGGAGCCTACACAAATTTCCGGAACGAGTTCATTTCAAAACAGCCCGACCGGTCCTCGCCTCGGGGTACCTTCCTGCCCGTGTCCGTCAGCGGACCGGAAGGAATTGAAAGACAGTGTTCATTGGTCAAATCGGGTCGACCGCGATCCTTGCAGCCGACTCGGCCGACTCCTCCGGCGTCTCCGCCGGCACCCTGCTGATCCCGGCGGTCGGCGTGCTCCTGCTGGTGGTGGGCCTCGTCCTGCACAATCGGTCGAAACGGCCCGCGGCCGACGCGGGCGCCTCGGCCGGGCTGCCCAAACACACCGGCACCGTCGTCGCCGTCGCGGGCGTGCTGATCCTGGCACTCGGCATCCTCGCCACCGTCACCAAGGGCACCAGCACGACCGCCACCCACGATCCCGAACTCGCCGTGGGCAACTGCGTGACCGCCACCGACTACCGCGGCGCCCAGATCGGCAAGATCCACGCCACCCCGTGTGACGACCACGCCGCCGTCTACGAGCTGGCCGCCTCGGTCACCAACGGCGCCACCTGCCCGGACGGCAAACTCCGGGACGCGGGCTACTTCGTGCTGACCGACGGCAACCACTCGCTGTGCTTCGCCCCGAATGTCAAGGTGGGCGACTGCTATTCGATGCAGGCCGATGTCAACCAGATCACGCCGGTCGACTGCGCCAGCAAGGCCGGGCCCGGCGTCACGGTCCAGATCGGCGGCCGCTTCGACGGCACCACCGACCCGAACCAGTGCGCCATCCCCGCCGGGGCGACCGTCACGCCGCAACCCGCTCGCGTGGTGTGCTGGCAGCCGGTCAAATCCAGCTAGACCCGACATGTGAACGGGGCCGGGCAGTGTGACTGCCCGGCCCCGTTCACATCGTCAACCCGGAATTACACCGCCGCGGCCACAACGGGCACGCCTTCGGCGAGGTCCTGCTCCCCCAGCCGCGGGTACGTCGGATACTCGATGCCCGAGATGTACTGCACCGTCCGCACGACCTGGCACGAATAGCCGAATTCGTTGTCGTACCAGAGATAGAGGATCGCGGTGTCACCATCCACGATGGCGGCATTGGCATCCACGATCGACGCCGCCCGCGACCCGATGAAGTCACTCGACACCACATCGGTGGCCGCGGTGAAATCGAGATTGCGGCTCAGCGGACCCGACAGCGACACCTGCCGCAGGTACTCGAGCACCTCGGTCTTCGTGGTCTCCCGCTTCAGCTGCAGGTTCAGGATCGCGACCGAAACATCCGGCGTGGGAACGCGAATCGAGCTGCCGGTGATCTTGGCCTGGAAGTCCGGCATGGCCTTCTTCACCGCGGACTGCGCGCCGGTCTCGGTCAGCACCAGGTTGAACGGCGCGGACCGGCCACGGCGATCCGACTTGTGGAAGTTGTCCAGCAGGTTCTGGTCGTTGGTGAACGAGTGCACCGTCTCCACGTGCCCGCGCACGATGCCGAACTCGTCGTCCATCGCCTTCAGCGGCGGCACGATCGCGTTCGTGGTGCAGGAGGCGCAGGAGAAGATCTGCTGCGACACATCCTGGTCGCGGTGGTTGACGCCGTGCACGATGTTCGGCACATCGCCCTTGCCGGGCGCGGTCAGCACGACCTTCGCGATACCGGGACGCAGGTGCTGCTCGAGGCCCGCGCGGTCGCGCCACTTGCCGGTGTTGTCGATCAGGATCGCGTCGTTGATCCCGTACTCGGTGTAGTCGATCTGCGCCGGGGAGTCGCTGTAGATGAACCGGATCACGTTGCCGTTGGCGATGATCGTGTTGTTCTCGGCATCGACCTTGATGGTGCCGTTGAACTGCCCGTGCACCGAGTCCCGGCGCAGCAGCGACGCGCGCTTGACCAGGTCCTCCTCGCCACCCTTGCGCACCACCACGGCCCGCAGGTTCAGCCCGTTTCCGGAGCCGGCCTTCTCGATCAGTAGCCGGGCCACCAGGCGGCCGATCCGGCCGAAGCCGTACAGCACCACGTCCCGCGGGCCCGGCGCCACGGCCTTGTTCCCGTCGAGCACCTCCGCCAGCACCGTCGCGGTGAACTCGGGAATCGACAGCCCGCGGTCGTCGGCGCGGTAGGCGTGGACCAGGCGGCCGAGGTCGATCTTGCTCGGTCCCAGATCCAGCTCGCTGAGCACCTCGAGGAAGGGCAGCGTCTCGTCGATCGACAGTTCCTCGCCCTCGATCTGCCGCGCGAACCGGTGCGTCCGCAGAATGCTGATCACCGATTTGTTCACCAGCGACCGGCTGTGCAGGAGGATCGTCACCCCCTTGTCGCGATACAGCCTGCCGATAATCGGAATCATCGCCTCCGCGGCAGCCTCGTGAGCGTTCCAGCGGTCAAGATGGTCGGTAGTCAACACAAATCCTCGGGGTTGCCTCGATGCGTACGTGCACCGATGCTATCCAGCCCCGCGGTATCACAAACCGCGGCTACCCGCATGTGAGATCCAGGTCGCGCCGGGGGCCCGCGAGGTCAGTCCCACCAGAACCACCACAGTGGCGCGGCCGCGTGCGGCTTCAGTTCGTCCAGCGTCCCCACGCCCTGATGCACCTGATCCGAGCAGTACAGGAATCGTTCGAGCGAAACGGCAAGCGCCTCTTCATCATTCTGCGGCGGACTTCCCACCCGCAGCGCGATGGTGCCCAGCCCCATCCCCATCAACTCCGCACCCCAGTGCCCCGCCCAGCGGCGCAGCATCGCGGCGTGATCGCTGCCGTCGAGGTCGTAGTTGCAGGCTCCCCACCAGTTCAGCAGGTGCGGCACCAGCCACGGCTGCGGCGCCGGGACGAGCGCCAGGTACTTGGTGTCGTCGTCGAGGACGGCCCAGGCGTCGGCCCACCCGAATCCGTCGTGATCCAGATCCGCGGCGGTGAGCACGCGCGGGCTCCGTGGAATCGAATCGACGCCCTCGGTGACCACCTGTGTCCAGGCCCGCTCCAGCCAGGCCCGGCCATCCGGTTCGGCGAGCTCGGTGCCCCGGTCGTCCGGATCGAAGTTCTCGAGCCCCTCGAGCGTGCGTTCCTCGATGAGCACCGGCCACAGCCCGGTGCGGGAATACACGGCGCGCACCCGCTCCCACGCATCGGCCGCCGGGTACCCCGCCTCGACCTCTCCCAGCCAGATCGCCCGGCCTGCAACCGTTCTACCCGCGGGCGTCAGCGGCGGGACCTGCACGCCCAGCGCGGCCAGCAACCCGGTCGGGTCCTCCTCCTCGACCAGCACGGCAACCGCGTCGGCAGCATCCCCATCCGCCCGAAACGGCGGTACACCAATCGAATTCAGCACCCCCGAATCCAATCAGCCCGGACCGACAATCCGCTGCGGCCGGGTTCCGAACCGGAGGCGGTCGCCGCGACGACGACCGCCCGCTGCCCGATTCGCCGTTGCGCTGGGCGCCTCAGCGCTGTGCGGAGAGGCTGCTGAGCACCCCGCCCGCGTAGCCGCCGCCGAAGGCGCTGCCGAGCCCCGCCGCCGCACTACCGACATCGACCGACCCGGCGCCGACGGCATTGCCCAGATCGGCGGCCGAGCCCGGCGTGATGTCGATATCCGTCAGCGGAAGCCCGTCCGCCGCGGCCGTCCCGATGCCCGCTCCGAACAGAGCACAGGCCACCGCACTCACAAGAATGGTTCGTTTCATGAAGCTGTTCCTCTTATCCACGTCGCGAAGCAGGTGCAGTTTTCCCCTGCTCCGCGCGCCAGAGCATATGAAATATCTGTAATTCAGATGAGCGTTTTGGACCGTTTGGTATGCCGACCTCGCCCGACGCTCGATCGGCCCGCGTGGATAACACTGATTTGCGAATAGATCGCCGAGGCCCGCGCCCTGCGATTCCGAGCCGTGAACACCGTGGTTCCGGCAGCACGGCCCTGACGCGGAGTCGTTGCCCTCGGCGAATACCCATAGCCGCCAGCGCATTTTGGGAAGCCGATCACATTCGTGTTGTGCCCCGCGAGCCGCCGACGATGGTGGTGTGACAGCAGATGCTTGGAAAGGCGGATAGACATGGCAGGTCGGCATCGTGCGGTGAGCAAGTCCAGCAGAGTGCTGCGCGGACTTCCGGTAGCCGTGGTCGTCCCCGCCGCGGTCGGCGTCGCCGGGGTGGGGACGGCCGCGGCCGAGCCCGCCGCCCCTCGGGTCATCGAGCCCACCGCGATGGTGAACACCGCCGCGGACGTGGCCACCGACAGCCCGGTCGCCGGGCCGATCGCGCCCGCCGCGGCCACCCAGCCATCCGCGCCGGTGGCCTTCGTCCCTGATGCCGCCGCCTCCACCCCGGTCGTCGATGCCCTCAAACCCGTTGCGTCCCAGCCCATTCCGTCCGCCACCCCGATCGCCACGGCGGCCCCGATCGCGAGCCCCATCGAGAACGGCACCTACATCGGCCAGACAGCGGGCCAGATCCTCGGTGGCATCTCCGGTGCGATCCTCGGCGGCACCGCGGGCAGCGCCCTCGCCACCGCCCTCACCGCTGGCGCGGCCCTGCCCATCGGTGCGATCGGCGGTGGCATCGTCGGCGGCGTGGCGGGCACCTACATCGGCTACTACGCAGGCTCTTTCATCGGATCCTGGGTGGCCGAGCAGGCCCCGCAACTGATCCCGAACGTCCTCCCCTGACCCGGGTCACCAACCCTGCGGCACCGGCCCCGACCACCGGAGAGTCCGCCTCCACCACTGTCCACGTGATCGTTGTGACCCACCGGGCACGTCGTGAAGAACTCGCCGAGCACTCACCGGACGCAACAGTCGCTGCGCTGGAACCGAATACCATCGCCGCCGCGGCGGAAGAACTGCTCGAGGGTTGAGCGCCGCGATCCTCTCGCTTGCTCAGCCGCGATCCGCGCGGTCGGGTTCGGGTGGCCCGAGCAGGTCCCATCGGTTTCCGGAGATGTCGAGAAAGACGGCAACCTGACCGTAGGGTTCGGTGCGCGGCTCGGTCACGAACTTCACACCGGCACCGACCATCCGGCGATACGCCCCCGCGAAGTCGACGACCCGGAGAAAGAACCCGACTCGCCCAGCGACCTGATCTCCGACAGCGCCGCGCTGCCTGTCCCCGTCCGCTTGCGCAAGCAGGATTCCGGTAGTCCCGGCGGGTGGGCGAACGACGACCCACCGTTTGGGACGTCCATCATTGGTGAGCGACGGGGAGTCCTCGATCAGATCGAAACCAAGTGTCTCAACGAAGAACTCGATGGCGGAGTCGTACTCCTCGACGATGATCGTGATCAGCTCCAGATGCACTCCGTGAGCCTAGGGCGTTCCCAGCCGGGCGTTCGGGTGAAATGCGTCAGCAGAAGTACTCGGACGGCGTGTCGGCTACGAGATGTGCCGGACGATTCCATCGGCCGCGGACTGTTCGATGGCGGCGAGGAGCCGGTGGTGGCGCAGGGCTGACTCGAAGCTGGGATGTGGTTGGCGGGCTTCGGCTATGGCTCGGGCGACTTCCTGGTAGAGGGCTGCGATATTGGCCGGCGGGCCGGACCGGACGCTGGCGGGGACGGTGCGATAGGTGTCAGGCACGGGCAAGGCTTCATCGTCGATCCGGAGGTTCCAGTCGCCCCAGTGGATGAATGTCCCGGGCTGGGCTGGGGTGGCGGTCAACGTGCCGTCGCTGCCAACGAGCTCGAGGTGGAACCCTTCTCGGGCGGGCCCGTTGCCGCCGTGCACGGCGACGGAGGCGGTGGCGCCGCCGGCCAGCAGTCCGTGCAGCAGGACGTGGCTGGGCGTGGCGTTGGGTACGGTCCGATCCGTCCCCGCGACGAGAACGCGGTCGTGCGTGCGAGGGAGTCGTGCGGTGACCTCGGTCAGCGGGCCCGCGACCCGTTCGAGTGCGGCCAGGAAATGACCGGCCATGATGGTCAAGATGTTGGTTCCTTCCGAAGGATCCAGGCTGAACACCAGATTCGGCCAAATTCGACTGCCGCCGAAGGGAGCCCCTTCCGCCACCAGCGCGACCGATTCGAGTGTGCCGATCCGGCCGTCTGCCAACAGGTCTGCGGCGAAGCGGGCACTCGGGGAATGGTGGCCCTGCAAAACGACCGCGTGAACGACGCCGGCGGCGGTGGCGGCCTCGGTCAACGCGCGCGCTTCGTCGGCGTCGACGCCCAATGGCCATTCGGACACAACGTGTTTGCCGGCGTCGAGTGCCGCCCTGATCACGGCGGCATGGCCGGAGGCCTTCACCGAGACGACGACCAGGTCGACCTCGGGGTGCGCGGCGAGTTCGCGTGCGTCGGCGAAGGCGTGCCGTGCGCCGTGGGCCGCAGCTGCCCGGTCCGCGCTGGCCTGGTTGGTGGTCGCGACCGCGGTCACGTCGAACTCCTCGAGCGCTGCGAGCGCGGGTAGGTGTGAGCTGTCCGCCCACCCGCTGGCCCCGACAACTCCGACTTGGATCATGTCCCACTCCTTAGTTATGTACCTTTCGGTAAGAAACTAAGTGGCACGGCACGCGCGCGCAAGCGGTAATGTACCGATAGGTAAAAAACATGGGAGAGAGCACGGAGAACGGCATGCCCGGCGGACGCCCACGCGCATTCGACGCAGACACCGCACTCGACCGCGCGCTGGAAGTGTTCTGGCGGAACGGTTACGAGGGCACCTCGCTGGCCGACCTGACCGCCGCGATGGGCATCAACAAACCCAGCCTCTATGCCACCTTCGGCAACAAGGAAGAACTGTTCGGCAAGGTTCTCGCCCGCTACCTCGACGGCCCCGGCGCCTACGCCGCCGACGCGCTGGACGCGCCCACCGGCCGCGAGGTGATCGAGCGGCTGATCCATGGGGCCGTCGACCTGACCGCAGGCACGAACACGCCCCATGGTTGCCTGTGCGTCAAGACCGTTCAAGCCTCAGGACCCGACGCACACGCCGTACGCCAGGAGGCCGCCACCGTACGAAAAGCCGCCGAGGCCGCGCTGCGCAGGCGGCTCGAGCAGGCCACCGACCTGCCGTCGAGCCACGAACCGGCCACCCTGGCCGCACTCGTCCACACGATCTCCGACGGCATCGCCGTCCAGGCCGCGGCCGGGCGCAGCCGCGACGAGCTGCGGCAGATCGGCAACTCAGCGCTGCGCGCCCTACTGAACGAAGGCACGTAGACCGCGCCGCCAAAAGTTCGGCGCTCCACAATGATTCAGCGGAGCACCCACACGGCAGCCCGGACAGTTCCAGGCCTCAGCACATCCCGAGGCGCAGCCCAGCCATTGACGACGCGCCATGCTGCCGAATTTCGTGCGCTTGCGGCCGAGCGGAGGTCTGAAATGATCCGGCGACCGTCGCCGAAACCGTTGTGCGCTATTGCAATTCCACTCTCGACGAGGTCGACGACCTGGCCCGCAATCAGATCGACCTGCTCGATCCGGCCCTGTCGAAACACGTCGAGCCTGATATGGCAGGCACCCTGCCCGGCGACCATCACCTGGCCAAGGGCTTCCGCTGGAAGCTCGACCTGCTGCGGGAAGCGACGTCCGCAGTCCGCGCCGGCCGCCCGACCATCCGCAATGGCGATGGCGACGAGATCTCCGCCGCGGACGCACTGACCGGCAATGTCCAATTCGTCCTGATCGAATTCCTCGCCGCACTGCTTCCCGGCTGGATCGAGCGCGGCCGGGTATGGCCCACCGAACTGGCCGAACAAGCCACGACCAACGGCTATCCGCCACTGTCCGACAACACCGCGTTGTTCGGTTCCTTCCCGGCCGAATTCCCGTCGCTGGATTGGGTACCCAACTGGACCATCCCCTCCAACTACGCAATCGGCGGCTACGCCGCGCCCTCGAACATCCAGCCCATGCGAAACTGGCTGTCCCAGAATGTCGAAGCGCTCGCCGCGGTGGGCGACCAATGGAACGATCGCCCCTACGTCCGCAAGGCCCTCCGCAAGTTCGACGAATCCTTGGCCCTGGCCGAACTGACCGGCTCCGCCTTCGTCGAAGCCGCCGAGATCTACATCCCCGGGATGGGCACCGTCAACTGACGCCCTCCCACTCCTTCGCAAACGTGCCGCCAGGCGTCCGCCTGAAGTCCGGCACTTCGTCACGCTTGCGACGCTGCTCCCGATGCGGTGGCAGGAGCTTTGGGACGGCTGATCCACCGCTCGCTCGTGCCCGATGGCCCTCGGGCAGAACGCCGCACCTCAGGCGGTCGCGAGGCGGGTGGGCAGGGGAGCCAGAGGGAAGTTCTTCCAGATGTAGGTGTCCATCTGGTGCTGGTCCAGGGTCAGGTTGTCGACGCGGTCCACTTTGCCGTCGGAGTTGAAGTGCCACACCAGCGCCCACAGGGTGTCGACCTGGCCTTCGCCTTCGGTCGAGTAGCCGCGGTGGATATCGACGACGTATTCCGCGTTGGCTTCGAGGAAGAACGTCTCGGCCTTCATGCCCGCCTTGGCGAGCTGGGCGAAGAAGGCCAGGACCTCGTCGAGGCCATGTTTGGTTCCCGAGAGCGCGTGGTGCCCGGGAATAGTCCATGCGATGTCGTCGGTGAGTACCGCCCTCATGCCGTCCAAGTCGTAGCGCGCATATGCCTCGAAGAAGTCGCTGATCGCCCGGATCTTCGGGTCCTGCTGTGTCACCGCGTGATTCCTTTCGAAGAGGGGAATCCGCAGTCTGCGTCCGGTCGCTGGCAGAACGCTGGCATCGGTTGCCGGCGACGGACGCCCACATCACGACCCAGCCGGCAGCCATCGAATGAAAAACCGGCAGATACCGTGCGGTACCTGCCGGTTCAGCGTCGGGTTCGACGAGTGGACTCGGGTGCCTCCGGGGTCAGCGGGTGGCGATGATCGCCGAGCCGTGACCGAAGAGACCCTGGTTCACCGCGATACCCGCGCGCGCGTTCTCCACCTGCCGACCGTCGGCCTGGCCGCGCAACTGCCACGTGAGTTCGCAGATCTGCGCGATCGCCTGAGCGGGGATGGCCTCACCGAAACAGGCCAGGCCGCCACTGGGGTTCACCGGGACCCGTCCACCCAATGTGGTTGCGCCACTGCGCAACAGTTCCTCCGCGCCGCCCGTTTCGCAGAGCCCGATGTCCTCGTACCAGTCCAGCTCCAGCGCGGTGGACAGGTCGTAGACCTCCGCGAAGGACAGCTCGTCCGGCCCGAGCCCGGCCTCCTCGTACGCGGCCTGCGCGATGGCGGAGCGGAACGCGTGCGGCGGGGCCTCGACTGCCACCGCGGAATCAGTTGCGAAATCCGGCAGATCGATGACGGTCTTCGGGAACGTCGGCGTAACCGTCGACAGCGCCCGGATGCGGACCGGGTCGGCGATGCCGTGCCGGCGCGCGTAGTCCATCGACGTCAGCACCAGCGCGGCGCCGCCGTCACTGGTCGCGCAAATGTCGAGCAGCCGCAAGGGATCCGACACGATCGCCGACGCCGCGACCTCCTCGGCCGCCACCTCCTTGCGATACCGGGCATACGGGTTGTTCAGGCCGTGGCGGGCGTTCTTCACCTTGACGGCGGCGAAATCCTCGAGCGTGGCGCCGTGCAGCGCCATCCGGCGGCGGGCGTAGAGCGCGAAGTAGATCGGGTTGGTCGCGCCGAGCAGATGGAAGCGCAGCCAGTCCGGATCATCTCGGCGTTCACCGCCGACCGGCTGGAAGAAGCCCTTCGGGGTGGTGTCGGCACCGATCACGAGTGCCACATCGGTCAGTCCAGCCAGGATCTGCGCACGCGCATTGGCAATGGCCTGCGCACCCGAGGCGCAGGCGGCATAACTGCTCGAGATCCGCGCACCCGACCAGCCCAGTGCCTGAGCGAAAGTCGCGCCCGCGACGAAGCCTGGGTATCCGTTCCGGATGGTGTCCGCGCCGGCGATGTACCCGACATCGAGATGGTCCACGCCGGCGTCGGCCAGCGCCGCACGCGCCGCGACCAGCCCGTACTCGACGAAATTCCGCCCCCACTTGCCCCACGGGTGCATGCCCGCACCGAGGACGGCGATGTCCCGATCGTTCGTGTCAGTCATTGACCGGCCTCCACATCCACACCGTGTGCTCTGCCTCGTCGTCCTCGTACAGCGTGCCCACGGCCAATTCCACCGGCATGCCCACGGCCAGATCGTCCACGGTGAACCCGCGCACCACTTGTCCGAGAATCACCATCTGCTCGACCTCGAGCTCCACCGCCGCCACGACATACGGCTCGAACGGATCGGCCGAGACGTAGGGCGCGGGCGGCTTGTACCGGGCGTCCGCGTACGACCAGATCCGGCCACGCGTGGAAAACAGGTATTCGGCCAGCTCGGAGCCGTCCTTCGCACCGGCACAGCGCGGGTTGCGACAGGCCAGCGTGTTCCGCGGGAAGTACGGTGTGCCGCAATCCTTGCACCGGCTCCCCTTGAGCCGCACCACACCGTCGTCCGCAGTGAACCAGTCAGCCACAGCGGGGCGTTGTTCTTTCTGCACAACCCCGACGGTATAGGAACACGTTCTACTTTGGGGCCGAATTCCACTCCGCGAATCCGCGCCCGGAGGTACGGTGACTCCAGATGGAGGATGCCCCGGCACCCTCGAGTCGATCTGGAGTACCACAACGCGATGGGCACCAAAGCCATTGACCCGCAGTCGATCCGCAACGTCACCCTCCTCGGTGACCCCGCCGACACGGCCCGAGTGGCTCACCAACTGCTCCACGGTTCCGGCACCCCCACCTCGAGCCCCGCGACCACGCTCCACTGGGCGACAGACGGCGTCGAGCACACAATCCGCCTCGCCGAGCTACCGACCCAAGCCCCCATCGCAGCCCTGCAGCGCGCCATCCGAGTAGCCGACGGCGTGATCGCGGTCGTCGACGCCGCCAAAAACCTCGCCCCCCGCCTCGAAACCATGCTCCGCGTAGCCGACGACCACCAGGTCGCCCGCCTCTGCCTCATCACCGGCCTCGACCACCCCGACGCCGACTTCGACCGCTGCGTCCGCACCATCGCAGACACCCGCGGCGCAGCCCCCCTCCCCCTCCAGATCCCCATCACCCCCGGCCCCCACCTCGAGGGCCTCATCGACCTGATCGCTCTCTGGTCCCTCGAACCCCTGGCCGCCGAAATCTACGGCAATCACTGGAAACTCGCCGAACCCTGGCACCGCAATCTCGCGACAACGGTGACAGCCCAACGCGCCAGTTCTGCTACTCCCATCACCCAGCCAGAACTCCCCCGCGAGCAGCTACATCACCGAATCCGCCATGCAACCCGCATAGGCGACACAATCCCCATCCTGTGCAGCTCCGACGCCCTCACCCCGCTCCTGGACGCCATAGTCCGCTACCTCCCGTCCCCATTGGATGTCTGCCAACCAGAACACGCCCTGGACTACTGACGGACGCCGCCCCCGCCACGAATCAACGCAGCGCTGCGCGCGCCTCCTTGATCATTCCTCTGATCTGTTGGCACAGAACGAATTTCAGAACAGCAATCCGAGTGGGGCGGGCCTGTCGGTCTAACCGGCCCAGTCGGCGCTCATCCGTGCCGGGCGTGGGTGGGTGCGTTCTCGCAAGGTCAGGTAGGAGGACAGGGCCGAGCGGGCATAACGACGGAACGGTTCGCTGCCCACCGAGCCCTGGGTGATGAGAATGCGGCGTACGCGGTGGCGGAACATCGGGACGCTGATGCCGAAGGTGGTGAGGACTTCCTCGCTGGGCGGACCGCCGAAAGGCTGCCAGGTGAGGGCGAATTCGATCAGCTGCTGTTCGTCGCTGTCCATGGAGAAGCGATCGTCTCCTCTCGGTGGGATGGTGGTCAGATCGCGACGAGGCCGATCTCGGCGCAACCTTGGAGCAGGGCCTCCCGGCCGAAGGCTTCGACGGGGCCGACGACGCCCGTGGACAGCCGTGGGCCGGTGCGGAGTTGCGCTGCGCCCCAGGCGATGAGCTCGCCGGTGAGGGTGTAGATGCTGGGGCCTTCGAGGTGGACCTCGGCCAGGGCGCCGGTCTCGTCGGAGACGACGGCGACCACATGGGTGAGGGTGCGGGCGCGTTCGGCGGTGTCGGGGCCACCGGCCGGGCCGATCATGGGCCGGCTCAGCAGATCGACCAGGGCACGACCGCCCGGAATCCGTACGGTGGCAGCCGCAATCGCGGTTTGGATCGAGATCATTCGGCTCAGTGCGGGGAACCAGCCGTTGTACACGGTGACGTTGTCGAGGGCCGGGAACGCGGTGGGCAGGTACAGCACTTCGGTGCCGGACACGAGGACTGCGCTTCTGCGGCGGCCACGCACGGTGAACGGCCGAACCTTCGAGGCGGTGCGTCCATCGGACGTCGGAATGTGGGGTGCATGACGCGGGGATATCTATGCGCCGATGTTCACGCGGGCGATCTGTCGGCTCACACGGGTCGAAATGCGGCTGATAGCGCGAAATACGTAGGCCTCCAGGGTGACCAGCGCCATCGGACGATTCCCACGGACCGCGTCGACGATCTGTTCGGCCACCTTCTCCGGCGGGAAGTTCCGGCGCTGATAGGCCGCCACGCCCTTGGCACGGATCTCAACGGTCTTCACCGCTGTTGACCCCATCGATTCGGTGGGGATGCGGTGCGCTGTCAGGCGCCGAACACGCGGCGGTCGAGGCCGGCCACGACCTTCGGATAGAGCTCCGGGAAGAGCCGGACCGCGTAGTCGAGCGCCTTTGCGTCGCGGCCCACCCGGATGCGCGGCGAGCCATGGCCCGAGCCCGGTCCGGAAACCGTCGCCCTCATCCGGCAGGCGGCACAGATCGCGCTGAATCAGCCCGCGGAGTGGCTCGAGGATCTGCACGAGGCATCCTTGGCGGGCGAGCGTATGCAGCGAATCGCGGACGACCCCGCGCACGCCGACGCCGTGCGGCGCGCCAACGTCGCGAACATCACGCACTGGGCCTGGTGCAATGTGCAGCATCCCGGCCGCAGGGTCCCGCCGAACCTCGGACCCGAAGCACTCTCTACAGCAAGGGATCTGGCGCGACGCGGACTGGACGAGGCCTCACTCGAGGCCTACCGCACCACCTACAGCGTCATTTGGAACCGCTGCATGGAGGTCTGCTTCGCGCTTACCAATGATCCCCGCCAGCTGCGTGAACTATTGGAACTCGCCTCACTGTCGATCTCGACCTTCATCGAGGACACCATCGCGGCCGTCACCGACCAGCTGAAAGCCGAGAAGGCGGACCTCACCCGGGGCACCCATGCCGAACGCCGTGCCACTGTGTCGCTGCTGCTCGAAGGCGCGCCGATCCGTCTCGTCCAGGCGGAAACCCAGCTGGGCTACCGGTTGACCGGACCGCACACCGCCGCCACCCTGTGGGCCACGTCCTCCATGGTCAGCGACCAGCTCGAGGCCGCCGCCGAACTGCTCGTGCGGATCAACGGTGCCCGGCACCGGCTCACGATCGTGGCCGGCGCTGCGGCCCTGTGGCTGTGGCTGCCCGTCGACACCGCACCCGAACTGGCCCCGATCATCGAGGGACTCGATGCCGCACCGGACATCCGCATCGCCATCGGCCGGCCCGGCACCGACCTCGACGGGTTCCGCCGCAGCCATCTCGACGCCCTCGAAACTCAGCGCATGCTCGCCCGCCTCACCTCACACCGGAGAGTCGCCCGCCACCAGGACATCCAGCTGGTCGCCGTCCTCACCAACGACCCCATCCGCGCCGACGAATTCATCACGGACACACTGGGCGACCTGGCAGGGGCCGACCCCGAGATAATCGAAACCCTCACCACCTACATCGAAGAACAGTGCAGCATCGCCCGCACCGCAGACCGCCTCTACACCCACCGCAGCACCGTAGTCCGCCGCCTGGCCCGAGCCGGCGAACTCCTACCCCCCTCGGAACCAACACCATCGCCGTCGGCGCAGCCCTCGACGTCCTCCGCTGGACCCGCTGACCACACCCTGCAGCGGTATCGGACTGAAGATTGCCCCACGAAAGCCCTTGGCAGACATACGTGTTCAAGAGACGCCCCAACAGTATTCGGCTCCGATCCCGCCGCCGAGGTCGGGATCGCCCACGTAGCCATCGAACGCAAACATTTCGCCGACTACTGGGCACAGGTGCTCTACAAATGCCCAATCGGTTGAAACCCGATTTCGCGTAAGCTGAAAGCGGACGCGCCGTACTGGTCACGCGGCGACCGGAAACTACTCGCATCGAGGTGAAGAAACATGGCCTCCGATGTTTCGCTACAGCCCAGGTGAACCGGGCCCAGTTAATTGTTTCGCCAGCAGCCGAGAACGCCAGTAGTTTCTGGTTACATCCTGCTCGGGCCGGGCCGCACCCGGAAGTAAGAACAAAGAAGAAAGTACGATCATGCGTAGAGCAACGGCGCTCTTCGCCGCATTACTGTTGGCCATCCTCTTTTCCATCACCTACGCGACGAACCCGACGGCTCGGGCCGCTGGCTGCGCCGGCGACTGGGCGATTGGAATCGGCGGCTCGGGCGACCCGTCGGTGTTCGCTCCGTACGTCGATCAGTCCGTCGGCTACGACTCCGCCGATCCGATGTCGGCGTTGAACGAAATCGACCGGCTCTTCTGGTCGCACCGCACTGAGTGTCCGCGCGATCATATCCGGTTGATCGGGCACAGCGAGGGCGCGGGCATACTCCACGCCTGGGTCACCGCCCACCAAGATGTGGGCAATGCGAACGCCATCCTGCTATCGGATCCCAAACGCGCTCCGGGACCCGGTTCGGGTGGACTGTCCTCGACTCCCGGGAATTGGCTCATCGGTTATCCACTGGCCGGCGTCGACGATTGGTTCGGCAACGTCCCGGTGCTCACCGTGTGCAACCACGACGACGAAATCTGTGACACATCGGCCGGTTGGTTGGGCTACGTGTTCGCGGGTGCGCATGATCGCTACGATTTCAATGTCTGGGACTACGGCGATTGGAATTCCGGCGTCTGGTATCGGTAGTCGATGATTTGAGGCATCAGAATCGGCAGATGCATCCAGGGACTTATGCGTAAATAAATTCGCTATGCAGCAGATCTAATTGATTTCAGCGGCCATCGGCCTACGACACGGCGCTCCGCGTGGACAAGTCCGGTGCCCCGAACGGAGCAACCTGTTGCAGGGCAAGGGTTCTCAGCGACGCTGCCGGGATGGCCAAGGCCAGTTCGACCGTGACCGGCATCGGCGGTTCGACCACACGCCGAGCACGCCGGGACCTTGGCGACAGTGCGCGATGAGATCGCTCTGGCGGCTGGTGCGGTGGTGTGGCTGCCGCGACGGTCACCGCGGGTTCGTCGCCGGACCGCACGGACTGCGATATGGCAGCATGCCGCCGCGCCGCGAATCGCTGGTCCCCGACGACGCGGGGCCCAGGCTACGACCCGGGGCTCGGACTATGGGACAGCCCTCGAGCCGGGCTATTTCGCGACAGTCAGCAGCACGGCGGCATCCTCGATCGCTTCGAGACTGTGCCGGGTATGAGGGACCACCAGCAGATCACCACGACGGCCGTCCCACGAAGCTTGCGGGGTGTGTAATCGAACTCGCCCGCGCAACACCAGCAGCGTCGCCTCATCGGTGTTCTCGTGCTCGCCGAGTGCGGCTCCGGCCGTCAGCGCGATCACAGTCTGACGCAGCTGATGCTCGTGCCCGCCGTACACAGTGGCCGACGCGCGCCGCGCCGAGACCGCGCCCGCCCGCGCCAGCAGCTCACGAGTCATCGCCTCCACCGAGAACTTCTCCATCATCGCCCCTCGCGTCGTGTCCGGCCTCGCCTCGATCACTGCCTTCCAGCATGATCCGAATCCCCGCCCCGCCGGCGCCCGGGGTAACCGGCTCTCGATGGCTCTATCGCAACCACCGGCGCTCACGAGCTATCAGGAGACCTGCTTCCGACGATCCCGAACGTAACCGCCACCCCGGTGATATCCGGCCACCGGCATATTCGACAAACCTTTGGAAGAAGATGCTCATGTCCGACCCGTTGACCGCATTGACCGAGGCTGGAGTGTCGATCTGGCTCGACGACCTACGCCGCAGACTCGGATAGCACCGACCAACGAGATCAACCATTCATCGGAACCGATGGTCGATAACCTCGCGTGGAAGCTGTTCGGGGCTCGGGTAGGTGATCAGCACTCGGGAACCGTCGGGGTCGACACCGTCGACGAAACTGATCCCGTTCGCAGTGTTGGTGTACGTGGCGGGATAGCACGCGCGCAGTCGGTGCTCGATTCGGTCCAGTTCTGCTTTACTGTCGGCGGACCAGATGATCTGTGTGACGCCCAGGTCACCAATTCTGCCCCTCACAGACGTTTCGCTCACCCGTAGGTACAGCTGGAAACCGTCGGGGGTTAAAAGCAGCGCGGCGTCGGACTCGTGAATCGCGACACTGCATTCGAATACGTCGCAGTAGAAGCGCACCGAACGATCCAGATCAGACACTTCCATCAAACACGTCGCGGCCCGGACGGTATCCATCTGCTCCCCTTTCGCAAACCCCGCCCGATCCCCACGTTACCGGCCGCCGCACCGTAAAATCGACGACATCGAGTGCCGACGCCACCATGCTCGACACGGGCACCTCATGCGTGAGCTGGCCGCCGTCGGAGTCGAAGGAATCATCAGCTTCCACACCTCCTCCGCCGCCGACGTGTTCACCGCACTAAAAACACCAAACCCGCAGAATCGAGCAGCAATAAAACCGGGGATCGATGATGACGACTCGACGCACCGTGCAAATCCGCAGAATCTATGACGACCCGACCCCGCATGACGGCACCCGTGTCCTCGTGGACCGGCTCTGGCCCCGCGGCGTCAGCAAAACCAGAGCCCACCTCGACGAATGGTGCAAACAGATCGCTCCGTCCACCGAACTGCGCAGATGGTACGGCCACGACCCGGAACTTTTCGATGAGTTCGCCCGCCGTTACCGCGACGAACTCACCGAACCCGAGCGCGCTGATGCGCTCGCCCACCTGCGCGAACTGGCAGACCAGAACAAACTCACGCTGCTCACCGGCACCAAGAAAACCGACATCAGCGAAGCCGCCGTACTCGCCGATGCCGTCGCACGACTGGAGTGACAGGCTACGACGCGACACAGGTTCACCGCTGAAACGCACCCGCGCCATACGCATCGACGGCGTCTACAGGTAGAGGCTTTGTCGCACGGGGGCGCGGCACTGGAAATCTCACCTCGTCAATGCGACGCGGGTCGCCGGCTCGCGCTGGTGTTCATCCCGATGGACCGCTCGACGAAATGGCCCGACTTCCTTGTCCGCGAACATCTGTCGGCCGCCTGAATGCACTGCACCTTCGGTTCGACACAGGAGCGGCTCGTGGTGACATTGGACCGGTTGGCGAACGTACTGGGTGGCTATGGGATCCGTTTGCGGTTGTGTTCGGTTCCCCGGTCCACCCAATTGCGCAGTGTGGTGATCCACGGGGCCGATCAGGACCCCACGGAAGCCGGTGATGTGCTGCTCGGGATCGGGGCACGCTCGGTGTCGGAGGTAGTGGACTGGGCAATGTCGGCGCGGGCTGTTGTCGCGCTCATCCGTGGGGGTGAGCAGACTGCGGACGAGCCGGAGATCGAGGGGGTGGCGGTGATGGTGGTCGATCCTGCGGTGGCCTGGAGTGAGGTTGCCGCGGTGGTCTACGGGTTGGTGCTGGAAGGCCGCGAGACCGAGGCCGGTCGCGGCCCAACCGATTTGTTCGCCTTGGCCGACAGTCTGGCCGACGCGGTCGGGGGTGCGGTGACGATCGAGGACCGCCGGTCTCGGGTGCTGGCGTATTCGAGGCTGCAGCAGCACCTCGACCCCGCACGGGTCGAGACGATCCTGAGCCGGGAAATGCCGCAGTGGTTACGGGCCCTGTTCGATGCAAACGGTGTGTTCGCACATTTGGCGGTCTCGGATGAACCGTTGTTCGTTCCTGCGCAGGCAGAGCGTGGTTTGACGGGGCGGATGGTCGTGGCCGTGCGCGTGGGCCGGCAACTGCTGGGCTCGGTATGGGTGTCATGCCCGGCACCGTTGCACGGGGCTCGACGGATCGCCTTGGCCGACGGCGCGCATACGGTGGCCCTACACCTGTTGCGGTCGCGGGCCAGCGCGGATCTGGAACGTCAGGTGGAATCCGAACTGGTGATCAGTTTGCTGGAGGGCGCCGCGGACGCGGCGACGGTGGCCAGCAGGCTGGGGTTGGCGCCGGAGAATTTGCGGGCGATCGCGCTGCGTGCACGGATCGCCGACGAGCAGCACGCCGCGCTGCTGCAGGTCTTCGAGCGAGCAACAACCGGATTCGGCTGGTCCCGTTCGAGCCGCAGCGCCTTGGTCGGCGACACCATCTACACCGTGCTGCCCGCCGATCAGGCGGCGACGGCACGCCATTGGATAAGCGAGCTACAGGCGGCACTGCCAGTGCAGATGACGGTGCTGGCCGGCATCAGCGGTGTTGCCCGGGCCACAGAATTGGCGTTGGCGCGCCAAGAGGCCGACGAATGCCTGGCGCTGCACGAGACCCACTCATCAGGTGCTGCGCCTCCCGCCTACGACGAGTCGTGGGACGAAATCCTGCTGCAACGGTTGCGCACCGCTGGGCTTTCTGGACGCACCCCCGCACGGGGGCCGGTGTCGCAGTTGCGACACCACGACCGCACCAACTCCACCGAGTACGTGGCAACGCTGCGCGCCTGGTTGCAGGCCCAAGGCGACCCCGCACGGGCGGGCGCACAGCTGGGCGTGCACGAGAACACCGTCCGTAACCGGCTGCGCAAGATGGCAGAGGTGACCAACCTCGGCTTGGACGACCCCCGCAAACGACTCGCCATGATGATCGAACTCGCCGTCACCGACAACGACTGACTGTGCTGTGCCATCGCCACAAATCTCGACCCCTCGATTGTCGGGTCAGCGCAACTGATCGCCCCGACAACCACGCCATCCTGGAGTTGACAAGAAAGCCGCAGGTAGCAGCAGCGAAATGGTGAGCATCGATCGGCCCGACAACCGACCATAGCCCCCAGTGCCGCTGAAGACACAGCCGGCCACAGACCTGACGCGCCGCACGAACCCAATCCGATTCGGCACAGCATCCGCGATCCACGCGGGTCCCACCGACTCAGACTCGGCCCGACATCAGGGCCTGCGCGTTGTCAGGGGCGCACCGCCGCCTTGGCCCCACCCCTGACGACAATCTCCAACCCAGCCAGAAAGGAAGGGACACAAGCACATGACCAACACCGCAGGTGTCTGGATGACATCTCGAGCCCATGATCTGCTTCAGACCGAATTGCAGGAACTGCTCGCGCAACGCCACATCGAAATGCCCGATGGGGACAGTGGCGACTACGCACGCAACCAGGCCCTGCATTCCGCACGCCAGGCACGCATCCGCCGGATCCACCACCTGCTCGGCAACGCCCTCATCGGCCAGAACCCACCCGACGACGGAATCGCCGAGCCCGGCATGGTCTTGACCGTCCGCTACGACGACACCAGAGCGGTCGAGACGTTCCTGCTCGCAGTACGCGAGGCCGAAGACAACGAGATGGAGGTCTACTCCATGCAATCGCCATTAGGCCGCGCCATCGCCGGAGCGCGACCGGGCGAACGCCGTACCTACCGGGCCCCCAGCGGCACGACCATGGCAGTGACGCTGCTACACGCGGTCCCCTACGCGCCGACCGACCCAGCCCCCGGAGAACACGAGAACAGTCCAGCGAAGGATCTGCCCTGTCGTGCCGAGCCGGAAACTAGTTGAACGGAGTTGAACGGAATGAAGAACATTCGGGTATTCGAGGTCATGCAACGACCGATCATCGCGGTGCGGCACGACAACACGGCACGCGAGGCTGCGCTGATGCTCGCCGAACTGGGCTACGCCGCGTTGCCCGTTCTCGATCAGGACGATCGCCTGATCGGGGTGATCACCAGCGGTGACCTCTTGCGGGCCGGCGAACTCGACGACACGGCCAGTGCGGTGATGACCACACCAGCGGTCTCGGTCCCCGACAACGCGGCACTGGCCGAGGTCATCAGCAGGCTGGTAACGCACGGACTGCGCAGTCTGCCAGTCGTCGATGCCGACGGCCGCGTGATCGGCATGTTCAGCCGCGGCGACGCGTTGCGAATCATGCTCACCCCCGATGACGCACTCACGGCCGATGCACAAAGCCTCCTCGATCAGTACATCGGCGCACGGCGTTGGCCTGTCACCGTCCGCGAAGCCGACGCCACCATCTCCGGCCGGTTCGCCGACGAATCCGAACGGCGGATCGCCATCGCCCTCACCCGCACAGTGCCCGGCATCCGCACCGCGACCATCGCGACCACACCGGCCGCCGCGGACGCAGCCGTACACTAACCCGCAACAGTCCGAATCCAACCTTGACGCAAGCGACGCACCGCCACATCGATGGATTCAGGACTGCGGCGCCGAACCTGGACAGACTGCGGCCACCGCACGAGACGCGCTGGAGTATTGGCGCACTGGCGACCGCCGGCGGTCGCCGAAATCGAACGGGCACTGCGGGCGCGATTGCGCGCGATCTCGCGTCAGCATCCGCGGTGGGGTTGGCGCAAGGCCCATGCGCTGTGTCGCGGTGAAGGACTGGTGACCAACCATAAACGGACGCAACGCCTCTGGCGGGAGGAGGGATTGAAAAGACCCAGCCGGGCGCGTAAGAAACGTCGCATCGGACCGGGCCGGAATCAACGCTTGAAGGCATCATTCCCGGATCAGATGTGGGCGTTGGACTTCCAAGTCGATGTCACCGTCGACGGCCGCCAGGTGCGGTTTCTCAACATCATCGACGAGTTCACGCGAGAAGCGCTGGCCACCAGGGCATTCCGATCGTGCACCGCCGACCGTCTCGTCGCTGTCCTCGACGAGATCATCGCGGCCACCGGTCGAAGACCCAGGCATATCCGCATGGACAACGGCACCGAGATGACCGCGCACGCGATGACCGACTGGTGCCGATTCACCGGCGTCGACGCCTCGTTCATCGACCCGGGATCGCCCTGGCAGAACGGGATCTGCGAATCGTTCAACGGCCGTTTCCGCGACGAATTCCTGTCCTGCGAGGTGTTTCATTCCCTGACCGAGGTACAGGTCCTTGCCGAGGACCGGCGCATCGAGGGCAACAGTTACCGGCCACACGGATCGCTGGGTTTCCTTACCCCGCAAGCATTCCCGCAGCAATGGTCACCGACCGAGTTCGAGCAACGACTACGACAAGAGTCCCTGCATCGACATAGTGCTGCCGAAGCCCGGACCATCTCCGGAGCGCCATCCAGAAGACGACGAAATCAGAGCGCTCCGTGCACCTCTCGAATCATTCGACCAACTGATCGTCGATGTCCTTCTCGGGACCGGAATGCGAGTGGGCGAAGCACAGGGTCTGCACAAGGAGCACATCGACCTGAAGCGCAAGACGATCAGCATTGAATGGGCATGGGACAAGGCCGACAAGCGCATGAAGGCTCCCAAGGACGCCGAGCGGCGCGTGATCCCGATCGGTGAGGCACTGGCGAAAACCCTTGCAGCCGCGATCAAGCACGATGGGCTCGGGACTCCCGCACCCATACCCTACGTCGATGACGGACGGAAGGTTCGCAGCGGCCTCCTGCTGGCTCATGTCGACCAGCGTCCGTTCGATCAGGACAACTTCAACAAGCGTTTCGACCAGAAGCTACTCGGCCACGCGTCGATCAGAACCACCCAGAGATACGCGAGCCTCGGTGAAAGTCAGTGGTCCTTAGTACGGCTAGTTCTCGGCTAGCGCTGACTGCCCCACATTTGCCCCACGAAATGACCATAAGGTCGACATTGCCCCATGAAATACAGGCCGTGAACCGGCCTTTCTAGTGTGGGCGCAGAGGGGATCGAACCCCCGACCGCTGGTGTGTAAAACCAGTGCTCTACCGCTGAGCTATACGCCCCAACTGCCCGGGCGGGCCCGGGGTCGGATCGGTGCGCCGGATGTGGATGTCCGGGCAACGGGTTATGAATCTAGTGTGGCGAGGGCTTTTTCCCAAGCGTGCTGGTCACGGGGCTCGCCGGGGCCGTTCATTTCGGCGAAGCGGACGATGCCGTCCTTGTCGACGACGAAGGTGCCGCGGTTGGGGTAGCCGGATTTTTCGTTGAAGACGCCGTAGGTCTGGGCTACGGCGCCGTGCGGCCAGAAGTCGGAGAGGAGGGGGAAGGTGTAGCCCTGTTCGGCTGCCCAGATCTTGTGGGTGGGCGGGGGGCCCACGGAGATGGCGAGGATCTCGGCGTTGTCGTTCTGGAACTTGGGGAGTTCGTCCCGGACCTTGCAGAGTTCGCCCTGGCAGATGCCGGTGAAGGCCAGGGGGTAGAAGACGATCAGGACGTTCTTCTCGCCGCGGAAGCTCGACAGCGTGACTTCCTGATTGTTCTGGTCCTTCAGCGTGAAGTCCGGTGCGACCGAACCGACCTCGAGCGGCATACCTTCCCCTCCATCCTCATGTCCTGAGCGCAGCACCGAGCGACGCGGCGTGGAGACACGCGGAATCCACCGTTTGTCACTCGGCTTACCTGAAACCTTAGTGGAGGCCTCAGCGCTGCTTGGAAGGTGTCTTGGGCTGGGTGAGTTTGGTGCCCGTCCAGGTGCCCAGGGAGACCGGGGTGGTCGCGGTGAGGCCGGCGGGGGTCGCCGACTCGCCGATTTCGCTCGGATCGACATGGCCGGGTTGACCGGTCTTGGGGGTGAGCACCCAGACGACGCCGTCGTCGGCTAGCGGGGTGATCACGTTCAGCAGCTCGTCCACCAGGTCACCGTCACCCTCACGCCACCACAGCAGCACGACGTCGACCACCTCGTCGGTGTCTTCGTCGAGCAGCTCGGAACCGGTGGCTTCCTCGATCTCGGCGCGAAGCGCGTCGTCGGTATCTTCGTCCCAGCCCAGTTCCTGAACCACCATGTCGTGTGAAATGCCAAGCTTCTGAGCGTAGTTCTGCGCGTCCGCCGCGGCGACCACGGTGGTGTCCTCCTCAACTCCAGACAATAGGTAGTTGCAAGCGAACATGGTAAAAGCCCCCAGCGCAAGCCGATCGGCCGAAATCGCACCCTAAATGTCGTATGTGAGACCAGTGAGATCCATTGGACAGCCCGGTTTCACATCATGTGAACGGCCCGATTCACTTGGCCGGGCAGGCGTTCCGGACCGCGGTCAGAGCATCGTTGACCTTGCGACTCGCGTCGTTCAGCGGCGACACCGACGAGCTGGCCGTCATCTTCCGCACCTCCGCGGCCAGCGACCGCGCCGCGGTCACATAGTCGGTGAACTTCTGCCCCAGATCCGCCTGCAGGTCCGCGCCCGACGCACCCACCTGAGTCTCGACCGTCTTCGCGGCGTCCTCGAGCGCGGACGCCGCCGTGTCGCGTTTGGCGATCTGGTCGGCCGCGTTCCCGTCGTGCGCGTCGACGAACTCGTTGTAGCGATCGACAGCGGTCCCGGTGATCTTGCGGAACGGATCGCAGTTGTCGGCGGTCGCCTTGGCGGTCGCCGCGGCCGCCTTCGAAGAAGCGGCAGCCGCCGAGGACGACGCGGCCTCGGCCCTGTACGACGTCACCTGAACCTGATTCACGGTCGGAGTACCCTCGACCGTGTTCGCGCACCCGGCGAGAACCAATCCCCCCGCCACCGCCGCGGACGCGCACACTAGTCCGAACCCCCGCGGGTTCAGCAGCTTCACGTGTTTCCTCCCCGATCCAGCCCGGCGGTGTTGGATGGCGTCGCGAGCGGCGCGATTCCCTGCGCAACCGTACTGGATTTCCGGCTGACATGATGACCTGGGCCGCATCATCGGCAAGGATGTGAGATGCGCCCCAGACCAATCGTTACGGGTATGCCGCCCACCAGCGGATATCCGGGGTATTGACGCCACACCAGATGTCCCACCCCATGTGTACGAGGAGCAAACGTCTTGACCGACTTGATGCACCCGACTTCGTCGAATTCCACCAATGGATCGGCACGCAAATCCCCGGCGGGAGGCCGGGTTCGAGTGATTCGCGAGGGGGTGGCGTCATACCTGCCGGACATCGACCCGGAGGAGACCAGTGAATGGCTCGACTCCTTCGACGAAATGCTCACCCGCGAGGGCCCCGGCCGCGCCCGCTACCTCATGTTGCGCCTGCTCGAACGCGCCGGTGAGCGCCATGTCGCCATCCCCGCGCTGACCTCCACCGACTACGTCAACACCATCCCCACCGAGAACGAGCCGTGGTTCCCCGGCGACGAGGAGGTGGAGCGCCGCTTCCGCGCCTACATCCGCTGGAACGCCGCGGTCATGGTGCACCGCGCCCAGCGGCCGGGAATCGGTGTGGGCGGCCACATTTCGACCTACGCGTCCTCGGCGGCGCTCTACGAGGTCGGTTTCAACCACTTCTTCCGCGGCAAGGACCACGCGGGCGGCGGCGACCAGGTGTTCATCCAGGGGCACGCCTCCCCCGGCATCTATGCCCGCGCCTTCCTCGAAGGCCGCCTCACCACGGACCAGATGGACGGCTTCCGCCAGGAGTACAGCCACGGCGGCCCGGGCCACGGCCTGTCGTCCTACCCGCACCCGCGCCTGATGCCGGACTTCTGGGAATTCCCCACGGTGTCAATGGGTCTGGGCCCGATGAACGCCATCTACCAGGCCCGCTTCAACCACTACCTGCACGACCGCGGTCTCAAGGACACCTCCGACCAGCACGTCTGGGCGTTCCTCGGCGACGGCGAGATGGACGAGCCGGAGTCGCGCGGCCTGATCCAGGTGGCCGCCAACGAGGGCCTGGACAACCTGACCTTCGTCATCAACTGCAACCTGCAGCGCCTCGACGGCCCGGTTCGCGGCAACGGCAAGATCATTCAGGAGCTGGAGTCGTTCTTCCGCGGCGCTGGCTGGAATGTCATCAAGGTGGTCTGGGGCCGGGAGTGGGACGCCCTGCTGCAGGCCGACCGCGACGGCGCGCTGGTGAACCTGATGAACAGCACGCCCGACGGTGACTACCAGACCTACAAGGCCAATGACGGCGCCTACGTGCGCGAGCACTTCTTCGGCCGCGACCCGCGCACCAAGGAACTGGTCAAGGGCCTGTCGGACGCCGAGGTCTGGAACCTCAAGCGCGGTGGCCACGACTACCGCAAGATCTACGCCGCCTACGCCGCGGCCATGGCGCACAAGGGTCAGCCGACGGTCATCCTGGCCAAGACCATCAAGGGCTACGGCCTGGGCAAGCACTTCGAGGCCCGCAATGCCACGCACCAGATGAAGAAGATGACCCTCGACGATCTGAAGGCGTTCCGCGACGTGCAACGCATTCCGATCACCGACGCCGAGCTCGAGGCCAACCCCTACCTGCCGCCGTACTACCACCCCGGCCAGGACGCGCCCGAGATCCAGTACATGATGGATCGCCGCAAGCAGCTGGGCGGTTTCGTCCCCGAGCGCCGCACGCTGGCAAAGCCGCTGCAACTGCCCGGCGACGAGGCCTACCGTTCGGTCCGCAAGGGTTCGGGCAAGCAGTCGGTGGCCACCACCATGGCCTTCGTGCGCCTGATGAAGGAGCTGTTGCGCGACAAGGAGATCGGCAAGCGCATCGTCCCGATCATCCCCGACGAGGCCCGCACCTTCGGTATGGACTCGTGGTTCCCCTCGTTGAAGATCTACAACCGCAACGGCCAGTTGTACACATCGGTCGACGCGGATTTGATGCTTGCCTACAAAGAGTCGAGCATCGGCCAGATCCTGCACGAGGGCATCAACGAGGCCGGTTCCACCGCGAGCTTCACCGCGGTCGGCACCTCCTACGCCACCCACGGCGAGCCGATGATCCCGCTCTACATCTTCTATTCGATGTTCGGCTTCCAGCGCACGGGTGACGGCCTGTGGGCGGCGGCGGATCAGATGGCGCGCGGCTTCGTGCTCGGAGCTACCGCCGGGCGAACCACGCTCACCGGTGAGGGCCTGCAGCACAACGACGGTCACTCGCTGCTGCTGGCGTCCACCAATCCGGCCTGTGTCGCCTACGATCCGGCCTTCTCCTTCGAGATCGCCCACATCGTGCGCGACGGCATGCGCCGCATGTACGGCGGCGGCCCGGCCCAGGGCTACCAGGAGGCGCTGCCCGGCACCGATCCCGAATCGCGTTCGGTGCACCACGAATTCGGCGGCGAGGACATCTTCTACTACATCACCCTCTACAACGAGCCCTACGTCCAGCCGGCCGAGCCGGAGAACCTGGACGTGGCGGGTCTGCTCAAGGGCATCTACCTGTACCGGCCCGGCGGCGCCGGCGACCTGCGCGCCAACATCCTGGTCGCGGGCGTCACCATGCCCGACGGCATGCGCGCACAGGAGATGCTGGCCCAGGAGTGGGGTGTGCAGGCCGACGTCTACTCGGTGACCTCGTGGGGCGAGCTCCGCAAGGAGGCCCTCGCGAAGGAGATCGCCAAACTCCGTCACCCCGACCAGGATCCGGGCCTGCCCTACATCACCGAGGTGCTGTCCGAGGCACAGGGCCCGGTCGTCGCCGCCTCCGACTGGATGCGCGCGGTGCCCGACCAGATCCGCCAGTGGGTGCCGACCGAATACATCACCCTCGGTACGGATGGTTTCGGTTTCTCCGACACCCGCCCGGCTGCGCGCCGCGTCTTCAATGTGGATGCCGCGTCCATCGTGGTCGCCGCGCTGCAGGGTCTCGCTGCTCAGGGCCGGATTTCACCCGCCACGGTGGCCGAGGCGGCACGCCGCTACGCCATCGACGACGTGAACGCCGCGCCGAAGGCGGC
Organism: Nocardia sp. NPDC059229; assembly: GCF_042754165.1. Lineage (NCBI taxonomy): Bacteria > Bacillati > Actinomycetota > Actinomycetes > Mycobacteriales > Nocardiaceae > Nocardia > Nocardia sp. NPDC059229. Next base: position 128,900 of record NZ_JBHZAK010000001.1, read on the forward strand.
ACCCGGTACCGAAGGCGGCGACGCATAACCGAACATAAATACCGTGGAACGTAAACCGCCGAGGCCGCGCCGGATCAACGAAGAGGGCACCTCCTCCCACGAGGTCTATCTCCCGACCGGCGCGCTCTCCCCGAATCGGCAGACGCGCGACCCGCTTCCGGACACCCTCCTGAAACGGGTCAAGCAGTTCTCCGGTCGCCTGTCCACCGAGGCCGTGGCCTCGATGCAGGACCGGTTGCCGTTCTTCGCCAATCTGGATGCCGCCCAGCGGGCCGGCGTCCAGATGCTGGTGCAGACGGCGGTGGTGAACTTCCTGGAGTGGCTGCAGGACCCGGAGTCGGATATCCGCTTCAGTCTCGATGCCTTCCAAGTGATTCCGGACGATCTGGCGCGGCGGCTGACGCTGCGCCAGACCGTCGACATGGTCCGGGTGGCCATGGAGTTCTTCGAGCAGTGGCTGCCGGCCCTGGCGCGCAACGACCGTCAGCTGGTGGCGCTCACCGAGGCGGTGCTGCGGTACGGGCGGGAGCTCGGTTTCGCCGCCGCCTCGGTGTACGCCTCGGCCGCGGAGTCGCGCGGCGCGTGGGACACCCGATTGGAGGCCCTGGTCGTCGATGCCGTGGTGCGCGGCGACACCGGCCCCGAGATGCTCTCCCGTGCGGCCACTCTCAATTGGGACGCGACCGCCCCGGCGACGGTCCTTGTGGGCACCCCCCCTAAGGACCAGGTGGCTGTTGTCAGTTCCGTACATAGTGTGGCCGGCCGGCACGGCCGCAACGCGCTCGCCGTGGTGCAGGGTTCGCGGCTGGTGATGGTAGTCAGTGGACATCTCGGCGACCCGATGTATCCGTCGCAGTTCCTGGCGGACCTGCTCGCCGAGGCCTTCTCCGAGGGCCCGGTGGTGATCGGCCCGACCATGCGGGCGCTGTCCGCCGCGCACGTCAGCTCGGTGGAGGCGATGGCCGGCATGGAGGCCGTGGTGGGCTGGCGGGGTGCGCCACGCCCGGTGCACGCCTCCGAACTCCTGCCCGAACGCGCCCTGCTCGGCGACCGCGCGGCCATAGACGCCCTGAACGAGCACCTCGTGCTACCGTTGGCCGCCGCCAGCGCCGATCTATCGGACACGCTGGACGCCTATCTGGATTGCGGTGGAGCCGTCGAGACCTGCGCCCGCCAGCTGTTCGTTCATCCAAATACGGTGCGCTATCGACTCAAGCGAATCGCCGACATCACGGGCCGGGATCCAATGAACCCGCGCGATGCCTATGTGTTACGTATCGCGGCCACAGTAGGTCGGCTGACACGAACTCGTAACGAATCACCTACTCCCGCCACTGATGTGACTCCCATCACAGATGCTAAGGATGGGGTGTAACGAGATTCGAGGATCAGGCGATCCGGACAGCCCACTTGGTCTTTTGTGGACTCCTCACAAAACTGCCAAGCAAGCTTCATTCGCGCCGACATCTCGTGAGAGCGGCCTCACAGTGTTTTCTTGAGTCGTGATCGCATTGCTCGCCCCTGGACAGGGCTCTCAGACTCCCGGCATGCTCACCCCTTGGCTCGAACTTCCCGGCGCTGCGGACCGCATCGCGCTGTGGTCGAAGGCCGCGGGGCTGGACCTGCTGCGGTTGGGCACGACTGCGACCGCCGAAGAAATCGTCGACACGGCTGTCACCCAGCCGCTCGTCGTCGCGGCTGCCCTCATGGCTTTCGCGGAAATCCCGCAGGATTCGCTTCCCGCGGATACAGTCGTCGCCGGACACTCGGTCGGCGAATTCGCCGCCGCTGCCGTCGCCGGAGTCATCTCCGCCGATGACGCGGTGGTCCTGGCCGCCATCCGCGGAGCGGAAATGGCCAAAGCTTGCGCACTCGAGCCGACCGGTATGTCCGCGGTGCTCGGTGGGGACGAAGCGGAGGTGCTCGCTCGTCTCGATGAACTCGGTCTGATTCCGGCCAACCGCAATGCGGTGGGTCAGATCGTGGCCGCGGGTAAGCTCGAGGCGCTCGAAGCCCTTGCTGCGAACCCGCCCGAAAAGGCCCGCGTCCGTGCACTGCCGGTCGCCGGCGCCTTCCACACTGCGTTCATGGCTCCCGCCCAGGACGCGGTCGCGGAGGCCATTGCCAAGATCGCGCCCAGTGCGCCGGTCCGGACCCTGCTGTCGAACTTCGACGGGCAACCGGTCAGCTCCGGCCAGGACGCGGTCGACAAGCTCGCTGCCCAGGTCACGCGCCCCGTGCGCTGGGATCTGTGCACTGAAACGATCCGTGCGGCAGGGGTTTCCGCGGTGGCAGAGTTGCCGCCGGCGGGCACCCTGGTCGGCATCGCCAAGCGGGAGCTCAAGGGCACCCCGAATCTGGCGCTGAAGACACCCGCGGACCTCCCCGCGCTCGCCGAACTCACCGCGGCAAGCTAGCTTGGCTCGCGGCCCGCTCCTATCAACGGCGATGGAGCAACCGGGTCGCAAACAATTGAAAATCCACCCTCTACAGGAAATAAGAAGGGAGCCACCACAGTGGCCGCTCTGACCCAGGAACAGATCGTCGAAGAGCTCGGGAAGATCATCGAAGAGGTGACCGGTATCGAGCCCTCCGAGGTGACCATCGAGAAGTCCTTCGTCGACGACCTGGACATCGACTCGCTGTCGATGGTCGAGATCGCCGTCCAGACCGAGGACAAGTACGGCGTCAAGATCCCCGACGAGGACCTGGCGAGCCTGAAGACCGTTGGCGACGCGGTGGCGTACATCCAGAAGCTCGAGGCCGAGAACTCCGATGCGGCCGCTGAGCTGAAGGCCAAGTTCGGCGCCGAGGGCGAGTAGGAACCGACACCGTGACCACTCCTTCCACCTTGAACGGGAACTTTCCCAACGTCGTCGTAACGAGCATGGCGGCGACCACGTCGATCGCCGGTGACGTCGATGCGACGTGGAAGGGCCTCCTCAATGGCGAGAGCGGCATCGACACTCTCGAGGACGACTTCATTGCGGAGTACGACCTTCCAGTTCGAATCGGCGGCCACCTGAAGGTGTCGCCGGACACGCTGCTCGATCGGGTCGAGATCCGTCGCATGGCGTACGTCGAGCGACTGGCGACCGTGCTCGGTCGCGAGGTGTGGAAGAACGCCGGCTCTCCCGAGGTCGACCCGCTGCGGCTGGGTGTGGCCATCGGCACCGGTCTCGGCGGCGGCGACGCGCTGATCGATTCGGTGGACAAGCTGAAGAACGGCGGCTATCGCAAGATTTCGCCGCTCGCTGTTCAGATGGTCATGCCGAACGGCCCGTCCGCCGTGGTCGGACTCGAGCTCAAGGCCCGGGCGGGAGTGGTCACTCCGGTCTCGGCATGCTCGTCGGGTTCGGAGGCCATCGCCAACGCGTGGCGAATGATCGTCATGGGTGACGCCGACATCGTCGTCACCGGCGGCGTCGAGGGCTTCATCGACTCGGTGCCGATCGCCGCGTTCTCCATGATGCGGGCCATGTCGACCCGCAACGACGATCCGAAGGCGGCCTCGCGCCCCTTCGACAAGGATCGCGACGGCTTCGTCTTCGGCGAAGCGGGCGCGCTCATGGTCATCGAGACCGAGGAGCACGCCAAGGCTCGTGGCGCCACCATCCACGCCCGGCTCATGGGCGCGGGTATCACCTCCGACGGGTTCCACCTGGTGGCCCCCGATCCGGAGGGCAGTGGTGCGGCTCGCGCGATGCAGCGCGCGATGCAGACCGCCGGGTTGTCCCCCAAGGACGTGACCCATGTCAACGCCCACGCGACTGCCACCCCGATCGGTGACACCGCGGAGGCCAACGCGATTTACAAGGCCGGCGTGCAGCATGCTTCGGTCTACGCCCCCAAGTCGGCTCTGGGCCACTCGATCGGTGCCGTCGGCGCCCTCGAGTCGGTACTCACGGTGCTCAGCATCCGGGATGGCATCGTCCCCCCGACGCTGAACCTGGACAACCAGGATCCGGCGATCGATCTGGATGTCGTGCACGGCGAGGCTCGCCGTCAGGACATCGAGTTCGCGATCAACAACTCCTTCGGTTTCGGTGGGCACAATGTCGCGCTCGCCTTCGGCCGGTACTGACACGGATTCATCCCGGTAAACCGGAAATCCGGCTCAGCTTTACCGGTCAGTAAGACAAGCGGTCCCGGCGGGGGTTTTCGGATGGTCGATCCCGCACCCGAAAATCCCCCCGGGACTTAGACATTCGCAGCCGCTCTCAGCGACCGCCTTTCCCCCATGAGGAGAGTTTGCGATGACCATAATGGCCCCCGCTCACGCCGACACCGCTACCGATCCCCGTGACCCGCTGGGTCGGTTGCAGCGCTTCTTCGATCCCGGAACCGTTCTCCCGCTCCACCCGCGCGACAAGTCCGGTGTGCTCGCCGCCATCGGTGAGGTCGACGGCGTCCGCACCGTCGCCTACTGCTCCGACGCCACCGTGATGGGCGGCGCCATGGGCGTGGAGGGGTGCAAGCACATCGTCGACGCGATCGACACCGCCATCGATTCCCAGGTTCCAGTTGTGGGCCTGTGGCATTCGGGTGGCGCCCGGCTGGCGGAGGGCGTCGAGGCCCTGCACGCCGTCGGCCTGGTCTTCGAGGCCATGGTCCGCGCGTCCGGCCAGGTCCCCCAGATTTCCGTGGTGCTCGGCTTCGCCGCCGGTGGCGCCGCCTACGGCCCCGCGCTGACCGACATCGTCATCATGGCTCCGGAAGGCCGCGTCTTCGTGACCGGCCCGGACATCGTGAAGACGGTGACCGGTGAGAGCGTGGACATGGCGACCCTCGGTGGTCCGATCACCCACGGCAAGAAGTCCGGCGTCTGCCACATCGTCGCCGACGACGAGCAGGACGCGATGCACCGTGCGCGCCGCCTGGTTTCGATGTTCGCCGAGCAGGGCGAATTCGACCTGGCCGCAGCCGCGCACGGCGACGTCGACCTCAAGGCCATGATGCCGGAGTCGGCCAAGCGCGCCTACGACGTCAAGCCGATCATCCACGAACTGCTCGACAACGTCGACGGCGAGAGCACCTTCGAGGAGCTGCAGGGCGGCTACGCCCGCTCCATGGTGGTCGGTCTGGGTCGGCTCGGCGGCCGCACCGTCGGTGTGCTGGCCAACAACCCGATCCGCCTGGGTGGCTGCCTCAACTCCGAAAGTGCCGAGAAGGCTTCGCGTTTCGTGCGCCTGTGCAACGCCTTCGGTATCCCGCTGATCGTCGTCACCGACGTGCCGGGCTACCTGCCGGGCGTCTCGCAGGAGTTCGAGGGCGTGGTGCGCCGCGGCGCCAAGCTGCTGCACGCCTTCGCCGAGGCCCGTGTCCCCCGCGTCACCCTGGTCACCCGCAAGATCTACGGCGGCGCCTACATCGCGATGAACGCCCGCTCGCTGGGCGCCACCGCCGTGTACGCCTGGCCGGGTTCCGAGGTCGCCGTCATGGGCGCCAAGGCCGCGGTCGGCATCCTGCACAAGAAGGCTCTCGCGGCCGCCCCGGAGGAGGAGCGCGAGGCCCTGCTGGAGCGTCTGACCGAGGAGCACGAGCGCATCGCCGGTGGCGTCCAGCGCGCCATCTCGATCGGTGTCGTGGACGAGGTCATCGAGCCCGCCAAGACCCGCTCCACCATCGCCGCCGCCCTGGCCGCCGCCCCGGCACGGCCGCAGCACAACAAGAACATTCCGCTGTAATCGGTTACACGGCAACGCGATAGCGGGCGGTCTCCTCGGAGACCGCCCGCTTTTGTTGGCTGGGAACGGGTTTCGCTGTCAGGCGGGGGGAATGTTGGCGTTGTGATGGAAGACGTTGTCGGGGTCCCAGGCGGCTTTGAGGGCGACGAGGCGGGAGTACTTGTCGCCGTAGGATTCCCGGATACGGCGCTGGTCGTGGTCGACGAGGAAGAAGGGCTCGGGCGGGCCGCTGACCGCCAGGATCGCGGCGCAGTAGCCGGTGGGGAGGGAAGCGATCAGATCGCGTCCGGCGGCGAGGCCGGCGACGGCGTCGGCGGGCGTCCAGCAGAGCATGGCTCACGGTGGTCATGGTCTCGCTCCTCCGATGGTTTCCGCCGCCACAGCGAACCCCGGGCCATGTCCCGTGACCGCGCCGGACCAACGGCGCCGCACCGTATCGACAGCCATCGGTGTCCTGCCGCTACCCCGGCGTTACGCACGGGAGACGCCGAGGGTTCATCGCGGGTCCCGCGTCAGGACTGGAGGCGGACCTTCTCGGCGGACTCGTTCTGGCTGGCGCATTCCTGATAGGGATTGGGGGTGGCGGGGCGTTCGCCGCAGACCCAGCGGACGGTGCCGACGGTGACGGCGATGTCGCCGGTGGATTGTTTGGCGCGCTGGTCGGCGTAGGCGGTGACGACGGAGAGCGCGGTGGGGCAGAAGCCGGCGCCCTTGGCGGTGGAGACCACGACCGCCAGGCCCCAGGGACCGGCGCCGCACTGGACGGCCTCGTGGCCCGCGGCCGGGAAGGCGGCGGCGGAGGGGGTGGGATGGGACGAGGGGCCCGAGGCGACGGTGGGGCTGTTGTCGTTGCAGGCGGTGAGGACGAAGGCCGTCGCCATGGCCAGGGCAGTACCCGCGATCGCTGTGGTCCGCACGAATCCTCCTCGTATCAGCCGACGTCGCGGCGCAGCCAGGTGACTTCCGCGCCCTCGCCGCCGAGGCGGTAGGGCTCGAGGATATCGTCCCAGGCGGTGCCGAGGGCGCGGTCGATGTCGGCGGCGATCTCGGCGGCGGAGCCGCGGCCGTGGGCGCGGGCCTCGGCGACGATGGCGCGCAGATGCATCTCACCGACCATGACGTCGCCGCAGGCGCCGGTGGCGCCGCTCCAGAGGCCGAGGCCGGGGACGAAGCTGAAGCGGGCGCCGTCGACGCCCTCGCTGGGGTCCTCGGTGACTTCGAAATACAGCACGGGCCAATCCCGCAATGCTCTGGCTAATTTCCCTCCGGTACCAACCGGGCCGCACCAATCGGTGGTGGCACGCAGCTGTCCGGGATCGGCCGGCTGCGCGGTCCAGCGCAGTTTCGCGGGGGCCTTGAGAGTGGAGGTCAGAGCCCATTCGACATGCGGGCACAGCGCAGCCGGCGACGAATGGATATAGACGACTCCAGACGTCGCCTCCGCGAACTGACTAGACGCGTGCACCACTGACACCTCCGGCTCGACGAGGGACGTCTTCCCCAACGGCCCCTTCTGAGCTCGGCGTTGCCCGAGTTTACTGGAGTGCCCGGTGTTGCGTGTGTTACTTGATGCCTGTGTCGGCCGCTACGCGAACTCCGCGATTACGGCGTCGCTGAGGGGCGGCCACGCCGCTCGGGCCCAGTCCCCGAAATTTTCGTCCGCCAGCGCGAGACACGCCATGCCGACTTCCGGATCCACCCAGAGGAATGTGCCGGACTGCCCGAAGTGCCCGAAAGTCCGGGGCGAGTTCGCGCCACCGGTCCAGTGCGGCGATTTGTGGTCGCGGATTTCGAAACCCAATCCCCAGTCGTTGGGGCGCTGCGACCCGTAACCGGGAAGGACACCATTGCATCCCGGGAATTGCACTGTGCTTGCTTCGGAAACCAATTCGGCACTCACGACAGCAGGTTCCAGCAATTCCTCGGCGAATCGCAAGAGATCTGCGACCGAGGAGCGGCCGGCATGTCCGGCCGAACCGACCAGCGCCGAGGAGTTCATGCCCAGCGGCTCGAAGACGGCCTCGCGCAGGTACTGGTCGAACGGGATACCGGTCTGCGCCGCAACGAAATCCGCGAGCACCTCGAACCCGGCGCTGGAGTAGATCCGCTTCGCGCCGGGCCGGGCCAGCACCACTGTGGTGTCGAAGGCCAGGCCGGAGGTGTGGGCGAGCAGGTGCCGCACTGTCGATCCGGGCGGCCCGGCGGGCTGGTCCAGCTCGATCGCGCCCTCCTCGACGGCCACCAGAACCCCGTAAGCCACAAGGGGTTTGGTCACCGAGGCGAGCGGGAAGACATGCGCGCTGTCACCCTCGGCGTCCACCACGCCCTTGCCGCGGACGACGACACCCGCCGCCGCGTTCCGGACCGGCCACTGTCGAATCTGCTCCAGCGCTCGCACACATCGAGAGTACTGCGTTTGATTTTTCCCTCCGCTTCGCTCCGGGCGGGTCCGCGGCCCCGAGGTCTCGATTCTTCCCTCCCTCCACTCCTCCGCTGCGCTCCGTCGCTCCGGTCAGTCCAGAATCGAGACGGCCGCGAACCTTTGGGCTGTCCGCCGGTTACGAATGCGCCTGCGAGGTAGCGGTTTCGGCAGGCATGGCATTGTTCAGGGCTGACCTCGGCCGCCCGTAGCCGAAGTACACCACCAGCCCGACCGCCGACCACAGCGTGAACGCCAGCCAGGTCACCCCCGGCAGGTGGATCAGCAGCCATACGCACATGGCCACGCCGATGACCGGCACCAGCGGCACCAGGGTCCGGAACGACCGCGGTAGCTCGGGTTTGGTGCGGCGCAGCACCAGCACGCCGATGTTCACCAGCCCGAAGGACACCAGCGTGCCGATATTGGTGGCGTTCACCAGTTCGCCCAGCGGCACCAGCGCCGACAGCACCGCCACTACGCCGCCCACGATGAGCGTGTTGACCGTCGGTACGCGCTTCTCCCCGACCCGCGACAGCACGGCGGGCATGAGCCCGTCGCGGGACATGGAAACCAGGATGCGGGTCTGCCCGTAGAGCACGGTCAGCACCACCGAGGCGATGGCGATGACCGCGCCGCCCGCGAGGATGGTGGCGGGCCAGCCGCGCCCGGTGACCTGTTCCAGCACGGTGGCCAGCGACGCGCCCGAGCTGCTGACGGCGTCCACGCCGACCGCGCCGACGGCGGTCAGCGCCACCAGCACGTACACCAGCGTCACGATCCCGAGCGAAATGATGATGGCGCGCGGCAGATCTCGCTGCGGATTCTTGGCCTCCTCGCCGGCCGTGGAGGCGGCGTCGAAGCCGATGAAGGAGAAGAACACCATCGAGGCCGCCGCCCCGATGCCCGAGACGCCGGCCGGCGCGAAGGGGTGCAGGTTCGAGGAGTGGAAGGCGGTGACCGCCACGGCCACGAAGAACACCAGCACCGCGATCTTGATCATGGTGGTGACGGTGGTGACCCGCGCGCTCTCCCGGATGCCGCCCAGCAGCACCACGGTGGCCAGCACCACCACGATGGCGGCGGGCAGATTGATCACCCCGCCGTCGCCCGGCGGCTGCGCCAGCGCGTCCGGAATCCGCCAGCCGATGGTCGATCCCAGGAACTCGTTGAGGTACGCGCCCCAGCCGACCGCGACCGCCGCCACCGACACGCCGTACTCCAGCAGCAGGCACCACCCGCAGATCCAGGCGATGATCTCGCCCAGCGTCGCATAGGTGTACGAGTAGGCCGATCCGGACACCGGCACCGCGCCGGCCAGTTCCGCGTAGGACAGGGCCGAGAACAGCGCGGCCAGTGCGGCGATGACGAAGGAGACGACGACGGCGGGCCCGGCCAGCGGTGCGGCCTCGCCCAGGACCACGAAGATGCCGGTGCCGAGGGTGGCGCCGACCGACAGTGCGATCAGCGAGATCAGGCCCATGCTGCGCCGCAGTGCGGTGTGTTCTCCGTCGGAGGTGAGCCGTTCGACGGGCTTGGTCCGCAGCAATGATGCGGTAATCCGCTGGAGTCCGGGCATGTGCGGCCACGCTACCGGGTCGGACCGGCCGAAATGGCATCAGGGTCGCTCGTCCGCCAGGGGATGCGCACTGCTCATAGCTATGTACTGGCGTCGCAGTGGTATTCACCATCGTCACTGCGACCCCGCACAGACCGTATGCCCGGTTACGATCGGCCCCATCATGAGTGAGCAGGTCACGATCCATGGCGAGGTGGACGCGGGTTTCGGCCCGGTCGCCGACGCGTTCCGCCGCAACTTCGGCCGGCACGGGGAGATCGGTGCGGCGGTGGCGGTCTACGACGGGGATCGGCCCGTGGTGGATCTGTGGGCGGGGCATCGCGATCGCAAGCGCCGGGTGATGTGGGAGCGCGACACCATGGCCCCCGTGTGGTCGTCGACCAAGGGCATGACCGCGTTCGCGGTGGCGTCGGTGGTGTCGCGGGGGCTGCTGGACTACGAGGATCCGGTGGCACTGCACTGGCCCGAGTTCGCCGCGCACGGCAAGGAGTCCATCACCGTGCGGCAGCTGCTGGACCATCAGGCCGGGCTGGCGGCGCTGGATCGGCCGTTCCGGCTCGCGGATATGGCCGATCTGGATCGGATGGCGGTGGTGCTGGCCGAGCAGAAACCGTTGTGGCGGCCGGGAACCCGGCACGGCTATCACCCGATCACGGCCGGGCTGTATCAGGGTGAGCTGCTGCGGCGGGTCGATCCGGAGCATCGCACGCTGGGCCGCATCTTCGCCGAGGACATTGCCGGACCGCTGGACGCGGAGTTCTATATCGGCCTGCCGGACGAGGTTTCGCTGGATCGGGTGGCCGCGCTGTCGGCGACCGAGGGCCTCGACATTCTGCGCTATGAGCGAGATCTGCCGGTGCGCATCGGCATTCAGCTCTACAGCAAGCGTGGCCTGTCCTTCCGCGCGCTGAACAGCCCGCAGGTCGGTGCGCCCGCCCGGGCCGCCCGGCGCGAATTCCTCGCGGTGGAGAGCCCGGCCGCCGGTGGTGTCGGCACCGCGCGGGCGCTGGCGCGGGTGTACGGCGCGGCGGCGGGGCGGACCGGTGAGCTGCCTATCGAGCCGAGCCTGCTGGACCGCCTGGGCTCCCCCGACACCGCCGACGACGTCCCGGCCGAGGACCTGGTGCTACTCACCCCGAGCCGCTACCACCTGGGCTTCCGCCGATCGCGCGGCGGTTTCCGGTTCGGCTCCGACAAGCGCGCCTACGGCACCACCGGCTATGGCGGCTCGTTCGGATTCGCCGATCCGGCAACGGGTCTGGGGTTCGGCTATGTGATGAACCGCCTGGGTATGGCGGTGCTCGACGATGTCCGTTCGCGCAATCTCCGTGAGGCCCTGCTCCGCTGTCGCTGACCGAACCGCCATCGTCACCGAGAGCTGCGTGCTAAACGACAATCGCAATCCCGGCTGGCAGCGCGAGGAGGTGGAGGCGGAACTGGCTCGGCTGCTGCGGATTTCGAAGGTCATCTGGCTGCCCGGCATCGCCGGTTACGACGTCACCGACGGGCACACCGATTTCTAGTGTTCGACGTCGTGCACGTGGTGCACGAGGTCGTGCAGGAAGTACCGCGCCATGGAGTCGATGGTGAACGCGGAACCATTGCTGCGCAGTGCGGCCCGGTCGAGTTCGGTAACCGGCACGGCTTCGAAGGCGCGAGCGGCGGTCTCGGCGGCGGCCGTGAGTTCGACTGCGACGGTGGCCGTTTCGGCGGCGGTGTAGTCCGCGGCGATGGCGGTGGCGTCCTGGTCCCAGTTGGCGAACATGGGAATGCCGTTGTCCCCCACGGTGACCGCGGTGTCGTAGGCGGGGATCACCGGGCCGGGGCGGGGCCCGCCGATGCGGGCGATGTCGAGGCGGTGGGTGAAGATGAGGCACACGTCGCGGACGTGGGCCGCGTACTCGAGCGGCGACCATGTCGATTCATCGGGCCGTTGCCGGGCGTCGGGTCGCTCAAGGGCGGCGGCGAGGCGGGCGGCACTGGCGCGGGCCGACCCCGGCACCGCCGCGAAGGCGGTGGCGGCGGGGTCGAATCCGCACTCGGCGCAGGCGCGTTCGAGCACCCACGTCCAGTCCTTGGCATCGGGAACGATCGGCATGACGACCAACTTACGGTGTCGTCACTCCATCAGCTGGTGTGCCTTCTCGAACAGTTCGAGGGTGATGGCGTGCAGGAAGTCGCCGACCTGCTTGGGGGCCTTGCCCGCGCAGGCCCGGGCGTGCGTGCCCTCGAGCACGATGCCGAGCTTGAAGCAGGCCAGCACGGTGTACCAGGTGACGTGGGTCAGGTCGCGGTCGGAGAACTTCGCGTAGTGGGCGATCATCTCCTCGGGTGTGGGCAGGCCGCCGACCGCGCCGAGAGAGCCGACCAGTGCCGCGCCGGTGGTGCCGGGGACCGGGCGGGTGGCGATCTGCCAGCCCAGGTCCAGGAGCGGGTCGCCGATGGTGGACATCTCCCAGTCGACCATGGCCACCACCTCGGGGCCGTCGTAGGAGAACATCATGTTGGCGAGGTGGCAGTCGCCGTGCAGGATGCCGGCTTTCGGCTGGGCGGGGCGGTTGCGGTCGAGCCAGTCGCCGACCTGGGCGACGCCGGGGATCTCCGGGCCGGGGTAGCCGTCGTTGACGCTGTAGGAGTCGAGTTCCTTGAGCCAGCGCGGCACCTGGCGTTCCAGGAAGCCCTCCGGTTTGCCGTAGTCGGCCAGGCCGAGCGCCTCGTGGTCGAGCGAGCCGAGGCGGGCGATGGCCTCGACCGCGGACAAGCCCATCTGCCGGCGCACCTCGGGGTCGGAGGCGTGCGGTTCGGGCAGCTCGTTCTGCGGGTTGAATCCGACGATCGGTTCCATGAGGTAGAAGGACGCGCCGAGCACGGATTCGTCGGGGCAGGCGGCGATCACCTTGGGGGCGCGGATCTCGGTGTCGCCGAGGGCGCCGAGGATGCGGGATTCGCGCTGGATGACGGTGTTGCTGGCGGACCGCAGATGCTTGGGCCCGCGTCGCAGCACGTACTCGCGGCCGCCGCGGCGGAAGCGGAGCATGATGTTCTGGGTGCCGCCGCCGAGCGGCTTCACCTCCTCGAACTCCCCGCCGGGCAGGCCCTGCTCTTCCATCCACTTTCCGACGATGGCGAAATCGACGACGTCACGATCCACTTCGACCGGCTGCGCAACAGACATGCCGCCTATTCTGCCGTAGCGGTCCACACGAACTGAAGGCAGTCGCCAGCAGTAACCGTAATGGGCAGAGCGTAATGTGCGTGGTCAAATGCGCACCCTGTTGATCGACAACTACGACTCGTTCACCTACAACCTGTATCAGCTGATCAGCGAGGTGAACGGGGTCGAACCCGTGGTCGTGCGCAATGACGAGGCGGCCTCGGTCGAGGAGCTCGGGCTCGGGGAGTTCGACAACATCGTCATCTCCCCCGGGCCCGGACGGCCGGATGTCCCGCGCGATTTCGGCATCTCGGCGGCCTTGATCACTGGGGCCGAGCTACCGGTGCTGGGAGTGTGCCTGGGGCATCAGGGCATCGTGATCGCGGCGGGTGGGCAGGTGGTCGCCGCGCCGCAGGCCCGGCACGGGTACCCGGATCTGATCAGCCATGACGGGCGGGAGCTGTTCGCCGGTGTGCCGCAGGGCTTCTCGGCGGTGCGCTATCACTCGCTGTGTGCGGTGCGACCATTGCCGGAGGACCTCGAGGTCACGGCGACCACGCCGGACGGGGTGATCATGGGCGTGCGGCACCGCACGCGGCCGCAGTGGGGCGTGCAGTTCCATCCCGAGTCGATCTCCAGCGAGCACGGGGAACTGCTGCTGCGCAATTTCGCCGAGTTGACCGCGGAATATCAACGGCGGCAGGAAATTTCCCGACAGCCCACACGAACGATGCCGGCGCGCCCCCGGATCGGAGCCGAGACTTCGAGACCGCCCGCCGCCGGCGCGCCCGTCCGCTATCGGGTCGAGCAGACGGTCGTGGAGCGGGCCGTCGATGCCGAGGCGGTCTTCGACGCGCTGTATGCCGTTTCCCCGCATGCCTTCTGGCTCGACAGCGAGCATGTGGAGCCGGGGCTGGATCGCTTCTCGTTCCTGGGTGACGCGTCCGGGCCGCTGGCGGAGGTGGTGCGGTATCGGGTCGGCAGCGGCCGGGTCGAGATCGAGTCGGCGGCCGGGCCGCGCACGGCGCCGGGCGGGGTGCTCGACTATCTATCCGCGGAGCTACGCCGCCGGGAGATCGAATTCCCCGATGTGCCTTTCGATTTCGCCGGTGGCTATGTCGGCTATCTCGGCTACGAGATGAAGGCCGACTGCGGCGCCGAGGCCGTGCATCGCGCGGCCACACCCGACGCCCAGTGGATCTTCGCGGACCGGCTGATCGTGGTCGATCACGAGGCGGGCCGCACCCATCTGCTGGCGCTGGCCGAGCCGGATGCCGCTGCCGCCGCACAGGATTGGCTGGCCGCCACCCGGGCCGTGGTGGAAACCCTTCCGACCTGGGAGAATCCGCCGGACCTCGAGCTGCGCGCCGACGAGGGCACGGTCGCGCCGTTCCTCACGCGCGGCCGGGAGCGCTATCTCGCCGATGTGGCGGCCTGCCGGGAGCAGCTGCTCGCGGGCGAGTCGTACGAAATCTGCATCACCGACAGCGCTCATCCTCCGGGCGACGCCGACGGCCTCTCCGTGTATCGCACGCTGCGCCGGTGCAATCCGGCCCCCTACGCGGCCTTCCTGCGCTTCGCCGGGCTGGAGGTGGCGTGTTCCTCGCCGGAGCGCTTCCTCAAGGTGGATCACTCCCGCACGGTGGAGAGCAAGCCGATCAAGGGCACCGCCCCGCGCGGTGGCACCGCCGCCGAGGATGAAGAGCTGAGAGCCGAGCTGGCCCGCAGCCCCAAGACCCGCGCCGAGAACCTCATGATCGTGGATCTGCTCCGCAACGACCTGGGCCGGGTCTGCGAGATCGGCTCGGTGCACGTCCCCAAGCTCATGGCCGTCGAGACCTACACGACGCTGCACCAGCTGGTCTCCACCGTGCGCGGCACCCTCCGCCCCGACCTGGACGTCATCGACTGTCTCCGAGCCTGTTTCCCCGGCGGCTCCATGACCGGCGCTCCCAAACTCCGCACCCTCGAAATCATCGACTCCCTCGAAACCGAGGCCCGCGGCATCTATTCCGGCACCATCGGCTTCCTCGGCCTCGGCGGCACCGCCGACCTGAACATCGTCATCCGCACCGCCGTCCGCCACGACAATCGCTGGCGAGTCGGCGCGGGCGGCGCGGTCGTCCTCGACTCCGACCCGGCCGACGAGTACCACGAAATGGTCTGGAAGGCCGCCGCCGCGCTGCGCGCCCTCCCAGGATTGGGCGTCCCGCCCCGCGACCGCATTCCCTCGGCCAGGTAGATCCGGCGCAATGGCGTCGTGCGACGTCACTTGCGGCGGGAGCGGCGGGACTTGCCTTCGGGCGGTTCAGGTTCCGGGTTCTCGCGGGTTCCGGTGAGGCGGCCGAGCAGGGAGACGCCAGGGAGTTTGTCGAGGCGCGTGAACACCTCCTCGCCGAGGGCGGTGACCGCCTCGAGCCGGGTGAGGATCTTGTCGTAGGCGACGAAGGCGGGTTCGGCCAGGGCGAGGGTGCGATCGAGGCGGTCGATGGTGGAGTTGAGGCGCTCGACGGCGATGGTGAGGCTCTGGATCAGGTCGGGCAGCTGGGCAGCGAGCTGAATGGAGGCGGGCGGGAGGCGGACGGCGGTGTCGAAGGCGGTCGACGCGGTCACCTGGGCGGAATCCAGGGCCTGACCGGCCGCGCTCTGGGCGGCTTCGACCGCGGCCTGGGCCGCCGCCAGGATGTCCCCGGCGGTGGGGACGCGCGAGGTCGAGGGTTTGGCGGGCTGACGGTCGCTCCCCTTGGGGTTGGTCATACCTCTACTGTGCCGCACGATTTTCAGATTTGCCGGGAGGGCCTGGCATGCGGTTTTGTCGGAGGGTCGTGGCATAGTTCGACCACGATGAAACTGACCATGGGTGGCCATACAACGGTTCCGACATCGCTTCTGACGGTTGTGCTTTCGTGGCGGTCGGAGCATGCGGTGCGGGCGCAGGCCGTGCTGGTGGCGGAGCACGGGCGGGCCCGGTCGGACCGGGATTTCGTCTGGTTCGACGCGCCCCGGCACGTCTCGCAGGCGGTAACGCTGGATCGGGAGCCCGCACCGGGGACGGCGCGGCTGTCGGTCTCGCTCCCGCGCACCGGGCCGGACGTGGCGGGGATCGTGGTCATCGGTTCGGCGCCAGGCGGTTTCGCCGATGTCGCGGGCCTGCGGCTGACCGTGTTCGACCACGACCATCCGGTCGCTTGGTACGACATCGACACGCCGGACCCGGCACCGGCCCTGGTGCTGGGTGAGTTCACGCGCGCCGAGGAGGGCTGGGAGTTCCGGGCGCTGGCCGACGCCGGGGTCAGCCTGGCCGGGCTGGTGCGCGAGTTCGGGGTGCGGATCGATCCCGCGCACGGCTTCGAGCCCGAGCCGCGTCGCACGCCGCCGCCCCCGGATCCCGAACGGGCGGAATGGCATCCGGATCCTCGCGATCCGGCCCGCCTGCGCTGGTGGGACGGCACGACGTGGACGGCGTCGGCCCGCCCTGCCCCGCCGCAGGATGCCCGCCACTGCCCGCGCTGCGGGGCGCCGCGCCGCCGCCTGTTCGGCGCGGCGCTGTTCGGCGCCACACCGCTGTGCCGCGAATGCGCCACCGAGACAACCGAATACCTGCGCACCTGGCGTTCCCGCGCCGAGCGTGCCCTGCGTGGCCTCTCCCCGCACGACGACTGGGAGACGCTCTGGGCCGCGCTGCGCTTCCAGCGCGTCGACCGCGCCGCCGCCCTGGATCTGCTGCGCCCGCTCGCTCTCGATCAGCTGGAACGCCTGGTCGCCTTCACCTTTGCCGACGGCGTCGTGGACGAGTCCGACGTGGACGACCTCGAGGACACCGTCGCGGAGCTGTCCCTGTCGGGCTCGGCCATCGAGGATCTGCGCCGCCGCCTGCACCGCGGCCGCCTGCTCACCCGGCTGCGGTCCGGCGAGCTGCCGCAGCAGCCCACCACGGGCCTGCACCTGGACCCCGACGAGCGGGTCCACCTGAACCTCCCCGCCGTGCACATCCGGCAGCTGGCCCGCGGCCCCAAGCGCACCGAGGGCCGTCTGATCGTCAGCAACCGCAAGCTGCGCTTCACAGGCGCGGACACCGGCACCGAAATACCTTGGGCCCGCGTGGTTTCGGTGACCGCCGCCGATGGCCTGGTCGAGGTGTCGGCCACCTCCTCACGCGGCGGCGCGATCCTCGAGGTCGCCGATCCCGACTTCGTGGCCGCCGCCATGGAGGGCGCGCTGCGCATCGCCAAGCGCCTGGCCCTCACCCCGGGCCGCCGCGACACCCGTTCCATCCCACCGGATGTCAAGGCCGTGGTCTGGCAGCGCGACGGCGGTAAATGCGTCGAATGCGGCGACAGCCACTATCTCGAATTCGACCACATCATCCCGATCAGCCGCGGCGGGGCGACCAGCCCCGCGAACCTGCAGATCCTCTGCCGCGCCTGCAACCGCACCAAGGGCGCGCACATCTGACCCCGCGAAGCCGCGCATCCAACCCCATCGACGCGCGGGGCACGGGCGAATGTGGGGAATCCGACGCCATGCGATGAATCATGTTGAGCGGCACACGGTGTGGTTCTAGCGTCCGAGGAAGGCCGGTCGAGGAAGGGGATCCGACATGCAGGTGGCGGTTGTGGGCGGTACCGGGACGCTGGGCGCGCCGGTGGTGCGGGATCTGGTGGCGCGCGGGCATACGGTGCGGGTGCTGAGCCGGTCCGCGCCCGCCGAGCCGGTGCCGGGGACCACGCATCACGCGGTGGATCTGGTCACCGGTGCGGGGATGGACGCGGCGCTGGAGGGTGTGTACGCGGTGGTGGACGCGGCCTCCCATCGCGGGCTGCGCAGCTCGCGGGTGATGGTCGACGGTGTGCGCACCCTGCTGGCCGCCGAGCAGCGCGCCCGGGTCGGCCACCATGTGGAGATCTCGATCGTCGGCTGCGAGCGGGTGCCGTTCAGCTACTACCGCACCAAGGTCGCGCAGGAACGGGTGGTCACCCAGGGCCCGGTGCCGTGGACCCTGTTGCGCGCCACGCAGTTCCACGAGCTCGTCGACGAAATGGTCGGCGCGGCAGCGAAGTTCCGCATCGCGCCGCGCACCGGCATGCGGTTCCAGCCGGTCGACGTGGTCGCGGTGGCAGGCCGGCTGGCCGACGCGGTCGAGGCGGGCCCGTCCGGCCGGGTCCGCGATCTGGGCGGTCCGGTCGTGCAGACCCTCGGCGAGCTGGCCGAGCTCCGCCGCCACGCTCTCGGTCAGGCGCTGCTGCCGCTGCCGGTGCCGCCGGTCGGCCGGATCGTGCGACGGCTGCGCGACGCTGCACTGTGCCTGGATGCCGATGGCGAGACGGTGTCGTACGACTATGCCGAGTGGCTGCGCCGCCGGTATTCGAAGCCGGTGAGCTGACCTGCGTCAGCGCCTCACCCGGAGCACAGTTGGTTCGGCGCAGAACTGCCCGGTTGCTTGATCCAGGGTGAGACCGATGCGGTTCAGCCCGCCGCTGTCGATCACCGTGCACTCGCTGCCGCCGACGCGCCCGGTCCCGTCGTCGAGGAGCCGGACCTGGGCGGTGACCAGGGGTTGCAGTTTCTCGGCGTCGAAGGTCCAGAATTCGATGTTCCAGAGTTCGTAGCTGTCGCGCGCGGTGACCACGGTGTAGCCGGCCGCGGAGGTGTCGATGCCGATGCCCGCGAGTTCGCCCGCGCGCTGGAGCTGCCCGTCGCCGGCCGCGTGGTAGATGACGTAGCGAGTGTTGGCGCTGGCCAGCATGATCGGGATGATCAGCTCGTCGCGGCCGTCGTTGTCGAGGTCGCGCAGTCGTGGCTCGGTGGTGCCGACGGCCTGTTCGGTGAGGGTCTGCAGCTGTGCGCCGACGGGGTCCAGCACGGTGATGGCGACCGACCCCTGCTGTCCGGTACCGCGGTGCCGCACTTCGAAGGTCAGCCCGGCGGCGTCGTGGGATTGCAGGTAGCAGTCGGGAGGCGTGGCGGCCGAGGCGATATCGCCGCAGGGCGGGAGGGCGGAGACGGGGGTGACCGGACCGGGGACGACGTGATCGCTGGTGTGCGGGGAGAGGTTGCCGGCCATGGGTGCGGTGGCGGGGTGTTGTGCGCACGCGGCCAGCGTGAGCGTGGCGGCAGCCAGGCCAGCGGCCACGAGATTCCTCCCCATGGGAGCGAGGATAGCGACGAATGCGCAGCAATCGGACCAAGCGAGGCCGACCACACAGATATATCCGACATCATGTGCACAACTGCGCACATATAGGCTTATAGTAACTGTGTGCTCGACGTGCTCCGCGATCCCCGGTTCCGCAAGCTGTTCACCGCCCAGGTGGTCGCCCTGATCGGCACCGGACTGCTCACCGTGGCCCTGGGCCTGCTCGCCTACGAGGTGGCCGGGGGCCAGGCGGGCGCTGTGCTGGGCACCGCCCTGGCCATCAAGATGGTGGCGTATGTGGCTGTCGCGCCGGTGATCTCGGCGCTCACCCTGCGGCTGCCCCGGAAGCTGGTACTGGTGTCGGCGGACGCGATGCGCGCGGGGATCGCGCTCATGCTGCCGTTCGTCACGCACACCTGGCAGATCTATGTGCTGATCGCGCTGCTGCAGTCGGCCTCGGCCACCTTCACGCCGGCGTTCCAGTCGCTGATCCCCTCGATCCTGGTCGACGAGGAGGACTACACCCGCGGGCTGTCGCTGTCGCGGCTGGCCTACGACATGGAGTCGCTGCTGAGCCCGGTGCTGGCGGCCGCGCTGCTGACGGTCATCAGCTATCACTCGCTGTTCGTGGGCACCGCGGCCGGTTTCGTGGCCTCGGCGCTGCTGGTGGTGACCACCCGGCTGCCCCGGCTCGCCGCGCCCGAGCGGTCCGCCCCGCTGTTGCGGCGCATCACCGAGGGCGCCCGGATCATGGTGAACCGGCCGGTGCTGCGCGGGCTGCTGGCCATGAACATGGTGGTGGCCGCGGCCACCGCGCTGGTGATCGTGAATACCGTTGTGTACGTGCGGGATCAGCTGGGTGGCTCCAATACCGCGGTGGCACTGGCGCTGGGCTGCTTCGGATTCGGCTCCATGGCGGTGGCGCTTTCGACCCCGCGATTGCTGGCGCGGGTGCCGGACCGCAGTCTCATGATGACCGGCTGCGCGCTGCTGCCACTGGGCCTGATCGCGGCATCGGTGCCGACCCTGCTCCCCCGCGGGGCCGGTGCGCTCGTGCTGGCGGTGACCTGGGTGCTGCTGGGCGCGGGCACCTCGATGATCAACACCCCGTCCGCCCGCCTGTTGCGCGCCCAGTCCGAACCCGGCACCCGCACAGCCGTTTTCACCGCGCAGTTCTCCCTCTCGCACGCATGCTTCCTGGTGACCTACCCGGTCGCGGGCAAGCTGGGCGCGCTGGCGGGCCTGCCGACCACGGCGATCGTGCTGGCCGCCCTCGCTACACTGGCAGCTACGACGGCGGCCCACGCCTGGCCCGCACACGTGCCGACGGGCCCCGAGGCGGTGACGGCGGCGGCAGGAAGGTGAACTGGTGAGCGAGGAGACCGAACCGGCACCTGCCGCACCCAGCCTCATCCACCCGGTCCGTCCGGATCAGCCCCATCTCGACGTGGCCACCGCCACCTTCCGCATGCTGTCTGATCCGACCCGCCTGCACATCCTCTGGATCCTCGCCTCCGACGAGGCCGATGTCACCGCCCTCACCGAGGCCTGCGGCGCCTCCCGCACCGCGGTCAGCCAGCATCTGGCCAAACTCCGCTTCAGCGGCCTGGTCGACACCCGCCGCGAGGGCCGCCGCATCATCTACCGCATCCGCGACGGCCACCTGGCCCGCCTGGTCCGCGAGGGCTTGAACCACGCCGATCACATCGTGACCGGCGAACCATCGCACGAATAGCGAACATTTCCCGGGACTCGGCTCCTGGTCAGTGGGACGTGGTATCGCCGAGTGCCCGCATGCGCCGTGACGATATGCCTATTCGAAATATCTCGAGACGAATAGTGAGAGGTCGCGCATGCATCCCGAGCAGGGCAGCCCATTCGATGTGATCATCATCGGTGCCGGATTCGCCGGACTCTATGGCGTCCACCAGGCGGCGAAGGCCGGATTGAACGTGCTCGGCCTGGAGGCGGGCGAGGGTGTCGGCGGCACCTGGTTCTGGAACCGCTACCCGGGTGCACGCTGCGACGTGGAGAGCGTCGACTACTCCTACTCGTTCGACGAGGACCTGCAGCAGAGCTGGACCTGGACCGAGCGTTTCGCCGCCCAGCCGGAGATCCTCGCCTACATCAACCATGTGGCGGACCGCTTCGAGCTGAAGCAGCGGTACCGGTTCGGTCAGCGCGTCGTCGGCGCCCGCTTCGACGACGAGGCGGCCGTCTGGACGCTGCGCACCGAGGCCGGCGACGAATTCCGCTCGCAGTTCGTGGTTTTCGCCACCGGCTGTCTGTCCGCGCCGATCAAGCCGAACATCCCCGGCATCGAAACCTTCGCGGGCGAGGAGCTTTTCACCGCGCAGTGGCCGGAGCAGGGCGTGTCCTTCGAGGGCAAGCGGGTCGGCGTCATCGGCACCGGCTCCTCGGGCATCCAGGTCGCGCCGATCATCGCGCGGGAGGCCGAGGCGCTCACCGTCTTCCAGCGTTCGGCCAACTTCAGCGTCCCGGTGCCCAACCGGCCGTGGACCGACGAGGAGCAGGGCGAGATCCGCGCCACCTACCGGCAGCGGCGCGAGAACTCCTACTACGCACCGGCCGCCACCCCGCACCGCTCGCTGGAGAGCAAAGCCCTGGATCTGACCGCCGAGGAGCGCGAGCAGGCCATGCAGGACCGCTGGGACGGCGGCGGCGTGCTGTTCAACAAGGTCTTCCCCGACCAGAACAGCGATCTGGCCGCCAATGAGCTGGTGCGCGAGTTCGCGGTCGCCAAGATCCGCGCCAAGGTGGACGACCAGGCGGTGGCCGACGACCTCATCCCCTACGACCACCCCATCGGCACCAAGCGCATCTGCACCGACTCCGGCTACTACGAGATGTTCAACCGGCCGAACGTGTCGCTGGTGAACCTGCGCCGCGAGGCCATCGAGGAGGTCACCCCGACCGGCATCCGCACCGCCGACAAGTTCATCGAACTCGACGCGCTGGTCTACGCAACGGGTTTCGACGCCATGACCGGTGCGCTGCTGCGTATCGACATGCACGGCGCGCGGGATGCCCGCCTCGGTGAGCTGTGGGCCGACGGGCCGGTCACCTACCTCGGCTTCGGCATCCCCGGTTTCCCGAACATGTTCAGCATCAACAGCGTCGGCACCCCGTCGGTGATGGCGAACATGGTGCTGCACTCCGAGCAGCAGCTGGACTGGGTGCTGGCGCTGGTGGAGCACTGCCGCGCCAACGGGATCCGCAAGGCCGAGGCCCGCACGGAGGCGGCGGTCAAGTGGACCGATCACCTGCTCGAGGTCGCCGAGGGTACGCTGTTCGTGAAGGCCAATTCCTGGTACATGGGCGCGAACATCGAGGGCAAGAAGCGCGTATTCATGCCCTACATCGGCGGTTTCGGCAACTACCGCCGCTACTGCGACGACGAGCGCGACAACGGGTACCCGAACTTCGAGCTCACCGCGTAGTCAGCCTGGACCCGGCGAAACCGGCGCGCTTCCCCTTGGCGGCCAGCCGGTTTCGTCGTCCGCGGTCAGGCGGGCAGGCCCAGACCGGCAGCCAGGACGGGCCACGACCGCTTCATCGCGTCTTCCCAATAGCCCCACGAGTGGGTACCGGTCGGCGTGAAGTCATAGGTGGCCGCGATGCCGAGGCCGTCGAGCTTGGCCTTCAGATTGTGGCTGCAGAAGTCGGTGGCGGCCTCGATCCCGCCACCGATGGTCAACTGCTGGAGCCAGCCGTCCGTGCCCGGCAGGGTGTGCGGGCCGCCGGGGGCGTCCCACCGGCCCGGCAGCCCGGAACCACTGGAGATGAACAGATTCAGGCCGCGCAGCTGGTCGGCGTGCACATAGGGATCGTTGACGGCCCACTCGGGATCACCCTCGGGGCCATACATGTTCGCGCTGTCCCCGCCGCCCTTCGTGACCACGTCATTGGCGAAGTGATATCCGATGGGGTCACTGATCTGGGCACAGCCGCTGTAGACCGCAACCGACCGATACAACCCTGGCGCGGCGATGGCCAGCTGCAACGCCGAGGTGCCCGCCATCGACAGACCCGCGATCGCGTTGCGCCCGTTGGCATTCAGCGCCTCGTCGACGAGCGGTGGCAACTCCTCGGTCAGGAAGGTCTTCCACTTGTTCACGCCCAGAGCGGGATCCGGGGCGCGCCAATCGGTGTAGTAGGTGAAATCCCCGCCGATCGGCTGCACCACATCGACGTTCTTCTCGGCCAGAAAGTCCAGCACATCGGTCTGCGTCTGCCAGGTCACGGCGTCGGCGGCACCCGCGCCACCGAGCAGGTACAGCACCGGGGCGGGCTGGAAGGTGCCGGCCGGACGGTGCACATCGACCAGAATGCTCTTGTCCATGGCGGCCGAATAGACCTGCAGAGTCACGAGACGGGTGTCGGTGGTCGTGCTGGAGACGATGCGCGAGCCGTCGGCGGAAGTCCCGGTGTAGGTCACCGGGGTGTCCGGTTGGGCGGAGGCCGTGCCCGCGGCCATCGACACCAGAATGGTTGCGGTCAAGGCCGATACCGCGCTGCCCAAGGTAATTGCGGAACGCACGCTGTCTCCTCCGGCAGGTTCCCGGTTGTCACGAGTCAGCACTTCAGCGTGCGGAGCGGCTTCGGAAAATGCTGGCCCGGAACTGAACTGACTCCGAGAGTACGGTTCCGGCCGTAGGGTCAGGGCGCGATTCCCACCCTCGTTACCACACGTGTACACAAGACGAAACCGGCTCGCTTCCCCTGAAGGCGTGCCGGTTTCGTCGATGTACCGGTCAGGCCGGCAGGCCCAGACCGGTCGCCAGGACGGGCCACGAGTTCTTCAGCGCGTCCTGCCAGTACCCCCACGAGTGGGTGCCGGTGGGCGTGAAGTCGTAGGTGGCCGGAATACCGAGGCCGTCGAGCTTGGTCTTCAGGTTGTGGGTGCAGTAGTTGGTGGCGGCCTCGAGCGTGCCGCCCAGGGCCACCTGGTTCGCCCAGCCGCCCGCGCCGGGCAGGGTGTGCGGGCCGCCGAGGGTGTCCCACTGGCCCGGCAGGCCGGAACCGCTGGAAATGAACATGTTCAGGCCGCGCAGCTGGTCGGCGTGCACGTAGGGATCGTTGGCGGCCCACATGGGATCGCGCTGCGAGCCGTACATGTTCGCGCTGTCGCCGCCGCCCGCGGCGACCACGGTATTGACCATGCTGTAGCCGAGCAGATCGCTGATCTGGGCGCAGCCGCTGTAGGCGGCCACCGACTGGTAGAGGCCGGGCGCGGCGATGGGCAGCTGCAGCACCGAGGTGCCGGCCATGGAAAGACCGGCAATGGCATTGCGGCCGTTGGTGTTCAGCGCCTGGTCGATGAGCGGCGGCAGTTCCTCGGTGAGGAAGGTCTTCCACTTGTTCACGCCCAGTGCGGGATCCGGCTCGCGCCAGTCGGTGTAGTAGCTGAAGCCGCCCCCGACCGGCTGCACCACGTTGACGTTCTTGTCGGACAGGAAGTTCAGGACGTCGGTCTGCTTCTGCCAGGTCGCGGAGTCGGTGCCGCCGCCCGCGCCGTTGAGCAGGTACAGCACCGGGGTGGGCGCCGAGGTATCGGCGGCGCGCTGCACATCGACCTCGATGTTCTTGTCCATGGCCGCCGAATAGACCTGCAGGTTCAGGGTGCGTGCGTCGGCGACCTTGCTGGAGGCGATGCGAGAGCCGTCGGCGGAGGTGCCCGCGAAGTTCAGCGAGGTCCCCGGCTCGGCGGAGGCGGCACCCACGGCCACCGGTAGCAGAACGGTTGCGGTCAAGGCCAATACCGCGCTGCCCCAGGTCTTCGTTGAACGCACGCTTTCTCCTTCGGCAGTTTTCTCTGGCGTGACGAGTCGTTTGTGCAGGTGTCACGAATCAGGCCCCCACATTGCCCACAGCCTCTTAGCAATTGCTGACTCGAAGCTGAGCTGCGGCTGAGAGGGTGGCGAGACCCCGGTCGGAGCCGGAAACCGGCTCGGGTGACTTCACTCACAGCCGCCGCTGACCGGGATCCACGCCACTGACGGGCGGCGGTCAGCGCACTGTCGGTGGGCTGTCAGCGCGGGTCGGCATCGTCATGGACACACACGAACAGCCACCACCGAAAGGCACCGCAAATGTCCGCGAACGCGCACACCGATTCCGCCCTCGCCGAGTTCGTCGCGGCCACCGCCGCCGAGTACGGGATGCCCGGCATCGCCGTCGGCATCTGGGTCGACGGGCGGGAGATCCACGCCAATGTCGGTGTGACCAGCACCGAGAACCCGGTGCCGATCACCGGGCACACGATCTTCGCGATCGGCTCGACCAGCAAGACCTTCACCACCACCGCCCTGATGCAGCTGGTCGCGGCGGGCCGGGTGGATCTGGACGCGCCGGTGCGCACCTATGTGCCGGAGCTGGAGCTGATCGACGAGAAGTCCGCGGCGACGATCACCGTGCGGCAGCTGCTCAACCACACCGCCGGGCTGGACTGGAACATCATCAACGACACCGGCGACGGCGCGGACGGGCTGGCCGCCTTCGTGGCCACGCTGGCCGAGCTGCCGCTGATCGGCGCGCCCGGCGAGCGGGCGTCCTACAGCCAGGCGGGCTTCAACCTGCTGGGCCGCGTCATCGAGAAGGTGACCGGGGAGTCGTTCGAAAAGGTCGTCGCCGACACGGTTCTGGAGCCGGTGGGGCTGGCCGAGAGCTTCTACTTCCAGGGCGATGTCATGACCCGCCGCTTCGCCGCCGGGCACGAGCGGCAGCAGCACGGTGAGCTCGAGGTGTCGCGGGCCTGGAAGGGCACCCGCGCCAACAACCCCGGCGGCGGGCTCGGGTCCACGGTGTCGGATCTGTTGCGCTGGGGCCGGTTCCACCTCGGTGACGGCCGCACCGAGAGCGGCGCGCCGGTGCTGCCGGCCGAGCTGATGCACCGGATGCAGCAGCCGACCGTCGAGCTGCGGGCCAGCACCCTCGCCGACGCCTTCGGCCTGTGCTGGATGCTGCGCGAGGTGGACGGGGTCCGCACGGTCGGCCACGACGGTTCCGGCTTCGGCCAGTTCGCCAATTTCCAGCTGGTGCCCGAACGCGATTTCGCGGTGGTCGTGCTCTCCAACGCCAGCCCCGACGGCATCCCCGCCAACCAGGCCATCATCCGCTGGGCCCTGGAGCACTACCTGGGCGTCGTCGACCAGGACCCCGAGCCGGCCCCCTTCGACGCCGCGCGCGCCCCGGAACTGTTCGGCGTCTACGACATCGACGCCATGACCATGACCTGCTACGCCGACGGCGACCAGCTCTACCTCGACTGCAAGGTCAAGCCCGAAATCCGCGCCGCCGCCGGCGCCGAGATCCCCCAGGACCACCCGCCCTTCCCCTTCGGCCTCCTCCCCGGCAGCGACGAGTACGTCATCACCGACGGCTCCTTCAAGGGCCAGCGCGGCTACTTCACCCGCGACACCAACGGCGACATCACCGCCATCGATCTCGCAGGCCGTGTCTTCACCCGAGCCTCCTGACACCGCTGAACGAGAGGGCGCCCCCGATACCGGGGGCGCCCTCTCCTTTGCGCGTCGAGAGCCGGCGGACGCTGCCGGTCGCCGAGTGCGTCCCCGCTCAAATCTGGGCGGGGCGGGCGCCGCGGCGGCGTGGCCGCATCTGGTACAGGCGATACCAGGCCAGCGCGAGGAAGATCGCCGCCAGGCCGGCGACGACTCCCATATCGAGCAGCCACGTGCCGATGGTGTGCTTCCACAGCGGGTCGGGCCCGCCATCGTGCGGCGAGAGGGTGTCGAGGTCGATGCTGGCCGCTGCAGCGCCGTAGCCCCAGCGGGACGGTGACAGGTAGGACAACTGTTGCAGAACGGGCGTGCCGGGAAGCCGCACCAGCCCGCCGGTGAGCACCAGTTGCGCCATCGACAGCACGATCAGCAGCGGCAGTGTCTTTTCCGAGGTGTCCACCGAGGCGGACACCAGCAAGCCCAACGCCAGCGACGCGATGCCCAGCACCGCCATCGCCAAGATCAACTCCAGCTGGACCGAGGTGAATATCCCTTTCGGCGGGACACTCGTACCGATAGTGCCGATCAAGAACAGCACCGCCGTCTGAAGGACGGTGATCACGCCCAAGACCAGCAGTTTCGACATCAAATAGACCCCGGCCGACAGTCCTGCCGCGCGTTCTCTGCGATAGATCGTCTGTTCCTTGACGATCTCGCGAATCGCGTTGCCGGTGCCGACGAAGCAGGCACCGAATATCAAGATCATGAGCTTGGTCGAGGCATCGGTGTTGGTTCCCGGCGCCCCGGTGAAACCGGCGCCCGACGGCACCGCGGCGATCAGACCGCCCAGCAGCAGCGGCATCGCGCCGAGCAACGCCAGATAACTGCGGTCCGAGGCGATCACCGCCAGATAGCGCCGGCACAGTGTGCTGAGCTGGCTGAGCTTGGACTGCGGCGCGGGCGGCGGTGCCGGTGCGGGTACTTCCACCGGTCCGGTCTCGTTGGGCTGCTCGACAGCGACGTAGTTCTCGTAGCGCGGGGAGTTCCGGAACTCACCGGCCCAGTCGCGGTCCTCCTCCCGGTCGAATGCTTGGAACACCTCGGCCCAGGTGCGCTGCCCGAACTCCTGCAAGCCCTCTGCGGGCGGCCCGTAATAAGCAAGCTTGCCGCCGGGCACCAGCACCAGCAGGCGGTCACAGGAATCGAGATTCGCCACGCTGTGGGTGACGACGATGACGGTCCGCCCGTCGTGGGCGAGTTCGGACAGCATTTCCATGACCGTCTTGTCCAGGCCGGGATCCAGGCCGGAGGTCGGTTCGTCGAGGAACAACAGCGACGGTTTGGTCAGCAGTTCCAATGCGACGCTCACCCGTTTGCGCTGCCCGCCGGAGAGCCGATCGATGCGGGTGTCTGCATGCCGCGACAGGCCGAGTTCGTCGAGGACTTCGTCGACTCGCTGCTCGCGCTCCTCGCGGGCTGTGTCACCGGGGAAGCGCAGCTCGGCCGCGTAGAGCAGGGCGCGTCGCGTCGGGAGCTGGTTGTGCAGGATGTCCTCCTGCGGAACCAACCCGATCCTGTGTCTCAGCTCGTCGTAATCGGTGTACAGGTCGCGTCCGTCGTAGCGGACGGTCCCCTCGGTCGCAGGCTGCAGCCCGGTGACCGCGCCCAACAGCGTCGACTTGCCCGCTCCGCTGGGTCCGATGACCCCGACGAGTGAGCGCTGCTCGATGGGGAAGGTCACGTCGTCGAGCAGCACTTTGCCTTCCGGTGTCCGCACGATGAGGTTCTGGACACAGACCGAGATGTCACCGGTGTCGACGGACTCGCGCAGTTCGTTGCCGACGAACCGGTAGGTGGTGTGTCCCATGCCGATCAGGTCGGATTCGGACAGGTCCGCGGTCTCGATCCGGTGGCCGTTGACGTAGGTGCCGTTGTGGCTATCGAGGTCGACGACTCGATATTTGCCTTCGGCGATCACCTGTAGTTCGGCGTGATGGCGAGAGACCATGAGGTCGGGCACGACGATGTCGTTGTCGGCGGCGCGCCCGATCCGGAGTGTGCCCGAGATGGTCCGTACCAGCGCGCTGGGGTGATCGGCCGGAGGCGCCGACCGCGACACTCGCCGGGGCAGGCCCGGCTCGAACTTGGTGACCGTGGCTTCATCGTCGAGGTCATAACCAGGATTCGGGACGATCATCGTGTCCCCACCGCTATCGTCCTCGGGCTCGGGGCCGGAGTCGGGTGATGTTTCCAGCGAGCAGGACAACTGCGCACCGTATTTGGCATGCCCGAGCTGGAAGGTCTCGTCGTGGTCGATCACCATCCGCTCGACGCGGTGACCATCGAAAAAGGTGCCGTTCAGGCTGTGCGCGTCCTCGATTTCCCAACCGTGGGATCCCCGCTCCAGCACGGCATGCAACGCCGAAACACGCGGATCGGTGACAACAATGTCGGCGGTCGGATCGCGGCCGATGTTGTATGCGCCCTCGGGGCGTAGCCGATAGACGTGTTCTCGCGTATGTACCACAAGAACCGGGGACTCGGATAATTCCGTGGAGGACCGCTCACCCGCCATAGCGGAAGTATACGACCGTACCGGACTGTCGCGGCGAATGCTGATGGGATTCGAAATACTAATCCGATAGAACCCGACGCAAGATCGAAGCCGAATATTTCTCAATTTGTTTCATGTACCGAATTTCGTTACATCCCATATGCAGGCTCAGCGGCGCTTTTCGGCGCTCACGTAGTGCGCCTGCTGCATGAGGTCGAGCAGTTCGGCGGGCATGTCGGTGATCGGGTGGCCGTAGCCGGCGGCGAGGTCGACGGGGGCGGTGCTCTGGACCGACCAGCCGTGCCGTGCCAGCCAGTCGCCGGGAACAGCGCGGGCATCGTCGTACCAGAGGTCGCTCACGTCCAGGTTCCCGAAGGGGTTGCTGCCGAAGAACTTCTCCTCCGTGTCTTCGAAGCGTTGCGGGTCCAAGCCGCGGCCGAAGTCGTCGGTGGCCACGCTGCTGCCGGGCGCGGAGAGGGCGTCGATGCGTTCGAACAATGCGTCGTGTGCCGAACCCGGCAGGAACGGCAACAGCCCCTCGGCCGACCACGCCGTCGGCCGCTCCGGATCGAATCCCGCGGCGGTGAGCGCAGCGGGCCAATCGTCGCGCAGATCGACCGCCACCACGCGCCGATCGGCCTTGGCCACGGCAGCGTGCTCGGCGAGAACCTGGTCCTTGAACTCCAGCACCCGGGGCTGATCGATCTCGAAGACGACCGTGCCCGCGGGCCAATCCAGCCGGTACGCGCGCGCATCCAGACCGGACGCCAGGATCACCGCCTGCCGCACCCCCTGCTGCCATGCCGTGGCGAAGAACTCGTCGAAGAACCTCGTCCGGACACCCATGAACCGCCCGAACCGCGTCATGTCGCCCACGGACGCCGGGTCCTCCAGCATCTGTGTGAAGTGCGGTTCACCCGCCGCCTCGACGAACCACGCCGCGTAGTCGTCGCGGATCATCGGCTCGGGATCGATCGTCTCGAGTGCGCGAAACGTGGCAACGCCCAGGGCGGTCAGCCCCACGCTCGTCACGATGTCCCAGCTGTCCCCGTCCATTCGCATCAAGGTCACCTCGTGGTGTCATCGATCACCTGAACTATCTCGACCGGAGCCGACGCCCCGCTTCCACCCGCTCGATTCTGCTCCCATGCGGAACCTTCAGGCAACCAACTGGTTATCACGCCCTGGCCGAGTCGACTGCGATGACCAGAGCGTCAGCCCACGTCCTGAAGCAGCAGGTGCCGCGCGTTGAGCGGACCGTCCAGCTGCATCAGCTGTCCGCCCGCGCGCAGACCACCGAGGTCCAGACCGGCGAATCCGAACTCGTCCAGCAATCCGGCCACGGCGGCTTTCGCATCGGCATCGTCGCCCGCGTAGAAGATCACCTGCCGGCCTTCGGCATGCTGCGGGTCCGCGGCGATGAATGCGGCGAACAGGGTGTTGAATGCCTTCACGATCCGCGCGCCGGGAAGGCGCTCGGCGACCCACTCGCTGCCCGTGAGGTCACCGACGTCGTAGCGGCCCCGCCAGGGGTTCGCTGCGGCGAACTGATTCGTCGTGTCGACGACGATCTTCCCGGACCAGTCGGTGAGCCCGGTCAGATCCGGCACGGCGAAGAACGGCAACGCGAGGAACACGAGTTCCGCCTGCGCCGCCTCCCCGGCCGTCACCGCGTGGGCCTTCGGCCCCAACTGCTCCACGACGGCCCGGAGCGTCTCCGGGCCCCGGCTGTTGCCGATGAGTACCTCATGGTCGTGACGGACGGCCTTGTCGGCGACCGCCTGGCCGATATTTCCTGCTCCGAGAATGCCGATGGTGCTGTGTGTGGTCATTGCGCTCATCCTCGATCGTGTCAGGCCCGTCGGCGCTCACGAGCGATGCGGGTTGAAGTCCAGGAGGACCTTGCCGTTCTTGCGATGAAGAACGAGCTTGGCATTTGTAGTGGACGGAGAATCGCTGCAGGCCCCGTCGGCAATCGACCGACGCCACCCGGATGGAGATTGTCGGTTGCGTCTCTACCAATTTCCCGATGCCGCAAGACGTAATTCATCGAGGGGCGGCGAGCCCTGGTGATCAGGATACAGCGTCCAGCGTTTGGAAAGTCGCGGGTCGACTTCTTGGTTTCGATTACGGGGCAGGGGTGGCCTCTGTTGCGAGGCGGGCCAGGGCCTGTGGTCTGGGGAGGTCTGCGCCGAGGTGATAGGTGCGGTGGTATTCGGTGTCGCCCAGGAGGTTTGTGAGGGTCGCGGTCAGGGTGGTGATTTCGGGCTCGCCGTGGTCTGCGGTGCCGCGGATGACTTGGCCGAGGCCGAGGGCGGTGGCGGCAGCGGACGGGTTGTCTTCCAGGAGACGGAGTTTCGCGAGGAGTTCGGCGGCGTGGGCTTGGGCCTGGGCGGTGGCGGCGGAGTCGCCGTAGGTGAAGGCGCCTTCGATGGAGCGGGGTAGCAGGGCGCGGGCCGCGGCGGGTGAACCTTCGGTGAGGCGGTTGCGGAGGCGGGCGACCGTTATGTGGTTGGCGGCCATGGCCTCTGGATAGGGCAGGTGGCGGAAGCGATGCTCGAGTTGGTCGAGTTCTCGGTCGGAACGGGTGATATCGCCGGTGCGGCGGTGCAATTCGGCGCTGGTGAGGAGGATGACGGCGGCGAGGCGGGGGAAGCCTTGGTCGGCGGCGAGGCGCTGGGCGGCGTCGATGTCGCGGGCGGCTTCGGCGAGTTCGCCGGCGCGCATGCGTTCGTCGGCGAGGGCGGTGCGGGCGGCGACGATGTCGTCCTCGGTGCCGAGTTCGGAGGCGAGGGTGACGGCACGGGCGTAAGCAGCGCGGGCCTGGTCGTGGTCGCCCTGCAGCGAGTGGGCGCGGCCGACGGCGAGGAGCGCCATGCCCAGACCCCAGCGGTCGCCGACGATTTCGAAGCCGCGCAAGGCTTCCCGTCGCGCGACGGCGCCCTCGTGCAGGCGCCCCTGCCCCGTCAGGGCGATGTCGCGGGCGAGCTGCGCGCTGGCCCGCACCCACGGGTCCGGCCAGGTCAGCGCCTGTTCGAGCTGCCGTTCGGCCAGCTTCTCGTCGTCGGCGCGCGCCGCCAGGAGCGCCGTCCACAGTGGTACGGCCGCATGGAATTCCAGTCCGCCGGCCTGCACGCAGTCCTCGATGAGCGCGGTCAGCGAGCTCCCCGCGGGCGGCGAACCGGCCATCAGCGCGATCACCCGGAAGGCGGCCCGCGCGGCCGCCGGGAGCTCGTCCCCGAACCGCAGCACCGCGTCGAGCGAGCTCTCGAACTGGCTGCTCATCCCCCGGATTCCCCAGTACCAGAACATGGACCGCACGAGCCGCATCGCCGTCTCCGGGTCGGGGCTGGTACCGAGGGCGGTACGAAGTGCCGCAGCGAGGTTGGCGTGTTCGGCGTCGAAAAGGGCGATGGCGGTGAGCTGTTCGGTGCCGCGGAGGTGGGGTTCGGCCTGTTCGGCGAGGGTGAGGTAGTAGTCGGTGAAGAGCGGGGTCAGGTCGTCGGGTGAGCGGGTGAGCTGGTCGGCGGCGTAGGCGCGGATGGTTTCGAGCATGCGGTAGCGCGGCGGGTCGCCGGGGGTGACGGTGACGAGGGACTTCTCGACCAGGGCGTCGAGGAGGTAGACGATGTCCTCGATGGGGAGGTCGCCGTCGGCGCAGATGGCTTCCACGGCCTCGGCGGTGGCGCCGCCGGGAAAGGCGGAAAGCCTTCGGGCCAGGATCTTTTCGGGTTCGTCGAGGAGATCCCAGCTCCATTCCACCAGAGCGAGCAGGGTGCGCTGCCGGGGCAGGGCGGTGCGGCTGCCGGAGGTGAGCAGCCGGAAGCGGTCGCCGAGCCGCCGGGCGACCTGGTCGACACTCATGGCGCGCAGTTTGGCGGCGGCGAGTTCCAGCGCCAGTGGGAGGCCGTCGAGTTGGCGGCAGATCTCCACCACGGGGGCGACGGTGGCGTCGTCGAGGGTGAAGCCGGGGCGGATGGCGGCGGCGCGGTCCGCGAACAGCCGCACGGCCGGTGCACTCTGGGCCACAACGGGATCCGCTGTCTCGACCGGAACGCCGAGCGGTCCCAGGTGGCACAGCGCCTCGCCGGTGATGGCCAAGGGTTCCCGGCTGGTGGCCAGTACGCGCAGCTGCGGCAGCCGATCCAGCAGCTGTTCGGCGAGGGCCGCGGCGGCCGCGATGACGTGCTCGCAGTTGTCGAGCACCAGCACGGCGGGCCCGACGTCCAGTAGTTCGGTCAGCCGGGCGGTCTTGTCCGGCCGCTCGGCCGAGTCGCTGTCGAGCGCCCCGGCCACCGCGTCCGCGAGCTGGTCGGGCGCGCCCAGTTCGGCCAGCGGCACGAAGAACACCGCCCCGGTGGCCTGCCGGTCCATGGCTTCCAGCGCGAGCCGGGTCTTGCCCGCTCCGCCGGGTCCGACAATGGTGACCAGCCGCGAATCCGCCAGCAGCCCGGCCAGTTCCGTGAGTTCCGCCTCGCGCCCGATGAACCCGGTCAGCCGTACGGGCAGCGTCCGGGTCACAGCTTCCCTACGCGGAGCGGGAATTTCGAGCTCTCCCCGGAGCAGCGCGAGATGCGTGTCCCGCAGGATGGCCCCCGGGTCGATGCCGAGTTCCTCGTCCAGCCGCTCCCGCATCTCCTCGTACACGGCCAGCGCGTCCGACTGCCGTCCCGCCGCCGCCAACGCCCGCATGCGCAGCGCGGCCAGCCGCTCGCTGAGCGGATTGTCCCCTCCGGCGATCTCGAGATCGGTGAGCACGTCGGCGTACCGGCCCAGCCGCAGCTCGGCGTCGAACCGGTCCTCGACCGCCGCGGCCCGCAAATCGTCCAGCCTGGTCGCGGTGGCTTGGGCGAACGGTGCGTCCAGCACATCGCCGAGCGCGGGTCCGCGCCACAGTGCGAGAGCCTCGCCCAGCCGGCGGGTGGCCGCCTCCGCCCGCCCGGCGGCCAGCTCCTGACGACCCTGCCGCACCAGGTCCTCGAACCGATCGGCGTCCACCGTCACCCCGGGCAGCCGGTAGCCGCCGGTCCCGAATTCGATCCTGCCCACGCCGCGCAATGCCTTCCGCAGCCGCGACACCGCGGCCTGCAATGCTCCGGCCGCCTCAGCGGGCGGCTCCTCACCCCAGAGTCCGTCGATGAGCGCGTTCACCGGCACGTCCCGCCCCGATTCCAGCGCCAGCCGAGCGAGCAGCATCCGCACCCGCACGCCGGGGATCTCCACCGGCGTCCCATCCTCCGCATGGACCCGAACGGGCCCCAGCACACCAACCTGCACTCCTCCGCCTCCCCGAGCCTTCAGCGGACAGCTGAGAGCCGCTATCTGTCGCGCACCCGTGCCGGCGGTTGTGCGCCGAACCAATTCTGGACGTACCCGGTGAGTTACCCCGACCGTCACGAAATCAGCTGTCACTCTGACATACGCAAATCCGATTACCTGTAAGGTAATCGACTCGCGGCTCAGCGTCGGGCACAGTCGATCTCATGACCGACACCGAGATCACCACCGCTCCGACGGGCGCCCAGCTGTTCGCCACCATGCCGTTCACCGAGGGCCTGGGCGTCCAGGTCCTCGAATGCGGCCCGGAGCTGGTGCGCAGCCGCCTGGAGTGGCGCGAGAACCTGTGCACCCTGGGCGGATCGATGCACGGCGGCGCGCTCATGTCGCTGGCCGACGCCACCGCCGCGGTGTGCGCCTTCCTGAATCTGCCGGCGGGCAAGCAGGGCACGACCACGGTGGAGTCGAAGACGAACTTCCTGCGTGCCCTGCGCTCGGGTCACGCCACCGCCACGGCCCGTCCGCTGCACGCCGGGCGCAGCTTCATCGTGGTGGAGACCGAAATCCGGGACGACGCGGGCAAACTCGTCGCCAAGGTGACCCAGACCCAGGCGGTGCTGTA
The DNA here is from genome assembly GCF_042754165.1 of Nocardia sp. NPDC059229. Classification (NCBI taxonomy): domain Bacteria; kingdom Bacillati; phylum Actinomycetota; class Actinomycetes; order Mycobacteriales; family Nocardiaceae; genus Nocardia; species Nocardia sp. NPDC059229. The sequence goes on from NZ_JBHZAK010000001.1 coordinate 163,809, forward strand.
GCCGGGCGTCCGCCTACCCGACGAGAATCGGCACCAGATATGTGCGCGCGAATTCCCCCAGCTCGTCCGGGGTTTCGAGGGTGGCCGCGCCGCCGCCGACGAGAATCAGCGAATGCACTATGCGGCAGCCGATTTCGGTGCGCGCGGCCAGATCGGCCGGGGCCTCGAACAGGCCCCGGGCGGCGGCCCGCTCCAGGATCTGGATGGTGGCCGCCACGGACATGGCGAAGGTGGTCGCGCCTTCGACGGTGAGTTTCACCAGGATTCGGTCGGGCTCGACCGCGAGCAGCCGTTCCACCAGCGGATGCGCCCGCCAGCGGGTGATGACGGTGACGAATATGTCGGCAACCAGTCCGGGCAGGTCGTCGTGCCGGTCCGGCATGCTCGACAGTTCGGCCAGCAGGTTGCCGACCTCGCGGCTGACGACGGCCTGCACCAGGTCGTCGCGGGAGCCGAGCCGGCGGTAGACGGTCACCCGGTCGACGCCGGCCTGCTTGGCGACGTCCTCGATCGTCGTCTTCTTGACCCCGACCTTCTGGAACTGCACGAGTGCCGCGTCGAGGATGCGCGTCTCGATGTCATCGGCGGCATCCGTGCGGGTCAGCGGGTTTTTCGACGCGGTCGTCACCGGATCCACGCTAGCAGGCGCTACCCCCGATGCAACAATCTCGGACAATTTGTAGCTGCAACATTGCAATAGGATTTGTTGCGCTGTACGGTTCGGTCATGGCTGACAAGGCTGGCGCGACGCAGCGCCACTACCGCGACGAGGCGCACGCCATCTCCGCCCGCGATGTACGGTTCGATTTCGATTCCGTTCCGCTGCACTACATTCCGGGCGAAGTCCTGGCAACCCACATCGTCGATGTCATGCACCTGGTGCTGCCGGAGGGCGAACGGGCCATGGCGCAGACGCTGGCGGAGGCCCTCCCCCACATCCACGACGAGCGGCTGCGGGAGGAGGTGACCGGGTTCATCGGGCAGGAGTCCATGCACGCCAGCAGTCACGAGGCGGCGCGCCGGCACCTGCGGTCCCTCGGGCTGGACGTCGACTCCTATGTCGATGCCATCGCCTGGCTGGTCGATCGGATTCTCGGCGATCACGGACTGAGCGGCCGGGCGCGCGAGGAGTGGCTCAAGGAGCGGCTGGGCCTGTTCGCCGGGATGGAGCACTACACGGCCGTCATCGGCGAATGGCTGCTCAATGCCGACATTCTGGAGGCCGAGGGCATGCATCCGGCCATGCTGGACCTGGTGCGCTGGCACGGGGCCGAGGAGGTCGAGCACCGCAGCGTGGTCTACGACGCGTACATGTACCTCGACGGCGGGTATCTGCGGAAGGCGCGCACCGCGGTACTGGCCAGCGCGACGCTGCTGCCGCTGTTCATCATTTCGGCCGGATATCTGTACCGGAAGGATCCGTCGCCGCAGAAGGGGCGGTCCTGGGCGCGGCAGTTCCTGAGCGCGACGCGGCGCGGCGTGATTCCCAGCTGGACGGTGTTCTTCACCGAGATTCCGCGGTATCTGCGGCCGGGCTTCCATCCGTCGCAGCTGGGTCCGATGGATGTGGCGCTGCGGTATCTGGCGCATTCCCCAGCGGCACGGGCGGCTGCCGAGTGAGCCCGGAGGAAAGCGTGAGCACACGAATCCAATTGCGCGCCAAGAGCCGAACGGCCGTCCCGGCCCGGGTCGGCGCGGCGCACCGGTCCGGCAGCCCGGACCGGGCGAGCACGACCGGTCGGGCGCATGCGGTCGACCCCGTGGATGCGGGGACGATGCCCGCGAGCCTGCGGATGCTCGGCGGGATGATGGACGCCTACAAGCAGCTGTTCGTGAGCGGCCGCGCGGCGCGGCTGTTGTCTCCGTCGAACCCGGTGCGCCACAGCGGGTTCGAGCTGGACACGGTGGTCGAGAGGCTGGAGCGGCCCGCGCCCGATGTGCTCGCGGTGACGCTGCGGGCCCCGGACGGGCGGGACCTGCCGAGCTGGCGGCCCGGAGCGCACGTGGACGTGTTCCTGCCGTCGGGGCGGCAACGGCAGTACTCGCTGTGCGGAGATCCACGGGATCGGACGCGGTATCGGATCGCGGTGCGGCTGATTCCGGACGGCGAAGGCGGGTCGCGCGAGCTGCACGAGTCGCTGTGGGTCGGGGATCGCATGCGAATTCGCGGGCCGCGCAATGCTTTCACGCTGGTGGACGCGCCGTCGTATCTGTTCCTGGCGGGCGGGATCGGCATCACCCCGATCCTGCCGATGGTGCGGGCCGCCGGGTCGCGCGGGCGACTGGTGTACGCGGGGCGATCGCGGGCGACGATGCCGTTCTTGAACGAGCTGCCCGACGCGGAGATACGGCCCGACGACGAGGTCGGACCGCCCGATATCGACGCGATCATCGCGAGCGCGGCACCCGGTGCGGCCGTGTACGTGTGCGGTCCGCCCGCCATGCTGGCGGCGGCGCAGCGCTGCCGGTTCACACTGGATCCGACGGGATCGCTGCACACGGAACGCTTTTCGGCACCGCCCGTGGTCGACGGGCGGACCTTCGACATCACCCTGGCGCGCAGCGGCCGGACGGTCCGCGTCGGCGCGGAGGAGACGGCGCTCACGGCGGTGCGGCGAGTGCTGCCCGATGTGAACTACTCCTGCCGCCAGGGCTTCTGCGGCACCTGCAAGGTCGGGGTCCGCGCGGGCGACGTGGACCACCGCGACCGGCTGCTCACCGCGGCCGAGCGGGAGAACCGGATGCTGCTCTGCGTGTCCCGCGCCTGCGGCGACGCGCTCGTGCTCGATCTCTGAACGCGGGGAACACTCATGTCGATTGATACGGAAACAGCTGTGGCCGAGCCCGATTCGGCACCGTCCGAGCATGTCGGGATCGCTGTCGTGGGGGCGGGATTCGGGGGCATCGGCCTGGCGATCAAACTGCGCGAGGCCGGGTTCGAGGACCTGGTGATCCTCGAGCGCGCCGGGGATCTGGGCGGGACCTGGCGGGCCAACACCTATCCCGGCTGCGCCTGCGATGTCCCCTCACAGCTCTACAGCTACTCGTTCGCCCCGAATCCGGACTGGTCGCGGACCTATGGGCGGCAGGCCGAGATCCTGGAGTATCTGCGCCGGGTCGCCGCGGACCACGATGTGGTGCGGCACATCCGATTCGGTGCCGAACTGCTGGACGCCCGCTGGGACGAGGCGCACTCGCGGTGGCGGGTGGAGACCAGCCGGGGTGCGCTCACCGCCGATGTCCTGATCTCCGCTGCGGGCATCTTCGCTGAGGCCAAGTATCCAGAGCTGCCGGGGCTGGATCGGTTCGCGGGCAAGGCCTTCCATTCGCTGCACTGGGATCACGGGCACGATCTGACCGGCGAGCGCGTGGCTGTGATCGGCACGGGCGCGTCCGCGGTGCAGTTCGTGCCGGAGATCCAGCCGGTGGTCGACCGACTGCTGCTGTTCCAGCGCTCCGCACCCTGGATCGTGCCACGGATGGATCGGCGCACGCTGGGTCTGGAACGGACGCTACTACGTCGGATTCCCCTCGCCCAGAAAGCGATCCGTGGTGGCTGGTACGCCGCCATCGAGGGCTTCGGCCTGATCTCGCTGGTGGACAAGCGGTTCCGGCATCCATACGAGGCGCTGGGCCGGTTGCAGCTGCTACGGCAGGTGCGCGATCCGGCGCTGCGCAAGACCCTGACCCCGGACTATGTCATCGGATGCAAACGCGCCATCTTCTCCGACGCCTATCTGCCCGCGCTGGATCAGCCGAATGTCGAGGTAGTCACCGACGGCATCGCCGAGGTGCGCCCGCATTCGATCGTGCTGTGCGATGGCACCGAGCACGCGGTCGACACCATCATCTTCGGCACCGGCTTCACCTCGATTCCATCGGCGTATCACCGCTATATCGGACGGCACGGACAGTCCATCGCGGACCTGTATCACCATGAGCCGCAGAGCTATCTGGGCGCGGCCGTCGCAGGATTCCCCAACTTCTTCTGCACGCTGGGCCCGTTCGGCGCGGCCGGGAACCAATCGGCCGTCTACATGATCGAATCCCAGATCGCCTACATCGTGGATGCGGTGAAGACCATGCGCGACAGGGGAATCGACCGAATCGAGCTGCGTCCCGAGGTGCAGGACGACTTCCTCGACGAGATGGACCGCCGCAGCGCCGACACCGTGTGGCTGACCGGCGGCTGCCAGAGCTACTACACCACCGCCGACGGCCGCAATGCCGGCCTGTACCCCAACTGGAGCTTCGAATACCGCTGGCGCACCCGGCGTTTCGACTCCGACTCCTACGAAATGAGCCGCTGATGTCCACTCCGCGCTGTCTCCCCGGTCCCGGCCCCTTCCGTCCCGAGGGGCGGGTGGCCCTGATCACCGGGGCCGGTCAGGGTATCGGCCGCGAACTCGCCGGGGTGCTGTACCGGCGGGGCGCGTCGGTGGCCATCGTCGATGTCGATGCCCGGGCCGCCACCTCGCTGGCCGCCGCCCTGGGTGATCGGGCGCTGCCGGTGATCGCGGATGTCTCCGACCGGGCCGCCATGGCCGAGGCGATTCCGCAGGTGGTCGCCTACTTCGGGCATCTCGACATCGTGGTGGCGAACGCGGGCGTGGTGCCGCCGCCGGCGACGCTGCGGACCATGGAGCCCGCCGAGTTCGACCGGGTCATCGGCATCAACCTCACCGGGGTGTTCAATACCGTGCACCCGGCGCTGGACCACATCATCACCGCGCGCGGGCATGTCGAGGTCGTGTCCTCGTGCGCCGCTTTCGCTCCGGGGATGGGCGGCGCGCCGTACATGATCAGCAAGGCGGCGGTGGAGCAGCTCGGCCGGGCGCTGCGGGTCGAGCTGGCGCCGCACGGGGCGTCCGCGGGCGTCGCCTATTTTGGGATCGTCGACACCGAGATGACCCACTCGACCCTCGACCGGGACGAACTCGGCCGCCGCATCGAGGCGCTGCTGCCGTGGCCGCTGAGCACCCGCATCACCGCCGAGCACGCCGCGCGCACCATTGCCGACGCCATCGAGCACCGCGCACCGCAGGCCATCTCGCCGCTGGCCTGGATGCCCTACTCGCTGCTGCGCGGCGTGATCAATACCGTGCTCGATTCCCGCCTGGCCCGTGACCCCCGGGTGCACGCGCTGCTGCGGGAAGTCGAGCGCCGCAGTGTGACATCGCCTGGTTCAATTCCATTGCAGGTCCGGCGAATACAGATCCAGCCAGGTGCCGATATCGATGGCACGGTCGAGACCGACGCGGACCTGCGGGGCCATGCGGGCCGGATCCTGTTCCACGGCCCGCAGTAGCCACTCACGGTCGAGGAGGTCGAACAACAGCGAATCGTGTTCCATCAGGCGTTCTTTCACGTGCTGCTGCAGATTGGCGGCGTATCCGGGATCCTGGGTGGACGGGTACGGGCTCTTGACGCGGTCCACGACCGATTGCGGCAGCACGTGTTTCGCCGCCGCACGCAGCAGGCTCTTCTCGCGGCCGTCGAAGGTCTTGAGTTCCCAGGGCGTGTTGTACACGTACTCGACTAGCCGGTGGTCGCAGAACGGCACGCGCACTTCGAGTCCCACCGCCATGGACATGCGGTCCTTGCGGTCCAGCAGCTGGCGGACGAAGCGGGTCAGATGCAGATGGCAGACCGTCCGCATGCGGTGTTCGAGGTCGGATTCACCCGGGAGGTGATCGACCTCGGCGACGGCCGTCGCGTACTGGTCGGCTACGTACTCGGGGAGGCGCAGGCGGCTACGCAGGTCGGGATGGAGGATGTCCCAGCGGGATTCGAGGGTGAAGGCGGAATTGAAGGCGAGCCACGGGAAGGTGTCGGCCTTCAGGGCCACGCCGTCGTGGAACCAGCGGTAGCCGCCGAATACCTCGTCGGCGGATTCGCCGGACAGCGCCACCGTCGACTGTTCCCGGATCGCGCGGAACAGCAGGTACAGAGAGCTGTCCAGATCGCCGAGGCCGATCGGGAGGTCGCGGGCGCCGATCACCGCCCGGCGCACCGAAGGATCGGAGAGCTCGGCCGGATTCAGCACCACATCGCGATGCTCGGAACCCACCAGGCTGGCGACATCGCGGACGAACGGGGAATCCGGGGTGTCGCGCATCTCGTCCGGGACGAAGTTCGCCTCCTGGTTCACGAAGTCCACCGAGAAGGTGCGCAGCCGCTCGCCCCGGCGGGCGAGTTGCCCGGCGGCGAGGCCGGTGATGGCGCTGGAATCCAGGCCGCCGGACAGCAGCACGCAGCGCGGCACGTCGGAGACGAGTTGCCGATCGACGATGTCGGTGAGCAGGTCGCGCACCTTCTCCACAGTCCGCCCGGTGTCGTCACAATGCTCGCGGGCCGTGAGCCGCCAGTAGGGGCGCCGGCGAATTCCCCTGCGGTCCACCGTCATCACCGTGCCGGGTAGCAGTTCGGTCATCCCCCGCCACAGCGCCCAGTCGGGAGCCTTGGTGAACGCGAACAGCTCCCGCATCCCGTCGATGTCGACGGCGGTGCGGACGAGCGGATTGGCCAGGATCGCCTTCGGTTCCGATCCGAATATCACCCCGTCCGGCGTCGGGTGGATGTACAGCGGCTTGATCCCCATCCGATCCCGCACCAGCACGAGTTTCTCGCCCTGCTGATCCCAGATCGCGAACGCGTACATGCCGTTCAGCCGATCCACCACCCCCTCGCCCCACTCCAAGTACCCCCGCAGCACCACCTCGGTATCACTATCGGTCCGGAACGAATGCCCCAATCCCCTGAGCCGAGCTCGCAATTCGCGATAGTTGTACGCCTCCCCCGAGTACACGATGGCCACCTGTCCCCCACCGGTCTCGGCCACCATGGGCTGCGCCCCACCGGGCAGGTCGATTACCGCCAGCCGCCGATGCCCCAATGCCACATGCTCGCGCACGAACGTCCCCCGCGCATCCGGCCCCCGGCACGCCATGGTCTCCGTCATCCCGTCCACCACCCCCTGCCGCCGCGTCAGATCCGCCTCGAACGACACCCACCCTGCAATCCCACACATTCGGGGACCTCCAGATTGTTAGCAACATGAACTATCTGTAATTCCGTTGTAACACACCGAAACCAACATGAACCGCGATCCACAGAAACCTGTTGCAATCGAGACTTGTTGCCATGCAATAGCTTTGATCATGCTCGCGTCCGAAAGACCGGATCCACCCCGAACCCTCGCCATTCCGTGCGAGCCTCGACCACCCGCTTCGAATGAGTAGGCGCGGTGAGTAGTTCGGCGGACGTCCGGAACCGGCAGCTGTCCATACGCTTCCCGGCAGCACCCACAGTTGGGTGTCTCGCCAGAGGAGGAAACAGTGTCCCGCTCGAACAGCGCGCGTCTCGCGCCCCTCGCCGCCGTCGCCTTGACCTTCGGCGCGCTCACCGCCACATCCCTGGTTGCCGCGACCCTCGCGCACGCCTACGCCTACGACTGCCCCGGTGGCCTGTTCTGTGGATGAGAGGGCCGCGACGGCACCGGAAACCTGGTTGTCCAGGCCAACTCCGAGTGCTTCCTCCACGACATCGGGAATGCCGGAAAGGGTGACCTGCTCACCTCGTACTGGAACCGGACCGGCAAGCAGGTCACCCTCCTCAACTGGATGGGCGACCATTGGGAGACCCTCGCGGTCATCCAGGACAGCGAGCGAGGCACCCTCTCGCGCTATGCCGACAAGAAGACCGACGCGGTCCGCCTCTGCGACTGACCAGGAACTTCGCGCAGCCGGACGGCCGCCGGTCCGGCTGCTGCGAATCAGGCTCGGCCGATTCTGAAGCATGTTAATTTCACTATCTCGGCGTGGTCGCGGACCGCGTCGGATGTTCGTGACCGCGTGGACATCTCGTAGTGAAAGGGACGCCATGACAACACCCTGGGTGCGTCGCGCGAAACTCGCCGTGACGGCGATCGCGGGCACGGGCGCGCTGCTGCTGGCCGCGGCTCCGGACGCCGCGGCCGCCGGCATCGGCGACGTGACGCTGAAGGGCTCGAACCCGCAGGCCGGGTGCAGCTACACGCTGACCAGCGGCGACCTGGTCGGCGGCGGCAGCAGCGCGTTCAACGAGATGCCCGTCACCTTCTACGACAACGGGGCCACCATCGGCACCGGGAAGGTGGGCACCAGCCTGCTCGGCAACCCGGCCGAAGTCTCGTGGACACCGGCCACCCCGGGCCAGCACGTCCTTACCGCCACAGCCGGTTTCAGCTTCAACACCCCCATGCCGCTGACACCGTTGACCGTCCAGGTCGGCGCAGCCAGCTCCACCGGCAGCTTCGGCTGCCCGCTCCCCAGCATCTCCGGCTAGCCGAAGATTCGGCCGACCCGGAACCCTCGGTCCGGCAAGAAGAATCAGCAGACGCCCGCTCCCTCGGCTCTGACAGGGAGCGGGCGGAACCTTCGAACCAGTCTCGGACCATCAACGAATCCATCTCCGCCACGCCATGATCCGTACCACCGACATCACGCGCGGCCACAAGCCCACATCGGTGTCGCTACGGTGACGGGCCCTCGGAAGTTGCGCCTCAGGCCGAAACCCGATGATCTACTTGACCGGTCACCGCAGCATCAGGGCGATCCAGGTCAGGCCGGATGACCGAACTTCCCGCCGACCACACCGGACGTGAAGGCATCCCACTCCCCCGGCCCGAAGACCAGAGCCGGACCGGTCGGATTCTTGGAATCGCGGACACCGACCATGCCGCCGTCCAGATGCGCGACCTCGACGCAATCACTTTGGCTGCCGCTGTGACTGCTCTTGAACCACAAGGCCGCGGATAGGTCAATGCTGGTCATGCTCAAACTCCTTCGTCACCCGGCGAACCAACTCTCGGGTCGGCTGGTCCTCCAGTGCGGCGTCTCGGATCGCCGAAGCAAATTCACTATAGAGCCGCACATCATCAGGCTTTTCGAGGTACACATCCTGACCCGGGCCACCTTCGATGAACACGATCGGCGGCTCGACGGGCCCGTCCGTGGTGGTGGTGGTGGTGTCGAACTCGAGGATCGTGAACGACCCATGCCGCATTCCCCAAGCCAATCCCGCGGAATACGGGTGGATGCGCAGAATAACATTGGGCAGCTTGGAAACCTCGGCCAGGTGACGCAACTGAGCCTCCATGGTCCGTCGGCTGCCGATCACTCGATGCAGCGCAGACTCGTGCAGAAGTACCTCCAGCGCAACCGGATTGGTCTTGCGGGTAATAATTGCCTGCCGCTTCATACGGTACTCGACACGACGATCGACGTCGTTGCTGCTGACGAATCCCGGGTACGCGCCGATCACCGCGCGGGCATAGTCGGAGGTCTGCAGCAGTCCAGGTACATGTTCGTGGTAGGTGATCAGCCGCCGGGCGGCGGCCTCGAGACCCACATACATATTGAACGCATCCGAGTACAACCCACCGTAGGCGTGATACCAACCTTGCATCCTGGCGATCGTTGCCAGATCAATGGCAGCAGCGGTTTCGGATGAGCCGACGCCGTAGACGTCGCAGAGTGCGCGCACATCCTGTTTGCGAACCTTTTGCGTCTGTCCGCCTCGATGCGCTGCAGCGCCGAGGCGGATAGATCAACCAGCTTCGCAGCAGCCGCGAGAGTGAACCCGTTGGCTTCACGCCACTCCCGCAGAAACCGTCCCAACTGCCGCCGCGGAAGCGTCGAACTCGGGGCGAACTCAGTGTCGTCATCGCAAGTACCGGGCATATCGGCGTCCCATCATTACGCGAAATCGGGTTGATTGGATCGCGAAATCGGGTGTGATCCACTGCCTTTCCGAATCTGTCCATGCCGATTCGAACGACATGTGGCCGGGAACCCGATATCACTGTATCCGCCACGCGTCGCTGGTGGTGTGCTGAAACCACAACGACGGCAGGGAGGTAGCGAGATGTCCTACGACGGCCCGTGGTCGGTGCAAGCCATCATCGACCGCATCGAACATGAGAAGCAGCTGGCCGACGCCGAACGCGCAACGGCCGGCGAGACCAAGGTCGGCTATTCGGTACGCGGGTTGTGGTCGTGCTACTCGGATCCGGGCGAACTCACTGCCGCGCAAGCGCATACGGCCATGCAGCTGCATCTCGGGTGTGGGGTGGATACCTGCCGGGTGCGGCGGCGGGCACGCACCGCGCTGGTCGCGGCCGGACGCATGGTGCTGGACCCGCGTGCCACGCGCACCAGGGCAGCCCGGAGATCACCACTCGCCGTGCTACGCGACGCGCTCTCCGGTTGGGGTGCACTGTTTCTCGGCGGTCGCCATGCCCTGCGATGACTGCGACCGGGATGACTACGACCGAGTCGAGATTCAGGTGATCAAGGATGTTCTCGATATCGTCGAGGTCCGCTTGCGCGAGCGCGAACGGTGCGGGTGGCGACTGACCGTGCCCCGCTCCCAGATCTACGCAACCGTCCTGCACGCGGTCATCGTCAGCGCGCGTGAATCACACCGAGTCCCGGCCACTCTCGACCGGGCCGCCATCCTCGACTCCATTCTCGACGGCGCCGATCCCCCGGATTCCGGCCCGGCCCGGCACCCGGTCGACGACGTCATCCGACACCACATCGCGAACATGAATTGACCCGCAAAACTCATCGAGTAGTCGACCGCGATTCCTGCGTGGTCAGTTCTCGGTGTCCTGCTGGCAGGCTGGGCACAGTCCGTGCAGGGTGAGTCCGCCGGTGTCGGGCAGGGCGAAGCGGCTGCCGTTGCGTGCTTCGGCCAGGGCCACGGTGAGATGTGCCGAGGGGACCTCGTCGATCGCGCCACACCGGGTGCACACCGCGTGGTGATGCGGGATGTCGGTGAGTCCGTAACTGGTGATCCGTTCATCGATGACCAAGGCGTGCAGCACTTCCGCGTCGACCAGGGTCGCCACAGTCCGGTAGACGGTGGTGAGGTCGACCTCGTGGCCGGCCGAGGCGAGACCCTGCTGGATCTGGGCCACGGTCAGGTGTCCCTGCTCGCGCGAGCCGTCCAGGATCGACAGCACAGCCAGTCGCGGTGCGGTGCACCGCAGTCCGTGGCTACGCAGCAAACGGCGAGCATCGTGCTGACCGGTCGGCGCCGGGGCGTGAGTGAGGTGCGAAACGCGCGCCATGGCCCCCAGTCTGCCGTTTCGACCCGCTCAACCGCCAACCCCCGTCTTGCCAATCAGTTGCAACAAGGCGGGATGCGTTCTACCTTCGATGAATTCGACTCGTGCGGAGAGGGCATATCGTGATGTCTGCAATCCTGAAACCCTTTCGCGCGGTCACCGATCGGCTGGCGTTGACCCGCCCGGAATGGCTGCGGCTGGCCGCGATGGCCGGGGTCATCATCGGCTTGCACGTGCTGGGCTGGTTCACCCTGGTCGCGTTCGTCGCTCCGCAGCATTTCAGCCTGGGCGACCGGACCCTGGGTGTCGGCGTCGGCTTGACCGCCTACACGCTGGGCATGCGGCATGCCTTCGACGCCGACCACATCGCCGCCATCGACAACACCACCCGCAAGCTCATGCACGACGGGCAACGACCGCTGTCGGTCGGATTCTTCTTCTCCCTCGGCCACTCCAGCGTCGTCTTCGGTCTGGCGCTGCTGCTCTCGATCGGCGTGAAGGCCATCGTCGGGCCGGTCGAGGACGACTCCTCGGCGCTGCACCACTACACCGGACTGATCGGAACGACCATCTCGGGGACGTTCCTCTACGTCATCGCGATCATCAATATCGCTGTGCTGGTGGGCATCCTGCGTGTGTTCCGGCGCATGCGCGGCGGGCAGTTCGATGAGGTCGAGCTGGAAAACCAACTCGCACAACGCGGTTTGGTGAACCGGCTGCTGAGTCCGGTGATGAAGTCGGTGACCAAGCCTTGGCAGATGTACCCGATCGGGCTGCTGTTCGGCCTCGGGTTCGACACCGCCACCGAAGTCGCGCTACTGGTCCTGGCCGGCACCAGCGCCGCGGCGGGCCTGCCCTGGTACGCGATCCTGTGTCTGCCGATCCTGTTCGCCGCCGGCATGAGCCTGCTCGACACCATCGACGGCAGCTTCATGAACTTCGCCTACGGCTGGGCCTTCGCCAAACCCGTGCGCAAGGTCTACTACAACATCACCATCACCGCGCTCTCGGTCGCGGTCGCCCTCATCATCGGCACCGTCGAACTTCTCGGCCTGCTCGCCGACCAATTCGGCTGGACCGGGGGCTTCTTCGATTGGATCAGCGCCCTGGACCTCAACCTGATCGGCTACCTCATCGTCGGCCTGTTCGTCGCGACCTGGGCCATCGCCATCCTCGCCTGGCGCTATGGAAGCATCGAAGAGAAATGGACCGCCGGGCTCCAGCCGCGAACCGACCACCACGACTGACCGGCTGACGCCCAGCCACACCCGAGCGGTGTTCCCGCGCGGTTCGGCTCAGTCGTGGGTGTGTGAGTGATCGTCGAGTAGATCGCTTTGATGCACATGGCGATGCGAATGCACGGTCCCGTCCTCGTGTGTATGGGTGTGTTCGTGTTCGCTGTGGTCGTGCTCGTGCGCGCTGTGGGCGTGGGTATGGGTCTGGGTGCCGTGACTGTGTGGGTGGGTATGGGGCTCGACGTGGGAGTGTTCGTCGGTCATATCCCGGTTCCTTTTCTGTATCGGGTGAGTTTTACGGCAATGCATGCATACCAGCACGCCGCGGTGATATCCGGGATGCCCGTACCGTCGGCGGGTGCGCACGAGTTGCGCCCTCATTTCCGACTCTGCCTGCAAGCGGCCGCCGAAGTCTTTTCGCCCCAAAGCGGACCAAATGGTCTTGTATTGGGTTCGACACACTTATGCTGGGGCGTCGAAGCGCGTCGACCGGGAAGGGCGCGGTTGTCGCAGAATGCGCGAAATACCTTACCTGCGAGGAGGATTCGTGTGACGACCAGCAAACTCGATATGTCGCGGGCGCGGTACTGGGTCGGCCGGTGGGATCGTCAGCAGGAGCACTACATGCCCGATCGCGAACAGCGGTTCGAGGTGATCGGTGACGTCCTGACCGAACTTGCCGACCGGACGGACCCGTTGATCGTCGACCTCGGCGTCGGGCCGGGAACGCTGTCGGACCGGCTGCTCACGCGAATGCCTGCCGCCACCATCGTCGGCGTGGACGTGGATCCGCTGCTGCTGACGTTGGCCGAGATGACCCTGGGGTCACCGCGATTCCGTACGGTGAACGCTGATCTGCGCGAGCGCGGTTGGCTCGACAGACTCCGCTTGCATCGAGTACCCGACGCGTTCGTGAGCACCACCGCTCTGCACTGGATGAACCGTGAACCGCTTCGCGCGCTGATCCGGACCTGCGCGGACACACTCGCACCCGGCGGTCTGTTCATCGACGGGGACCATCTCCACGAAGGAGCCACCGCCCCGCGATTGGACGCACTGGGCGAGGCCATGACCGCCCGCCGCGCCCAGCGCATGGGAACCGCGAGTACGGAGGACTGGGACGCGTGGTGGGCCGCGGTCGACCACGCTCCCGAACTGGCCGACCTGGTCCGCCTGCGCGACGGCGGATTCGCCCACCCGGTCGACGACCGACCTACCGTCCACGACTACCTCGCCTTCGCACGCGAGGCGGGCTTCGCCGAATCCGGAATCGTATGGCAGTACGGCGACGACCGCGTGATCGTCGGGATCCGATAACCCGTGTGAGCAACGGCCGCTGGAGGTCCGCACTCGCCACCGACGATCAAACGATGAGGTCGTGGGCGGTGGTCCGCAGGGTCCAGGCGGGGGCGCGATGGTGGAGCGTGGTGGCCGTCAACGGCGGAATGTCGATGCGCCAGAAGGACTCCGCGGGGGCGTTCAAGGTGAGCAGCACCGCGGCTCGGACCACGGCGGGGTGGGTGATCGCGACGATGCGGTCGCCGCGGCCGGTCAGCGAGGTCAGCCAGGAGCCGACGCGGTCGAGGAGGCCGATGATGGATTCGCCGCCGTGGGCGCGGTAGGCGGGATCGGTGAGCCAGGCCATCAGCTGGTCGGGCGGGAGTGCGTCCATCGACCGGCCGCTCCACGTGCCGTGGTCGATATCCCGGAGGGCCGGCTCGGGAGTTCCGGTCAGGCTCAGACCGTGAGTGGTTTGGGCCGTACGGATTTCCGGGGCGTGGTAGACGTCGGCGGGTTCGAGGCCGGGGAGGCCGCCCGCTTTCTCTACCGACCGCGACCCGAGCGGGTTGAGCGGTTCGTCGGCCGGGAAGCGGGCGGCCTGCACGGCGTCGGTGATCGCGTGCGTCACCAGGGCGAGGCGGGTGACCGCACTCATGCGGCCAGTTCGGTGGTGGTCGAGCGGTCGCCGAGCAGGCGCGGGGCGAGCCAGGCGAAGCCGACGCCGATGACCGCCCACAGGATCAGCTGGGCGGCGAAGGAATACAGCCGGAAGTGATAGAGATCGTCGGCGGGGAAGCCGGGGTACACGATCGTTCCGGACGGATCCTTCAGCGGCTGCGGGGTTTCGGTGGCGAAGTCGCCGTACTCCTTATTGGCCGAGAGCTTCCCGAGGGAGGGGAGCAAGGCCATGACCGCGCCCATGACCACCACGAAGGCTGCGGAAGCCGCGATGGTGGCGGTCCAGTTGCCCAGCCGTGCCGCCAGTTTGCGGCCCAGCCAGATAGCGGCGAGCAGGGCGACCGCACTGATCACGATCATGCCCACGAACAGCGCCGTTCGTTCCTTGATGGTCTCCGGATGCCCGATCGAGGGCGGGTTGGCCGGGTATTTCAGGAACGGCACCGCGTACAGCACCAGGAACATGCCGCCCGACACCAGCAGCGCCAGATTGCGGGGGGCGATCTTGCCGGCCTTGCGCAGCACCAGGAAGTAGACGACCGCGAACAGCGCACCCAGCGCCGCGCCGAACACGATCACGCCGAAGCCCAGCCCGATGTTCTCCTGCTGGGTGCGGGTGAAGAGTTCGGGGCCCATGTCGGCCATGGGTTTTCCGGCGGCCTTGTCGAGGGCCATCTGCGCGTCGTCGCGGCCGGATTCGTAGTCGATGGCCCGGTTGATGATGGGCTCGGCCAGGATCCGGGCGAAGACGAACGCCAGCAATCCGCCGAGTGCGCCCAGCAGGACTCCTCGGCCGATGATTCGCTTTTCCATTGTGGTGACTCGATTCCCGCGACTAGTGGCAGGGGAACCCGAGGAAATGCCGTCCGTCGTGCACGAACTCGTGGACGTGCATGTCACTGCCGAAGATCGACACCGCACCCTGGTCGATGCCGATGAAGTAGATCGCCAGCAGCGCGAGAAGGGTGGTGCCGACCAGCCACAGGGCGGTGGTGGGGAGGGCGAGAGCGCCGGTGCCGAGACCGGAACGAGGAGCGTAGGACGTAGCCACGGTGACCCCTTTGAGTCAGGGGGATTTCGCGTCCCCACAGTCGATCGAATTCACGATGCGAGGGTCTGACTCGCACCCCTACCGGGATGCTCACAGTGGCGCGACCGCTCCGGAATTGCACCGGATTCCTCAGGACATCGTCGAACAACCATACGAGGGCACATCCACGCTGGTCAATCCGGGTGCGCTCGACCGTCCAGCTGATGGGATCGCACCGGCCGCGCAACGGGTTCGTGAGAACCTTCGCTATATTCGCCATCGCAGCTGGTTCGCCGGAGGTGGAGTCGAGGAGCCCCTGATCCATCCGATGGCGTCGAAGCCCGGCGGCGCGTTCGCGTGCCGAGCGGGTGAGAGGGAACCCGGTGAGAATCCGGGACTGTCCCGCAGCGGTGAGTGGGAACGACAGCCGTCATTCGCACTGGGCGCAAGAAATGATGCCTGGGAAGCGACGGCCAGTAGGACAAACCCCGGCCTCGAGCGCCGGGGCCGACCCTTCCGGGTCGATGCCCACGAGTCCGAAGACCTGCCCGTTGTGCCGGATACGCCGTATCCGGCGGTCGTCGCCTCGTGGATTGGGCGGTACGCCGAGTGGGACCTGGGCACGGGATCGATGCTTTGCGGGCTCCGTCAGCGTGCGTTCTTTAAGGGCGGCGGCCATCGGCTACTGACCAAGGAGTTCATCAATGCTGAACCCTGACAACACTTTCACCGCCACGGTGCTCGGATTGCCGCGCATCGGGCCCAACCGCGAGCTCAAGCGCGCGGTCGAGTCGTACTGGGCGGGGCGGATCGACGCCGCCGCGCTGCACGATGTCGCGGCGGGTCTGCGTGCCGCACAGCTCGTGCGGATCCGCGACACCGGCCTGGATTCGGTTCCGGTGGGAACCTTCTCGTACTACGACCATGTGCTCGACACCGCGGTGCTGCTGGGCGCGCTGCCCGACCGGGTGCGCGGCATCGAGGACGAGCTGGACCGGTACTTCGCCGCCGCGCGCGGCACCGCCGAGGTCGCGCCCTTGGAGATGACCAAATGGTTCGACACCAATTACCACTACCTGGTGCCGGAGCTCTCGGCCGCTACGGAGTTCTCACTGCATCCGGCCAAGCCGCTGGCCGAACTGAAAGAGGCGCTGGCACTGGGTGTTCCGGCCCGTCCTGTGATCGTCGGACCGATCACGTTCCTGAAACTGGCGAAGTCGGTGGACGGCGGTGACCTGCTGGACCGGCTGCCGGATCTGCTGCCGCTGTACGAGCGGCTGCTGGGCCTGCTGGTGGAGGCGGGCGCGCGCTGGGTGCAGCTCGACGAACCGGTGCTGGTCACCGATCTGAGCGAGACCGAACTGGCGCTGGTGCACACCGTCTATCGCCGGCTGGCCGAGGCATCCGCACGGCCGGCGCTCCTGGTGGCCTCGTATTTCGGCCGCTTGGGTGAGGCACTACCGGTGCTGGCGGCGACCGGTGTCGAGGGTATCGCGGTCGATCTGGTCGCGGGCGGCGACGCGGATGTGGTTGCGGCGCAGTCGCTTCGGGACACGCTCGTCGTGGCCGGCATCGTCGACGGCTACAACGTGTGGCGCGTCGATCCCGATCGCGCGCTGCCCGGGCTGGCCGCCCTGCGCGAGGGCGGTGCCCAGGTCGCCGTATCGAGCTCCTGCTCGCTGCTGCATGTTCCCTACAGCCTGGACGCCGAGACCGCACTGGAGCCCCGGCTGCGCTCGTGGCTGGCCTTCGGCGCGGAGAAGATCGCGGAGATCCGGATGCTCGCGCGCGCCCTGCATGAGGGGCAGGACGCGGTCGGCGAACAGCTGGAGATCGCACGAACGGCCGCGCGGGACAGGCGATCCGACACGCGGCTGCACAACGCGACCGTGCGGGCCCGCCTGGCCGGTGCAACCGACGTCCGGCGTGCCCCGGCTGCGGAGCGCCGGACGGTCCAGCAGCAGCGACTGAACCTGCCCCTGCTGCCGACCACGACGATCGGCTCGTTCCCGCAGACCGGCCGGATCCGGGTGGCGCGCGCGGAGCTCTCCCGCGGGGAGATCGATCAGGCCGAGTACGACGCGCGGATGCGAGCAGAGATCGCCGAAGTCGTTGCGCTGCAGGAAGAAATCGGCCTGGACGTGCTGGTACATGGCGAGCCCGAACGCAATGACATGGTGCAGTACTTCGCCGAGCAGCTCGACGGATTCGCCGCCACCGTGAACGGCTGGGTCCAGTCCTACGGCACCCGATGCGTCCGGCCCCCGATCCTGTTCGGCGACGTGGTGCGCCCTGCGGCCATGACGGTCGGCTGGAGCACCTACGCGCAGACGCTCACCGCCAAGCCGGTCAAGGGCATGCTCACCGGGCCGGTCACCATCCTGGCGTGGTCCTACATCCGCGACGATCAGCCGCTCGCGGACACCGCACGCCAGATAGCGCTGGCGATCCGGGACGAGACGGTGGATCTCGAGGCCGCGGGTATCGGCATCATCCAGGTGGACGAGCCCGCGCTGCGGGAACTGCTGCCGCTGCGCCGCGCCGACCAGGCCGCCTACCTCGGCTGGGCGGTGGACGCGTTCCGGCTGGCGACCTCCGGCGTCGCGGACGCCACGCAGATCCACACGCACCTGTGCTACTCGGAGTTCGGCGAGATCATCGGCGCCATCGCGGAATTGGACGCCGACGTCACCTCGATCGAGGCCGCGCGCTCGCACATGGAGGTGCTCGACGACCTCACGGCCGCAGGCTTCGACCTGGGTGTGGGACCGGGCGTGTACGACATCCACTCGCCGCGCGTGCCGAGCCCGGACGAGATCGAGCAGTCGCTGAGTCTGGCACTGAAAGCCGTTCCGGCCGAAAGGCTCTGGGTCAACCCCGACTGCGGTCTGAAGACGCGTCACACCGATGAGGTGACCGCTTCGCTGCGCAATCTGGTCGCGGCGGCACAGGCGCTGCGCTGACCGCGCGCCGGGGCGCTCCGCACCGCGGGCGCCCCGGCGTGACGTCGGGGCGAGCGGTTCCACGAAGGACCGCACCGCGCGCATCACCGGGCAGCTGGCGCAGCAGACCACGCTGCTGCCGGTCGCGCACCTGACCGCGGTCGGTCACAGCGTCGCCGAACTGCGCGCGCCCCTGAGCGCCTGACCGCTACGCCACAGTCGGCACGTAGGGAATGTGCTGGGAACTGTTGTCGTCCACCCGGATCGGGCGACCCAGCTGCGGGAAGGCGCGCTGGGCGCAGTCGGTGCGCTCGCACACCTTGCAGCCCGCGCCGATCGGGACCGCCGTACTCGGGTCGTCGACGGCAAGTCCGCTCGAGTAGACGAGCTTGTCTGCATAGGCCAGATCGCAGCCCAGCCCGATGGCGAAATCTCTTTTGGGCGAGAGGTATCCGGGTGTCCGCTCATCCGTGGTCCGGGCCAGCCACAGATAGTTGCGCCCATCGGGCATCTGCGCGATCTGGGTGCGGATGCTCCCCGGCGTCGAGAACGCCTCGTGCACCACCCACAGCGGGCAGCTGCCACCCACCCGGGAGAAGTGGAAGGCCGTGGCGGACTGCCGCTTCGAGATATTGCCGGCGCGGTCGGTGCGCACGAAGAAGAACGGCACCCCGCGCCTGCCCGGGCGCTGCAGCGTGGACAGGCGATGGCAGACGGTCTCGAAGCCGACCTCGAACATCGCGGCCAGCAATTCGATGTCGTAGCGCAGGGTTTCGGCCGCATCCCAGAACTGGGTGTAGGGCAGGACGAGCGCGCCCGCGAAGTAGTTGGCCAGCCCGATGCGGAGCAGCCCGCGCGAGTGCCCGGGCATGGCCTCGGCTTCGTCGATCAATGCGGCGATGGGCTCGGCCTGGGTCAGAAAGGCCAGCTGCGTGGCCAACTGGAAGGCACGCTGCCCGGGGGTGAGCCGTCGAGCCAGTGTCAGTACCCGGGCGGCCGGATCGTAGACCCGTTTGGGCCCGGGCTTGTCGGGGTCGTCGGTGCGGATCGTCACCGCGA
The DNA here is from genome assembly GCF_042754165.1 of Nocardia sp. NPDC059229. Lineage (NCBI taxonomy): Bacteria > Bacillati > Actinomycetota > Actinomycetes > Mycobacteriales > Nocardiaceae > Nocardia > Nocardia sp. NPDC059229. Next base: position 183,147 of record NZ_JBHZAK010000001.1, read on the forward strand.
TGCCGTGCTGTTCGCGCAGCAACCGGCTCAGTTGCAGATCCAGCCCGCCCAGGCTCAGACCGTTGCACGCGAACAGTTCCTCGGCCGCGCTGTCGAGAACCGGAATGTGATTGCGGCGATCGTAGAAGTAGTCGCGCACATCCTCATAGGGCAAGGCGGCGGAACCTCTTGCATCCCCGTCGATTCCGGCGGAGAAGCGCTCCAGCTGCTCGGTGGCCCCGCGCAGTCGCCGGTTCAGGCCGACCAGCAGGCGCGCGGCCGCCGGGACGCGGGCGACGAGGTCGTCCATCTCGGCGGTGGTGATGGTTGCGCCCTCGGGGTCCTCGGCGAAGACATCCTGCAGGTCGGCGATGAGCCGGGCATCGGTGTCCGCGGCGAAGAACCCCATATCGAGGTCGAACCGGGCATTGAGGCGCAGCAGCACCGGCACGGTCAGCGGGCGCTGGTCGTGCTCGAGCTGGTTGACGTAGCTCACGGATAGCCCGAGCGCCTTGGCCCAGGCCGACTGGGTGAACCCCCGCTGTTCCCGGACCGTGCGCAATCGCGCACCCGCGTACATCTTCTGCATGGGTTCAATCTAGCAATTCCCATTTTCACAACTTTTACAAATTCACGGGATGGTTCCACAAAAATCGGCATTTGCGGGGTATTCCAGTCGAATACAGCGCTGTGTAGCGTGCGAAATGTACCGGTGAAATCGACGCCCTGGAGGACTCCGACAGTGAAGCACCATCTCGTCCGCACCCACCGCTCCGCCGAGCACTTCCCCCGAGAGGAGCACCTCGCCTGGCGGATCGCCGAGGTTGCCGCGGATGCCGTGGAGGTCGCTCCGGAGGTGGAGGCGATGATCGTCAACCGGATCATCGACAATGCGGCGGTCGCGGCGGCCTCGATCGCCCGCCGCCCGGTCGCCAATGCCCGTGCGCAGGCGTTGGCCCACCCCTACCGGCCGGGCGCCACCATATTCGGGGTCGAGGGCTCGTACTCCCCGGAGTGGGCGGCGTGGGCCAATGGGGTCGCGGTGCGCGAACTCGACTTCCACGACACCTTCCTGGCCGCCGAGTACTCGCACCCGGGCGACAACATCCCGCCGATCCTGGCCGTGGCGCAGCACACCGGACGCACCGGCCGCGACCTGATCCGCGGTCTCGCAACGGGTTACGAGATCCAGGTCGACCTGGTGCGCGCGATCTGCCTGCACGAGCACAAGATCGACCATGTCGCCCACCTGGGCCCGTCGGCGGCCGCCGGTATCGGCACCCTGCTCGGCCTGGACACCGAGACCATCTACCAGGCCGTCGGTCAGGCGCTGCACACCACCACCGCGACCCGTCAGTCCCGCAAGGGTGAGATCTCGAGCTGGAAGGCGTATGCACCGGCCTTCGCCGGGAAGATGGCCGTGGAGGCCGTGGATCGCGCCATGCGCGGCGAGGGCGCGCCCGCACCGATCTGGGAGGGCGAGGACGGTGTGATCGCGTGGCTGCTGGGCGGCCCGAACGCGGAATACTCGGTGCCGCTGCCGGGTCCGGGTGAGCCCAAGCGCGGGATTCTCGATACCTACACCAAGGAGCACTCGGCCGAGTACCAGAGCCAGGCCCCGATCGATCTGGCGCGGCGAATGCGGGAGCGGATCGGCGACCTGGACCAGATCGCGTCGATCGTGCTGCACACCAGCCATCACACCCACTACGTGATCGGCACCGGGTCGAACGATCCGCAGAAGTTCGACCCCAAGGCTTCTCGCGAAACCCTCGACCACTCGGTCATGTACATCTTCGCGGTGGCGCTGCAGGACGGCACCTGGCATCACGAGCGCTCCTACGCGCCGGAGCGCGCGCAGCGTCCGGACACGATCGAGCTGTGGAACAAGATCTCCACCGCCGAGGATCCGGAGTGGACGCGGCGCTATCACTCGACAGACCCGAACGAGAAGGCGTTCGGCGCCCGCGCCGAGGTCACGCTGAAGAGCGGTGAGGTGATCATCGACGAGTTGGCCGTCGCCGATGCGCATCCGCTCGGTGCGCGTCCCTTCGCCCGGGATCAATACATCGCCAAGTTCCGTACTCTCGCCGAGGGTGTCATCGCGCCCGCCGAGCAGGACCGCTTCCTCGAGGTGGCCCAGCGTGCGGGCCAGCTGTCCGCGAACGAGCTGTCGGAGCTCACGTTCACCGTCTCGTCGGACGTGTTCGCCCGCGCGCCCCGGTCACCCAAGGGGCTGTTCTGATGACCGGCCTGCTCGCCGCCGCCACCTCGGCCGCAGACAAGCGCGCAGCATTCAAAGCGGGGCTGCGCTCCGGCAAAATTCAGCGGTTCCCCGGTGCGTTCAATCCGTTGGTGGCCAAGCTGATTCAGGAGATCGGCTTCGAAGGCGTCTACGTCTCCGGCGCGGTGCTCTCCGCTGATCTGGGCTTGCCCGATATCGGGCTCACCACGCTGACCGAGGTGGCCGGGCGCGGTCAGCAGATCGCCCGGGTCACCGACCTGCCCGTGCTCATCGACGCCGACACCGGATTCGGTGAACCCATGAGCGCCGCGCGCACCGTCACGGTCATGGAGGACGCCGGCATCGCCGGCCTGCACCTCGAAGACCAGGTGAATCCCAAGCGCTGCGGCCACCTCGACGGCAAGGCCGTGGTGCCCACCGCCGACATGGTGCGCCGCCTGCGTGCGGCCGTGGCTGCCCGCCGGGACCCGAACTTCGTGATCTGTGCGCGCACCGACGCCGCGGGCATCGAGGGCATGGACGCGGCCATCGACCGGGCCAAGGCCTACGCCGACGCCGGTGCCGACCTGATCTTCACCGAAGCGCTGCACACCGAGACCGACTTCGAGAGGTTCCGGGCCGCGATCTCGATTCCCCTGCTGGCCAACATGACCGAGTTCGGGAAGTCCGAACTGATTCCGGCCCAGACGCTCGAGTCGATCGGCTACAACGCGGTCATCTACCCGGTGACCACGCTGCGGCTGGCCATGTTCGCCGCTGAAGCCGGATTGCGGGAGATCGCGGCGACCGGTACCCAGTCCGGGCTACTGGATCGTATGCAACACCGCAGCCGGCTCTACGAGCTGCTGCAGTACGAGCGCTACAACGAATTCGATTCCGACATCTTCAATTTCACACTGGGAAGGAATCAGTAATGACGGAGACCGCGATACCGACCATTTACAAGGGTCTCGCAGGCGTCGTCGTCGACACCACAGCGATCTCCAAGGTGGTGCCGGAAACCAACTCTTTGACCTACCGCGGCTACGCGGTCCAGGATCTGGCCGCGCACTGCAGCTTCGAACAGGTCGCCTACCTGCTCTGGTACGGAGAACTCCCCAACGACACCCAGTTGGCCCAGTTCCTGCAGCAGGAGCGTGCCTCGCGGCGCGCGGACCGCTCGCTGCTGTCGCTGGTGGCCAAGCTGCCCGACAACTGCCACCCCATGGACGTGGTACGCACCGCCATCAGCTATCTCGGCGCCGAAGATCCCGCTGAGGACGACAACTCTACGAAAGCCAACCGCGCCAAGGCACTTCGCATGATGGCGGTGCTGCCGACCATCGTGGCCGCCGATCACCGCCGCCGCCGCGGCCTGGATCCCATTGCGCCGCACTCACATCTGGGCTTCGCCGAGAACTTCCTGAACATGTGCTTCGGCAAGATCCCGGCACCTGAACTGGTGAAGGCCTTCGAGGTCTCGCTGATCCTGTACGCGGAGCACAGCTTCAACGCCTCCACCTTCGCCGCCCGCGTGGTCACCTCGACACTCTCGGATATCTACAGCGCAGTCACCGCCGCCATCGGCGCACTCAAGGGTCGGCTCCACGGCGGGGCGAACGAGGCGGTCATGCACGACATGCTCGAGATCGGCGATCCGGCGCTGGCCGAGGAGTGGATGCGCAACAAGCTGTCCCAAAAGGAAAAGGTCATGGGCTTCGGCCACCGGGTGTACAAGAACGGTGACTCCCGGGTGCCCACCATGAGAAAGGCCTTCCTCGACATCGCCGCCGCCACCGACGGCGGCGCCTGGGTGCGGATGTACGAGATCCTCGAACGCACGATGAACGAGGCCACCGGCATCAAGCCGAACCTCGACTTCCCCACCGGCCCCGCCTATTACCTGCTCGGCTTCGACATCGAGTCCTTCACCCCCATATTCGTCATGAGTCGCATCACCGGCTGGACCGCCCACATCATCGAACAGGGCGCCTCCAACGCCCTGATCCGCCCCCTGAGCCAATACGTCGGCGTCCCACAACGTTCCGTCGTCGCCTGACAGAGTTGCCGCGAGGCTTCCAGCAGGGCTGTAGCGAGGGCGTAGGGAGAGTGGACCCGGGGTTCGTAGGTTCGGGCTATGACTACTTCGACTCATGGCACCGCAGTGTCGTTCGATGGGGCCGAGCTGGCGTTCGAGGCGATCGGATCGGGGCCGCCGTTGGTGGTGGTGCCGGGCGGACCGCGGGATTCGCGGTATCTCGAAGACCTCGGCGGGCTCGCCGAGAGCCGGACCCTGATCCGGTACGACGCGCGGGGCACGGGATCCACTGCAGCCCCGGACAATCCGGCCAAGTACGCGTATCCGTCGCTCGCCCGCGATGTGGACGCGCTGCGATCCCATCTCGGGGTGGAGACGATCGATGTGCTCGGCCATTCGTCGGGGGCGGTGGTGGCGGCCGTGTATGCCGGGCACCATCCGGATCGGGTGTCCCGGCTGGTGCTGGTCGTGCCGGGACCGGACTTCTTCGGCGGGGGTGGCGATATCGGGAGCCTGCTGAATGCCCGCGCGGACGAGCCGTGGTTCGACGAGGTGCGAACCGCCGCCGGGGAATTGGCGGCGGCCGGGCCGCAGGATCCGCCCGAGGCTGTGCTCGACCTACTTGACCGTTATGTCCCGGCCGCGTACGGCGGGTGGGGTGAGCGGCAGCGCGCGCATGCCGCGACACAGCGCGAGCAGTTCTCGCTCGAGGCGTGGAAGCACTTCCACGGCAATGGCGATCGCACCGAGCCCGAACGCTTCCTGCCGACGTTCGGGCAGGTCACCGCACCCGTCCTGGTCGTGACGGGCGCCGCGGACGCGCTGACCGGTGTGGAGGCCGGAAACGCCGCCGCCGCACTGTTCCCGGTTGCGACGCACGTGTCGATCGCGGGAGCGGGCCACTATCCGTGGGTCGACAACGCGCCCGAGTTCAGCTCCGTCGTCGAGACATTCCTGGCCCGCGGCCGATAGCCGCATGCACGAAAGCGGGGTGGTCACCGATCGGTGACCACCCCGCTTTCGCATGTCCTAGTCCCGCGTGGCGAATTCGTCGACATCGAACCCACCCGGGTCCGACAGCGGGAAGACCTCGAACTCCAGGTGCGAGGACAGCGGGTTGCCGTACAGCGCGTCGGTGAGTTCCTCGTGGCTGGCCACCTCGTAGACATTCAGCCCGCCGGACTGTCCGGCAATGATCCAGCTGTGCTTGATGATGCCACGCTTCACGAGATCGACGTGGTGGGCGAATCCCTCCGGCAGCCGGTGCCGGAATTCGTCGGCGCTGATGCCGATGGGGTGCTGCTTGGTGAAAACGGCGAAGAGCGCCATGCTCGAAACTCCTTCTGGTGCGGGTGTTTTCTATCGGCCCGGCGCGACGGCCGCGGCCGCGACGCCGGGAGCTGTGCCGTCGAGTGCGACGGGCGTCGAGAAGTGCGGCAGCACGTCCTCGGCGAAGAGTTGCACCGAGCGCCGCACGACGGCCTCGGGCGCGGTGCTGGGCGGCGTCTGCAGGCTGATCGTCACGTCGCCGAACGCCTCTCGGATACGAGCGATCTGATCGACGACCTGGGCCGGCGTCCCGACGATGGTCTTGTCGGCGGCGAGCTGGGCGGCGAAGGTCCCGCCCGCGACCCGGTCGACGATCTTCTCGTACCCCTCGTACTGGGTGCTGCGGGCGGTCGACCAGCCGGAGACGGCCCGGGCCAGCGCACGGTGGTTGGTGTTCGCGAACTGCTCGCCGAGGCTGCGCGCCTCGTCCGCGTCGTCGGCGAGAAACGAGCTGTAGCTCAGATGCACTTCGGCTGTGGCGGGGTCGAATCCGGCGGCCTCCCGGGCCACCCGATACCTGGCGATGATGTCCTGCACCTTCTCCCGCGGATTGATCGACGGCACCAGCAGCAGCCCGTACCCGGCCGCACCGGCCCGCTCGGCGGACTCCGGGGTGATCGCCGTGGCCACCAGGATGCGCGGGTGCGGACTCTGAAACGGACGCGGCTGCAGCGTCACCGGCCCGAACGAGTGGAAGCCGTTGTCGATGGTCACGTCGGATCCCGTCCACAGCTCGACGATCGCCGCCACGGTGGCGTCGAACCGTGGCCGCGAATCATCCAGGGACAGTTGGAAAGCCGCGAACTCGTCCGGCAGGAATCCACGTGCGACACCGACATCGAGCCGCCCGTGGCTGATGTTGTCCAGCACCGCCAGCCGCGCCGCGAGTTTGATCGGATGATCGAACGCGGGCACCACAGCGCCGGTGATCAACCGGATCCGCTCCGTCCGGGCGGCGACGGCGGTCAGGAAGGTGGTCGGATCCGGGCTGTAGCCGCCGTATTCGAAGAAGTAGTGCTCGACGGTCTTGACGTGGTGGTAGCCGAGCTCTTCGGCATAGACCGCGATCGACAGCGCGTGATCGTAGTAGTCGACCGGCGCCTGGTCGTGCGGGCCGACGGTGGGAAAGAGGTTGATGCCGAACTTCATCGCGTCACGTCCTGGAGTGAAGAGGTGGCGGCCGGCAGCGCGAACTCGGCGGCCAGGAGTTCATAACTGCGCACCCGCGCCTGATGGTCGTGCACCGTGGTGACGACGATGATCTCCTCGACGTCGAGACTCGAGGCGAGCGAACGGATTCGGTCACCGACGCGGGCGGGCGTGCCCCAGAAGTACCGGGGCCATTCGAAATTCTCGTTTTCGAGGATGTCGCCGTAGCGGGCCAGCTCCGCCAACGCGGTGTCCGGCTCCGGAATCGGCCGGACATCGTTGCGGAACAACCGATTACGCACCGCGCGTTGGGCCGAGTACAGTCGCGCGGCCTCGGCCTCGGTATCGGCGACCACCGCCGTGATCGCGACGATCGGCGACCGCCCGGGCGCGAGCCGGTGGTACGCCTCGATGGACTCCCGGGTCGCCCCTGGATTGATGAAATGCGCGAACGCGTAGTCGATGCCGGCCCGGCCCGCCGACACGGCGCTCCCGGGGCTGCTGCCCAGCAGCCAGATATCCGGTGCGGGCGCGTCGAGCGGGACCGCGAGCGGGGCGCGGCGCGCCCCGTCGACGGCCGGGGAGCCGGCCAGATACGCGCGCAGCTGTTCGACCTTCGCGTCGATCGACGGTCCGCGTCCGGCCTCGGGCACCGGTCGCAGTGCGAGGGTTTCGACCTCGTCCGCGCCCGTGGACCGTCCGATGCCGAGGTCGATGCGGCCCGAATGCAGGGCCGTCAGCGTCCGGAACGTCTCGGCCACCTTGAACGGGCTGTAGTGCGTGAGCAGCACCCCGCCCGATCCGACCCGCAGCGTCGAGGTCGCCGAGGCGATCGCGGTCACCAGGATCTCGGGCGCCGAGATGGCGTGCGAGTACATGGCATGGTGTTCGGCGACCCAGTAGCGGGTGTAGCCGAAGCGTTCGGCGTGGCGGGCGAGGTCGAGAGAATTGGCCAGAGCCTGCGACTGGAGCGTGCCCTCGGGGACCGGAGCCTGGTCGAGGATGGACAATCTGATGGTCATAGCGCCTCCAGGGTTTCGTCGAGCAGGGCTACCGCATTGCGGTGCAAGGGAAATGGCGTATCCGAGGGCAGTCCGGTGCGCGCCGCGCGGCGCGTCACCGCCGCGGTGATGAGCGCGAATTTGAATCCGGCCAGCACCTCGTAGAAGGTGAGATTGCGCAGGGTCCGGCCGGACAGCGCGGCGTACGCCTCGACGGTTCGGTCCCGGTCGGGCAGCCCGTACAGTCGCTGTGCGCCGATCCCCCGGCTCAGGTGCCGGTCCAGGTACAGGAACCAGGCGAGATCACTCTCGGGCTCGCCGTATCCGGTCATCTCCCAGTCGACGAGGGCGGCGACCTCGGTATCGCGGTAGATGATGTTGCCGAGCCTGGCATCACCCCACAGCAGCACGTACGGCGACCGGTGAACCGGGATATTGCCCGCCAGCCACCGCTGGGCCCGCCGGATCACCGGATCGTCCGCGCAGCGATAGAAGTCCAGCGCATCGCTCCAATACCGCACCTGCGCAGCGGGACCCGCAGGACCCAGATCGGGCAGATCGGCGGTGTCCGCTGTGATCGAATGCAGTCGTTCGAGCGCGGTCAGGGCCGCCCACCAGACCGCCGTGCGTTCGCTGGGCACCAGGTCGGCGACCCAGCCCGACCGGTGGTAGGACGGAAAGTCCGGCGGGACCCGGCCGTCGACGAACTCCATCAGGAAGAACGGTGCGCCCAGCACGGTGGCATCGGGTTCGACGGCCAGCACCTCGGGCACGGGCACATCGCTGTGGCGGCGGACCGCCCGCAGCGCATCGGCCTGCGCCACAATCGATTCGGTGGGATAGATCCGCTCTCCGGTGGCGCCGACCCGGATGATCGAACGGTGGGTGCCGCCCGCGATATCGCGCGCGGTCACCTGAATGGTCTCCGCCGAGAAACCGTTGCGCGGCAGCGAGATATCGACGCTGTCCGGATCGATGTCGTACCCGGTCGAGGTGCGGGACAGCCAGCCCAGCACCAGATCCCGAGTGCTATTCGGCGATCGCTGCAGTGGCACCGCCATGATGTGGCCTTTCGCCGGTGATGAGCGTGGATGTCGGACCGAGCGGAGCCGCGGCGATATCAACGAATCCCGCGGCGCGCAGCCAGGTTTCGGCCTCCGCGACGGTGTACTCGCTGCCGCCGGAGGACCACACCAGCATGTTCAGGCTGGCGAGCAGGGCCGGTGGGGTGGGGCTGACCGGATCGAGCACCGGGTCGTAGATCGCGATGGTGCCGCCCTCCGGCAGCGCCGCGTAGGCGGCGGCGATGAGCTGCTGCCGCCGATGGACGGGCCAGTTGTGCAGGACGTGCCCGAAAATGAGCACATCGGCGCTGGGCAGCGGATCGGTGAAGAAGTCACCGGGCCGGAAGGCGATCCGGTCGGTCAACCCCAGTTCGGTGATGTGGGCGTCGAATTCGGGCTCGACCTCGGGCAGGTCGAAGACCTGTGCCGTGAGGTGTGGGTGGGCTCGCACCAGTTCCGCGGCGATATTTCCGCGCGCGCCGCCGATATCGGCGAAGGTGGTGCGCTGGGACCAGTCCAGCCGGGACAGCGCCGCGCCGATGGGGGCGTTGAGCACATCCATCGCCTCGAAGAAGGCGCGACGATCGTCGGCGTCGGTGAACAGGGTGCCGTATGGATCACCGTCCGCCGCATCGGAATTGGCCGGCTTCCCGGATTTCAGGCTGACGGCGAGCCCGGTCCAGGCCGGATGCAGGGTCTTGTCGAGGAAACGCAGGAATCCGCCGAGATAGTGGGGGCGGCCACGTACCAGATAACGGTGCGCATCGGGACTGTTCGCGTAACGACCGTGATCGGTGATGAGCAGTCCGGTGGTGGCGACGGCATCGAGGAAATCGCGCGACCATTCGGGTTGAATTCCGGTGATCGCGGTGATTTCGGCTGCCGGAAGCTCTTTTTCGGCCAGTGCGGTGAACAGGTCCAGCTCCACCGCGGCCAGCACCACCTGGGCGCGGCGGGCCCCGGAGACCAGGCCGAGAATGTGTGCGGGCGATCCACCGGAATCGGTGTTGTCGAGGGTCTCACCGGGAGCGGGGATCAGCGGTGTGGAGACGTGACTCATCGAGTTCTCCTGAGGTTTGGCGTCGGAATCGACCGTAGAAAGCGCTGCTGCACGGCTCCTGGAGGATCTCTGGAGCGCTGATCCGGCATTCGACCGTGCGCCCGAATTGCCGGATACGCTCCCGCCGTCGCAGTGAATCGCGTTGCAAGGGAGATGATTCGTATGATTCTCGTGGTCGGAGCCACCGGTATCGTCGGCACCGCGACGGTGCGGGAATTGTCGCGGCAGGGCGCGAAGGTCCGCGCCCTGACCAGGGATCCCGGCCGGACCGCCCCGGTGGCGGGCGTGGAATTCGTGGCCGGGGACCTCGATGTTCCCCGCACACTGGATCCGCTACTGGAGGGCGTGGATTCGGTCTTCATCGCGACCTCCGGCCATCTGAAGGCGAGGCAGGACGCCACCGTGGTCGCGGCCGCCGCGGCGGCGGGCGTGCGGCGGGTGGTCACGGTCTCGTCGCTGGCAGTGGACGAGAATCCGGACGGCGCGCTCGGCGGCTGGCATGCCGCGGGCGAGCGAGTGGCCGTCGAGTCCGGTATTCCGTCGATCGTGTTGCGGCCGAACGGGTTCTATTCCAATACATTCGCGTGGATCCCTTCGATTCTCGGCACCGGCGTGGTCGAGGTGGCGCTGCCCGATCTGCCCGCGGCCCACCTCGATCCCCGCGATATCGGGCGGGTGGCAGCCCGGGCGCTGTCTACGGAGACCGACCCCGCCGGCGCACCGGTGCTGCGGCTCAGCGGCCCGCAGGCGGTGAGCCCGCGTGAGCAGGTGGCCGTTCTCGCCGAGGTGCTCGGCCGGCCGATCGCCGTGCGGGAGATCTCGATCGACCAGGAGCGGGAGCGGCTGGCCCGCCGGTTGCCCGCGGCGGTCGCGGACGCGGTCACCGCCGCCCGGGCCGCCGCGGGACCGGTCCGGGGCCGGATCTTCGATGACGTCGAAATACTCACCGGAACACCGCCGATCAGCTACGAGGAGTTCGTGCGCGACCACCGGGCGAGGTTCCTCGGCGACTCGTGAGGACCCTCGCCCGGCATCGGTCACGGGCGGGCGGGACTGCTTTCGGTGGTCTCCAGAGCGGCATCGGACTCAGGTGCGTCGATCTCCGGCTCCGCCGGGGTCGCCGCCGCCGGTGCGGGCGGCGCGGCGGTCCGCAGCCCGAAGGTGAACACCAGCGCCACCACCGCGAAGACCGCGCCGACACCGAACGCGGCGTGATAGCCGGACAGCAACTCAGCGTGCGACGGCGGGTGGCCGCCACTGCCGGAACCGGTCCGCGAGGCAGCGATGGTGGCCAGCACCGCCAGGCCGATGGCTCCACCGAATTGCCTGGTGGTGTTGATGATTCCGGAGGCCACGCCGGCCTCGGCGGGCGCCACGCCGCCGGTGGCGGCAATGACCAGAGGCACCATCACCAAGCCCGCACCGAGGGTGATCAGGACCTGGGGGATCAGCACATGCAGCGCGAAGGAGCCGTGATCCGGGACGAACGCGAGCCAGAGCAAGCCGAGCGCGCTCAACGCGGGCGCGCCGGTCAGCAGCGGGCGGACGCCCCCGAATCGCTTGACCAGCGGCGGACCCGAGTACGCGCCGATGGTCATCGCCACCGCGCCGGGCAGGAACGCGATGCCGGTGCGGAAGGCGTTGTAGCCCAGGATGTTCTGCATGTACAGCGACAGGAAGTAGAAGTGCGCGATCACCGCCGCACCGATCCAGAACATGACGATATTGGCGAAGGCGACCGACCGGATCTTCAAGACGTACAACGGAATCAGCGGCGCGGCCGCGACCTTCGCCTCGTGCAGCGTGAACCAGACCAGCAGCACGGCCGCGCCTGCGATCGGCCCCCACGTCGAGGGTGCGGACCAGCCGTGGTTTTGCGAGTCCACCGCACCGAACACCAGCGCCACCAGCGCCGTGGTGACGAGCACCGCGCCGACCCCGTCGAGCCGCTTACCCGCCGCGCCCCGGCTCTCACCGAGCAACGGATAGGTCAGTGCCAGGGCCAGCGCACCGAGCGGGATATTGACGTAGAAGATCCACTGCCAGCTGGCGATATCGGTCAGCACCCCGCCGAGCACCGACCCCAGTGCGGCCCCGGCCCCGGAGATCGCACCCCAGGCCGCGGTGGCACGGGCCCGTGCCTTGCCCTCGGTGAAGGTGGTCGACAGGATCGCCAGGGTGGCGGGCGAGAGCAGCGCGCCGCCGAAACCCTGGATGACGCGGGCGATCACCAGCCATTCCGACGATCTGGCCAGTCCACCGGCCAGGCTGGCGAGGGTGAAGATGGTGAGGCCGATGAGGAACACCCGCCGGCGGCCGATCAGGTCGGCGACCCGGCCGCCGAGCAACAGGAAGCCGGCGAAGGTGATGGCGTAGCCGTTGACCACCCATTGCAGTCCGGCGTCGGAGAAGTCGAGCGAACCCTGGATGGCGGGCAGCGCGACATTGACGATCGAAAGGTCGAGGACGACGATCAGCTGCCCCAGGCAGAGCAGGCTCAGCACCGCCCAATCCGGCGGACGGGAAATCCGGGACCGTGTGGTGTCGAGCGACGGAGACGGTGTGGACATGGATTGGGCTCCAATTCCCTTGGACACAAAGGTGATTCAAGTCCGGTGGACTCATGGGTCCAATATCTGGACTCATGAGTCCACCGTCAATCCGGCTCCAGCGGGACTCCAGCAAGACTCCAGCGGGACTCCAGTGGCGCTGCAGATCCCGCGCACATGCTGGAGACACGTGTTCGATCGATGAGAAGTGAGGACGATCGGTGTCCGATCCAACGACCGACCCGGTAGCGGCCGGGCAGCAGTCCGAGTACGTCTTCGTGAACGTCCTGCGCCTGGCAGGTCCGGCGGAGCGATTCGAATCGATCTATGCCGATGTCGCGGACTATTTCTCGCGGCAACCCGGCTTCCGGCATTACGAATTGCTCAAATCCGAGAGCGATCCGGACGTCTACATCAATATCGCTCGCTGGTCCGGCCGCGAGGCATTCCTGCGCGCGACCTCGAATCCGGAATTCCGCACCCGCACCCGGGTCGGCGAGGTGGCGGCCGGAGATCCGCAGCTGTGCCGGATCATTCGATCGGCCGGGCAGTCGGGGTGAGTGCACTCGACGAGGTCGCCGACGGCGTCTTCGCCTATATCGAGCGCCCCGGCGGCTGGTGCGTGAGCAATGCCGCGCTCGTCCGCGGCGGCGGCGAATCCGTTCTGGTGGACACGCTGGGCACCGAAAGCCGGGCCCGCGGTTTGCGTTCCGCGCTGACGCGGATCGGCGCGGGCTCACCGGCGATGGTGATCAACACCCATTGGCACGGGGACCACACGGCGGGGAACGCGCTGTTCGCACCGGCTCCGGTCGTCGCGCATCGGCGGTGCCGGCCGACGATGGCTCGCAACGGCTGGGCGGTGCGGGCCCTGTGGCCCGAGATCGATTGGGGGGACCTGCCCTTGGTGCTGCCCGGTGTCGGGGTGGGTGATCGGGCCGTCCTGCACGCCGGTGAGCGCGAGATCCACCTGCTCACCGGGGGTATCGGACACACCGACGCCGATCTGGCGGTGTGGGCGCCGCACGCGCGGGTCCTCATCGCGGGTGATCTCGTCATGCCCGGCACGACACCGTTCCTGCTGTCGGGTTCGGTGCACGGCATGCTCGACTGGATCGATCGGCTGCGGGACCTCGCGCCCGAGACCATCATCGGCGGCCACGGCGAGGTCGCCGGCCGTCACATCCTCACCGAGACCCGTGACTATCTCGACTGGCTGCTCGCGGTGGCCCGGGACGCGATGCCGTCCGGCGCGACGCCACTCGAGGCGGCCCGCCAGGTCGATCCGGCGCGACTGGGCGACCATCCGTGGTCGTCGTGGAATGAACCGGAGCGTTTGGTGGCTAATCTCCATTGTGCGTACGCCGAGATCGCGGACACCGCCGCGCCGATCCGCTCGGGACCGGTCCTGGCGGATATGGCGGCCTTCCTGGGGCATTCGATCCCGGCCTCCGCCTGACCTCGGCACACCCACCCGCCGATTGCCGACCTGTCACCAATTCGACTGTGCCGTAACAGATTATGAAATACTGACGAAGCCTTCCGATCACGGCGAGCGGGACGATTCCGCACCCGGCGGACGCTGGCTAGCCTGTGGAATCGGATCGCATTTCGAATGAAGGAGTGTGCCCATGGTGTCAGCTTCGTCCCGGGCCGCAGTCGCGCTGGATTCACGCGCGGCGAGCAAGCGGTCGGTGATCGTGGATGCCGCCACGGACTCGTTCCTCGAATTCGGTTACGAGCGAACCAGTGTCGAGGCCATCGCCGAGCAGGCCGGCGTGTCCAAGCAGACGATCTACAACTACTTCGGCGACAAACGGACCCTGTTCCGGGTGGTACTCGCCGGGGTGCGGGCGGCGGCCGATACGGCCGACGAACTCGATCCGCGCCTGCTGCGGAATCCGGACACCGTCTTCGAGGATCTGGTCACGGTGGGGCGTTTGTTCCTCGCGGTGACCCTGTCCGAGCGGGTGTCCGCGGTACGGCGGCTGATCGTCGGTGAGGTGGCACGGCACCCGGACCTGCATCAGGTCTGTGCCGACCAATCCGTGGCGCAGGGGCCGCGGATCGCCGGGTGGCTCGCCCATCGCCTCGAAGTGCTCGCCGCGGCGGGCATTCTGGAGACGACCGAACCGGCGGAGGTGGCGGGCCAGTTCTTCGCGCAGCTGTCCCACGACGGCCAGCAGGCCTCGGCCTTCGGCACCATCGCGCTCACGCCGGACCGGGCCGCAGAGATCTCGGCGCGCGCCGCACGACTGATTCTGCGCGCCTACGCGATCGAACGACCAGCGTGACCGGATTTCCGGCGCGCTGAAATCTTCATACAGCTCGGGAGCTACACATGATCAAATTCGGGGTATTGGGATCACTGCAGTGCTGCATCGACGGTGTCGGCGCAGTCCCGAGCGCACCGAAGCAGCGCCAACTGCTCGCCCTGCTGTTGATGAACGCGAACCGGGTGATCTCGGCCGACTACTGCATCGAGGAACTGTGGGAGTCGGCGCCGCCGTCCTCGGCGGCCTCCACGCTCCAGACCTATGTCATGCAGTTGCGCAAATGCCTCGGCGAGCACAGCTCGAACCTGGATCGGGGCGAGTCCCGGCTGGAGACCCGCGAACGCGGCTACCTCCTGCATGTGGGCCCCGGGGAATTCGATGTCGACGTCTTCGAGGACAAGGTCCGGCTGGCCCGGATGGCACTGGCGGCCGAGGACGACGACAGCGCCGACAGCGCGCTGCGCGCGGCCCTGGCGGTGTGGCGCGGCCCGGTCTTCACCGACATCAAACCCGGTCCGGTGCTGACCATGTGGGCCACCAGCCTGAACGAGGTGCGGCTGTCGATCCTGGAACATCGCATCGAGGTGGATCTGCGGCTGGGCCGCCATCGCGAACTGATCGGTGAACTCAGCGGGATGGTGCAGCGCTCGCCGCTGCTGGAGAGCCTGCACGCGCATCTGATCATCGCGCTCTACCGCTCCGGCCGGCAGGCGCACGCGCTGCAGGTGTACGAGCGGTTGCGGCACCGGCTGGCCGAGGAGCTGGGCTTGGAGCCCACCCCGGCGCTGCAGCAACTGCACCACAAGGTGCTGCGCAGCGCTCCAGAGTTGGCTCCGCCACCGAAAATCGTTGCCGCCTCGCGCTATTCGGCCGAGCTCATCGCGGGTCGACTGCGACCGCAGGTGGATTCGCTCTGCGGCTGAAGCCGGACCGCGGCGAGCAGGGCCCGGGTGACGTCGTGCTGCGGGGTGTCGAAGACCTGGTCGACACTCCCCTGCTCCACGATCCGGCCCGCGGACATCACCGCCACGGAGTCGCTGAGGTGCTGCACGACCGCGAGATCGTGCGAAACGAACAGCATCGACAGTCCCCGTTGGGCTTTCAGATCCGCGAGCAGATCCAGGATCTGCGCCTGAATGGTGACATCCAGGGCGGAGACCGGCTCGTCGCAGATCAGGACGGCGGGATCGGAGGCCAGGGCGCGGGCGATGGCCACCCGCTGGCGCTGCCCGCCGGACATCTCGCCGGGCCGCCGCCGTTCGAAAGCTTGTGGCAGACCCACGGAATCGAGCAGGCCCAGGATTCGCTTGCGCTGATCGGCGGCGCTGCGCCCGCGCGCGGGCAGGGCCTCACCGATGATCCGGGTGACGTCCCAGCGGGGATCGAACGAACTCGCCGGGTCCTGCCAGACGACGCCGACCTGCGCCCGCCGGGCCCGGCGGGCGCGCTCGGGCAGAGCGCTCCAGGGTCGGCCGCCGAGGGTGACGGTGCCGGCGTCCGGTCGCAGCAGGCCGAGAACCAGTGCGGCGGTGGTGCTCTTGCCGGAGCCGGATTCGCCGACCAGGCCCAGCGTGGTGCCGACCGGCAGCTCGAAGCCGACCTCGGTGACGGCCGCCACCGACCGGCCGCGGGCCACGCGGAACGACTTGCACAACCCCGTCACGGACAGGGCGGGCGGCGCGGATTCGGTCCCGGCGTCGGCGCGGACCGCCGGTTCCGATCGCGCGGCAGTCCGGCCATCCCCGGACAGCCGCCTTCCCCGTTTGTCGGGAGTCGGGACCGCCGCCAGCAGCCGCCGGGTGTAGGGGTGCTCGGGTGCGCCGAGAACCCGTGCGGCCGGGCCCTGTTCGACAATGCGGCCCTCGTGCATGACCGCGACCCGGTCGGCGATTCCGGCGACCACCGAGAGGTCGTGGCTGACCAGCAGCAGGGCCGTGCCGTCATCGCGCAGGGCGGCCAGCAGTGTCAGGATCCGGGCCTGCACGGTGGCGTCGAGGGCCGTCGTCGGCTCGTCGGCGATGATCACCTTCGGCCGCCCCGCGAGGGCGGACGCGATCAATACCCGCTGCCGCTGCCCGCCCGAAAGCTGGTGGGGGCGCAGGGTTCTGTGTAGTTCCGGATCGTCGATGCCGACCGATCTCAGCAACTCGTCGACCCGGCGGGCGCGCTCGGCCGCGGAGCGCGCGAGCCGGTGCGCGCGGAGCGTGTCGCCCACCTCGGCCGCGACCGGCCGCAACGGGTCCAGCGAGATCAGCGCGTCCTGCAGGATCAGCGCGATCTCCCGGCCGCGCACGGAACGCCACTCCCGCACGGACAATCGATCCAGATCGATGTCGCGCAGGCGCAGGGACCGGGCGGCGACCGTCGAGCCAGGTCCGGTCAGGCCCAGCAGCGCGCGGGCGGTGACGCTCTTGCCGGACCCGGATTCCCCCACGATCGCCAGGCATTCACCGGCCGCGAGCTCGAAACCGATGCCGCGCACCGCCGCTACCCGGTCACCGCCCCGGCCGAAGGAGACGTGCAGATCATCGACGTGCAGAACGGGCAAGGCCGCCCTCCCAACGTTGTTGCAGTGCCCGGCCGAGCACGGTGACGGTGACGACGGTGAGGGTGATGGCGGCTCCGGGCGGAACGGCCACCCACCACGATTTGGACAAGAGTTCACGGCCCGCCGCGAGCATCGAACCCCATTCGGGGGTGGGCTCTTTCGGGCCGAGCCCCAGGAAGCTCAGGGCCGAACCGATCATGATCGAGCTACCGACGCCGAGGGTCGCCAGCACGACGGTCGGGCGCAGCGAGTTCGGGACGATGTGGCGGGCGATCCGATATCCGGGCGAGCGGCCCAGCGCGATCGATGCCCGCACGTAGTCGGCGTTCCGCACCACCAGGGCCTGCGACCTGACCAGCCTGGCGTATGAGGCGGATTCGGCGATGGCGATCGCCGCGATCAGACTGTCGGCCCCCTGCCCGAGCATCGCGATCACCAACAGCGTCAGCAGGACGCCCGGAAACGCCAGCACGATGTCCAGCCCCCGCGCGATGACGGTGTCGATGAGCCGGCCGCCGAGCGCGGCGCACAGCCCGATCAACGTGCCGCCGAGCACGGCCAGCAGGGTCGCGGTGAGACCGACGAGGATCGAATAGCGGGCGCCGAAGACGATGCGCGCGAAGATGTCTCGTCCGAGCTGATCGGTGCCCAGGAAGTGGTGGCGGCCGGGCGTCGCCAGCGCCTGACCGAGATCGACCTCGATGGGCGATCGCGTCGCGATCCAGCCGGGCACGAGGACACAGGCCGCCAGCACGGCTGCGATGAGGCCGGGCAGGACGAGCCGCGCGTTCCGCGTCGCGGTCACCGGGCCACCCCCGAGGGCGTCGCCGAGCGCGGATCGATGACCCGGTAGGCCAGGTCCACCACGGAATTGACGACGATGAACAGCAGCGAGCCGAACATGACCAGCGCGATGACAACCGGAAAATCGTGAGTGGTGACCGCCGACAACAGAACTCGCCCCAGACCCGGGCGCGCGAACACCGTCTCGACCAGCACCGCGCCGCTGAGCAGACCGCCGACCAGCCAACCGCTGACCGTGACGGCGGACAGCAGCGTGTGCCGCAGCGCGTGATGGATTCGGATGTCCAGCTCACCCAACCCCCGGGCGCGGGCGCTGAGCACGAACGGGGACAACATGACCGCGTCCACGCCGTCCCGCATCACCTGGGCGAGCAGCGCGCCGATGGGCACGGCCAGGGTGGTCGCGGGCAGGACCAGGGCCGCCGGACCGGACCCGGTCGAGGGGAACAGATGCAGGCGGAACGAGAGGCCCGCCAGCAGCAGGGTGCCGGTCCAGAAGGTCGGCGTGGAGACCGCGATCAGCTCCAGCGCATGGGCGATCGCCCGCGGCGCGCGGCGTGTCCCCGAGGTCGCGACCACCGTGACCAGCGCACCCGCGACGCCGAGGGTGATGGCCGCTGCGGCGAGTTGCAGTGTCGGAGTGAGCTGTTCGCCGATCACATGCAGTACCGGCTGCTGTCGTTGGAAGGATTCGCCGAAATCGCCGCGGGCCAGGCGGCCCAGATAGTGCAGAAACCGCTGCGGCAGTGGCTCGTCCAGGCCCATCTGCGCACGGATGGCGGCCAGGGTCGCCGGGGTCGCGGGCGCGTTGCCGAGCATGGCGTAGGCCGGATCGCCGGGCACGAGCGCCATGGCCAGGAACGTCACGGTCGCGACCCCCGTGAGGATTCCGGCGATTCCGAGGACCCGGCGCAGGATCGCACCGGCGACGGTCACCAACGCGGCCATCAGCTCAGCCACGCATCGTAGAAGACCGGGTACGACGCCGGGGCGGGGGCGATACCGTGCACCCGGGTGCGGGTCGCGACCTGGCTGGCGGGCACGAAGATCGGAACGAGCACCGCCTGATCGATGGCCCAGTGCTGGGCGGCGGCATAGTCCGCGCGCTGCGCGCCCGCGTCGAGGGTGCGCGCGGCATTGCCGACCCACGCGTCGACCTGCGGGTCGTTCACCCACGAAATATTCTGTCCCGCCATCGGTTTGGCGGTGGAAAGCAGGAAGCTGCGCATGATGTCCGGCGAGTTGGATGACCAGCTGGTGTCGAACAGGTCGTAGTCGCCGCGCGCGACGAGCTGGAAGAGCTCACCGGTCTGGACATTGGTGCGGACGATCTCGATGCCGACCTTCTCGGCCGAGGCGACGATGGCCAGCCCGACCAGACCCCGATAGTTGGATTCGTCCTGTGCCCTGGTGGTCGTCCAGGTCGCGCGGAGCCGGACGCCATCCTTGACCCGGTAGCCCGCTGCGTCGCGCTGGTTCCACCCGGCCTCGTCGAGCAGCCGGTTGGCCTCGTCGGTGCTGTAGTTCCACGAATTCTCCAGTGCCGCATCGTAGAACTGGGTGGCCGGGGTCAGGATGCTCCAGGACCGGCTGTAGACGCCGAAATAGATCGAGGACAGGATCGCGTCGACATCGGTCGATCGCTGCAACGCCCGGCGAACGCGTGGGTCCTGCCACGGGCCCCGCCGCGTATTGATGTAGACGCCGTAGCCGGTGCCCTGTGCGTCGTAGCGGGTGTACCGGAGCGAAGGATCCGCCTTCAGGTCGCTGACGTTCTGCGCGGGCACCGACAGCAGTCCGTCGATCTGGCCGCTGGTCAACGCCCCGATGCGGGTCGAGTTCTCCGGCACGAAACGGAACTCGACACCATCGAGGTGCGCGGGCCCCGCATGCGCCGACGTCTCCGGGGCCCAGCCGTATCCGGCGAACTTGGCCAGGCTGACGCTCTGCTGCGCGGCATGCCCGGCGAAGGTGAACGGACCCGACCCGACCACGTGATCGCAGAGCTTGCCGGCGTTGTCGGCGAAGTTCTTCGGCGACTGGATACCCAGGGCGGTGGTGCTCGCCGCCGCGAGGAACGGTTGGAAGGGCTCGGTGAACGCCACCTCGACGGTGTGCTCGTCGATCACGGTCGACCGGCTGTACGGTCCCAGCAGCGTTGCCGCCCATTGGGATTTGGTGTTCGGATCGACGATCCGGTCGAAGTTCGCCTTGACCGCGGCGGCATCGAGCCGGGTACCGTCGTGGAACACCACATCGTCGCGCAAGGTGAAGACGTACCGCGTCAGGTCATCGCTGATCGTCCAGCTCTTCGCCAGCCAGGGGTGGAAAGTGTTGTCATTGCCCTGCGCCACCAGGGAATCCACCACACCGCGATCGATCAGAGCGGTGGCGTCGGCGGGACTCACCCCCGGGTCCAGGCAACTCGGCTCCGAGGGCAGCGCGAAACGCAGCGTGCCGCCGGCCACCGGCGGCCCGTCCGATCCCCCGCCATCCGTACCCGGGGAGCAGCCCGCGACCAGCGCGGCAGCGGTCAACAGGGCGGCCAGCGGCCACACGGTTCTACCCATCATGGTTCGCAGTGTTGTCGCCGCTGATGCAGCCGCACTCCGGCGCCGCTGGAGGAACGCTGGAAGGCGTCCGGCGCTTGCTGGACAGCGCTGCGCGGCAGTCGTTTTGCTGGATCGCGTGAAGACACGAGACAGGACGGGTGCGCTATGAGAGCGGTAGTGACCACCGGCGACCGGCAGACGCCGACGCGGCTGATCGAGGTCGACGAGCCGACGCCGGGGCCCGGTGAGGTGCTGGTCCGGGTGCAGGCCATCGGGATCAACCGGGGTGAGCTGACCCGGGCGGAGCGACTTCCGGCGGGATCCCGGCTCGGCTGGGACATTCTCGGCACGATCGAGGACGCCGACGCGGACGGGCCGGCGCACTCGCGGGCCGTCGTCGCGCTCGCGCGCGGCGACGGGTGGGCCGATCGGGTCGCCGTACCGCGCCGCGACGTCGCGGTCATCGACGACCCCGGCGCGGCCGTCGATCTCGCCGCGCTGCCCGTGGCCGGGTTGACGGCGCTCGCGGCCATCCGGCGGGCCGGGCCGATCATCGGCAGGACCGTGCTGGTCACCGGAACGAGTGGCGGCGTCGGTGGGGTGCTGGCGCAACTCGCCCACACTGCCGGGGCCGAGGTGCTGTCGGTCCGGCACCGGTTCACCGGCACCGGGCTCGAAATCACCGGTGCCGGGCTCGATGTCGTCTCTCCGGAGGGCGAGCCGATCGCACCGCGGCCGGTCGACGTCGTGTTCGACAGTGTCGGCGGACCGACGCTGCAGGCGGCGTTCGAGCTGCTGAAACCGCGAGGCGTGCTGGTGAGTTTCGGCAATACCGTCCGCGCGCCGCTCGAGCTGCCGGTCGATTGGGGACATCGGCGGCCCGGGGTGAGCCTGAGCTACGTGAACCTGTTCGACGAGCTCGATGCCGGGACCGGGGCCGCCGACGATCTGCTCTGGCTCGGACGGCGCTGGGCTGCAGGGGATTTGAGCCTCGCCGTGAACCGAACCGGGCCGCTGGACACGCTCGACGACACGCTGACCGCACTCCGGGAGCGGACCTTTCACGGCAAGGCGGTCCTGCACTGGTAGCAGGCGTCAGAACGCGAGGCCGCCGTTCACCTCGAGCACATGGCCGTTGACGTAGTCCGAGTCCGGACCCGCAAGGAACCGGGCCACACCGGCGATCTCCTCGGCCCGCCCCGGCCTACCCGCCGCGATGGTCGGTAGGTACCGGCCCCACACCGGTGGATTCGCGATGAGATCGCGGCCCATCCCCTCGTCGATGAAACCGGGAGACAGGGCGTTCACCGAGATGGATTGCGGCGCAAGCTCTATCGCCGCGATGCGGACCAGGGTCTCGATGGCCGCCTTGCTGATCGAGTAGGCGCCCGCGCCCGGCGCGATCCGCTGCGCCAGGGCCGACGACAGGGCGATGAACCGGGCGGACCCGGAGTCGGCCAGATAGGGCACCGCCGCCTGCAGGGTGAGAAACGTTCCGACGACATTGGTTTCGAGCACCGTAATGAAATTTTCCGGCGGCGTGACCGCCAAGGGGCCGGGGCGGCTCACGCCGGCGTTCGCGAACACCACATCGACACCGCCGAGCCTGCTGCCTGCCTCGGCGAAGGCCGCCGCCAGCTGCGCGGCGTCGGTGACATCCGCAGTCACGGCGCTCCCGGCGGGATGCTCCTGAATCCACTGTGTCGCAGTCGATTCCCTGCCGACGATCACTACGCGCGCGCCGTGGCGGAGCAGATCCTCGGCCACCACGCGGCCCAGCCCGCGGCCACCGCCGGTGATCACGATGCGGCGTTCGGCCAAACCATTCGGCTGCACAGTCATTACTTCTCCTCCAGGTGGACAGTCGTCGCTCGACTGTGCCCACACCCGCCCGACAACCGCCTACAGGATCGCTGGAGCAGCCGATTCCAGTGGTCCTCCAGCATTCGTCGGCGTCGCCTCCAGCAGCCGATGCGAGTGTCGACGCCACTGACACGAAGTCGTGGCGATCGCCGGCAGTTGTTCCGAACTCGAAAGGATGGAACATGGCATACGTTGGGACGCAAGCAAAGACAACAAAGGCGCACGGACCGCGCCGGGTCGCGATCACGGGAATCGGCGTACTGGCTCCCGGAGCGGTCGGCACCGGCCAGTTCTGGGACCTGCTCACCGCGGGCCGCACCGCCACCCGCCGGATCAGCTCGTTCGACACCGGCGGCTACCGGTCCCGGATCGCAGGCGAGATCGACTTCCGGCCCTACGACCACGGATTGAGCCGGCGCGAGGAGCGGGCCTGGGATCGGGTCACCCAGTTCGCGGTCACCACCGCCCGGGAAGCCTTGCAGGACAGTGGATTCGATCTCGGCACCGTGGACCCCGCGCGGATCGGCATCAGCATCGGCAGTGCGGTCGGATGCACGACGGGCCTGGAACGCGAGTACTCCCTGGTCAGCGATCAGGGCCGGGAATGGCTGGTGGACCCGGCCTGGGCGGTGGCGCAGCTCTTCGACTACCTGGTGCCCAGTTCCATTGCCGCGGAACTGGCTTGGACGATCGGCGCCGAAGGACCAACCTCGGTGGTCTCCACCGGTTGCACATCCGGGCTGGACGCGGTCGGCCACGGCGCCGATCTGATCCGCGAGGGCGCCGCCGATATCGTCGTGACCGGCGCCAGCGAGGCCCCGATCTCACCGATCACGGTGGCCTGCTTCGATGCCATCAAGGCCACCAGCCCCAACAACGACGACCCGGAACACGCGTCGCGTCCATTCGATCGGGATCGGGACGGCTTCGTCCTCGGCGAGGGTTCCGCGACCCTGATCCTCGAGGACTGGGACCGGGCCCGCGCCCGCGGCGCGCACATCTACGCCGAGTTCGCCGGATTCGCCACGCGCGGCAATGCCTTTCACATGACCGGCCTGCGGCCCGACGGAGTGGAGATGGCCGAGGCCATCGGCGCCGCGCTGAACCAGGCCCGGGTGGACCCCACCGCGGTCGACTACGTCAACGCCCACGGCTCCGGAACCAAACAGAACGACCTGCACGAGACCGCCGCGGTGAAAAGGGCGCTGGCCGACCATGCCCGGCGCGTTCCCATGAGCTCCATCAAGTCCATGATCGGGCACTCGCTCGGCGCTGTCGGCTCCCTCGAGCTGGCCGCCTCGGCGCTGGCCATCGACACCGACGTCATCCCGCCGACCGCCAACCTGCACAACCCGGGCCCCGGCTGCGATCTGGACTACGTGCCGCTGACCGCGCGCGGCCAGCGCACCGACACCGTGCTGAGCGTCGGCAGCGGATTCGGCGGATTCCAGAGTGCCGCAGTGCTGGTCGCGCCATGACCGGACTCGCGGCCACGGTGGAGCCCGCCGTCACCGGCATCGGCGTCCACGCGCCGACCGGTGTCACCGTGGCGGATTACTGGCGCAACACCCTCGCGGGGCGCTCGGCGATCGACCGGATCACCCGCTTCGATCCCAGTCCGTACACCGCCACCCTGGCCGGGGAGATTCGCGACTTCGACCCCTCGCCGCTGTCCGGCCGCCTGCTTCCGCAAACCGACATTTCCACCCGGCACGCCCTGGTGTCCTCCGACGCCGCGCTGCGCGACGCCGGCATCACCCCGGACGACCGGGACGACTTCGAACTCGGAGTGGTCACCGCCAGCACCAGCGGCGGCTTCGAGTTCGGGCAGAAGGAGCTGCAGAAACTATGGGCCCAGGGCAGTCGCCATGTCAGCGGGTATCAGTCTTTCGCCTGGTTCTACGCCGTGAACACCGGGCAGCTCGCGATCAGGCACGGCGCGCGCGGACCCTCGAGTGTCGTGGTGGCCGACCAGGCGGGCAGCCTCGACGCGGTCGGTAAGGCGCGCCGGCTGGTGCGTGCGGGCACCCCGCTGGTGCTCACCGGCGGTTTCGATTCCGTACTCTCGCCGTGGGGCTGGCTGGCCACGCTCGCCGCGGGCAATGTCAGCACGAGCACCGACCCGAAACGGGCCTACCAGCCATTCGCCGACACCGCCGAGGGTTTCGTACCCGGCGAAGGCGGCGCCTTGACCGTCCTCGAACATCCGGACCGGGCACGCGACCGCGGTGCGCGCGTCTACGCCCACATCAGCGGGTATGCCAGCGGTTTCGATCCGCGGCCCGGCTCACCGCGGCCACCGGCGCTGGCCCGGATCATCCGGGCCGCGCTCGCCGACGCCCGCGTCGCGCCCGGGGAGATCGGGGTGGTGTTCGCCGACGCGGCCGGAGTCCGCGAACAGGACGATCACGAAATCGCCGCGCTCGACACGGTATTCGGCGCGCACAGGGTCCCAGTGACCGCACCCAAGACCGGGACCGGACGACTGTTCGCGGGCGGCGGGGCGCTCGATATCGCCGCGGCCGCCCTCACGCTGGACAGCCGCACCATCCCGCCCACCCCCGGCCTCGAGCACTATCCCTGCCCCACCCGCCTGGACCTGGTCCGGGAGCCGCGTGAGCTGGCCACACCGGCCGCGCTCGTGCTCGCCCGCGGTGGGCGCGGGTTCACCTCGGCGGTGGTGCTGCGCGGCGTCCGATGAAAACCCCACTCCCCAACAGCACCCGACCGAGAAGGGAAGCACATGGTGTCCGCCAACCCAGCCGTGACCACCGACCAGCTGCGCGAAGTACTACAGCGGGTCGCCGGCGAAGACGAGACCATCGACCTGAGCGGAGACATCACCGACCGCTCATTCGAAGACCTGGGATACGACTCCCTCGCGGTCCTGGAACTGTCCAACCAGATCGAAATCCGTTACGGGATCAAGCTTCTCGACAGTTCCGTGGTCGACGCCGTGACCGTTCGAGATTTTCTCGAGCTCGTCAACACCACCCTCGCGGAGCAGGCCGGCCAGGACGCCGGCGCTTCCGACCCATCCTCAGGAGCACTCGCATGAGCAAGCACGCCATCGTCACCGGAGCCACCAGCGGAATCGGCCTCGAGATCGCCCGCACGCTGGGCCTGGCCGGATATCAGGTCTTCATCAACGCCCGCGATGCGGACAGGGTCAAGAGCACGGTCGAGGAGCTGAGCGCCGAAGGCATCACCATCGACGGCATCGCCGCCGATGTCCGATCGACCGACGACGTGCGGGCGTTCGTCGCGGCGGCGGTCGTGCGATTCGGACCGGTCACGGTGCTGGTCAACAACGCGGGCCGTAACGGCGGCGGCGTCACCCGGGACATCGACGACTCGCTGTGGCAGGACGTGCTCGACATCAACCTGACCGGAACCTTCCGGGTGACGCGAGAAGTGTTGTCGCACGGCGGGATTCTCGACGCTCAGGACGGCCGCATCATCAACATCGCCTCGACCGGCGGTAAGCAGGGCGTGGTGCTCGGCGCGCCCTACTCGGCGTCGAAGCACGGCGTCATCGGATTCACCAAGGCGCTCGGACTGGAACTGGCCAAGACCGGGGTGACGGTGAACGCCGTCTGCCCCGGATACGTCGAAACCCCACTGGCCGAACGGGTCCGACGCGGCTATGCCGAGGTGTGGAACACCACCGAGGCCGCCGTACTCGAGAAGTTCGAGGCCAAGATCCCGCTGGGGCGGTACTCGACTCCGCTGGAGGTCGCGGGACTGGTCGGCTATCTCACCACGACCGCGGCCGCGCCGATCACCGCGCAGGCCATCAATGTCTGTGGCGGACTGGGCAACTACTGAGCCACCGAGAGATTGGGAGGTGGCTCGGATGAGCCTCCATCATACCGAACACGCCATCACGATCGCGGCGCCGGCCCAGGCGGTGCACGACGCGCTGCGCTCGGTCGTCAACTGGCCCAACATCTTTCCGCCGACCATCCACGCGGAGACGCTCGAGCACGATGCCTCCGGCGACCACATCCGGCTGTGGGCCACCGCGAACGAGTCGCTGAAGACCTGGACCTCGCGCCGCACCTTCGACCCAGAACAGCGCCGGATCACCTTCCGGCAGGTGGTCTCCGCTCCCCCGGTCGCCTCCATGAGCGGGGAATGGGTGGTGCAGGAGATCGACGCCGACACCAGCCGAGTGCTGTTGCTGCACAGCTTCTCTCCCGACGACAGCGCGGGAGCCCGGGAATGGATCGAGGCCGCGGTCGACACCAACTCGACCCGGGAGCTCGAATCGCTCAAGTCCGCGGCCGAGGCGCTGGCCCGGCGACCCGAGGCCACCGTCACCTTCGCGGACTCGCTGTGGATCGACGCCGAACCGGCGCGGGTCCGGGAATTCATCGACCGCGCCGACCTGTGGGCGGAGCGACTCGCCCACGTCGACGCCGTCACCCTCACCGAACCGGTACCCGGACACCAGTTTCTGAGCCTGGACACCCGGACACCGGACGGTGACGTCCACACCACCGCCTCGTGGCGCGTGGTCCTCGACTCCGGCGACATCGTCTACAAGCAGACGCGGCTGCCCGCGCTGCTCTCCCTGCACCGCGGTCGCTGGAGTTTCACACCGCGCGACGGGGGGACGCTCGCGACCTCCGAGCACACCGTCGCCCTCATCACCGAGGCGATCCCCTCGATCCTCGGCACGGGCAAGACCCTCGCCGATGCCACGGCCTTCATTCGAAACGCCCTGGGCCGCAATTCCCTGTCCACCCTCGAGAACGCGAAGAAATGGGCCGAATCCACCGAACGGGGCTCCGATGTCCGACGCTGACCGCACCCGACAGCTCTATGTCGACCTCCAGCAGTTCTATGCCGCGCACCTGCGCCTGCTCGACGACGGGCGCGTCGACGAATGGGCGGCCGAGTTCGAACCCGACGGGCTGTTGATCCATCCGCAGCGGGCCGCCACCCACACCGGGCGGGCCGAGATCGCCGACGGGCTGCGCCGCACCGCGGAGCGACTCCGCGCCGCGGGCCTCGTGCGCCGCCATTGGCTGGGCAACCTGACCATCGAAAACGACGGCGCGGCAAAAGGAACCATCCGCACCCGCTTCTACTCCCTGGTCGTCGAAGCCGGCCCCGGGCAGCCCCGCGGCTGCACCTGAGCACCGATATCCGCGATCACCTCGTTCCGCACGGTGCCTCGTGGCTGGTCCGCGAACGCAGCATCACCCACGACCCCATCCTCACCACCCCGAATTGAAAGTCATCCTCTTGCACAAGAACATCGGCCTCGCCCTGCTCACGGCCACCGCCCTGACCGCCCTACCCGCCACCGCCAACGCCGACTCCGGTACCGCGCATGCCGACTCCGGCACCACCGGCCAAGTCGACTACACCGCAGTCCGCACCGACAGCGCGCTGACCGTCACCACCGACGCCGGCTCCCTGGTTAACGACCACGGCACCTTCAAGATCAAAGCCGCCGACGGCACCACCCTCGCCGGCACCGAATTGTCCTTCCGCGTAGACGATTTCGTCTTCCCCATCACCGCCGACATCACAAACCGCACTGCCGTCCTCACCCCACGCTTCGACCTCGACCACGCGGTCTACCAACCCGTCGCCCTCCCCTACGAGAACCAGGCGCCCTGGAAAAACGAATACGACCGTGAACAAGCCGCCTGGGCCCGCCTGGGCACCACTCTCGTCACCGGCGCCGCCATCGGCACCCTGGTAGGCGGCCTGGGCGGTGCCGCCGTCGGCTGCCTCCTGGGCGGCGCAGCAGGCGCGGCAGCCGCCTCCGCCACCATCGTCGGCCTCTTCGGCCCCTTCCTCCCCGCCGCCGCCGTCGGCTGCATCGGCGGCATCGCCGCCATCGCCCCCCTCGGCACCGTAGCCGGCCTACTCCTCGTCACCGCCCCGGTAGCCATCCTCGCCGCCGCCCAATACTTCACTACCATCAACCAACCCTTCACCCCACCGGCCACCAAGTAGCCCGAACCCCAAGAAGCCGCAGGTCCCCCTGCGGCTCCTTCGATCGCGCCAACTTGCGCTGGTGGGCAGCGAGCATGGGGTCTGGTGACCGGCCGACCTGGACGAGGTCGAGCCCGAGCGAACCGGAATTGCTGATCGCTCAGAGTGTGGCCTTCTCGGGTTGGGTGGTCACCACGATGACCGTGGTGGTGCCGGATTCGAGCGCGAGCCGGAACTCTTTTTCGAGGTCTCCGGCGGAAGTGACGTCGACGGAATGGCAGCCCTGTAGCAACTCGGTTCCGGCAGGCAGGATGTCGCCGGGTACGTAGGGGTAGTAGCGGAAGACCTCGGCCCCGATCACCACGACGAGATCGTGTCCGGCCAGCCGTTCGCCGATGGCCTTGACCGACATACCGACCGACCCCTGGAACAACGGGTGGTCCTCGGGGAAGGAGGCACGATCCGGAAGCGGAGGACTGTACACCGCAGCCCGCAACTTCTCCGCCAGCGCGATGCCGGCGTCCCACCCGCGGGCCCGGTCCACGTCGGGCCCGAAAATCAGGGCGGGCCGCCGACTCACCATGATGCGCTCGGCGAAGCGTCGCAGACGCTCCGGGTCGGGTGCGTAGGTCGTGCTGACATCCCGCAGTACCGCGGGCCCTTCCAGTGGCTGGTTCCAGTCGTCGAGCGGGATGGACAAGAACACGGGTCCGGCAGGAGGCTGCACGGCCGGTCTGGGCGAAGCCGTCCGCCATGGTGATGACAGATGCTTCCTGCAGCCCCAGAACGTACGTGAAATCATCCGGGAAGTTCTTGAGAAATGTCTCCTCGGTCGAACCCGGATTACCGAAGATCGTTGTGAGGCGCAGCGACCTCACCAAATCGTATGTGAAGCTCTGTACGGACGATTTCGTGGTCATGATGATCGATCAGCCCCTTTCTCCAGTGGGTACCGGAAATTGAGCGTGCTATCCATGCGGGCGCGGGATCAGCGGACGAAGAATTTCGCCCAGGGATCGTCGGCTCGTGCGGTCCAGTAGTTGCTGAACAGGAACTGTGCTGCCGCGATGTCTTCTGGCGCCGGCTCTTCAGTTCTCGGGGGAAGCTCACGCTTCGGTGCCGGTCGCGCGAGCCCCTTGATCACTTGCTCGAAACCGGCCGGGGTATAGCCGTTGAGCACACGGCAGACATCGCTCGTGACGTTGAAACTGTGCACTGTGCCCCGAGGAATCCACAGCGAGTCGCCATCTTGCCCCGACGACGTCTCGCCCTCGAGTTCGAAGTCGACGGTGCCGTCGAGGACGTAGAACCACTCGTCGACATTGTGCACGTGCTTGGTATGTGCGCCAGAGTCTTTCGGCATCCACTGCTCGGTGACCGAAAACACGCCCCCGGTTTGATGGGCCTCCAGGAGCGGAATCCACAACAGATCGAGCATCCAGAACGCCGGTGCGTCTCTTCCGCTGCTCAACAGGGCGGGAAGTTGTGCCTCTAAGAACGAGGGTGTGGTGGGGGGGCATCGGCCTGCCTTCCAGGAGTTGGAGTCAAACCAAATGGACGGGTGCGAAGTCAGCTACCTGCGGTACCGGCTTCGTCAGTGGGGGCCGTCAGCGGCGCCTCGTCTTGCCCGATTTGCCTCATCAACGCGTCGAGATCTGTGTAGTCCCAGACCTCGGCGAACTTGCCGTCTTCGAGGTGATAAAGAGTGAACTCCGAAATAGTCACCCGACGGCCGGTCGCCTCAATTCCCTGGAAAGTCCCTCGATGGGTACCGGTTACCGTGAAGTGCACCGCGATATAGTTGCCATCGACAACGAGGTGCCGTATCTCCCAATGCCAATCAGGAAATCCGGAGACAAGAGGAGAGAATTGTGCCGTAACAGCGGCTGGATCCATAGGGACGTCATCGACTTTGATGGTCGATGTATAAAACGACGCCATACTGTCAAAATCGTGCTCATTGCAGTACCCGAGATAAGACAGGTACAGGGATCGGCTTTCGTTGTCCTGGGTCACCATATGCTCGCCGCCTCACGTGGTCGACTCACTTACCCTCGCAAGCATCCTAGCCTCGATCATTCTTGCGGGTGTGGCTAGTCGTCCCGTGTCAGCCGGCGACCGCCGGGTTCCACGGGATTAGACCGAATCATGTTCCCTACCACCAGTTTTCACGACCACCGTCCAATCAGAACCTTTGACAGATACGCATCAATACCGGCCGGGGTGCCCGAACACACTGAGACGCGAAATCCTTTGTTGTGTCAAGGATTTCGCGTCTCGTATTTCCGAACCCGAATTGAATCCCCATCAGGATAGGGAGGGGTCAACGGGTGGATCGAGATTGGGTCATCGGGTCCAGATCGGCCCGCGTGCCTCGTATTCCAGGATCTCCTCGACGCGGGTCGCGGTTTCGGCGCTCAGCTCGCGGCGCACCAGCCAGAGGGCCAGGTCGATTCCCGAGGTTATGCCGCCCGCTGTCACCAGATCGCCGTCGTCGACGACGCGTGCCTTCGTAAGGACGCCACCTTGTTGTTTCAGTGTGTCGAGAGCACCGTGATGGGTTGTGCAGGGGCGGCCGTTGATCAGCCCGGCTGCGCCCAAAAGCAATGCGCCAGTGCACAATGAGCTGATCGTCAGTCCGGCGCGGGGCGCGGCGGCCAGGGCTTCGGGTAGGACGCCACGATTGATCTCGGCCCAGACGCCCGGCGCGTCGCGGTGTGTGTAGCCGCCGCCGGGTACGACGAGCACATCGGCGTTCTGGGGCGCCCACGGTTCGGTGACTTGCACGACGGTGCCGTAGGAAGCGCGGATCGTTCCGGGTTGACCGGTAGTCACGTACCGCAGGTCCACGCCACGCTCGGCGAGCATCGCGGCGAGCGAGAACACCTCGAAGGGTCCGATGAAATCCTGTTCTTCGACACCGTCGAACATGACGATATGGACGCGGAGAGGCCCGGCTGGGCCTTGTCCGTCCGCCTTCGCTTCCGGTGCGCCGCTCCTGGGCAAGGTGGTTGCGAACGTGGCGGCGCCGCCGGCAGCCATTAGCGCTCGCAATACGACTCGTCGTTCCAATTGTCCTGTCCTCCAGTCCTGCTCATCCCCGAGGGGCGCTTGTCAGTGCCTGCGATCCGCGGCCGGGGCGGGTCGGCGCATCGATGTGCCGATTACGCGGGCGGTCGTGGCGATGACCAGCAGGAAGGCGAGAACGACGGCGGCGGTGCGGATGTCGTGGTGGGTGTCGAAGCAGTGCAGCATGGTCAGGTAGTCGGCGGGCGGACTGTTCGGGTTCCACGAGCGAACCTTGTTGTTGATAAGGACGTTTCCGAACTGCGCGTGTATCCCGGTGCGCCCACGGCATTTTCGGCGGCACGAGATCGTCGGCGAGGCGGCGGGTCTCGAGGATTCGATACTCGGCCGCCAGACCGGCCATGACCGCTGCCGCTCAAACGGAGAGGAACGACCGGATGGCTCGGGCTATGTCATGAACGTGGGTTTCGAGGGCGAAGTGGCCGGTGTCGTAGAAGTGGATCTGGGCCTCGGGGAGGTCGCGCCGGAAAGCCTCGGCACCGGCGGGGAGGAAGAAGGGATCGTTCTTGCCCCACACTGCGAGGAGTCGGGGTGTGTGGGTGCGGAAGTAGGACTGGAATTCGGGGTAGCGGGCGACGTTGCTGCGGTAGTCGAGGAACAGGTCCAGTTGCACGTCGTCCGCGCCGGGGCGGGCCAGGTAGTGGTTGTCGAGGGCGATGCCGTCGGGGGAAACCAGGGCATCGTCGGATACGCCGTGGGTGTACTGCCAGCGGGTGGTTTCCGGTGCGAGGAACTGCCGCAGCGCTTGGCGATTGGCGTCCGAGGGGTTCTCCCAATAGGCGCGGATCGGGTTCCAGCCCTCGCTCAACCCTTCGACGTAGGCGTTGCCGTTCTGGGAGACGATGGCGGTGATGCGGTCGGGATGTTCGACGGCGAGCCGGAATCCGGTCGGGGCGCCGTAGTCGAAGACGTACATCGCGTACCGGTCGAAGCCCACCACTTCGGTGAAGCGGTCGATCACCTCGGCGATGTGGTCGAAGGTGTAGGCGAACTGCTCGTGCGGCGGCATGTCCGAACCGCCGAAGCCCGGCAGGTCGGGGGCGATGAGGTGCAAGTCGTCAGCGAGCAAGGGGATCAGGTCGCGGAACATATGGCTGGACGTCGGAAAGCCGTGCAGTAGAAGCAGTTTGGGCTTTCCTGGCGTGCCCGCCTCGCGGTAGGACACACGAAATCCGTCGACATCGGCCTGCAAATATCGGATCGCGGACATGACTGGGTGACCCACTTTCTTCAGGGATGCGGAAATCGAGGTGTTGCGATCACCGCACCCGCATAGGCATGGCCCACAAGAACTTTCGGTCCGGCGATCGAGTTCAGCGTTTTGCCCAGGGCGGCCACATCGTCTGGCGTCCTTTATGAGAACAGCTCCGGGTGTTCGGCTATGTACTGACCGACCGTGGATGGCGGCTGTCCCGTAATCTTTTCGACGTCGTCGGTGGCTCGGTCGTAGCGTCCGGCGCGGTGTAGCAGTGCCAGTGTGGTCAGATGCTGCTCGACGTGCGCGGGCAGACCTCGGGGCTCGAGGACCTCCTGGACCCAGGTTTCGTGGGGAATGTCGGTGCCGCGAATCTGCCGGTTGAGTCCCCGGGTGTACTCGGCGGCCAGGCCATCGATGTCCAAACGCGCCGGGCCGGTCAATTCGTAGACGTCACCGATGCGGTGGGTGGGGTCTACGAGCACTGCCGTAATCGTGCGCGCCACGTCGCTGGTAGCTATCGGTGATGTACGACCCGTTCCGAAGGGGAGAGCCAACAGATTCTGCTCTCGCAGCGACGGTACCGCGAGTCCGGTGAATATCGGATTGTCCAGGAACACCGTCGGCCTGATGTGCACGACCGGAACACCCGACCAGTTCAAGACGTGCTCGGCGAGGTAATGCAGTCGATGTTGACGAGACTCTCCCACACTGGTCAGCGTCATTTGAGAAACAGTCATCTGGGACATGTTCACGACCACCTCGAGGCGGCCGTACTCCAACGCGGCGTCGCAGACGACTACCGTTGCCTGCAGGTAGTCCGGAGAGACACCCATCGAAAAGAACATGCGATCGGCACCGGCCATCGCATCGACCACATCTCGCGGATCGGTCAAATCTCCAACTACGACATCAGCGCCGAGTGCACGTAACGGCTCAGCTCGGACGTCGTCGCGGTGCACCAACGCACGAACGCGATCCCCGCGTTCCCGCAATTGCTCGATCACCTGCCGGCTCACGCCACCGGTGCCACCACCCGCCCCGGTGATCAGGTACAAGGGCGCATTCATACTCGCTCCTCAAGGTGTGTTTTCCCAGTGCTTGGCAAGGGGTGTGCCGGCGAACCTCTCGAGCATCAAGCGGGACAACAGCAGCACCGAGCTGCGTGGACGGTGGTTCACCACGAGGCGCTGGGCCTTTCCGGCGGCGTTGAAGGTGACCAGGACGATGACGTGAATCGGTACGCCGCGTACAGATGAGGTGTAGTCCTCGAGGAAACTGTTCTCGCCACAGGGGCCGGCGTAGTGAAAATCTTGGAACTCGTATATTTCGCGGGCGGCAACCACGACTTCATGGACGGCCTCTGCGCCCTCTATGACACCGTCCCACGCGGCGCCTTCCCCGGTTACGTCGTCGGCCAGGTTATCCAGCCACGCTGGGTAGTACGGCTTCCCCAAATACGTCGATGTCATGCCGCGCCTCCCGTGAAATCCGGCAGCGAGCCGGCTCGCCGACGCGCGCCCACGATGTGTGACCAATGACCATGCAACCTTATAGCCCGGCAGCCCGGGTTATGGGTAATCCATGCGGACATTGCGGTACAGCGCAGCCACAGACCGCCGACAGCACCCGTGGGCTTCGGTTGGAACACCGCCGGACCCATTCAAAGCGGTGAGTCTCGGTGAGAGACTCCCAGTTCTCGCTGATCCAGCGACTGCCGGGAGACGGTGAAACGTAGGGCAATGTCGGGTTCCCTTGGACTTCACCGAGCCGACGGTCACCTGAGACGGCTATGCACCGCTGCCGGTCTCGAAGATGTGCTACTTCGGATCGCCCGCGGCGGCGGGCTTGAATTTCGCGCTGACCTTATGCGTCTGCGCTGAGGAGATCCCGCCGCCGATGGCGACGACGTACGCCTTGATGCCCGCCTCCCCTTCGTCTTTCACGGCGATGTTCAGCTCGATGGCGCATTCGTCGAGCGTCAACTTGGATCCGTCACCCGAGCCCGCTTGGGCCGCGGCCAGCTCGGACTTGAGGAAGCGGATCATGTCCGAAAGTTCGATTCTGCCATCGGCTGGAATGGTCATGCCGCACTGCCTCTCGCTTGACGGTTCTTCTCGAGCCAGTTCCAGGGTCGAACCCGAGAATATTGGACCGCCGCCCCGACGTACCTCGAGACGCGCCGGATCCCGCCTTCGTAACGCCGTTCGCGTCTTGTCACCGAACGGTACCGATCGGGGTCGCCGGCCCTTCCCGATGACGAGCGTGGCGTGTTCCGAGAAGCCGAGATCATCGATGTTCAGTCCAGCCACTTCTCCTGCGCGGCAACAAGTGTCGGCGAAGAGTCGGGTGGTAGCTGTGTTTCGTAAGGCGTTGAAGTCGGTGCCAGCACATTCTGAAAGGCTCGTAGTGCCTCGTCGGCAGGAACGGGAACCAGCCGTTCGGGCACATCGGGCAGTGCCATCTTGTCGAACCGGTCGTCGGTTTCGATGATGTCTTCTGCGGCAAGGAGATTGTCCGGTTCCAGCGCCCCCATGCGAGCCGCTTCCATGCGCAGAATACAAAGCTGGAGGTGCTGTGTACCCGACCGCCTCGACAGAATGAGGCGGAGTATCCGCAGGTGAAAGGGTTTGTGGGGCGGGCGGGGCTCGAACCCGCGACCAATGGATTATGAGATCAAACACTGTCAGCTATGTGCAGACCAGCAAAGTCCCTGCACGTCACGGAGTATTTTTCCATAATCTATTGGTTTACAATCTGGCAGGATTGCGACCCACGCGCACCAAACTCCATCGTGACCTACCACTCTACGGCGCTCTCTCAGCCCTGCCCCACACCGGCATCGGGCACCGCCCACCTATCAGCCGGGTTCCGCTGAACACCTACCGACTCACCGATACAAGAATCGTTGCGCCCGTCATCCCGCTAATCGCGCCCGAACAGCTCGCACTCGATCTCGACACCGTGGAATCAAACTTCATGAGACACCACAGCTAAGTATCAAATCTGCACACTCCCACAGCCGAGACTGCCAGCCGGAGATCAATCCTGCGCGTCCGGGGACAGCCTGCCGCCCAGACTCATCCCAGCCAGGACTGCGACCATCCGGACACACTCGGTGAAGCAGTCGAAATCCTCTGTCGCTTCGGACCAGAGCGCTCTCGCGGTGTCGGCATCGTTCGTGACTCGTGCGTCGAGCGTCCGTAAGGCCCACCGCTGAGGAGGCGCCATGCCCGTCGGCCAAATATGCGGCATCGGAACAGGGTTGGCTCCGGCCGTCGACGGAGATCTGTCGATCAGACTGTCGAGCCAGAACAGCAGCGCAAGTGTGATTCCGTCACTGCCGACCGCATCGTCCTCGATGAGCTCTGCAACCTCATTCCCGACTGTCGGTGCCCCCGATATTGCTGCCGTCAGCGTGGCCCGCGCACGCTGCAACCAGACCGGATCTGTCATTGCTCCCCCAGCGAAACCCGAAAACATACTCGTGGACCGCGTTTTTTGACCCACACCGACTCTAACGGGCACCGCAAGCCGATTACCTGCCTGATTTGTGCCGTAGGCGCCGAAGCAGCTAGATGTGCTGCCTCAGGTCTTGGTGTCGGCAGGTGGACGTGGCGGTAGATCGTCCGTGTCGTGAGCCAGCCAGCGCAGGAACGCCACTACATGCGCATTGAGGTTGGAGTCAACCAGCGCGACAGCTGCTTTGGCGCGCTCGTGTAGGTCCGGGTCCGCGCGGACCGTCATGACCGGACAGCGGGGCATCAGCAGCACGAGCGACTCCCATACCGTGGGATGCTTCGTCGGAAGCTCGTCGGCGAGAGCAGGTGTAGCGGGCTCAGCCGGTGGGGTGTCGAGGCCGATCCGTCCGACTGCGTAGGCGAGGATCACGCTGAACAGGGCTATCGTGGTCAGGCCCGTGAACATCTCGATTATTCGCGCGAGTACCGAGTCGGCGTCGTAGGCGTTGCCGAGCGTCCCCATGGTGTTCCACGTCAGATAGACGGCGTCGAACGGTGTTTCGGGGTGATGGCCGCCGGCGGTGGTGAAACCGCTGGCGCACAGCAGTGCCAAGATCGAGAAGATCAGTACTGTCTGCGTGACGTACACGACGATCACTGCGAGGACCGACAGGTACCGCATCGTCAGTCGACCAAGGATCAGCTCGAGGGTGGCGGTGACGATTTCGAGCCAACGCAATCCCACGAGAGCCACGAGGAAGACGTACACGGGTATGCGGCCCCAGGACCAGGTCGGCGCACACCACGCTAGAAACAACCCGCCGAGAAGTGCGGCGGTGACTAGCAGGATGTAGCACTCGATGACGACGTCTGTCTTGGCCGCGAGTTCCGGGTCCTCCCGAGGACCAGGCGGCGGGGCGTTCTTCTTCATTCGTTTGATCAGAAACGTTGTCGGCGACACTCGCTCGGTCACGCCGAAGAACGCCACCAACACGCTGTTCGTCAGCAATGCGGCCCGGAATTGGCGCGGCGGTGTACTCAGCCGTTCTGCGCCTCGACGTCGCATCACCACAGATCCCTCCCATCGCCGTCAGCACTGGAATTCGACTACACGGGTCGGTGGCGAGGTCCAACACTTATGTGTCGAGGGCCCTGCCAAGTGAAGCATTTCATCCTTGTCGGTATGGGGCACTCAATACCGTCTAGCCGGTTCAGGCCGCGCCGCTCCAGCATCCCGGTAGACGGTCGCCGGAGCCACGACAATGCCGTGCTCGGTGTCCAGGACGGCCGCGAGGTGGGCGGGACCGAACATGCGCTTCCGGCGTTCTTGTGCTGGCCGGTTCACGACACCGACGACCTACCGCCGGGGCCGGTCGTCGGTGACACCAATCTCACGAGATAACACAGCTAGCGGATCGCGCGGTACCGGGGTGCCCAGTCGGCGATAGTTGGTTCCAGCCGAGCGGGAAGGTGCTCGTTTTGCCATTGCTCGCCAGGGGCCAGCATCTGAGCCTCGAACAATGCAACTGCGGTTTCAGTCAGCAGCACCGCGCTCATGAGCAGGTCAGCGACCAATCCGTACTGCTCGTCCTGGTTGTTGAGCACATTCAGCGTCCAACTGTAGCCGTGGGTGAAGCTTGAGCCGATCGCGTACGAAGCCTTCGTCATCAGTTCGAAAGGCCGCCCGCTCAGCAGTCCATCCGCATGCTTTGGCGGATTCGCGTCGATCCACGCAGCCCCAAGGGCGGTCATCGCGGTAAACCCGGGTGCCGTGATCCCCCCGCTGGACGCCTTCGCCTTCGAGATCGCGGCTTCCAGCTTTTCCACCGTCTCCTCGAACGTCGCCACATCCTGCCCGTCACCGACACTCGCATCGCGATCCTTCTCGGCCCACCTGAGCATCTCGCCCAACTCTTTGGCGACCTCGGCCGCGCAACGTTGGCGCCTTACCTCTCGACTGGGGTCGCCGATGAGCCAAATCGTGCGGGCGGCGGCTTCCATCGCGGATCGACACAGCACCAGCACCGAGGACGGCCAGGATCGCGACGCGGCCGGCGGTGGGACCGCCCCGTTGAACCAATCCGACACGAGCACTTCGGCGGCCGCCAGGTGCTCGGCCGCGGACGAAACCGGGAACCGAGCGTACTGAGCCATCGGATAGGCCGTTCCGATTTCTTGCAGGAACCCCTCATCGTCCAGTTGCATCGAGCTTCCATTCGGGGGATCTGTCAATGTGACGGCCCACTGTCGAAACTCGGCCCCACGTGCTGCTCGCTCAGTAATCCGCGTCTGAACAGATGACTTGAACAGCGCGGCGAGAGCCGCCGCCATCAACTCCGGTGTACTCATTCACCGATCATGCCCACCGATCGATATGACGCGAGTACTTGGGAGCTTCTTCGGAGCCACGTCAGAGCAATCTTGCTGGTAAGCGGGACAGCGGAGGGAAGGACCGCGTCGCGCTCCGCACCTACCGGCTCGTCGACACCGCAATCGCCATCCCAACGAGCCCACGGTCCGATCCCGAACAACTCGCTTTCTAGATCACCTCGTGGAACCAACGTCCTGAGACACCACACCTAGCGGTCTCGTCGCAAGTCTCGGTCCGGCCCTGAGTCTCGCTCGGGGCCTGTGATCAGAGGATGCTCCAGTGCGTAGCGCCGAAGCTCAAGCTCCTTGAACGCCGTCCAGCTGTCTCTGTTCAGTCGTTCCCGTCGCTCGGGCGGCATGTCGGTGCGGCGCACTCGGTGGTCCACAATCTTGATTTGCTGTCGGATCAGAAGAATCTCCACCCGCGGAGTGCGGGCGTTGACTCGCTTCGCCTTTGCGGTGAGGTCCGCGTATTGCTCTTCGAAGCTGCGCATGTCGCTGATCCCCCGATCCCCAGCGGCGAAGCTGATCAGAAGCAGCACCGCCGGATGCCGCTTGCTCGTTCTCCGATCCAGGGTGACACATCGAACCGACATCGCCACGCGCAGAAGCGAATACACGATCTCACTCGCTCACCGCGTAAGAGGTGAAACACGCTCGCCAGCCTGACGCGCCCGGCCGACCCGACCGGCATCCCTGCGGGAGTACAGGATCCGCACTCCGAATTCCGTACGGTCCAATCCCCTGTCCACCAGCATGTTTAGGGATGTCGGGGTGCGGGTGCTTCGCCGCGAATTGGCGCCCACATCCACGGCTCCCCTCCGGTCGCACGCCCTCACCTGTGCGGACCGCAGCGCTGGCGGGTTCTTTGCCCCTGGGTGGTGGCGCTTGCGCCTCCACCCGGGCAGGCCCCGGCCTGCCCGTTAACGCCTGCTCTTCTCGCGCAGAGGCTCGACGGTCAAGGGTGGCCGCAGGCCATCGCCGCAGGCGACGCGACGAAGGAGCGCCCTTGAGGGGCGAGGGGCGCGGGAACACAATGCAGGCGCCACCACCCAGGGGCACACGGCCGCCAGGCCGTGCAGTTCTTCCACCCGACCCTTCCCGCGCCGACCTCCGTGTTGATCACGAATCATCCACTGTACCAAGCGATCTCTAACGCGTAAGAGGTAAAGCGGATAGAATCGGCCTATTCCCTTCTCCTTCTGACCGGGTTCCCGGTTTCCCCTCCTACGCGGGAATTTCCTTCTTACGCGGTGACTTCGGAGGTCACGATTATGGCTATCGGTGGTCCGTTGGCGACGGCGCTGGACGAGGCGTGGGAATCCATTCGTGTCCGGCATCCGGATGTGCCCGATGTGGTGGTCGCGATGGCCTCCGGGCCGCAGGGCCGCGGGCGAGAGCGACAGCTTCCCCTCGACCGCAGAGCCCGAGAACGAGCCCGACTCCGACGGTGAGTCCGAGGCCAAGTCCCGTGATCGCAACGGCCAGCCCCTCACGTGCGTGTGCAAGCCACCGCGGCGGATCCGTGCGCACAAGAAGATCATCGACGCAGGCCCGATCCTGTGCGGACTCTGCCGAGAACCGTTCTCCCGCTGACGATCCCACGTACACCTGTCACCGCCGATCGTCGGTCCTGAACAACTCGCCTTCGAGATCGACACAGTGGAACCAACGTCATGAGACACCACACCTAGCTCCGATTGATCTGACGCGAAAGGAGCAGTTCAGTGGGAGGAGTAGTTGATCGTGAGGATGGCGACAACTCGATGAGCGTCTCCGTCTCGCCCTGTGAAGGCTTCGTTGTACGAGAAGTCGACTCGGCACATGCTGCTGGCTTCATAGTGGTAGCGGGCAGACCAACCGGCTGCGTGCGGTCTCCCGGCGCTTCCTCGAAGTCGGGTGGAGCTGCCGATCGACGGCGGCTTGTTCGGGCTGGTAGCAAGGTAATCCCATAGCCGCTGCGCAGATTGAAGCCCAACCCGCTCCACCAGTTCGTCGTACTTTGGTTTGAACTTCTGATGGACCAGCACGCGCCAGGCCGGCTGCGCAGACGGTTGCCCGCCAGGCCGTCGCGCTGGA
The DNA here is from genome assembly GCF_042754165.1 of Nocardia sp. NPDC059229. Lineage (NCBI taxonomy): Bacteria > Bacillati > Actinomycetota > Actinomycetes > Mycobacteriales > Nocardiaceae > Nocardia > Nocardia sp. NPDC059229. The sequence continues at coordinate 223,730 of NZ_JBHZAK010000001.1, forward strand.
ACCATGGGCCGATAGGACTCACTCACCATCCGATACATCCTCGGCGTCATCTGTGTCAGCCGGACGTGTCGCGTCTACGAGATCCGCTTCACTGATCGGCTCAAGTAGAACGCTGCGGCGCAAGGGATCTGATAGTTGCTTGGCCGTCAGACGCCAAGCAGCTAGCACCTCATCGGCAACCTCAGTGTTTTCGTCACCTCTTGCTGCGATCAGTGCATCTTCGAGCTCTTGTGTGAACTCTTTGAGGTCATCGAGATCGAAGACCCTCAGCCAGGAGTGATCTCCCAACTCCTTGACCGAAGGCCGGCGGCCAGCCGTAACCAGATGGTTCACCCGGAGGTGGAGCCCGACAAGATCCTGCAGTTTCTGCAGGTAGTCGAGCCTGGCTTCGGGAAGCATCACGAGGCTCGTCCCATCTTTGTCCCGAAGCCTCGCCATGCCGTTTCGGGCTTCGTCTATGAACTCTGTTCGGTTGTTGGCCAGATCCGTCACCTGGAACACCCTGCTGTTCACGATGGACACCCTCCATTCAAGCTATGCCATAATAGTACATAGAATCATGGCATTCAGCGGTAGTGAGAGGTTGCAAGCTTGTCACGAACCTTCGACGCAGGGCAGATGGTCCTCGAACTGCAGGGCGCTGGTGAGCCCATAACAGCCTGGCCGACTGCCGCACTCCTCCGGAGGCTGTGCGAGCTTCTGCTGGCCCCACCGTGGCTGGAGCTGGATCCCGAAGCCAGGCTGACCACCCTGGTGGAACTGACTACGACGATTGAAGATCGCGGCCTGGATGTTTCGGCGATCATCAGGCTCGGTCTCATCGACCGTTTCATGCGGGCCTTCATGACCGGGATCATGGTCGGCAGCCTAGTTTTGTCCATTCGCGGCCAAGAAGGGACACAGAGCGCCGACGATGCCGGACACGGTGCCCGAGCAGAATTCCTGCGTCAGTGGGCCACTGTGGGCGAGGCGGAGACGCGCACACTCACGTCCCGGCGTCTGGACAGCAGGGTCCTCGGCCTGTTGATCGACGAGGATGCACCCTACCTACTCCGGACCGACTCCGAAATGAGAGGCCGACCTCACGAGATCGACCCCAAGTTCAGGCCTGTACTCGACAGCCTGATCGACAAGACATCACGCCAGTTGATGACCCCGGCCGCAACCAAGCACCTGCTCGAATGGATCGGTGCCGCACCGCTGGAGTCACTGTTGGCCTGGCAGAACGTGGAGGTGCCCGCCGCAGCGACCATGGCACACCATGTCGAGTACGAGGTTGTCACTCTCTACCGATGGCTGGTTGACCGGCTAGCACTCACCTACCTGGCTGACTGGAATTCCGAATCACTGCTTCTGGAGTGGCGTTGGGTTCACGGCGAGCTAGCGGCGCCATTCGAAGTAGCCGTTCTTGACGAGCGGGAAGTTGACCCACTGGAGCTGAATAACGAGATTGCACGCAGATCCGTCCGCGGACCCACGCTTGAACTCAGGCTTGCCCTTGACCAAGCGAAGGATCAGGCTCTCAAGCTACTGAAAAGCGGTGATCGACGCTCAGCCGCAGAATTGTTCCGCCGGGCCTGCCACCGATGGCCTAACAGCAGCGAAGCACACAACAACCTCGGATTCTGCCTTCTGCCTGATGATCCCACAGAAGCTGTCGCCCATCTCACCCAGAGCGGCAACATGGACTTAGATCAACAAGCCCCCAACGCCGTCAACCTCATGCAGGCACACCTTCTCAACGGCGAAAGCAGGCTGGCGCTCAACAGGGTGCCCACCGTGTGGGAAAACTGGGAGGCCAGCACTCCGATTGTGGGGGCGTGGCACTGGGTCCTCGGCAGAGTTCCCGAGCTCCTCTTTGTTCCAGATTCCAGGTTGCCTGTTCTCCTGCTCGCGGCAGAAGCTGCGACACGGCTTGGACTTTCAGTCGCAGATGAGTGGCGTGATCGACATGCCAATCTATGCATGGATAGCAGCTGCAACTGTCTAAAGTTGGTCCCCGGTCGCATCTCGTGACGACCGACAACTCGCCGCCAAGCCTGCTCACCGACACCAGTTTTGCGAAACAACGCAGCCTACGCCAGCGCGATGATTACGGCGACCGTCGCCAGGACCGCGATCACCACCAAGCATCCACTCAACACCTCGGGTGCCAGCTCGTTCTCGGACTGACAGCCCGATGGGCTCGGCGAAGGCTGCGCGCTCTTGATGGACCGCAGAGGCGCCTTCGGCGCTGGCACCGGCGGTCGGGGGCTCGCCAGCAGCGCGGGTGGCTTGCTGCGTGCCTGGCATGCCGCACGAACACTGTCCAGTTCCCTCGGGCGGATCCAGCCGGGCCGGCGTCTGCCGTTCTGGTTGACCGGCATCCCGTCCTGCCCGCGCGGAACCCGCTGCCGCTGTTCCCGCGTCCGCGCTCGCCGCAGAGCGCGATGGTGCGGCATCACCTGCCAGTCATCCTGATCGAGCACCCGCAGGACCGATCCCGGCCGGTCCCGCAGCACGGCATGACATTTGCTTTCCCGCGACAACCGCGGCGCATGGTGCTCACTCCCCACCCCCCGAGTTGGACCACCGGCCACCGACATCGGAGACCGATGAAAATTACTGCCTAAGAAGGAATTTCCCCGGTTCACTGCATAAGAGGTGAGCTGCGGGCAAGGTGACGATCCGGGTACAGCCGCTCGGACGCTGTGAATCTCCCCGCGTAAGAGGGAATCTCGGATTCCGGGGTCTCGGACTAGGTGAAACCTGCCGACCAGCCTTGTGGTCGCGCAAGCGTCAGCTTGCGATCGACGGCGCCCTACGCCGTCGTATCCCCGCCTAAGTGCCATCTCATGAGGTTGGTTTCACCTTTGGGTGGGCCCGGTGCAGGTGCTTGCTCGGCATAGGTAACAGTCGTTTCATTCAGAACTTTGTTCGCGTCCAGCGGCGTGATCTGTTGCACTGACGGACTCGCCGTAGGCAAAGTACGGGATCGGATAGTCGGGCCGCGGTGGCAGCTCATCGGTTTCGCGCATGAACCAGCGCAAGAACGCCAGGACGTGCTCGCGATAGCTGGAATTCACTGCGCGTAGCGACTTCTCCACCCGCTGCTTGAACTCCTCGTCCACAGTGAGAGTGAGCGCGGGCTTGCGAACGCGCTTCGAAACAACCCGTAGCTGGTCTCGCCGGTACTGCGCTCGCAGGTTGTCGGCCCATTCCTGTACGTCCGGCTGTAACTCGGCGACAAGCTCTTCGGCCGGTTCCCAGTAGCACTTCGACAATGCATCCCAGTGGACTGGCACCAGACCTGCCTTCGGCGGTTCAGTAGACTTCACGTCTGGTTCGCCAGGTTCGGATGCGTCCTGGTCGATGGCGGGAGTGCCTGGAGGCATGATGATCCCGAACCCGAAGTTTGGATCATGGGACTTGCTCACGATGTATGCCTCATCGAACCACCACACTCTGGTGCCCGGCTTCCAGTCCTTGGAATCGCCAGTCATGTAGTCCCCCAAGCAGATTGAGCTGTTACCAACAGAGCTGCGCACCTCCAACTGAGCGTATCGAAGAGCGGAAGCCCTCGCCGCTCGATTGACCGACCCAAGCCCCCAGCTGCTCCCGGATCCGAAACTCGAGGAATCCGTACTCAATCGGCCGGCCACAACTGACGATTCACCGCAATCCGGCCCGGACGCGAACCCAACCGTCCGGGCCGGGCTCGTCCGGCCAACCGATTGGCAGTTTTAAAACTGCTAATGGAATTGGCAGTTCCAAAACTGCGCGCCGGATACAAGGAGGAGTCCCGATGACAGCTCTCGCCGAAATCCTGACCGAGGACCAGCGCCTGCTGCTCGCCGCGGCCGGTACCTCGACGCTCCTGCGCATGTTCACCGATCCGGACTACGGGATTGCCTGCTTGTTCGATTCGCATCGCGTCTGCACCATCACTGATGAGGCGTACGCGCCGCGCCCGGAGTGGAAGGCCGCGCGCGTGTCCTTCGCCGTGGATCCCAAGCATGGCGTCCACCTGATGCGCTCGCTCCCGCGCGACAGTCCCGATGCCCCGAAGGTCTCGATCTCGCGCAAACGGCTGCACGCGTACGCGGCGAGCCTGCCGCCGGCGTGGATCGAGGCGTTGCGCGGATTGCGCGGCTCCTACCGCCTGACCGTCGATGACGCGGTATGGCAGGCGCTGCTGCTGCCGGGTCGCCCCTGCCGAGATCAGATGGAACAGATCAACGCTGGCAGTTCTAAAACTACCCATGCTGCTACTGTAGATCGCATGCCGGACGAGCATGAGTACGAACCGGTCGAAACCGTGGCGCTGGGCGACAAGGTGGCCGAACTGCTTACCGCTTGGGAGTCCGGGGAGCCGTTGACCGGGGGGCAGTTGTTCGGCCTGCCGCCGCTGGACGGGGACGTGTGGGTCGATATCGCCGGCGCATCGGTGATCACCCGCGTCGAGCCCAAGACCATCACGTCGTTCCTGTCGCGCGGCAAACCGAAGGCGTGCCCGTTCCCCACCCCGAGCAAGTTCCTCGGACGGCTCTACTGGCCCGCCACCACGTTGTTGTCGTGGACCACCCAATACAAGCTGGTCCGCCGTACGGAACAGACAGGGTAGAAGTTTCCGCAGGTAGGAGGGCAAAGACCGTGCGTGTGTCGCCTATATGCCCAGAGCAGCCGGATCCAGCTGCGGCATAGCGGCGATGGCCTGCCGCAGCGAGTCCACTACAGCGGCGGCCTGCGGACTGGTCGCGGCCACAGCGTCGGCGACGTCCGAAACCTGCTGCTCGATGCTGCCCACCACGGCCGCAGGCTCCGGAGCCACGACATTCACCAACGGCTGCGGGTCAGCCGGTTTCGGCACATCCACGCCGGCGCCGAGCGCGCCCGCGCTCGCACCGCCGATTCCCGCCCCGACAGCGGCGCCCACCGCGACGGCCGGGGCCGCAGCGACCACCGCACCGACCATGCAGCCCGCTGTACCTCCGACCGCAGCGCCGAGCACTGATGCCGCACCCGCGGTGGGAACGCCCGCAGCGATTCCGCCGGCCACACCGCCAACGACCATGCCAACACCGCACCCGGCAAGCGACAGCGGCGCAAGGGATATCGCGCCCACGTACGCGCCGACCCCGCCACCGATCAGAGTGGAAGCGGCGCGACGGTCAGACTCGTCCCGGGAAAAGCCCATACCGTCATAGGCTGCGGCGATCTGCCATTCCGCGTAATCCAGATAGCTCTGCGCCTTGTCGCGGAACTTCGGATCAACCCAGTCCGGGATGCCCAGCGTGGTAGTGCCCACCCGCAGCGCGTGCGGGTCTGCGGGCTGCACCTCCGGCCCGGCCTCGGGCTGCTCGCCCTCGGGATGCTCGGTCTGGGGCTGCACCAGGGTGTCGGGCTGGGGGCTGGTCTGTTGACGCGGGCGCGGACGAGACGGCGGGGCAGGCGGATCCGGTACATAGTCCGCCAGGCTCGGCGCGGCGGGCGGCGACGGTGCGGTACTCAGTCCCGGCTGCCCGTCCCCGGGCACCGCCAGGCCGGGCTGCCCCGGCGCTGCGACGGCCGCACCTTGACCAGCGGCCAGCATCAACGGAAGTAGCGACAGGGCAGCGTATCTGCGCGGCATTCTCTATCCCCCGGATCGGATTGCGCGATGATCACATGCCCGCCGATCCTACGGCCGCCAACCGTCGCCCGGGTGGCCGGCGGTCCCCGTGATCGATCTATCCGGGTAGTAGATCCGCGGTAGCCCTTCGCAACTCGCGCGCGGGCACCCTCCCCTCTCTGTGCAGGCCAGGCCTCGCCGAGAGCAGGGGTCCGGGGGCAGCGCCCCCGTGTGCGGCCGACCGGCCGCAGTCATCCCGGAGAGGAAACCCCACCACGACGGCCGTGCGGAACAACGGCGCGAGCTTCGCTCGCGGAACAACGCGCGATCTCCTGCACTCGCACAGCATTTCGGTTCGCACTGGAAATCGCGCACCACAGACTGGCCGTCGGCCGCGTCAGGAACCGATCGCGGCACACGAGTCAGGCGCCAAACCGCCGCGGCCATGCACGTCGTGCCCAGCAAGCCGGAGGTGACCCAACTTAGGGCCGCTGGCAACAGCGTGGCGAACGAAGGCCGCTCGCGGCCGACTTCGACACGCTAGCCCGGCCCGGAACCACCTACCCAACGCAACATAACCACCCAACCCAACCACCTACACAACTCATCGATTCTCCCCGGATACCTACCCTCACCTACCACCAAAAGAGTCCCCACCACCACCCAATGGAGAGCACATGCACACGCAGTGGGTATGTGCTCTCCATTGGGTGGTGGTGGGGACGGACACCCCCGAAACCCCAGCTCAGGGTAGGTATCCGGGGAGAATCGATGTCGAAATAAGTCGTGAACTGCGTTCACGACTTATTTCGATCTTCTTTCTAGGTCCTCATCGATGACTTGTTGAAGATCTTTTGATGTCAGCTGATCGCCATGAGCTTGCCGCTCTAGGCCCTCGGAAGCCGTCCCACGGGGCCGCCGGCCCGCTCCCTCAGCGGAGATTGTGGCCGATTGTCCGGGTGCCTCAAGGGCGCGTACGCGTCGGCTACGCCGATGCCCTTCGAGCACCCTTGACCCACCCGGACAATCGGCCAGAACGCTTTCGGAGGGAGCGGGCGAAGAACAAGCTAACAGCAGTTGGCACGATATATGAGGACACGAAACAGCCCCCGACCGGTCAGGTCGGGGGCTGTTTCGCTGCGGACTATGGCTAATCAGTCCGGCGGTACCGATCGAAGTGATGCGATCCGATCGGACGGGAAGACTCGGTAGTTGAGAAAGAACGAGCAAGGGGCCTGGCATCGACGACCGTACCGACGCCGGACCGGCTCACCGCTGCCGAACGCGCACAGTTCGAGCAGGTACATGCCCGAGGCGAGGTGCTGGAGACAACGCATACTTCGACTCGAAGAACGTAATCGACGGCGACATGCCCGGCCAGGTCCAGAGATGGCGGACACACCGCGCGACCGGCAGACCGGACAACTCGACCTACGGCACAATCAATCGCGACAGGGTGACGCATAATGTTTCGCCCCCTCCTCAGGGGCCGCTGTAGCCGGGGGGACCACGATCTGAACCCGGAGGTAAAAATGGCTGACTACAACAATGTCGTTTCATTATCCCGCGAGGAATTCGAGCGTTTAGGGCCGAGCGTAGCGGAGCTGAGAGATCAGACGAAGTTCACGAAATCAGACGATGAGGATATAGCGAAGATGGAGCGCCTTCTCGACTTGAGAGAGGGCGTTCTGGCCAATGATGAGTACTATCTTGAAAGGGTTATATCCAGGTGTGGTCGCATCCTTACCATGTACGACTTCGTATTCACCGCCCTGGTGGATGCGGGCCACTCGAAGTCGTTGATAGTACATACGTTCATCGGAAATAAGCTTGTTGTGAACGAGCCGCGGCTCATCAGATGTTCGGTATGCGCCGAAAAATGCCCGAGTCCCGTTTGGTACCGGATGCCCCAAAGTTATGGTTGCAGGCCGCTCGAGTGAGCGCCGAATATTAGTCCGTACGACACAAAGGACCCCCGGCTCAAGGGAATTGAACCGGGGGTCCTTGCTGTGGCGGGTTACGCGGAGGGTGGGATGTACTTCCCGTCGCCGTAGACGCGACCGGCGCCGCCGGTGGCCTTGCCCTTGAAGGTGAACCCTTCCAGGCGGCCACCCATGGCCACGGTCTTGACGCCGGCGGCTGCCAGTGCGGCGTTGAGCGCGGCCTTCACGTCGCGGTCCAGGCGCAGGAACCGTTGCCCGTCGTCGTTCTCGTCCTCCTCGGCGGCGGTCTGGAAGACCAGCACCGAATCGATGACCGCGGGCCCGGCCTCGACGGTCGACGGCTTGCGGTCCACCCAGAACAGCGGCTTGCCGTCCACCATGCGGTGACGGCGCTCGGCACCGATGATTTCCCCGGTCAGCTCGTCGCCCGGCTTCGCGTCACGGCCGAAAGCGTTGCGAGGGCCGACCGGCCCGGCCAACTCGGCGTTGATCGTGTCGAAATCCGACATGGTCATGATGTCCTCCAAAGGTAGTGAGAAATGCTGTGGCGTAAGGGAATTGAGGGGGCAGGCTCGCCGCCTGCCCCGTGGGCATTCGGTCAGCGAACGAGCTGGATCACCACCTCCGCCCCGTCGCCGCCCGACGCGTCGTTGTTCTCGGCTTTCAGGCGGGCCAGGATCTTGCCGACGTAGCCCTTCGACAGATCCATGGTCTCGGCGATCTCACGAAGGGGCTTGCCCTCCAGATGCATCGCCCAGATGCTCGCGTCGCGGTCCTCAGGGCGCACGATCGTCTCCTGCGAGACGGGTTCGGCGTCTCCTCGGTCATCTCCTGGAGACGAGCAGGAGACGGGCCGCGTCTCCTCGGCGTCTCCTCGCGGGCCTTCAGGAGACGGCCAGGAGGCGACAGGAGACGCAACAGCATCTCCAGGAGCCGCAACAGGAGACAGCTCCTGGATGGTGCCGAGATGCGGTGTGCGCGTGGTTCGCTCGGCGTTGACCGTCTGGGTGATCGGCTCGGGTTTGCGCGGCACCTCGATCAGGATCGTGAATCCGTGCATGACCGCCATCGCCGCGACCGGAGCCGCACCCGCGATCACAGCCGCGATGGTCGGCGTGACGGGGACCTTCGCGGCGTGCGCACCGTTGCCGATCAGGCTGACCAGCTCCGACGCGGCCAGCGTCCACCAGAAGAACCGCCGGAACCGCGGCTCCACGTGGACGCGGTTCTTGGCGCGGCGCTTGAGCACGACCAGCGCGATGGCCGACTGAAACAAGGGCCCGTCCACGATGATCGGGGCACCCCACGCCAGCCAGGAGGTGGTCCCGGCCTGCTGCGCCAGCCCGTGCAGAGCGATAGCGGACCACCCGCACGCGGCGGTCAGCACCCCGATCACCAAGATGACCGCTGCGGTCTCGACCCCGTCCCATCCCGAGGTTGTCTCCTCAGGCGTCTCCTGGGGTGTCTCCTCGGAACGTTCCACTGTCTCCTCCAACCATTCGGTTGTGTCCTGATGGGCTCGCCGCGTCTTCTCTGCCGCCTCGAACGAGGCGACAGGAGACGACGGTTGGTCGGTGTCTCCCGTGGGAGACAAAGTGGGCAGCAGGCCGGGCTCGGTCATCGCTCGAACCCGTCCCATCCGTTGTGGCCGCTGGGGATCGGCTCGAACTCGGGCGGCTCCGGCGGCTCGGGAATCCCGGACCAATCGGGAACCGGCTCCGCCTTGGTCATGTCCGACCGGTCATAGGCGGGCTGCTCGTCGCGATCGTGCGGCAAATCCTCACGATCGGGCTGCGCGGGAGCCTCCGGGCCTTCGGGAGTCTCGGGCCGCTCGGCCGCGCGGCGCTCCGGGCTGCCGTAGCGCTGTTCGGGCGGGGTGCGCCGGACCAGCTTGGCGACCGCTTCGTCACGCTGTCCCCGCGCGGTATTGCGCTCCCGCTCCGCACGCTCGGCCCGCTCCCGCATCTCCGCCAGGTCGCGCTCCAGCTTGTCGAGAACCTCCGACTGCACGATCACGACCGACCCGTCCGGGGCTTCGGGAGCCTCGGGCGCCTGCGGCAGATCCGGCGCTTCGGGCTGCTCGGGGACCGCGGGCTGCGGTGTCCCGTCCGCCCAGTAGAAGACCGGGATATCCGGGGCCGCCGGCGTCTGCGGTGCTTCGATCCGTTCGGGCAGTCCGCGGTCTTTGCGCTCGGCGGCGTACTCGGCGTGGCCGCCATTCAGATACCACTGCGAGAACACCGCCCGGCCCAGCGCCCGATCGTCGTGCCCGTCCATCGAGGCCATCACGTTGCGCTGGATCAGCGGCGAATTCACGTCCCGCAGCACCGCGTCGATACGGTCGGCGACCATTCGATGGTTGTCCAGCAGCCCCTCGCGCCGATCGTGAGCGAGCCATTCCGGGCGGTCCGGCTCGGCCACGTGCTGCTCCACGAAGTCGCGCCACGCCCGATCATCCGACCGCAGACGAGCGCGCTCGTCAGCGTCGAGGACATACGGCACCTTCTGATCCGGCCGCTGCGCGGCCAGCAGGTCCGCCGCCCTGGCGGCCCGCCGCAGCTGCTCGCGCGTATCGCGGGCCTCCTCGGGCGTGTGCCGGGCCTCGGCCCGTTCCACCCGCGCGGCGGCATTGCGCAGCTGCTCCTGCATGCTGCGGGCCTGCGCGACCGGATCGGTCCGCGACGGTTCGGGCCGATACTCGTATTCGGTGTCCCAGGGCGGGGTTTCGACCGACGGCCCATAACCCTCGTCGGTCCAGTCCAGTGCTTCTGGCTGCTGCGGAGCCTCGGGCGCCTGCGGACGATCCGGGGTGCCCGGGATTTCCAGGCCGCTCCACCGGTCGAACTCGGCGCGATCGACCACGGCCGCCCACAGGTCCCGGTCCGGCTGCTGGCCGAGCTTGGCCTCGGTCTCGGTGACGGTCAGGATTTCGCGGGCACGGGCGCGTTCATCGTCGTTCAGCGCCTCGTAGTGGTCGAGATCGAAGCGGACCCGCTCGGCCTCATCGCTCCAGCCGTCGTTGTCGCTCCAAGGCAGGGCGTTGCGCTGGATGTGGTCGAACCCTGCGTGCAGCTGCTCGCGGGTCAGTGCCCGCCCGCCGTAGTAGCGAGCCTCGTCCATGGTCCACACGCGCCCGGATTCACCGACCGAGTGGATCCTGCGGAAGCCTTCGCCAACGTTGCTGGCGCGCACCGACGCCCACGACCGCTGCCGGTCCTGGTTGAGATCTTCCAGACCCGGCACGGACAGGTCAGCGGGAATGCTGCGATCACGGGCGCGAGTCATCGACAGGTCGCGGAAGTACTCGAACCGGCGGTCCAGATCGGCATCGAGGTTCGCGTAGAGACCCTGCAAACTGTCGATCGCGAACCCGCGCACCCGATCGTTGGCGTCGAGCGGGATAGCCCGATCCCACACGATGATGTTGACGTTGTCGTGCGGCTCGGCGATCCAGGACATCTTGCGCTGGACCCAGTCGTACCCGGACTGCGGATAACCGAAGGTCCGCACATGCGCGGGACCCTCGCTGTGCTCGGCGTCGACGAGGAACATGAACCGGTCAGTGGCATCGGGATCGACCGGCTCCCAGCCCGGCGGCGGGTTCAGGAACTCGCGCCGCTGCTGCTCCTCACGCTGGGGGAAGTCGTGATCCCAACGCCGCAACGAGTCCGGGCCTGTCACCCAGTCCACGTGACGATCCCAGGAGTTGATCCGGTAGCGGTTCTCCAGATCCCACGTGCTCTGGCGCTCCAGCCACCGCTGGCCGGCCTGCCGCTCCGGGGCGTTCGGCTCGCGCAGCTGGAACTGAACCTCCAGCCAATCCTCCACGGGCATACCGGATCCGATGATCCGGTCGGAGATCTCGCGATCGAGCGCCGCGAGGTTGCGGCGGTGACCCTCGGCCATCTGCGCGGCATCGGGAGCGAACGACTCGATGCTGGCGCCGCGCTCACGCAGCCGCCGCGCCAGCAGATCCGCGTTCATCTCCATCTCATGGCGATCGGCGATCAGGTGCCGAAGCTCCCCCATGACCTGCTGGCGGGTCTTCGGCACCGCGGGCCGGTCCAGTTGCGGGCGGTGACCGGTCCGGCCGCGCTCGATGAGCCCGAGCCGGATCCGGGAGAGTCGCTCGACCGCACGTGCTTTGAGCGCCGCGACACCCGACAGCGGGCCGCTGGTCCGCACCCCGACCGGCTTGACCTTGGGCTGCCACGCCTGATGCGCGGAGGTCAGCGCCCGCACGGCCTGGCCGCGCTCGGCGGCCGAGAACAGGGGCGAGGCGGTGATGCTGCGCTCGATCTCGGCGCGGTCGCGCAGCAGTTCCCACTGCCGGCGCATGTGCTGGTCGTAGCTGGCGGCCGGGTTGTTGTGCCAGCTCAGCACGTCGCGGCGATGCTGGCCGACCCGCGCTTCGAGGTCCTTGTACAGGGCCTCGCGGTCGATCTTGCGCTGTTCACCCTCGGCGCGGACCTGTTGGCGCAGACGGATTTTCGCGTTCCACCGCTGGTCACGGTCGGCCAGATCCATCTGCTTCCACACCCCGCGCGGCACCTTCGTGGCGTTCGGGTTCGCGCGCCGCCACTGCTGGAACGCGTACGCGGCGGCGCTGCCGAACTTGGACAGCTCGCGGGTGATCTCGTCAACGGTCTTGTCGGACATGGGTTTCCACTCCTCGCGGGTCAGAAGTCGGTGGCGTTGCGGGCGGCGCGGCGGTCGGCGATCTCGGCGGCCGAGTCGTCCAGGAACCCGGACAGGCCGCCGCCCCAGAGCCGATCGACCGCGACGACCACCAGCGAGGGCGCGAGGGCAGCCAGCTCGTGGGCGGTGACGTCAGGCCATTCGCCGAAGTCGTTTTTGCAGATCAGCAGCCATTCGCGGGCGACTTCCACGACTGCGGGGTCAGCTGCGGCGCTGGCCCGTTCGATGCTGTTGGCGGACATAGGGATTCCTTCCAATCGGTGTTACTGAAATACGGAAATACGGAGGTCAGGCGGTAGCGGGACGCTGGTCAGTGCCCTGCTCGGGCTCGGCGCGGTGCAGCAGGCGCGACAGCATCGACCAGGCGGTGGACAGCAAGCCCCACACGGCCACCGCACGGCGGGCCGCCAGGGCGGCGGAGTCGCGGACTCCGGGGCGGCCGAGGGTGGTCCACAGGCCGAACACCGCCCAGCCCAGGGCGTAGACGATCAGCGGGCCGGTCATCGGGGCCGGGGAGAACAGCAGGACCAGGAAGATCACGGTCCCGGCCAGCGCCGGCGTCCAGGCCCGCAGCCGGTCACGCCAGGTGGTAACCGTTTCGAGGGTGTCTTTCACCCGGGCCTCGTGGCGTCCGCCGGTCGGCACACGCGGGGTGCGCATGGCGGCGATGGCCTGGTCGGCGTCGGTGACCTGCTCCAGCTGGGAGGCGAAGCTGGCGACCAGGATCTCGTCGTCGTGGGTTTCGTTCGGATCGATGCTCATGACGGGTCACGCAACTTCCTGGATGAGGCCCTTGTCGGGCTCGGGGGTGGTGGATTCGGCCAGCCCGGGCAGCGGGCGGACGGAGTCGGGATCCAGCGGGCAGATGTGGCCGAAAGTGGCCCGTCCGCCGACGATGTGGACGATGTCGCCCTTCTCGAACGCGGCCAGGATCTTCGGCGGGACGAGGAACACGTCCTCGGGCTGGACGTTGCCCTCGTCGCCGTGACGCAGGCCGTTGATCAACTTGCGCGACTTGGCGAATGTCGTTCGGGTGCCGATCTTTTCGGCCAACTGCCCAGCGCTGTAGGAACGCATTACAAACACCCCGCCCGAGCAGGAATCCACCAGCCGGTGACGGGCGTCGTCGTTGGCTCCCAAGCCCATCCAGGACTGCGCGAACCACAACGACCCGCACCCGGCCGACCGGAGCAGCTCCACGATGCGGGCCGCGCCGTCGTTGCCGCAGACCTGCGCGAACTCGTCGCAGAACAGCTGCACCGTGCGGTTGTGGTCGGTCTGGGCCAGCCCAGCGACCAGGGCGACCATGGCCCGGAACTGGGCCGCGGCGACCTCGGGGGCGGTGGTGCCTTCCAGGCAGCAATACACGACGTCGTAGTCGGTGATGCTGCGCTCGCCGTCGAACGCAGGACCCATGTCACGGAACAGGTTCGCGCACATCGCGCGGTCCGCCGGCAGCACCGGATTCTTCCCGCCGGTCACCGCCTCGATGTCGGACAGCTCGGCGTCGTGGCCCTTCCATCCCCGCCGCAGCGCGGCCTCGGTCATGCGGGCCAGGAACTCGGTGGAGGTGCGCGGCGGGTTCTCGCCCGGCCCAAGCCCTTTCGCGGGATCGGGCATGTCGACCACCAGGTGCGCGATGGTCTTGCGCATCTGCATGTAGTAGGCGGTCTCCGCCGACATGCCGTTGTCCGCGGACACGCCCAGCAGGGCCTCGAACCGCGGGCGCTGCTCGTCGGCGGTGCCGAAGAACAGGCTCAGCGTCTCGTCGGTGTTGTCGGGCCAGATCAAGATCCGCGATTCCGGGATGCCGAGGTTCTGGGCGGCTTTGCGGACGCGGGCGGCGGTGCTGCGCGCATCGCGAGCGCCCTTGAGGTCCAGGATCATCGCCATCGGACGGCCCGGCCGGTCCTTGCCCGAACGCCACCACTGCTGATGACGCCGCCACGCGGTCGCCCAGAACGAGATGATCGCCCGTTCCATCGCGGTGGTCTTGCCCGAGCCCGGGTTACCGATCCACACGCCGTGCTCGCGGAACGCCAGCCACGGCACCGTGAACAAGCTGTAGTGACGGCCGATCAGACGGCCCGCGGTCGACTTCACCGGGGCCTGCGACGTGCTGTAGGCAACACGGCCCAACACGAACTCCGGGCTGAAACTGCCCGAGGTCAGCGGGATCTCGGCCCGGCAGGCGAGAGTCGCGGCACGCATCAGCTTCATGTGCCGCGCCCACACCGCCCGCTCGGTCCTGTCCGGAGACCGCCGGCCACGTGTGTCCAGCAGATGCTCGGTACGCGCGGCCAGAACGGCAGCAGCAACCAGCCCGGCCGGGACCAGCGCGACCGAAGCACTCGCGGCGCCGGTCACGGGCATTCCGGCCAGTACCTCGCTCACACCGCGCACGACTTCCTCACGCGGGCCCGGCAGCCCGTCCAATACGACGGCCGCACCGGGCAGCGACGCCGACCCGAACGCGAAGTTCCGCAGCCGGACCGGGGTCCACGCCCACATCCACGACGCCGCCAACGCCGCCGCGCCGACCCCGGCGATCGCTACGCCGAAGGTGCCCGCGACCTCCAGACCGGCGGTGACCTCGTGAAGCGACAACTGCGGGAAGTGCAGGAAGTCCAGGTGTTCGGCACCCGGCAGCGGCGGGGCCTGCGGGGTGATCTGCGGAATCTGGTGTCCCGCACCCGGATCCGGGCTGCCCTGAGCCAGCAAGGTCGGGCAGTCGTGGCTGGTGAACACCGGCGTGCAGTCCGCGACCGGGGCGGGAGCCGAGACCGGTGCGGGCGCATTGCACTCGGCGCGGAAATCCATCAGCGCCGCGCAATCCGCAGGCCGGTCGGTGAACAACGGATTCGCGCTCATCGCTGGCCCTCCTCGCTGATCGCGGGGGCGGGCTTCATCGTGATCCGGCTGGTGGTCCTGCGGACATCGGCGAGCAGCTCGTAGACGCCGCGCAGCTGCTTTGCGGCCGTGCCGTAGCAGTCCGCGATGGCGACGGCGGTTCCGATGGCCTCGATATCCGCCAGATCCGGGTGCTTGTCCTCCACGTGGTGGGGGTGCAGTCTCAGGGCCTCGTCACTGGAGAAGTCCTCGAACCGCTTACTGAGCGCTTCGCACAGACCGCCGAGGTCCGCGCAGATATCGGGCAGATCGAACGTCGCCTTCCACGTGCTTTCGCTTTCCAGCACGGGAAACATGACGCCGCGGTTATCGCTGTGCCCCGCCTGACGCAGGTATCCGGTCAGGTGAATGATCAAACTGACGGCCAGGGCGACGGCTTCGTCCGTGCTCGGCGTACGAAGCGGGTACGCAAGATCTCTCGCGTCGTTGATCCATTCACGCACCTCAGCAGCGGAAACGGGGATCGACAGATTTTCGGTCATGATGCTGCACCTCCGGCAGCGGTCTGCTCGTCGCCGGTGGCGGCGAGGGGATTGAGGATCAGTTCGGCGGTGGAGGAGAAACGCAGCTCAGGGCCGGTCTCGGTGTGCTCGATGTCGTTCCACGCGGCCTTGACTCGCGCCTTCACCTCCGAAGAGGCGCAGAAGTAGAAGAGCTGGTGCGCGCCCGCGACTTCGGCGGTGTCGTAAGCGGCCTGCAGAGTGGTGCGCGCGTCGGCGGAGCCCTTGCGGGTCAACTCGACCTCGACCGCGTGCAAGCGGCCCAGGTCATCGGTCCAATGCCCGTCGTGCAGATGCGGCATCGGCTCCCCGGGCTTGGTGAGATAGCCGTTGCGGTGGCGCAGCTCGCGCTCCGACACCCAGGTGTCATGGGTCTTTCCGGCCGCCAGGTGCAGGCGCACCCGCATCACGGCGATGTCGTGGGCCGCCTTCATCGGCGACGGCATCCACTCCGGGACACGGATATTCAGCAGCCCGCTGGCGGTCTCCTTGGTCGGGACCACCCAAGACCGGCCCGGGACCGGGCGCGTCGGGTCCAGAAGTTTCCCGGCGGCCCGCCACCGCTGCGACACCCGATAGGCGTTGATCTCGCTACCGGACGACGTCGACGACGTCAGGGCCTCGGAGCGCTTCAGCGGCCACAGCGCCAGCAGGGCGGCGACGATATCCATTGGCGCACCGCCCATCTGGGCCAGCCACCACAGCGCCCACATGTCACGCGGGCCCAATCGCACCCCGCTCATCGGCCGAACCCGTCCCACTCGATGCCCGGCGACCATGCCCCGGTGCTCTCCAGCTCGGGAGCCTGGGGACGCTCGGGCGCCGGCAGCGTCCGCGGGGAAGGGGGGAACTTCCAGCGGCGCACGATCTCCGCCACCCGGATCGTCTTGCCCGCTCCCGGGTTCGCGATGAACGCCATGTGCTGGTGGGGCTCGCGCGGGGTACCGCGCCGCTCCATCTCGGCGGCCGTGGTCAGCCGCTCCATGTCGGCGTCGTAGACGTGCATGGACTCGCGGTCGAGCACGTCATCGGTGAGCCGCTTCAGCTCGGCGTTCTCGCGGCGCAACTGCTCCAGCTCGGCGGTCAGGGCCTCGAACCGGGCGGCGGACAAGTCCGCGGCGGGCCCGGCCGGGCGTACATCCATGCTGGTCATCACGCCACCTCCAATGCGGCGGCGACGCGCTCACCGAGGAAGC
Source organism: Nocardia sp. NPDC059229 (assembly GCF_042754165.1). NCBI lineage: Bacteria > Bacillati > Actinomycetota > Actinomycetes > Mycobacteriales > Nocardiaceae > Nocardia > Nocardia sp. NPDC059229. The sequence goes on from NZ_JBHZAK010000001.1 coordinate 240,567, forward strand.
GGGCAACGTTCACGCTGACCGCGTTACCGATCTGCACGCGGACCTCGTCGACGTAGCGGCGGCGGCCGTTCTTCACGACCGGGACGCTCTTGCCGCAGAAGGTGTAGCTGTCCGGAAAGCCCTGCGCGCGAGCCTTTTCCCGGTTGGTCAGCAGCCGCCGGTACACGCCGGCATCGGTGACGGTCGCGATCCCGTGGTGGTTGCCACCCGCAGTGACCGTGGCCAGCTGATGCTGATCAGCGCGGCGGGCCCGGCCGTGGTTGCGGTACACCGTCAGGTGCGGCACGTCCGGCACCGCGATCTCGGCGACCTGCCCGGCCACATAGCCGTGGCTGGTCTTGAGCTCACCCAGGTCGGGATCAAGGATCGCCGTGGCAGGTGTGCGCGGCCCGGCAGTGACCTCCAAGTTCACATCGCCATGACGAGTGAAGACCGCATAGAAGCGGATCCGGTTCTGCGCCACCGGGTTCGGGCCGACCTCGGCCGAGTTCAGGGTGACGACCTGGTGCTTGTAGCCCAAGGCAGTCATGCCGTCGAGCCACCAGCGGTACAGGCCCCAGGCGGTGAACTCCGGGACGTTCTCGACGATCACCGCGTCGTAGGCGTGGACCTCGGTCGCAGCGATCACCGCGAAAGCCGTGGCCCGATCGACCGATCCCTCAGCAGTGCGCGCCAGCTCGGCCTGCACCGGCGGCTGCTTGCGGCCACCGGAACGGGCATGCCACACACACGACGGCGAGATCCACGCGATATCGGTACGCGGGAAACTGCGGAAGTCGGTCTCCGACAGATTCGCCAGCTTGTGCTCGGTGTGAGGGTGGTTGGCCTGATGCGTGGAAACCGCCGTAGGCCAATGGTTCGCGGCGATCACGATGTCGTACCCAGCCTGGCGCAAGCCTTCCGAGCTACCACCACCGCCGGCGAACAGGTCGGTTGCTGTCAGTGTCATCGGTCGAACCCCTCCCAGGGCGCAGGTCGTTCGGGCGGATCGGTCAAGAACTCCCCCGACAGCAGCCACTGCCCGGGTACTCGATGGGGGGTCTGGAGCTCCTGCGGCTCGGGGCGGTCCACCCAGATCTGGCGATCGGTGTGGCCCAGTCGCTTCGCGGCCTCGGCCAGATGCGGCAACTCGGTGATCGGCGTCAAAACCGACTCCTCCGGTATGCCAGCCACCGACCGCTCCGAACGCGGTACATCCATCGCTGGTGTGCCCGACGGTTTGTGCGAATTACGGCCGGTCGCACGGGATTTCGAGGTCATCGGTCGAACCCCTCCCACCCTCTGGCGGGCCGCTCGGGCTCCCACGCGTCGGTCTCGCCGACCTCGGGAACCTCCGGCGTCGGATCGATCCCGCGCCGCTCCATCGCCGCTTCGGACTGGGTGCGATGTCCCCGGGCCAGTGATTCCAGCTCTGCGGGTGTGGCGGGGCGCTTCGGCACCGCGTCCTCGACCCGGTACAGGTAGGCGGCAAGCGGTTCCCGCGTGCCACCACGCGGCCGGATCACCTGCGCCGCAACGTCCTTGCGGTCACGGGGCCGCAGCGGCGGGTCATGCTTCTCCAACTGCCGAACCGTCTCGCCCAGCCCATCCGGTGCGGTGCCCCAGTAGTAGGTGGGCACGCCGAACTTGCTGCCATCCGGGTCCGGAAGATCCCGGGTCCGCGCGTCCTTCGGGCCGATCACCGGATCACCCCCGCAAGCTGTGTGGGATCTTGGGCGAGCTGTCCCCGCGGAATGCAGTCGGTGCGGACACCGACCTCATCGGCGCGACAGACGTTCGGCGAGGGCACATAGTGCTGCTGCTGGATCCAGGCACCGGTACATCCGGCCATCCCGACCAGCACTGCCCCGGTCAACACCGCCAGGCGCAGCCCCAGCGGCAACAGCGACAGGCCGTAGCCCAGGCTTCGGGCCATCGTCACTTCGGTGCGCCCGAATTCCTCGGTCATCGCCACACCCCCCGGCGACCGGGCCGACCGGCGGCGCGGAGGAACCACCGCACACCGAACACGACCAAGAACGTGCTGAGGAAGATGCTGAACACGAATCCCGGCGCGACGTAGACCGCGATCATGAGCCCGACCAGAATGAACGGGAGCAAGGTCAGCCGGTTCATGAGCGCTCCTCCTCGGCATCGACGGGACGATCGATGTAGAGGTGGCTCAACTTCGCGGCAGCCTCGTCAAGGTGACCGATCAGCGGGCTCAGATCCATCCCGGCGTTCCACAGCCCCATGGCGGCATGCCATGCGGTTCCCGCCGCCCCGGCCTCCCACTCGGTTTCCGCTGCTCCAGCGGATCGTTCACGGGGGAATTGGTCGGAGGCCAGGTCCGGATTGCGCTGCAGGTCGCCAGCCCACGAGTGAAGCTGGTCGAGCACCTGCGAAGCGCGGTAGAACGCAGTGCGGAGATTCCAGACCATGGTGTAGACGTCGGCCGGATCGGCCAGCGCCTCAGTCTTGCCGGATCGGGTCGCGTGACCCAGGTACCGCCACAACTCCGCGATGGCGTCCGTGGCACTGATGACGGACTCGGCAGTGTGCGGGCCGTACCCGGGCCACAACGCCTGCACCATGTCGGCGCGGTCGATCTTGCGCGGGTCGCTCATCGCGCCACCGCCTGCAAACCATCGGCCACAAACTCGGCGTAATCGTGCTGCGCCAGCACCGCGGGCAACGCCTCCAACAGCGCTTGAGCATCGGCGATCGTCAGCCCGATGCGGACATCACCGACCTTGAAAGTCACCCGGGCCGGGATATCCGACAAGTACTGCGCGCTCTCCCCGTACGTGTACACACTTGCGGGCTCGTACTTGATTCCGTGCAACCCACCGAAGGTGATCGAGGCATTCACGAAGGACGACATCAGGCCACCCCGTCCTGACGGTTGCGGCTTCGACGCCGACGTGCCTGGGCCGAGCGCAACGCCAATCGCGTGTAGTGCGCCTTTCGGGCGTGCTCAGCACGAAGGGCGCGTTCCGCGGGGGACAACACCCCATCCGGGTCGACTTCACGCTCGAATTTGCTCGCGAGGGCCTGCCGGGCCTTTGCAGTACGCGCTGCACGATCCTCGGTCTGCGCCCACGACACATGAGCCGCGATCCGGGCCTGGAGCACTCGATCTTCGTTCGTGCTCATGCCGCACCACCCGACGCGACCGGCCGCACCAACGAGACGACCTCCGCCTGACTGACGAACAGTGCGCGAGACGGGCGCTTCCGATACTCCTTCAGGAAGCCGCGGGAGATCCAACGGCGAACCGTGGTCGGATGAACCTCGCCGGCAAGGCGGGCCGCCTCCTTCAAACTGATCAGGTCAGTGGGAAGCGAGGCGTGTTCCGATACGTCAGAGACTGCATACATTCCACATCCGCCCTGGTCACTGACCGAAAGCGCTGGACGTGCAGGATCTACACTGAACATGCTTCAGGGACTCCTATCCATCTGAAGTGCAGAAATGCTGAAGCGGGACGCAACCCGCTTTGGACAGAGCTCCTCGGCGGCGGCAACCGCCGGGGAGCTTTTTTGTGTCGTCGCTGAGGGTCGAATTTCGTCCAGCAACAACACATCTCACTATATATACACAACTGTGTATGCACAAGGCCTGTACATACACAGGTGCCCACGATCGCCGAAGAGCGGCGATCCATCGACACAGAAAGGCGGCGTGACCTGCACCGGAATCCATCCTGTGCATACACAGTTGTGTATGCTAAGAATGGTTTTCAATAAGAGAACGGCCCTCGCTCGGAAGGACTCGGTTCATGGCAGAACCTGCTTACGTCGCCATCGCTGCGGAGTACGCACGGCAGATTCGTGCCGGCGCACTCACCGCCGGCACTCAGATGCGAAGCCTGAACGAACTGGTTGAGCGGCATGGCGTTTCGAAGATCGTCATCATCCAGGCCATTCAGCTGCTCGAACGCCAAGGCCTTGTGCGCACGGTTCCGCGGCGCGGCACCTTCGTTACTGATCATCCGAACCTTCGTCGGGTCGCTCCCGAACGTCAGATGGAAGATCCTGAGGACACCTTCGGTCACGAATCAGGCGATGACGTCCAGATTGAGCGGGAAAGCCAACGCCTTCCAGCGCCGGAAGACGTTGCCGGCGAGTTCGCGATCTCCACAGCGGACGAGGTGCTTCACATCGTCACCCGAGCAACCGCAGACGGCCGCCCGATCTCGATCTCCGACACCTACCAACCGATTGGGGCCCCCGACATTTCGCACGCCACGGTGCTTGAAGAGACAGTGGCGGACCGGATTCCGCAAGAATCGCATGCAGCGTGGCTCGGCACTCCAGCGGGAGACCTGGTCAAATCGGTTCGCCAGCGGTACCTCGGTCCCGACGACCGAGTGCTGATGTTGTCGGAAATCTCCTACCCCCGGGATCGCTACGACGCATTCGTGTTCCGGATGGAGCTCACACAACAGTTGAAGCAGTCCCCCACCGAGTAGAGCCTACGGAGGAAGGTCAGCGCCGAACCCACCCTTGGGCCACATCGGCGAGGTTCCACCACGAGACGTATTGCGGATCTTCGGATTCCAGAATCCAGCTGGCCACTAGTTCATCGAAGAAGGCATCGTCGCCGGTCTTACCGCCCTTGGGTTCACCGATGAAGACCAGCCGCTCACCTCCAGCGCGACCGAACTCATCGAGCGCTGCCGAGGCCATCGCATTGCCCCATCCGGGTGGCCAGCACAGAAACAACACGTGGTCGGACCGGCCGCGGACTCGATCGGTGAAATCCTTGAGGTCGCCTACATGGTGCCAAACATCGCGTTGCCCGGACGATCCAGGAAACGAGACGTTCTCGGTCACGTCTGGCGGTTCCGAATCGTAGGCGTCAACGGCCACACCCGCTGCCGCGAGTTGCGCAGCCCAGTAGCCGCGCCCAGCACCGAGTTCAACGATGCCCCTGCCAGCACAGAAGTCCGTCATCCAGCTGATGGTTTCCGGCGACGGAATGGCGTAGGCGTAGGCGGCCTGAAGGATCGTCTGGGCGAAGCCAAGCCGAGCGCTGCCCCCGGGTCGACCTCCGTCGACGACCCGGCAACCGCCGCGGGTCGAGACCGAGGGGGCAACTATGTCCCAGTAGGGATTTCGGCTCTCAGCGCTATCTCCTGTCAGATAGTTCAGAAATCGGAGATCGAAGGCAGCATCAGCCTGTTCGTCACCACTGCCGGGCATCATCGGCGCCGTGTCCAGGTAGTCGGCCACCTTTGGATACTCGGCTCGCAGTCGCTGCTCATCACCGAGCAATGCGGCCAACCGATCTCGGCGATCTGGGGTGAGAACGAACCCGGTCATAACTCCATATTGCCGGTACATCTGGCTCTGTGGCGTTGTATGCACAACGTCGCATCCAGCAAGATCGGTACGTCACAGCTTGTCGCCGAGCCTTGCTCTGCGGTGTGCAGACTTTGCCCGCTCATCCGCCACCGACTTGCCATAGCGATCCAGCATCTGCCGTGATCGCCAACCAGCCAGCATCATCAGGTCCTGCTCTTGGCCACCATTGGCGAGCCAGTTGTGAGCGAACCAGTGCCGGAGCATGTGCGGATGGATGTGTTCGATGCCGGCCGCCGCCGCGCGGCGTTCCAGCATCTGTCGGATGCCGTGGTCGGTCATTGGTCCTTGTCTGCCGAGCCACAGACGTTCGCTCTTCGTGGCGAACGGATGCTGCGCCCGGATCCGGAGATACCGGCGCAGAGCGATCCTCGTTTTGTCGCCGAACGGAGACGAGCGTGGCCGATTTCCTTTGCCGATGACCAGTGCGGTGTCTTCTTCGAAATCGAGATCATCAACGTCGAGGTTGGCGACTTCCCCACAGCGGCAACCAGTGTCGGCAAACAGCCGGATGATCGCGTTGTCTCGCCGCGAGATGAAGTCCGTTCCGGAGCACTCGTCGAGCAGCGTTTTCAGAGACTCGATGCTCGGGACCGGCACCAGCTTGTCGGGGGCGTCCGGAAGACTCAGCCTGTCGAACGGGTCGACTGCGATGATCTCCTCAGCGGTCAGGTATTTGAAGAACTGCTGGAGACTTCGGTACTGGCTGCGCGCATACTGCGGCGACAGCGGCTCGCCGGTCCGCCGGTTCGTCCGCGACAGCAACGTCTCGATGTACCCGCCGATGTGGTCGCGGGTGATGGCGGGCGCGTCGATCGGAAGTGTCTCGGAGAGTAGATAATCGGCGAAGTACCCGATGTGCACCAGGTAGACCTCGATCGTCTTCTTGGCCCGGTTCTTGCGCCTCAATTCGGTCGCGAAGTCGTCTTTCAACTCGCGGATGTCGTCCAGCGAAGCGGTCCCCATGCCGCGATGTTACGCCCATAATCTATTCGTGGAAGAGCTCTGTTCTAGATTGAAACCTCTCCAGAAACAACAAAACCCCCTGCTCAGAGGGGGTTTGTGGGGCGGGCGGGGCTCGAACCCGCGACCAATGGATTATGAGTCCACGGCTCTAACCGACTGAGCTACCGCCCCCGACCGCTTCAGATCACTACGGGCTCCGCGAGATGCTACCGCCTCGGGAGGGTCGATGCCCAGTTGGACTCGCTATGCGGCGTAGCGGTCGGCGATCTTGTTGAGTTCGAGCTGGTAGTAGAGGATGCCGAGGCCGAGGATCAGGTTCAGGACGAAGCCGAGGATGGGGTTGCAGGTGCCTTCGAGGCCGGCGGCTTCCTGGGATTGGCGGATTCGGGTGCCGGTGCGCCAGAAGCTGATGATGGCGGCGATGCCGGTCCAGGAGAGGAAGAGCATGACCAGGAGGGGGCCCGCGACCGGAGCCTCGGGGTCGCGGCGGAGTTCGGCCATCTCCTTGTGGATCTTGTAGTACCAGACGAAGAAGTAGATGCCGAGGGTGACGAGCGGCCAGACCAGCCACACCAGCACCGGGTTGCGGGGCTTGATCGGCGTGGCGAGGGTGGTGGTCATGCGATGAATCCTTTTGTCGTCGTGCAGTTTTCGTAATCCCGGGTGAACCGGCTCGGGAAACGTATCCACAAGATCGTGACCGGATCGTGAAGCGTTAATCTGGGGCAGTCCACGACCGCAGGGAGGAACACGATGGCGAGTCTGTTCGCGAACGTGCTGAAGGCACATCAGTGGATCTATGAGAACAGCAACGGCCTGGTCGGGCACAAGCTGCTGTTCGGGAACCCGACGCTGCTGCTGCGCACCGTCGGCCGCAAGACCGGCCAGGAGCGCACCAATGCGCTCACCTACGCGCAGGACGGCAAGGACTACCTGGTCACCGCGTCCAATGGCGGGTCGCCCAGGCCGCCGGGCTGGCTGGCCAATGTGAAGGCCAAGGCGGACTGTGACATTCAGATCGGTACCAAGCGGATTCCGGTCACCGCACAGGCCACCTATCCGGACGATCCGGAGTACGCGCGCCGCTTCCAGCTGGTCGACAAGGTGAACCAAGGCCGCTACACCCAGTACCAGACGATGACCTCGCGGCCGATCGCCGTAGTGGTGCTCACACCGCGCTGACACCAGCGCCGGGTGGACCTCGTGGGTAAGGGTCGACTATCCTTCCTGACCTGAGGGGAGTACTTCCCAAGAATCACTCCGGTCAGTACGGGCCGCGCCGACGCGTCCCCCGGATGGTTGCCTGCGGCTGTGGCACTCGAAGACGCAGGTGAAGGAGACCTCGGCTGGTTTACCCTGCCCGAGGAGGTCCCATGAGTCCTACCCTGTCCGTTCTCGCGAGTTCCACCACCATCAACAGCGTCGGTACGCCCTGGCTGTGGGGCGGGACGATCGCCGCGGTGCTGGCGCTGCTGATCCTCGATTTCGCGCTCACCCGCCGCCCGCACGAGGTGTCCATGCGCGAGGCCATCGCCTGGACCGTCTTCTACATCGCCCTGCCGATCGCCTTCGGCGTGTTCCTGTGGTTCAACAACGGCGGCACCCCGGCCGTGGAATTCTTCACCGGCTACCTGCTGGAGAAGTCGCTGTCGGTGGACAACCTGTTCATCTTCATGCTGCTGCTGTCCGCCTTCGCGGTCCCGGCGGCGCTGGCGCAGCGGGTGCTGCTGTACGGCATCGCGGGCGCGCTGGTGCTGCGCGGCATCTTCATCGCGCTCGGTGCGGCCGCCCTGGCCACCCTGGACTGGGCGTTCCTGCTGTTCGGCATGATCCTGCTGGTGACCGCGGTGAAGCTGCTGGCCGACGCGGCCGGCGGGCACGAGCAGGAACTCGATGTCGCCACCATGAAGTCGGTGCGCGTGCTGCGCCGCATCTGGCCGGTCACCGACGACTACCGCAGCACCAAGATGGTGGTCCGCGAGGCGGATCCCGCCCAGCCCGGTAAGTTCCGCCGTGCCCTCACCCCGCTGGCGCTGGTGGTCGGCGCGGTCATGGCCACCGATATCGTCTTCGCCGTCGACTCGGTGCCCGCGGTGTACGGCGTCACCGGCGACCCGTTCCTGGTGTTCGCCACCAACGCCTTCGCGCTACTCGGTTTGCGCGCACTGTATTTCGTCCTGCACGCCGCGCTCTCCCGTCTGGTGCACCTGGCCTACGGCCTGGCCGCCATCCTCGCCTTCATCGGCGTGAAGCTGGTCCTGCACTGGGCGCACGGCATCTGGAGCGGCGTCCCCCAGATCCCCACGGCCGCCTCGCTACTGGTGATCGTGGTGGTGCTCGCGACGGTCACCTTGACCAGCCTGCGCGCCACCCGCGGCGACAAGGGACACGCTGAGGAGACCGCGGTCGACGTGCAGTGAGCCGCGCGGCAGGGACCGGCGAATATCGCTCGCGAACCGTGCCGATACCGACGTAGCGTGAAACCATGCTGCTGCACCGTTCCCGGCCGCCTCGGCTCGAGCAGGTCAATCGCGCCGTGGATGCGCTGGAACTTCCGGAGGCGGTGTTCAAGACCTGTCCGTGGCAGCCGCGCGAGCTGGTGGAAACCGGTCTGCGGCAATGGTTGCGCTGCTGCGGAGCGGCGATGCGCGACGATCGGGTGATCGGCATGCCCTCGCATGCGGTGGACGAGGCGTGGCACGGGCTCATCCTGTGCACGAAGCGGTATGCGCGGTTGTGCGACAGTGCGTATGGCCGGTTTCTGCATCACTTCCCCGACGGCGAGGGCACGGGTTCGGGTGACCCGATGGCGGAGCAGTTGGGACGCACGGTGGTCGCCTGGTCGTTCGTGGCGCGACCAGGCGAGAAATGCGTGCTCTGGGACCTGGACACCGTTGTAGGAGTGGACCATCCGTGGGGAATCCCATCGGAGCGGGTCCACTCCATCGAGACGGCGCTACGGGCGGGCTGACCGCCGATCGGGCCGGCGTCGCGGCGGCCGGCTAATTGCCGCCCCCGCCGCCGCAACCACCGCCGCCACAGCCGCTACCGCCGCCGCAGCCGCTGTGCCCACCGCCGCAACCATGGCCGTGGCCGTGGCCGCCGCCTCCGTCGGACCATCCGCCGCCGCCGTCGCTCGAACCGCCGCCCCAGTCGCCTCCTGTCGAGCCGTATCCCCAACTCCGGCTGCGACTTCCACGGCGGCGATCGGGCTCGCCGCGGGTGGCAACAACCGTCACGACAACCAGAGCGATCACAATGGCAACTACGATAATTCCGCCAACCATCGTCGGCCTCCTCCCCCACCTCACGGCCCCTCCGACCGCGAGATATAGCCGAAAACTACGCCGGGGAGAATCGGTCCGACAAACCCATTTTCTGGGGGGGCTCACCGCCGGTGTGAGCCCCCGCGACAGTGGGTACTCGCTACGTCAGCTTCACGCGGGCCGCGAAGAAGCGGGCGACGGCCGGGGCGAAGCGGTTGAAGCGGTACTGGAGCCAGGCCTCAGGGGTGACCGGGACGACGTCGCGGCCCTGCTCGACGGCCTTGACGATCTGGGCGGCGACCTTCTCCGGGCCGTAGCGGCGGGCAGCGTAGAGCTTGTCGTAGCGCTGCTGCTTGGCGGCCTCCTCCTCGGCGGAGACACCCGAGAAGCGAGTGGTGGCAACGATATTGGTATGGACGATGCCGGGGCAGATGGTGTGGACGCCGATGCCCTTGCCCGCCAGTTCGGCCCGCAGGCAGTCGGAGAACATGAAGACCGCCGACTTGGAGGTGGAGTAGGCGGCGAAACCGCGCTGGGGGGTGTAGGCGGCCATCGAGGAGAGGTTGACGATGCTGCCGCCGAGGCCGCGATCGGCCATGGCCTTGCCGAAGGCGCGGCACCCGTTGATGACGCCGTGCAGGTTGATCTTGAGGACCCGGTCGAATTCGGCTGCGGGAGTGTCGAAGAAGTCGCCCGCCGCGCCGACACCGGCATTGTTGATCAGGATGTCGGGCACACCGTGCGTGGCGATGACCGCGGCGGCGTGCTCGGCGACGGCTTCCTCGCTGGAGACGTCGAGCTGGTAGGCGTACGCGGTACCGCCCTCGGCGGCAATGAGATCCGCGGTCTCCTTGGCCGAGTCCACGTTGATGTCGGAGAGCACGACGTCCGCGCCCCTGCGGGCGAAGGCGAGCGCCGTCTCGCGCCCGATGCCGCTACCGCCGCCGGTGATCACCAGCAGCTGGTGCTCGAAAGGCCGCTGCTCCCGGCCGACTTCGGCACGGCGCAAAGTGCGCGGCGCATCCCCCGTCCGCAGCGAGTCGATGAGCTCGACGGTGGAGGTGGCCAGCAGTTCCGGGTGCGAGAACGGCAGCCAGTGCCCGCCGCCGACCTCGCGCCGGTACAGGTTGGGCGCCCAGTCCTTGGTGTCGTCGTAGCCGGCGGGCCGCACCGCGACATCGCGACGCGCGATGATCAGCTGCACCGGCACCTCGGTGCGGCGCTCGCGCGGATCGCCCAGGCGCTGCAGGATATTGGCGCGGTAGATGCGCATGCCGTCGAAGAAGTCGCGCCGGAATTCCGGTCCGAGCTTGATGTTCTCCGGCGAGGTCTCGTTCATCAGCCCGACGAAGCGCGACCACATCTTCTCGGTGCCCAGCGGCTTGAGCACCACCCGCGGCACACCCGGGGTCATGAACAGCCCGGTGTACATCGACGACAGCAGCTGCGTGAACGGCCCCCACACCTTGCCGCGCGACAGGCTCGACCGCACCCACGCGCCCAGGTGGTCCAGGTTGGGCCCGGACACCGAGGTGAACGAGGCGACCCGCCCGGCGGCCTGCGGCTCACAGACGGCCTCCCACATCTCCACCGAACCCCAGTCGTGGGCCAGGATGTGCACGGGCGCATCGGGACTCACCGCGTCGGCGACGGCGAAGAAGTCGGCCGCGAAATGCTCGAGCCGGTAGTCCTCGGTGCGGTCGGTGCGAGTCGAGCGACCGTGCCCGCGGGTGTCGTAGGTGACCACGTGGAAGCGGTCGGCCAGCAGCGGCACCACGCGGTCCCACAGATGGTTGTCGTCGGGCCAACCATGCACCAGCACGATGGTTTCCGCCGAGGGCTCACCGTATTCGTAGACGGCGATGTCGAATTCACCGCTGCGCACCAGGCGTTCGGCGGCGGGGATGACGGTGGGTTGATCGGTCACGATCTTCTCCTGGTTGAGAGACGGCGCTAGATGTCCAGCACCAAACGGTCCCCGCCGCAACGGGATACACAGATGAGCATGTCGCCGGCCGTACGCTCGGCATCGGTGAGCACGGTGTCGCGATGATCGACCTCGCCGGAGCGCACCCGCACCACACAGGTGCGGCAGAAGCCCTGCCGGCACGAATACGACGAGTCCGGACGGGCCTTCAGCACTTCCTCGAGCACCGACCTGTCGGCGGGCACGTCGAGGACCTCGCCGGTGCGGGCCAGCTCCACCTGGAAGGCGGTGCCGTTCACCACGGGCGGCGGCGAGAAACGCTCGGAATACAGTTCCACGCCGGGCATTTCGCGCACCGCGTCGGCGATGAGCTGGGTCATCACGACCGGCCCGCAGCAGTAGACGGAGGTGTCGGGACCGACGCCCGGCAGCAGCTCCGCGGCCGTGGGAATGCCGTGCTCGTCATCGGTGCGCACGGTCACCCGTGAGCCGGACGACTCCACCTCCGACAGGAACGGAATGGTGTCGCGGGACCGCCCGGCGTACACCATGCTCCACTCCACGCCCAGCCGGTCGGCCATCCGGATCATCGGCAGGATCGGCGTGATGCCGATGCCGCCCGCCACGAAATGCACTCGCGCGGCGGAGGATCCGTACCCGGGCAGCACGAACGGGAAGGCATTGCGCGGCCCCCGCACGGTGACCGGGGTACCGACCGCCAGCCCCTCGTGCACCTCGAGCGAACCGCCGTTGCCGTCCGGAATACGCCGCACCGCAACGCGATACGCGTGCCGGTCGGCCTGGTCGCCGCACAGCGAGTACTGCCGCACCTTTCCCGAGGGCAGTTCCAGATCCAGGTGCGCGCCCGGCCGCCACTCCGGCAGCTTGCCTCCGTCCGGCGCGGTCATCAGCAGGCTGATCACATCGGTGTCGTGCGCCTCCACCCGGCGCTGCACCACGACCAGCGGAATCCGCCAGTCGTCCACCCGCACGTCCGGCTCACGCCGGTTCACGAGCGTGGTCCAGCGCAAACGGCTCTCGGCGATGAAATCCAGCATCCGCGTGGTGCGATCGGCACGGCCCTTACCGAACAGATCCTGCGGCGGCGCGACCGGGACGGGACGAACCGCGCTCACGAGGCCAGCGCCCGGGCGGCCGGGGACTGCGCCAGGTAGGCCACGGCCTGCGCGGTCGAGCCGACGGTCTCCGGGGTGTAGCCGGGCTTGAAGGTGGACAGCGCACTGATCAGCAGCGACGGAATCCCCGGAATCGACCCCCGCCACATGCCCGCGAAGATCCGCCCGATCAACATCGGGTAGCGGTGGCTGGGCAGCGACGGATCGGCGTGCACCAGGAACTTGGTGCCGCGCAGGATGAGTGCGATGAAGATCGGGAACACCAGCACCATGAGCGCACCGCGGCGCACATAGCCGATCTCGAAGTACTCGGCCACATCGTGGGCGACCATACGGTGCTCGACCTCTTCGGCCCCGTGCCAGCGGAACAGGTCCAGCATCTGCGGATCGGTGTCGAACTGTTCGAGGTCGGCGTTGATGATCCAGTCGCCGAGGAAGGCGAAGAAGTGTTCCAGCGCGGCGATGACGCCGAGACGCTCGACCAATTGCTGCTGCCGCGCCGCCTCACTGGCCGCCGCCTTCGGGCCCAGCGTCTTGCGGAACAGGAATTCCGTCTGCCGCACATAGGGTTCGATATCGATCCCGTGCGCGGACAGCACGTCCTCGAGCGCCCCGTTGTGGCTCTCGGCGTGCATGGACTCCTGCCCGATGAAGCCGATCATGGCCTCCCGCAGCTTCTCGTCCTTGACCAGTTCGAGGGCTTCGCCGAAGGTCACCAGGAACATGCGCTCGCCTTCGGGCAGCAGCATGCTCAGGGCATTGAGGACGTGAGAGGCGATCGGTTCGTGCTTCATCCAGACCGGTTCGGTCCGGGACCAATCGAACTGCACATTCCGGGCGTGCAGGGCTACCTCTCCGGGTTCGGTCACCGGTCGGCGGCCCAGCTTCGGAAGTAGCTTCATCGGTACTCCTGGTCTCATATCGCGTTTGCTGCGTGAGCGTAGCAATATTCTACCTATGTATGAAACCAGGAGTTACACCTAGATTTTTCGGCGCAGGTCAGCTATCGACGTGCACGTGCGGCCGCTGCGACCGCCGCGGGATCGCCCGGCGCAGGATCTCGCGGGTCACCGGCGCCACCTCGCCCTCACCGAAGAACATGAAGCGCACCAGGTTGACCAGCGGATTGCCCTCGGTCCATTCGAAGTACACGTGCGGGCACTCGCCGGTGCGGTCGCGGATCGCGATCAGGATGGACGCGATGCAGTTCGGCACGGCCGCCGCCTCGACGGTGAGGATGTGGTAGTCGTCCACGTCCACCTCGGTCACGTGCAGCGTGGTGCTGAACTCCGACGGGTCCTTCACGATGACCTCGAGGAAGAGGATGGGCTCCGACTCCGGGATGTGGCTCTCGCGCCGCTGGTCGGCCTCCTTCTCCGCGTACTCCTCGGGCGAGCGGCCATCGGTGATGTCGTGGGTGACGATGCGGATCTCGCCGCGCTCGGCCAGCTGGTCGATCATCTGGCAGGCCTTCTCGTCGAAGATCACCTCGACGGCCCGCAGCTCGAAGGCCCGGCGGATGCGCGAGGCGAAGGACACCACCATGATCGCGACCACGAACAGGATGGCCAGATGCAGACCGGCCGGCTTCTCGATGATGTTGTCGATGGTGGTGTAGACGAAGATGAGCGACACCACGCCGAAGCCCAGCACGCGCGAGTACTGCTGCTTACGCCAGGCAGAAATGGTCACCGCAACGGCCGCGGAGGTGATCAGCACCAACACACCGGTCGCGTACGCCGCGCCCTGCGCGTCGACGCTGGCGTCGAAATACCAGGTGATGCCGAAGGACACCAACGCGAAAACCAGGACCAGCGGCCGGATCTGGCGCGCCCATTCGGGAGCCATACCAAAGCGCGGCAGGTAGCGCGGCACCAGGTTGAGCAGGCCCGCCATGGCCGACGCACCCGCGAACCAGAGGATGGCGATGGTACTGACGTCGTAGACCGTGCCGAACGCATTGCCGAGGTACTCGTGCGCCAGGTAGGCCAGCGCGCGGCCGTTGGCCTGGCCGCCCTCCTCGAACTCCTTCTCCGGAATGAGGATGGTGGTGATGAAGCTGGTGACGATGAGGAACCCGCTCATGATGAGCGCGGCGGTGGTCAGCAGCTTGCGGGTGCCGTTGATCCGGGTGCGCGGGTATTCCTTGGAGTCGGCCGGATCGCCCTTGATCTGCGGCATGACCGCGACACCGGTCTCGAAGCCGGACAGACCCAGCGCCAGCTTCGGGAAAACCAGCAGCGCCACGCCGATCATGGCGAAGATATTGCCGTGCTTGGCCGTGAGCAGATGCGACCAGTCGGTCACCAGGTGCGGTGCCTGCAGCACCTTGACGATGCCGACCGCGGCGACCACCAGATTCAGCGCCAGATACGCGCCGACGAGACCGACCGCGATGCCGATGGCCTCACTGAAGCCCTTGAGGAACACCGCCGCCAGCAGTGCCAGCAGGACCAGGGTGATGGTCATGTTCTGGTCCTGCAGGAACCCGGGCACGTACGGGTTCTCGACGATGTGGGCCGCACCGTCGGCGGCCGACAGCGTCATGGTGATGGTGAAGTCGGTGGCCGCGAAGCCCAGCAGCACCAGGATGAAGATCTTGCCCCACCAGTTCGGCAGGAAGTTGGCGAACATGGCGATCGAACCGCCGCCGTTGTGGCTCTCCTTGGCCACCCGGCGATACACCGGGAGCGCGCCGAGCAGCGTGAGCGCGACCAGCACGATGGTCGCCAGCGGGGACAGCACGCCGGCGGCCAGGGCCGCGATGCCGGGCTGGTAACCGAGTGTCGAGAAGTAGTCGACACCCGTCAGGCACATGACCTTCCACCAGGAATGCTGATGCTCCTTGGGAGCCTTCTTGGCCATCGGCCCCTGAATCTGCGAGTGATGCTCACCCGCGTCCTCTAGTAGCCAGTTCGCAAAGCGCGAGCGCGGCTGTGCCTCGGTCGTGGTCAAGGAGTCCTCCCCGGAACTCTGTGGGTCCGGTTTCCCGAAATCGGTCGGTAAATGACGTGACGAATGTACTCACGGCAAATCGGGCACAGACAGTGCCCGCGCCATGAGCCGTTCAGTCCGGTGTGCTAGCCCAGATAGGCCGCGATGGCGGTGGCGATGGCCTGCGCGAATCGCGCGCGGCCATCCGGTGATTCGATGACCGCGGCGTCGCCGGGATCTCGCATGTTCCCGCACTCGACGAGGGCGGTCGGGCGCTCGGAGAAATTCAGCCCGGCCAGATCGGCCCGCGGGTTCAGCCCGTCCGAGCCGACGTAGGTGGAGGTGGTGAAGCCCGCGCCGACCATGGTGTCGCGCAGGGTGGTGGCCAGCTGCACCGACGGCCCGGACTGGGCGTCGTTCAGCGCGGGCGAGGAGTATGCGACGTGGAAGCCGTGGGCGCCCGCGGGCGCGCCGTCGGCGTGGATGGAGACCACGGCCGCCGCGCCGACCCGATTGCCGAGGGTGCCGCGGTCGTTCACGCACGGGCCGACGCCGGTGTCGCTGTCGCGGCTCATGATCACCTGGTAGCCGCGGGCGCTGAGCAGGTCGCGGACGCGCTGGGCCACATCCCAATTGAATTCGTGCTCGGTGTAGCCGTCGTCGCCGCTGGTGCCGGTGGTGTTGCAGGGCTTCATGCCGCCGCGGCCGTCGGGCACCTGGGCATTGATCTCGTCGGTGTGGGCCGCGCCGCCGCCGTTGTGGCCGGGATCGAGGACCACGGTCTGGCCGGCTATCGGAAACAGCGGGCGGGCAGGAGCTTCCGGCGCCGGGCGCGCGAGCGACCCCGAAACCGGTGCGGCGGCGAGGCTTTGGCCGGTGCCCGCGATCAACAGGGCGCCGCAGAGGGCCGCGAGGGACTTCCAGGTTCGGTGTCGCACGGGACAAACGATAACGGTTGAATCACGAACGGGTAAGTCAGTGTTCGAGTTTGCGCAGGAGTCCGTGGAGTGTGCGCAGGTCGGCCGGGGTCAGGGCGGCCAATTCGGCGGGCGCCGGGTCCGGCGTGGCGAGGGCCTCGGCCACCACCTCCTGGCCCGCGCGGGTGAGCGAGATGAGCTTGCAGCGCCGATTGGTCGGGTCGATCTCGCGGATCACCAGACCGCGCTCCTCGAGATCATTGACCACGACCGTGGTGGCGGGGGCATCCATGGTGGCCGCCCGCGCCAGCTCCTTGGCGGTGAGCGGGCCGGGCAGCAGCCGGCGCAGGATGCGAATCCGGCTGAACGGCATGCCGGTTCGCTCCACCACCGCGCGCTTCCAGGTATCACGGGTGTCCATCACCAGGTGGGTGAGCTGCCGCCAGACCTCGTCGGTCGTGGGCGTGTCATCCGGCATGAGCGGGGACCTTCTGTTCGAGCAGGGGGGGCGACGCGATCTCGCGAACGGTACGCCCAGTCGGTATTGGCGGCCACGCCCAGCGCGGTGACCGCGGCGGCGAAACCGGCGATGGTCCACCACAATCCCGCGCCCGTGAGCGCACCACACAGTGCCACACCGAGACTCACGCCGACCTGGCGGCTGGTGGAGGCGACCGCGGCCGCCGCGCCCGCGCGATCGAGCGGCATGCCGCTCACCGCGGTGGTGGTGATGGGCGCGTTCACCATGCCGAAGCCGATGCCGAACAGCGCGAAGGTGATGACCAGCTGCCAGATCGGGGTGTCCGGGTGCAGCAGGGTGAGGCCGATCGCGGCCACCGACATCAGGATGCCGGAGGCCAGCAGCGACGGGCGGGTGCCATAGCGGCCCACCAGCCGCCCCGACAACGGCGAGAAGAACAGCATGCCCAGCGCCATCGGCAGGTACAGCAGACCGGTGTGCACGGCCGAGAAGTGCCGGGTCCCTTGCAGATACAGTGACATGTCGAACAGGAACGCGCCCAGCCCGGCGAACGAGCAGACCGCGATGACGGTGGCCGAGGAGAACGGGAAGCTGCGGAAGAAGCGCAGATCGATGAACGGCGACGGGTGGCGCGCCTCGTGCCAGACGAATCCGGCCAGCGCCAGGGCGGACACCACGAAGACCGCCGGCTCCCGCTCGATCAGGCCGTACACCAGGGTGAACAGGACCGCGATCGCCAGCGCCTGCCCGATCGGATCCATGCCGCGCGGTCTGGCCGACTTCGATTCCGGCACATAGGCGGTGGTGAGCGCCAGCGCGACCGCCACGATCGGCAGATTGATCCAGAACACCGACTGCCAGCCCAGGCTGTCGATGAGCACGCCACCGACCATGGGCCCCAGCGCGGTCGAGATGCCGACCACCGCGCCCCACACGCCGACCGCCCGGGCCCGCTCGATCCGGCCGGTGAAAGTGGTCGTAATGATCGACATGGCAACGGGATTCAGCATGGAACCGCCGACGGCCTGCACGAACCGCGCGCCGATCAGGACCTCGATGGTCGGTGCGACGCTGCACAGCAGCGAGCCGAGCGCGAAAGTGAGCAGCCCGATGCGGAACACCCGCTTGCGCCCGAAGCGGTCGGCGGCCGCGCCGGAGAGCATGAGCAGGCTGGCGAGGGTGAGCGTGTAGACGTCGACGATCCACTGCAGCCGCGACAGCGGCGCGCCCAGGTCGTCGCGGATGGCGGGGATGGCGACATTCACGATGGTCGCGTCCATGGACGAGATCAGCAAGCTCAAACAGCAGGTGATCAGGATGATCGTCTTCCGGCGCGAGCTCAGCTCGTCGACAGTTGTAAGCACACAACAATTGTGAATACACAACTGTTCCGAGCGCAAGTGGCCGCACCGATGGCACAGGTCACACGTCGGCGCCCAGAAAGCTGGCGTAGACCACGGACTTCACTCCCGCCCGTTGCGCCCCTCCTGGAGGGCGTTGAGGTGGTGGCGCAGGCGGCGCGCGGGGTCGAGGTCGGGCGAGGATCTTCGAGATCCGGCGCTAGGCACAGCAAATCGGGAGCTAGCGGCCAATTCGTCAACGCGTGGCGCGCAAGGTGTCCTTCACCCCGGTGCGGAATTCTGTGAACATTCCCTCCACCATGGCTTTCGTCGCCGGCGGGGCGGTATCGGGAGAGCCTGCGTCGAACGGTGGCCGTGGTGCGTATTCGGCCATCAGTTGCACCGTTTCCGCGTAGCGCTGGTCGCGCAGCAGCGACAGGATGACGTAGCCGAGGTCCAATCCGGCGCTGACGCCGGCGCCGGTGACCCGATTGCGGTCGACGACGACGCGCGAATCAGTGGGTATCGCGCCCGCTTCGGCCAGTAGATCACGTGCGACCCAATGTGATGTCGCCCGGTAACCGCGCAACAGCCCCGCCGCGCCCAGCAGCAGCGAACCGGTGCAGACACTGGTGACCCATCTCGCTCTTCCACCGCGCTCGGCAACGAACCGGACCACGCTGTCGTCGCGCATCGCCGCCAGCGTTCCATTCGTTCCGCCCGGCACGAACAGCACATCGACATCACGCGGGCATTGATCGAAGGTTGCTGTCGGCATCAGGGTCACTCCGGTATCGGTGGTCACGGGGTCCATGGTGATCGCAACCTGGTGCACGGTGGCCCCCGACAGGCATGCGAACGCGTACTGGGGACCGATGAAGTCCAGTGCCGTGCACTGCGGGTAGAGCACCATGGCGATCTGCTCGTTTCCGTTGAGCAGAGGTTCATCGACCGACTGAACGTGCGTTGAGGTATCGCCCGGTGATCCGGTCCGCCCACGCAGCCATGGCACACCGGCCAAAGCCGCGGTTGCACCCATCAAAAAGTCTCGGCGACCAGCAAACATCTCTGTCATAACTTCTCTGCCTTCCCATGACAGTCGTCTCGAAGTGTTGCGGTGCAACAGATTTCGCTGGAGCCACGCATCCACATTTCTACTACAGGATGTAGGAGATCCCGGCGGGGATGCTCCGCGCTCGATCTCTCACGGACTCGGCGCGGGAAGGATCTCCGGGGCCGCGCCCTTCCCTCCGATACGTTGATTCACGCCATGATCCAGCAGTCGCCTACCACGATGTCCCCGGTGCAGCGGGTCGCCACAGCCCTTCGCGAGGGCCTGATCCGGATCTACGCCACCGAGCGGGACGTCCTGCTCATCCGCAACCAGTTGGTCGCAGCGAATCCGTCACTGCGGGCCCGGCTTTCGGAGATGCAAGCCGAGTCGCAACAGGTGTTCATCGATGCGCTCACAAACCTGGGCGACGATCCAGCGGCGCGTTTCCGTACGTCAGTGATCGCGGCGGCCTGTCAGGCAGCCGCCACCGTCGCGGTACTGACCTGGGCCGAGCGCGACGGCAACCCCGAACTGCTCGACCTGCTCGACGAAGCCTTCAGTGCGCTCATCGACACCGGGCAGCCGACGAACGACAGAGAGAACCACACATGAGTACAAACAACGCGACGACCCACGGGTTCATTTACCACGGCGTCAACGATCCTTGGATTCCCGTGTCGGAGGCCGAGCAGCTGTGGCGCGAGCAATGTGCGCTGGGGGTGGCGGCGACGAAGAATATCGTCGGCGGTGAACATCTGACGGCCTACGTCAGTTCCTATGGCGCGACCATGGATTGGGTGGATCAACGATTGCGCGGTGTGCCGGTGGACGGAACATCTGCCGCGACACCCGGCGGACGGTGACACCGCCGGCACAACGCGGATTGTCAGTGTCTGGGAGTCACCGGGTCCGTCACCGCCGACCACGCGCCGAGCACATCCTCGGTCTGCTGCTCGGCGGTGCCGTAGGTGTGGGCGGCGACGGTGAATCCGGGGCCGAAGGACACCGAGGCCACTTCCGGAGCGCCGGCATCGGACCAGCCCCACTTGGTTCCGTACACCTGCGGCAGTCGCGCGGTGCCCCAGTCCTGGCGGGTGCCGTCGGCCGCCCGCTCGCTGGGCTGTTCCATCCAGGCCAGGATCAGGCTGTCGGGTTCGTCGCGGAGTTTCGCGGCCAGGAAGTCGGCCACGTCGGCGACGCTGGTGGTCGACAGTTCCCACCCGCCGCCGCCGTGGGTGGCGCGCAGGCCGTACTCCTGGGCGACCGCGTCGATGGCGTACGGATATTTCGCTGCGATCCGGTCGGCGGCCGCGTCGTCGGACTTGCAGACCATGCGCTCGCCCAGCTCGCGATCCTCGGCCGAGCCGTCGCCGTGCCGCAGGGCGAAATCCGCCATGAACAGCTTGGCGATGGACAGGGCCGCACGCTCCTGGGTCTCGTTGTCGGTGCCCCAGCCCGCGCCCGGCACCAGCGTGCGCACCGAGAGCGCGGTGCGCGGCGGGATGTGAACGGGCTGCAGGATGTCCGGGTCGAAGCCCGGTTGTGCGCACGCGGCGCCCGCCACGACCATCCAGACCCCCGCCACCATGGCCGCGACCGCACCGGCTCTCGTACCCATCACCACCTCCGCGTCGTGTTCCGCCCGATGCCACCTTGCTCTCCGAGGCCGGGCGGAGGTTCACGACACGCCGATGACTCTCAGACCGTGAGGATGGTCCGGCCGACGGCGGCGCGGGAGCCGATGGCGGTGTGCGCGGCGGCGGCCTGATCCAGGGGGAAGGTCTGGCCGATGACGACCTCGAGGCGACCGGCGGCGACCTCGGCCTGGGCGCGGTCGTGGAGGGTGAGCCAGTCGGTCTCGGGAGTCGCGATCTCGAACAGGGAGACGATGGTAATACCCTGGGCGGCAGCGGATTCCGCGTCGACCGCGGCGAATCCACCGGCCGAGTTGCCGTAGGCGATGAGCAGCCCGCCGGGAGCGGTGGCGGCCAGGGCCGCGCGGCCGATGTCGCCGCCCGCGCCGTCGAGCACCACCTGCACGCCGCCGGTCCGTTCCCGGACCTGCTCGGCCCAGCCGGGTTTCGAGTAGTCGACCACCTCGTGCGCGCCGAGCCGTTGCGCCAGAGCAAGTTTCGCCTCCCCGCGCGCGGCGGCGATGACCTGCGCGCCGGCCGCGCGGGCCAGCTGGATGAGCAGGGTGCCCAGACCGCCCGCGGCGGCAGTGATCAGCACCCACTGACCCGGTTGGATCGCGGCCCGATCAGCGACCGCGAGCACGGTGCGTCCGTCGTGTACGAGAGCGGCGGCCTGCTCGAAGCTCAGCTCGTCGGGGATGACGGCCAGGGTGCCGGCCTTGGCCAGGGCCAGTTCGGCATAACCGCCGACGGGCAGGCCGCCACCGATGCCGCTGGCCGCCGTCGGGGTGGCGACCCGCTTGCCGACCCACGCGGGGTCCACGTCGGGCCCGACCGATTCGACCGTGCCCGTGACCGCGCCGCCCGGCACGAACGGGGGCTCGACGGGGAAGAAGTTGCGCGCCCACCCGCTGCGCAGTGTCGTGTCCAGGAACATGACGTCGGCGGCCGCGACCCGCACCACCACTTCGCCCGGACCGGCGACCGGATCCGCGACCTGCCGCACGGTCAGCACCTCGGGTCCACCGAACTCCTCGGCCTGCACTACACGCATCTCGTTGCCTCCCTTTCGCTTTCGACGGGGTGTCGATGACTCCAGCATCGAACCTCTACTTATGTTGAGGTCAAGTGGGCGGGCCGCGATTCCGCTCTGGGCGAACCGTGGGTGATCCATGGGCATACCGAAACCGGGGCTGCGTCATGTCCCGGAGCCGGGGTGAGCGCGTGCGAGAATCGAGCGGTGGCGGGATCATCACCGAGGCCGAGGCGCAGCGCGCCGGATCGGGCAACGCCATCCCGCAGCGCACCACATGGCAACTGCGTGAGGCCGTTCCGGTGAACACCGTCGTGCCCCTGCTGGCCGCGCTGCTGGCGCTCGCCGCGGCGGGGGCCCGGCTGCGGCGCCGGCGGGCTCGCGACTCGCGGCCGTTCACCATCGCCATGGTGTTGCTGGCGGTGTGGGCGCTGCTGCGCACCCCGGCCATCAATGGCTCGGCCAATGAATTGGCGCTGCCGAGCGGGCATTTCGAGGGCTTTCCGGGTTTGGTCGCCGATCTGGCGCTGGTCGGCGCGGGCGCGTTGATCGGGGTGACGGTGGCCGGCGTGTGGGGAAAGGCGCTGTTGAAGCGGGCGTTCTATCTGGGGCTCGTGACGATGGAGGCGGGGCTGCTGCTGACCTATGACCCGCTGCATCCGTCGTATATGACCATCGAGACCCACCAGTGGATCCTGGCGCTGTCGGGCCTCGCGGTGAACGGCGCGGTGGTGATCGCGGCGGCGCCGAGTTATCGCATCGTTCCGGCGCGGTTCCGGCTGCCGTTGTCGCTGTTCATGTTCGGCGGGCTGAGCGGGATGACGCTGGCGGCGATCCGGGTGGTGACGCTGCTGCGACCGGCGGGGCCGCAGGTGAATTCGTGGTCGCCGATCGTCGCCGTTCCGATTTTCGGGTTCGCGCTGGGCTCGCTCATTGCCGGTGCGCGCATACGCGAACAAGAACTCGAGGACATCGAACCCGGCACGCGCACTCGATAATGACCGCATGCAGTACCCCGAATCGCGGCTTTCCGATACCACCCGCGTGGAAGCCTTCAGCGACGGCGTCATGGCCATCGCGATCACCCTGCTCGTGCTCGAGATTCGCATTCCTGAGACCGATGACGGCTCGCTGTGGCATGAGCTGACCGGGCTGTGGCCCAGCTACCTCGCCTACGCCGGATCGTTTCTCACCATCGGTGTGATCTGGCTGTGCCATCACCGCTTCTTCGGCCGGGTCCGGCGGATGGACGGACTGCTGCACTGCGGCAATCTGCTGCTGCTCCTGGCGGTGGCTTTCCTGCCGTTTCCGACGACCGTGCTGGCCCATCATCTGGAGGACGGGGGCTGGAATGCCAAGGTGGCGACCGCCTTCTACGGTGTGGTGGGTGCGGTGCAGGCGGCGGCCTGGTTCGTGATGTGGATTGCCCTGCGCCGCAACCCGGATCTGTTCGAGCCGGGCTACGATGCCGACTACGCGCGGCGGGAGGGCAGGCAGGCGGTGATCGGCTTCGTCGGCTTCGACCTGATCGCGGCGATCGGACTGGTGCTGCCCGCGGCGGCGTTGCTGCTGTATCTGGTGGCGGTGCTGGGCTACGGGTACCTGAGTACGCGCCCCCAGGTCTTCGCCCGCGCCTGAATCGCCGTCCCGCCCACCGGGACTCGTGATCGCCAGCGGGTTCGCGCTCGGGTAGCGCGGCCCGCCCGGTGCGCTTATGCTGCGTCCGGCAGATCCGAATCCGCTTGCCGGTCCGGGCATTTGGCACCGGTCCCGCATGCGGGTGCGGTTGGGGGCATCGGGGCGTTCGCCCTGGTGGACGTCGGTTCGGAAGTGCGGAGCGTGTCGGAATCAGTGAATCCGCCGGGCGGGGAGCAGCAACCCGTCCTGCGACAGCGACCGCCTTTGTCCACACTGGCGGGCTCCCTGACGCTCAGTGCGGCCGCAGTGACGGTCGCGGTCTTCAACTCCCCCAGCGATTTCCGGCTGCCGCTGGCCATCGGCGCGAGCGTGGCGGCGCTGTTGCTGACCGCCGCCGTCACGGCCGCCGCCTACTACCGGGGCCGGGTGCAGGCGGTGCGGCAGGAGGCGCTGGCATACACCGCGCAGGCCGATGCCCATGTGGCCGCGACTGTTTCCGCATCTCAGGCGCGAATAACCGAGTCCGAGGCGAGGATTCACGGCATCCGCGAACAGGTCGCGGCGGAGGCCCGGGCGGCCAAGGAGAGCGAGGGCCGCCGTGCCGCCGCCATGGCCGCGTTCGCCGGCGCGGCGGGGCGCATGCAGGCCATGAGCACCAGCATGCTGGCGGAGCTGCGCGAGATGGAGCACCGGCACGCCGACCCGAAGGTACTGGCCGACCTGCTGGAACTGGACCACCGCACCGCGCAGGCGGGCCGGCTGGCCGACAGCATCGCGGTACTCAGCGGTGCGCGCTCGGGCCGCCGGTGGGCGAAACCCATTGCCATGGAATCGATCCTGCGGGGCGCCATGGGCCGGGTGGCGGGCTACCAGCGCGTGCGCCTGCGCGCGATCACCGAGATCGCCATCGCGGGCCATGCCGCCGAGGGCGTCATGCACGCCCTGGCCGAGCTGCTCGACAACGCCTGCAACTTCTCCCCGCCCACCACCGAGGTCCACGTCTACGCCGCCGAGGTCCCCGCCGGTGTGGTGATCACCATCGAGGACTCCGGTCTCGTCATGAGCGAATCCGCCCTCCGGCGAGCCGAATCCGCCGTCTCCGGCCCCGGCGCCGGCTCCGACCTCTCCACCCTTTCCGGCACCCGCCTCGGCCTGGCCGTGGTCGGTCACCTGGCCCGCAAACACGACCTCACCGTCAGCTACCGCCCCTCCGCCATCGGCGGCACCGCCGTGGTCGTCGTCATCCCCCGCGAACTCACCACCCGCCTGGAACGCCAATCCGGCACCTTCGGCCGCCTCACCCCGGTCACCACCCGTCCGCACCCCGGCACTCCGGCAAGGGATGTCCCCACCGCGCCCGAAACGGCCCCGTCGCCGAAACCCGCCTTCGCCTCCACCGCCCAGCACCTTCTTCCGGCCCAGCCCGAAATCGACCAGCACACGGCGACTTCCAGCGGTCTGCCGAAGCGCCGTCGCGGCAGCACCCTGGCCGCCGTCCACCCGGACGGCCTGTCCGGCCCGGCGCAACCCGAGGCGCCACGCGCGCCGTCCGCGCCCTCGGCCATGGCCGCCTTCCAACGCGCCTTCACCACGAACTCGTTCCCCGCCCCTACGACCCCATCGGAGACCGATCGATGACACCGTCCGCGACACATCTGGGTTGGCTGCTGGAGCAGTTGCTGGCGCGTACGCCGCGGGCACGGCATGCGCTGCTGCTGTCCGGCGACGGGTTGAAGATCTGTCATACGGCCGGGTTGGGGAACGACAGCGCGGATCAGCTGGCCGCGATCGCCGCTGGGATCCAGAGTCTTTCGCACGGGGCCTCGGTGGAGTTCGGGGACGGGCGGGGCGGGGTGCGCCAGTCGATGACCGAGTTCTACGGGGGCATCCTGTTCATCGTGGAGGCCGGTGTGGGGGCGCACATCGCGGTGGTGGCCGCGGAGGACGCCGATGCCGGGCTGGTCGGCCACACGATGCGGGAGCTGGTCGAGCAGCTCGGTGAGCATCTGGCCGCCGCCCCGCGGGTGCCGGGGGCGAGCGTGTCGTGACCAGGCCAGACGAGGATCCGGATCGGCTGTACACGCTGACCGGCGGTCGCAGCCAACCGGATTCGGACGCGTTCGATCTGGTGACCCTGGTGGTCAGCGAATGCGATCCGGTGCGCGGCATGCAGTCCGAGCATGCCGCCATCCTCGACATGTGCCACGCGCCGACGGCGGTGGTGGAGATATCGGCCGAGCTGCGGCTGCCGGTCGGCATCACCGTCGTCCTGCTGTCGGACCTGTTGCACGCCGGCAAGATCACGGTGCGTCATCCGGATCATGCCGCGCGGCAATGGAATTCGCTTCCCGATACCGACATGCTGGAAAAGGTGCTCGTTGGACTCCGTAAGCTCTGACATCCGGTGCGCCGGCACCGAGGACCCGCGTCCGGCCCGCGCCGACGCCCCGCTGCACGCCGATGCCCGGCAGGGCCTGAAGATCGTGATCGTGGGCGGCTTCGGCGTCGGCAAGACCACCATGGTCCGCTCGATCAGCGAGATCCGCCCGCTGGACACCGAGGCCACCATGACCCAGGCCGGCCAGGGCGTCGACGATCTCGCGGGCGTACCCGGAAAGACCACCACCACGGTGGCTTTCGACTTCGGCCGCATCACCATCGACACCGAGCACGTGCTGTACCTGTTCGGCGCGCCCGGCCAGGAGCGCTTCTGGTTCCTGTGGGACCGCCTGTTCGCGGGCGCGCTGGGCGCCATCGTGCTGGTGGATCAGCGGCGGATCGCCGACTCCTGGTACGCCATCGACCGGCTCGAGCACCAGCGCACCCCGTTCATCGTGGCGTGCAACAACTTCGGACCCGGCCCGGCCCTGCCCGCGCTGCGCGAGGCGCTGGATCTGGACCCGCACATCCCGCTGCTCGACTGCGACGCCCGCGACCGCGACTCCTGCAAGAACGTCCTGATCGCCCTGGTCGAATACCTCTCTCTTCCGGAGACCACGCTGTGGAGGAATCCCGCATGACATCGCCCGCGCCGGGCTCCTGCCCCGTGCCCCACGAGCCCGGCGTGGTGCCGTTGAGCGGCCCCCGCTTCCACACCGACCCGCATTCGCTCTACCGGGAGATGCGCCGCGACCACGGGCCGGTGGCCGCGGTCGAGCTGCCCGGCGGGATCCCGGCCTGGCTGGTGCTGGGGTATCGGGAGATGCACCAGGTCACCAGCTCTCCCGAACTGTTCCCCCGCGATGTCAGCCTGTGGAATCAGTGGCCGAACATCCCGCCGGACTGGCCGCTGCTGCCCATGGTCGGCTCGCCCATGCCGTCGATCTATTTCACGGCGGGCGCGGAGCATCGGCGGCACCTGGCCATGGTCGAGCCCGCGCTGGAATCGGTGGATCCGTTCGAATTGCGCCGGATCTGTGAGGGTTTGGCCGATCGGCTGATCGACTCCTTCTGCGGTCGCGGCCAGGCCGATCTGGTGGGCGAGTTCGCCGAGCCACTGCCCGTGCTCGTCCTGGCCTGGCTGCTGGGCATTCCCGACGCCGAGGGCCCGGGGCTCGCGCGGGCCATGAAGGTGCTGGCCGACGGCGGCGCGGACGCGCAGGCGGCGCACCTGCAGTTCATGCAGTACATCCAGCATCTGGTGGCGGTGAAGAAGACCGCGCCGGGCGATGATCTGGTCTCGCGCATGCTGGCCTTCCCGGCGCCGTTCACCGACGAGGAGTACGTCAACGACCTGATGGCCGTGACGGCCGCGGGACACCTGCCGACCGCGGACTGGCTGGTCAATTCGGTGCGCCTGATGCTCACCGACGACCGGTTCGCGGCCGCGCTGGGCGGCGGGCGGCGCAGTGTGGACCAGGCGATGAACGAGGTGCTGTGGGAGGACTCCCCCACCTCGATCCTGGCCGGGCGCTGGGCCGCGCGCGATACGCGCCTGGCGGACCGGACGATTCGCGCGGGCGACCTGCTGCTGCTCGGGCTGGCCGCCGCGAACAGCGACCCGCACGTGCGCCAGGCGGTCGGCGAGGCCGCCACCCACGCCGGCAACAACGCGCACTTCGCGTTCAGCCACGGCGAGTACCGCTGCCCGTTCCCGGCGCAGCAGATCGCGGAGGTGGTGGCGCGCACCGGCATCGAGGTGCTGCTGGACCGGCTGCCCGACATCGATCTGGCGGTGCCCGCGCAGAACCTGGTGCGGCGGCCGTCGCCGTTCCTGCGCGGAATGACTTCCCTTCCTGTTGTTTTCACTCCTGTTCGTGCTCTCGGAGGTTTCCAGTGAGTTCCCCCTGCCCGCATGCGATTTCGATAGATCCGATGGTCGGTGATCTCGCCGGCGAGACCACCCGCCTGCGCGCCGCCGGGGCGGTCACCCGGATCGATCTGCTCGGCGCCCCCGCCTGGACGATCACCGACCACACCATCGCCCGCCAGCTGCTCACCGACATCAGGCTGGTCAAGGACATCAATGCCTGGACGCTGTGGCGGGACGGCGTCGTCACCCGGCAGTGGCCGCTGATCGGCATGATCGACGCCGGCCGCTCCATGTTCACCGTGGACGGCCCGGAGCACCGCCGCCTGCGCATCAAGACCACCCAGGCGCTGACCCCGCGCCGCCTGGAAGCCTTGCGCCCCACCATCGAACGGCTCACCAAGGAACTGCTCGACGATCTGGACGAGGCGGGCCACGACGGCGCAGCGGTGGATCTCAAACAGGTCGTCGCCTATCCGCTACCCATGCGGGTGATCTCCGAACTCATGGGGGTGCCGCGCGCGGACCACCCGATGCTGCTGGACTGGTACAAGAAATTCTTCTCCATGGTCACCCCGCAGGACGAACGCCTGCAGATCATCGAGGACATGGACGTCTACTTCACCGAGATGGTCCGCCGCAAGACCGCTCAGCCCGGCGACGATCTCACCAGCGCGCTGATCCTGGCCGACGAGGGCGGCGAACCGCTCACCGAGGAGGAAGTGGTCGGCAACCTGAAGGCACTGGTCGCCGCCGGGCACGAGACCACCGTGAGCCTGATCCTGAACGCGGTGCGCGCCTTGCTGACCCGGCCCGAACAGCTGGCCCGGGTGCGCTCGGCGGAGGTGGAGTGGAAGCAGGTCATCGAGGAGACGCTGCGCTGGGACGGCCCGGTCACCCATCTGCTCATGCGCTTCGCCACCGAGGACATCACCGTCGGCGACACCGTGATCGAGCAGGGTGAGGGCGTGGTCATGTCCTACCGTGCCATCGGCCGCGACACCGCGGTCTTCGGCGAGGACGCCGACGATTTCGACATCACCCGGCCGAGCGCGCACCGCAATATCTCCTTCGGATACGGCCCGCACATCTGCCCGGGCGCGGCGCTGGCCCGCCTCGAAGCCGGCATCGCGCTGCCCGCCCTGTTCGACCGCTTCCCGGAGCTGCGGCTGGCCACCCCGGTCGAGGAGATCGTCAACCTTCCGGTCATGACCCAGAACGACATCGCCGCCATGCCGATCCACGTGAGCTGAGCCGGGATTCGGCGCGCGGACGACTGTCCGGGCCGCACGATCACGACTCGGTGATCGCGGCCCGGGCGGGTCACGGGCGCATGCCGGACTCGGTCCACCTCCTGAAGACGTCCACCTTCTCCGCCGACCAGGCGCCATCGCAGGGCATGGTGCCGGCGGCCAGGCGGTCGAGGATCTCGGCGGCGTGCTTGGTGACGTCGTCGAGGGACCACAGGTCGAAAACGAAGCTCATGGAGCGCTGATCCTTGTCCCGGAACAGGGGTTTGATATGGGCGGCGAAGCCGACGGCCTCCTCGGGTCGGGGCAGGGCAGGGTCGGATGATTCGGCGGACGGCTGCGGTGCTACGTAGGACGGCGGTCCGGCGGGGCCCCAATCCCAGTCGGGCGCACGGCCTTCGGCGGTGACGGCCCATGCCACGAAAGCGGCGAAGGCGGAACGGAATTCGGGATCATCCGGGAGTCCGGACTCGCGCGCGGCACGCAGGATCAGCTGCACCCAGCGCTCCTGCTGCTCCTCGGACAGGTGGGGCCTGGACCGCGGTTCGTCCGACTCCCGGGGCGCGCCGAAGGCGATTGCCAGCCAATCCGCTTCCCGGCGTGCGTGATCGGTGTCGGGATCGCTGAAAGCCGCTGCCAGGACGGCATCGTCGGGAATCAGCTGTTCGTAGAGCAGCGCAGTCATCCGCCGCAGTGCCGGATAACCGCCCGCCCATTCGAACAGCGTCGGCTCCCGGCCTGGCGCGGGCACCGGATCCTGGAAGCCGACATACCAGTGCATGCCGCTGCAGAACGGCTTGTTGCGGGACTGCCCGCACCGGCACAGCGAGTAGTGCTCGGCGGAAGCGCCCGTGGCACGGTCGATATCGCCCCCTTCGGGGCCGGTCAGCGGGATCCCGCCGCGAATCCGGTAGGGCCCGTCCTTGGTCACCTCGATGACCGGCTCCCGGGTGTCGTGCCAATCGGTGACCTCGCGTGCCTCGACACCGTCGAAGGCCATGCCGAGCGCGCCCGACGGACAGGCGCGCACGGCACGCACGATCTCATCCATGCGGCTGCCGTTCGGCGCGACGAAAGGTTCAGCGCCGGTGCGGAATACCGTGGCGAGGCGGTCGGTGCAGAGTCCGGAGTGCTGACAGATGCCGCGGTTGTCGAAAACGGTGACTTGCTCCCCGGTATAGGTGTCACGCCGGTCCGCCACCCGCGCCGGATCTTTCGCGTCATTGAAGCCGATGCGCGTGTGGCTGCCGTCGCACAGCGGTTTGAGCGCGGACGCGCCGCACCGGCACAGCGCGGCCGTCGGGCCGAGCTCGATGGGCAGACCGAGGTGATCGATCAGAGTCGCGTTCGTGGCCAGGTAGGGGCCGTTCTTCGCCGTACGGATCGAGCGAGGCACCCCGGACTGCAGTTGCGCGAATTCCGCACGCAGCCTGGGTCGTTCGCCGACGGCGGCGACGGCGCAGGCGAGATCCTGGAGCGCAGCCGTGGCCTCGAGGAGCTCCGGCAGGTCGGCCCCGACCCGCAACCGGGTTGCCGAGAGGGCCAGCGCGCACAGCCGCTCCTGCACCCCTGAATCAGGCTCGGGCTCAGCGCTTTTACCCGCAGCCGCACCGACATCAGTCACGCTACCGGGTGCCGTCTCCACCGCGTCGCTCGATATTGGCTCCGCCGCGCCATCGAGACCGGTCGCGCTCGGGCCGAGGCCGTGGCGAATCAGCGCCTCCGACAAGGGACGCAGCACGCTGTCGGCCAATCGCGGCAGTATCAACGCCGGAGCGGGCTCCCCGGTCACGGCGTACACCGCGTGGAACAGCTCGGCGAGCTCCCCGCCGCCCCCGATTCCGGCCACCCGACCGGCGAATTCGTCGGCGCGCTGCCGTGCCGCGGCCTGCACGGCGGGATCGATGCCCAGGATCTCGGGCTGCGCGTGGGCGTTCCAACTCGGGAAGTGCGCAGCGAGCGTGTCCCGGATATCCCCGAACGCCTTGGCCACCGGGACCAGCCCGTCCCCCACCGCCCCGGGAATATCGGCGCGAATGGCCTCGGACAGGGCGACCGCCTCGCCGAGACGCTCGGCCAGCAGCGTCCACGCCGCCTCCCGGTGGGGCATCAAATAGTCGGTCTCGTAGAACAATTCGAAGCTGGGGCCGACGGTGCGGCCGGGGTGGTCCGGGCCGGCGGGCAGGGTGGTGATGAGCTCGCCGAGGGGGCGGATGACGCCGAACATGAGCGAGACCGTGGCGTCGGCGAGGGTTTGCAGCTGGGCGTCGGTCTCCTCGGTGTGGGCGAAGAACCGCTCGAAGATCTGCAGCAGGATCTCGTAGCCGACATTGAACAGGTCGGTGACGCGCGCCGTGCCAGGGTCGCTGATCAGCGGGACCGGGATATCGCGTTCGGGCGCACGGACATTGGCGGCCAGCACCGGCCGCACCGGGTCGAAGTCGGGGTTCTCGCGCAGGCACTGCTCGTACTCGTCGAGGATCTTGACGAACTGACCGAAGTGGGCGTCGCGCCAGTCGCCGCGCGCGCCCTCGCCCTGTTCGAGAATGGTGTCGATGGCCCGCTTGGCCGAGGCCACATCGGTCACCGCCACCAATTCCGGCCAGCGGAAATGCTTTTCGGTGGCCTGGGCGCGGCGGGGTCCGACGAACAGCCAGCGCTCGCCGTACTTCTCGGCCAGATGCTCGATGCCGTGTTCGATGGAGCGGTACAGGTGGCCGACGGTCGCGAAGTCCTGCAGTCGCGGCACGATCTCGCCCTGCTCCATGTGCGCGGCGGCGCGCCCGGCCATGGTGATGCCCTCGGCGTCGTCGAGGGCCATGCCCTCCGGGCGTTCCAGGAACATGAAGTGCCGCAGCGCCTGCTCCCCGAACGGCAGCAGCGCCAGCTGCACCCCGGCCGGATAGTGGGCGGCGGGCAGCGGCAGGTTGGGCCGGGTCATGTGGGGCGCCGCGCCGATGGCGGAGAGCAGGTTGTGCACCAGCGACAGGTGCAGCATCTCCTGGGTGGCCACGTGCGACACCAGTTTCCGCCAGCGCGTGACCTTCTCGACCTCGGCGGCGCTCAGGCCCTCCGCGGCGGAGGTCTTGAGCGAGAAGGCCGCGAACAGGTACTGGCACATGATGCCGTGTTCGAGTTCCGCGGCCTGGCAGAGCATGTAGATGAGCGCTTCGCGGTGTTCGATGACGAACGGCGCCTCCGGGGCCGCCAGTCCGCCGCGGGCGGCGATGGTCCGGGCCAGGGCGCCCCGGCCGGTGAGAGAGGGAGTTTCGGGCGCATTCGCACTCATGCGCATGCCTTTCGGAATCGGCGGACCCGCCGCGCGGCCACGCTGCCGTCGTGCAGGAGCCACTGCCGTCATGACGTCGTCGGCCTCCATCATGGCCCGGAAAACCCAGCTTCGACGAGGGTTTCGCTGCCCGAGAACGCCGGTCCGGCCGCCGCTCACGGGACGAAACGCGCACGCCGGTGTATTGCGACACGCTCATTTCGGGCATCGGCCCTGCTACCTTCGAATGCGCCACCTCGAGGCAAGGAGCATGCCATGGGCATCATCACGATGATCATCATCGGCCTCATCGCGGGCGCGATCGCCCGCCTTCTGGTTCCGGGCAAGGAGGATTTCGGCATCATCTGGACCGTCGTTCTCGGCATCATCGGCGGTTACGTCGGCGGCACCCTGGGCAGTCTGGTCTTCGCCCCGCACAAGTTCAGCGTCCATCCCCCGGTCCAGCACACCTTCCTCGGCGCCATCATCGGCGCCATCGTGGTGCTGGTCGTCTACAAGTGGATCAGAGCCCGCGTCTGACCTGCCGCACAACCGAATACGACCGAGGGGCGGGGAGGGCGTTGAAGCGCGCCCCCCCGACATGGGGGGACTTAATTGGCTGGCTTGTGGGTGGGGCACCAAAAGCCTGCCCCACCCCC
>NZ_JBHZAK010000001.1:273673-450751 GCF_042754165.1 Nocardia sp. NPDC059229
GGGGCTGGGGGCGCGCGCCTCCCTAATCGTCGCGGGGGGGGGGGGGGTTGTCGTCGGCCCCCGCCCCTCGTGTGTCGACAGTCTTGCGCGTGATGAGGGGTCCGCACAATCCTGCCGCCACGACGCCGTCCCCACGGCGCCCTCAGCCGCAGGTGGTCTACGGCCCGAGCTCCTTCTACGTATCTACTAAGTAGATACGTAGAAGATAGCAGCCCCTGCCCCGTCGATCAATCGGCTTCGGCGAGCGGGGCGAGGAGGAGTTCGGCCCGGGTTCGGGCGTTGTCGAGGTTGCGGCCGAGGAGGGTGGCGGGGATGGAGGTGGGACCGGACAGGCCGAGAAGGATGAATTTTCGTGCGCCGCCCAGTGTTTCGGGGCGGGCGATGGCGGGAATCGCGCGGTCGGCGGGCAGCGCGATCAGTACTCGGTTCGAATCCTGGTGCAGGAACGGCGGAAGGTCGGCCGTGAGGTCGGGCTGGGCTAGGACCGAGCCGATGGAAACGGACATCGGCCGGGTGTACAAATCATCGATTAATGCCCGGCGTGTTGTCCAATTCGGCACGGGTGATCGCGGGTGCCGTGGCGCAGACTGATGACCGGTGCCACCGACCCTCGACCGGGAGAATTCCGCATGCCCTCGATCGACTACCGCCTGCCCCAGCGTCGCGACCTCGTCACCGAGCTGCCGGGCCCGCGTTCCCGGGCGCTCACCGCACGCCGGACGGCGGCCGTGGCGGCCGGGGTCGGATCGTCGGTGCCCGTCTACGCGGCCGACGCCGACGGCGGGGTCATTCTCGATGTGGACGGCAATTCGCTGATCGATCTGGGCTCGGGCATCGCGGTCACCACGGTCGGCGCGTCCCATCCGGAAGTGGCGGCCGCGGTCGCCGAGCAGGCCGCGCGGTTCACCCACACCTGCTTCATGGTCACCCCCTACGAGAACTACATCCGCGTGGCCGAGGAGCTGGCCGCGCTCACACCCGGCGCCTTCGACAAGCGGACGGTGCTGTTCAACTCGGGCGCGGAGGCGGTGGAGAACGCGGTGAAGGTGGCGCGGCTGGCGACCGGCCGGCCGGCCGTGGTCGCGTTCGATCACGCATATCACGGCCGCACCAACCTGACCATGGCACTGACCGCGAAATCCATGCCGTACAAGGCGCATTTCGGCCCGTTCGCACCGGACATCCACCGCATGCCCATGTCCTACCCGTACCGCGACCAGCCGGGGCTGACCGGGGAACAGGCGGCGCGGCGGGCGATTTCGCGGATCGAGGTGCAGATCGGGGCCGATTCGCTGGCCGCGATCGTCATCGAGCCGATCCAGGGCGAGGGCGGATTCATCGTGCCCGCCCCGGGATTCCTTGTCACGCTGGCGAACTGGGCCCGCGAGCACGGGGTGGTTTTCATCGCCGACGAGGTGCAGACCGGATTCGCCCGCACCGGAGCGTGGTTCGCGAGCGAGCACGAGGGCATCGAGCCGGACATCGTCACCATGGCCAAGGGCATTGCGGGCGGCATGCCGCTGTCGGCCGTCACCGGCCGGGCCGAGCTGCTGGACGCGGTGCATCCGGGCGGGCTGGGCGGCACCTACGGCGGCAATCCGGTGGCGTGCGCGGCGGCGCTGGCCAGCATCGAGGTGATGCGGTCGCTGGATCTGCCGGCCCGGGCGCGGGCCATCGAGGCGGCCGCCGTGCCGCGGCTGCGGGAGCTGGCCGCCGCGACCGGCGTGATCGGTGACGTGCGGGGCCGGGGCGCGATGCTCGCCATCGAACTGGTCCGGCCGGGCACCGATACCCCCGATCCGGATCTCACCAAAGCCATTGCCGCCGAGGCACTCTCACGCGGCGTGGTGCTGCTCACCTGCGGCACCTACGGAAACGTCATCCGGCTGCTGCCCCCGCTGGTGATCGGCGACGACCTGCTCGCCGACGGCCTCTGGGTGTTGTCCGAGACGGTGCGGGATCTGACCCGCTGAGTTCTAAATCCGTTGAGTAGCCTTCGCCGCCGGCTGCACCATGGTGGTCGAGCCCGCCGCGGAGACGCCGCTGACCATGTTGCTGCTGGGCGAGGTCTTCGCGGAGGCCGGGCTGCCCGCGCGGAATCCGGCCCCGGCCGTCCGGACTAGCCGACGGCAACCGTCATCTTGCCGCCGGCGGTCCCGGACTCCATCACCTCGTGCGCCCGCACGATCTCGTCGAAGGTGAAGGTGCGCACCGGTTTCGCGTGGTACACACCGGCTTCGGCCTTGGCGACGAGGTCCGCGAGCGGGACCGCCGAGAGCGGGAATCCGGGCGTCCCGAAGACGAAGCTGCCGAAGAAGGAGAGCCGGACTCCGCTGGGCAGGTCGGCGATCGGGTTGAACTCGGGCACGGGGGCCAGGCCGCCGAGGAATCCGGCCTGACAGACGCGCCCGCGCGGTCGCACGGTCGCGACCGAATCACGCAGGACGGAGTTGCCGACCAGGTCCAGCAGGGCGTCGACGACGAATCCGGCCGCGCGCACGCGCTCCGACAGGTTGCCGTCCTCGGTGAGAACCACTGCCGCACCGATCTTTTCGAGCATCGCCGCATTCGCCTGCGATCGGGTGGTGGCGATGACGGTGGCCCCGAGGTCGGCGGCGATATTCACCGCCGCCTGTCCCAGTGACGACGTCGCGCCGCGCACCAGCACCGTCTCGCCGTCCGTGACAGCGAGATTGTCGCGCAGGGTGGTCCACGCGGTGGCGTAGACCTCCGGGACGGCGGCGAGATCGGTCCAGGCCAAAGCGGTGTCGACCGCGACGACATTGTCCGCGGGCACGGTGACCAGCTCGGCGTACGAGCCATTGCGAGTGCGGCCCATGCCACCCATGATCGCCACGACCGGGGTCCCAGGGGCCAGCTTGCCCGAAGGGTCGGCGGCGACAACGCCCGCGGCTTCGATACCGGTCACCTGGGCGACATCGCCCCACTGCCCCGACCGCATGTAGGTTTCCGCATGGTTGAGCCCGAAAGCCTTGACCTCGACCAGGATTTCATCTGCGGCCGGTACCGGATCGGGCAGTTCGGTCACGGTGAGCACCTCGGGCGCACCGTAGTGGGAGATGGTGATCGCCTTCATGACATACCTTCATTCTTGAGTGAGTGTTCAAATATTGGCGGGAAAGAGGGGCCGTCCACAAGGACGGCCCTGCAACGGTTTTCGCCGCGCCTAACCGGGCGACAGCCCGGCGAAGGCATTGTCGACAATCGCGCGCAATACCGGCTCGTCGGGATTCGCCTTGCCGACCACCATCAGCCCCTGCGAGGTGGCCACCAAGCCCTTGGCAACGGCGACGGGATCGACGTTCGATCGGACCTCCTTGCGGCGCACGGCATTCCGCAATGCGTCCCGCATCCGATCCTCCAGCCGCGCCAGATGCCCGCGCACCACGGCAGCCGCCGCGTCATCGGTGGCGGCGTTCTCGATGGCGGTGTTCACCAGCAGGCAGCCCATCCGCCCCTCCGGTGAGAGCAGGTCGGCCACCAGGCCGTCGAAGTAGCCGCGCACTTGCGCCAGCGACGCGTTCGGATCATCGAGTTCGCCCAATTTCTGAGGCACGATCAGGTCCGAGTAGCGCCGCAGCGAGGCCAGGAACAGCGCGTGCTTGCCGCCCGGGAAGGCGCTGTACAGGCTGCCGGGTTTCACGCCGGTCGCCTTGACCAGGTCCTCCACCGAGGTGGCCCGATACCCGCGCTCCCAGAAGCGGCGCATGGCGGCATCCACCACGTCATCGGGTTCGAATTCGCGAGTGCGGGCCATACGTGCATGGTACTTGAATGGTTGTTCAAGAATCAAGGGTAAACACGGATACACCACATCGCCTGCGCGAATTCCTACTCCCCAGTAGCATTCGAGCGTAAGCCCCACGGGGCGAACGACTTTCGATCGCACGGGATGGTCCCCATGACAGCACCGGCCACAGGAAGCACCGAACTCCACCCGCCGCGGTGGCAGCCCGCACCCATGCGCTGGCACAACACGCCGGTCACCTGGGGGCAGTCCTGGCGACTGGCGCTGGGACTGCCCGGGCGGATCCGGGAGCGCACCATCATGCAGTACCTGGCGGCCGAGCTGCCGGGTCAGGACGATGTGCTGATCGCCCGCCTGCCGATGGCGAAGTACGTCGTCGTGCGCAGTCCGGAGCTGGTCCGGCACGTGCTGATCGCCAATCACGAGAACTATGTGCGCGGTGCCGAATTCGACATGCTCGCCGTGGTTTTCGGCCAGGGCCTGGTGACCCAGCGCGACGATCGCCTCTACTACCGCAACAAGCGCCTGGTGCAGCCGATCTTCGCGCGCAGCGCCATCGACCAGTTCGATGTGCCCATGGTCGAGGCCGCCCAGGAGACGGCCCGGCGGCTGCGTGCGGCCGGGGCGCCGGTCGATGTCGGCGTGGAGATGACCCGCCTCATGCTGGATATCGTGGCGCGCACCATGTTCGGCACCGACCTGGACGGGCCCATCTCCAAGATCAAGCTGAAGCGGCTGCTCAAGTTCTTCGGCGTGGGCGTGGTCACCAATGTGAGCCGGACGCTGCGGCCGCTGTCCATGTGGCTGGTGCGCCGCACCGAGAAGCCCGAGAAGCAGGCGGGCTCACGGATTCCGATCCGGGCTATCCGCGTCGCCTCCTGGGTGGTGGCCCCGCACATCATGTTCGAGCTGCGCGGCATCGAGAACGCCGTGGCCGGAATCATTTCCGATCACCGCGAGGGCCGCATCACCCGCAGGGACAATCTGCTCGGCCTGCTCATGGCGGCCACCGATCCCGAGACCGGGCACAGCTACACCGATCTCGAAATCCGGGACGAGCTCATGACATTCATCGGGGCGGGCATGGAGACCTCGGCCACCGCGCTGACCTGGGTGTGGAAGCTGCTCGCCGACCATCCCGAGGCCCGGCAGCGCCTCCACGAGGAGCTCGACACCGTGCTCGGCGGGCGCGCCCCCACCGCCGCCGACGTGGACAAGCTGGTGTGGACCAAGGCCGTCTTCCTGGAGACGATGCGGCTGTACCCGCCGATCATGGCCTTCAGCAAGGTGGCGCTGGGCGAGGACGTGCTGGCGGGCTATCGCATCAAGCGCGGCACCACCATCATGATCAGCATGCACGGGGTGCACGGCAATCCGCGGGTCTGGGATCGGGCGGGCGAGTTCGATCCGACGCGCTACCTGCCGGGGAACATGACCCGGCCGCATCGGGAGGCGTCGCTGGCGTTCGGGGCGGGCAAGCAAATCTGCATCGCGCAGAACTTCGCGACCATGGAGGTGGTGCTGTCGATCGCCACCATCGCCCAGCAGCTGGATCTGCGGATCGCCACCAGCGAGCCCATTCGGCCGCAGCTTTCGTTCATCGGCGCGCCGGACAAGCCGCTGCTCATGCGGGCGGTGACACGGGACTGATCAGCGGGTGCCGGCAGCGCCTCCGGTCGCCCGGTAGGCCGCCGGAGTCATACCCAGCTCGATGCGGAAGGCGCGGTAGAACTGCCGTTCGGTGGCGAAGCCGGAGTTGTGGGCAACAGCGGTGACGGGGAGATCCGGTCGGGCGGTGAGCAATCCGCAGGAGTACTCGATTCGCATCCGGCGTAGCAGGGTCGCCGGGCCCTCATCGAATTGTTCGAGGACGCGGTACAGGGTCCGGCGTGACACCCCGCAACCGGCCGCGATGCCGTCGACCGTGAGCCGCGGATCGCGGCAGTGCCGTCGCATGAATTCCACGACCCGTCTTCGGCTCAGCGTCTCCGCCGGCTCCCCCCGGACCGTCCGCCCGATGGTCAGGGAGATGGCCGAGGCCAGCAGGTCCACCGCCGAACCGGCCAGGACTGCGGCCTGTTCGGGTGCGGTGTTCTGCAAATCGGTCAGCTCGCGGAGGAAGCCGGTGACCACGCCGGCCGGACTGCGCTGCGCCACGGCGGTCGCGGTCGGGATCTCGCGCGGGGTGATCCCGGCCCGCTGCCGCAACCGGCTCAGCGGCACCTGCACCGCCGCCATCTCCCAATCCCCCTCGAACTCCCAGTGATACGGCCGTGTGCTGTCGTAGAAGACCATCTCTCCCGGCCCGACCTCGGCGACCCGGCCGTCCTGGTGCAGCCAGCCGCGTCCGGTGAGCTGAATGCTGGTGTGCAGGAACTCGTCATCGGTGCGGGCGATCAGGGTCCGGGTGCGGTCCACCCGCTGCCGGGTGGCCCCCAGTTGCGACAACTCCACATCGCCGTAGGTTCCGTGCACGATCCAGCCGGTGAACTGCCCCGAAGTTCGCGGCGAAACCGCAAGCGGCACATAGGCCTCGCTGAGCCCCGCCTCCCACTGCTCGAACACCCGGCCCGAGTAATCCCCGTGCCCGCCCCGGACCTCGATCCGCCGAACCCCCGACAACCCGACCACTCCGAACTCACCCGACACCAAGATCAATACCCACCCAGTCTTTCACGTCCCACATAGGCAGGTATGAAGCGAGCCAACGCCTTCGACGGCAGCGGCACCCGTACACGGCGCCGGCCGTCACCGACCCGATCGAACGCGGTCGGATCGAGCTGTCACGAGGCAGTGGTCTTCTCGGCCGCGGCGGTCCGGCTGGCGGATCGAGCCAGTGCGGCCCAGTGCCGGGCCTGCTGGGAGGCCAGTTCGGCGACCAGGGCGGCGCAGTACGGCGGGAGATCATCGGCCAGGTCCGCCCAGGCCACGGGGTCCGCGGGCAGCTCGTCGAACAGACGTAGTAGTTGCCTGCCGGATTCGGTGCGGGTCAGCGCCGGGTCCGAACGCAGATTCCACAGTGCGCGAACGGGATACGACAGGTCTTTCGCGGCAGCCCCGGGACCGGCCTGGGGACGCTCGTCGCGGATCCGCTCGGGGTGACACTGGCGCGGCTGTGGCGCGGGACCCGCGAGTGCGCGCCGGGCGAGGTGGCGGCCGGGGCGCGCCGCCGACCGCTTCCGGACGGCGGCGATGGTCCGCTCCGGCAGGCCGATCACCTCGGCCAGCTTGCGGTCGGACCAGTCGGGATAGAACGAGAGCGCCTGTTCGGCCGCGGCTTTGCGGTCGGCCGCGGACAGGGGCAGGCCGTGCCGGCTGTTCAGCCGGACCGCGAGCAGCAGGGCCTGCCCGTCGTCACCGTCGAAGTAGACCGCGTCGATCCACTGGGACCCGCTGCAGATTGCCGCGCGCACGCGATGGGCGCCGTCGATGACCGTCATGCGCGATCGGTGCACGACGATCGGCGGCAGGGCTGCGGCGACCTCCGACAGCGCCGTGACATGCCGGGAGTTCTCGCCGGATTGCCGGATCGTGGTGTCGATGTGCAAGCGGTCCAGCGGAATTCGCACGATATCCGTGGGATTGGGCTCCAGCAGCGGGAAATTCACGTCCAGGTGCGGCCGCGCGTAGTTCTCCCCCACTCGGATCGCCCGGGTGACGATCCACTGCCAGATGCCGCCGCGCGGGTGCACCCACCACGCGTATGTCGGTCCGAGCACTGCGCCGCCTCCCAACGCCGAGCAGCCCCGATTCCGGAGCACTCCGCGAGCGTTCCCGGGCAGGGCTTTCCTACGACGCGACAAGCGGCATCACAGGGATCACCGGCAAGATTCCCGCTCACGCGGGTGCGTGTATGCGGCAGTGTATCGACGCGCACACAGTGTGATCAATTGAGCAAATCGTGTGCCTGCCTGCGTATTTACTGGCGAAACACGCTGACCTGGAGCAGCAGCCCGGGACCGATTCGGACGGTGTTAGATACACAACAAACATTGCCGCCGGTCTGTTTGCTGGCGGTCGAGTGACCTAGTCCACGTCCGGCATATCCGGATCCCGGACAGTGACCAGCGCGGCCGTCGTGTGCTGGTCCAGTGCCATGAGCACGGCCCGGGCCCGCACCGGTTTCCAGCCCCCGTCGAGCGTCCGGAGCCGCAGCCGCCCGGCGGTGCGGGAGTGAGCGAGGTTGCGGCTCATGGTCTTCGCCGTCTCGATATCGTCCGGGTGGATCGCCGGCTCCGGTTCGCCCGCCAGCGACTGCCAGGCAATGCCCGGCATGGGCGGACCCATCCAGCGCAGCAGCCGCAGGGTGCGCAGGTCGACAATGGCCCGGAAATCGCCCTCCGCGGCGGCCGCGTCGAGCACCCGGTGCTCGAGGATCACCGGCGGCGGCGCGGCACTGACGTCGGTGGCATCACCGATGTCATGGGTGACCCCGCGCATGAACACCTCGGAATTCCCGGTGGCATCGGTCTCTTCGATGATGCGGCACGAGAAGTGCGCCGCCCGCAGAGCGCCGTCGTCACGGCGGACCGTCCACACCGCCTGATGCTCGGTGCCCGGCGCCGACCGGACCACCTTGGCCAGGGCGTCGGACTCGTCGCTATTGGTGATGACACGGGCGAACACGCCCGCGATGGCGTGCTCGCGCGCCCGATTCTCGGGCGCGACACCATAGAGATCCAGCAGATCGTCCGAGCGCGTGGACTTCGAGGTGGACAGGTTGAAGTACCACGCCCCCACCGGATCTCGCGGCGGCACCGTCTCCTCCGCCGGACCCGACCACACCAGCACGGCGTGCATGCGTTCCGGCGTGATCAGCAGCGGCGCGGTGAGAGTCCGCCGACGGCCGCCGTCGCTCATGACCTCCACCGGCGCCAGTGCCTCCGCGGTCGCCGCCACCGCCCCACGGATGGTCGCCAGCGTCTCGCGCTGCCGGAAGATCTGCGTCAGCGGCACGAACTTCCTTGGCGCACTGCCCAGTCCGATGACGGTCGGCTCCCCGCCGCCGAACGTCTCTATCAGCAGCCATCGTGTACCCGGCATCGTGTCTTCCCCTTTTATCCCCTGATCACGAGCCGAATCAGCTTCTCGTACTGCCCGCCTGCCACCCTGGCGGCGATTTCGGCAAGGATCGCGTCGGGTCCTATCAGTACACGACTCTTCCCCCGCGCGACACCACGCAGAATCACCTGCGCCGCAACACCGGGATCGGTGCGGGCCACATACCGGTCGAACCGCTGCGCCGCCCGCTCCGCGTCCACCCCCGCCGCCGCCAATGCCGACCAGGCGATCCCGGTCTTCACCCCACCCGGAAACACGCAGCTGACAGCAACATTCGGCTGCCCGCGCAATTCCGACCGCAGCGACTCGGTGAAGCCGCGAATCGCGAACTTGGCCGCCGTATAGGGCGCGGCGCCGCCGAGCCCGATCAACCCGTATGCCGAGGAGAGATTCGCGATCCGCCCCTCGGGCGACTTCACCACATACGGAAGAAAAGCTCTCGTACTCACCACGGCCGCACCGAAATTCGCCCGCATCACCGCCTCGAAGTCGCCCAGATCCGACTCCGCCACCCCACCATAGAAAAGCTTCCCCGCATTGTTGATCAACACATCCACACCCCCCAGCCGCCCCACCACCTCAGCCGCAACCTCCCCCATCCGCTCCGGATCAGCGACA
This sequence comes from Nocardia sp. NPDC059229, assembly GCF_042754165.1. Classification (NCBI taxonomy): domain Bacteria; kingdom Bacillati; phylum Actinomycetota; class Actinomycetes; order Mycobacteriales; family Nocardiaceae; genus Nocardia; species Nocardia sp. NPDC059229. The sequence goes on from NZ_JBHZAK010000001.1 coordinate 283,122, forward strand.
TCGGCCACCAGCCCCACCACCTCCCCATCCCCACCCCTGACCATCCCCACCGTCTCCCCCAGCGCCCCCTCATTCATATCCAACAGCACCACCGACGCCCCCTCCCGCCCCAGCCGTACCGCCAGCTCCCGCCCGATCCCGGCCCCCGCCCCGGTAACCACAGCAACCCGACCCGCATAGAAACTACGATCCATACCCGAGAGTCTGCACAGACCACTGGCATCCCGCGAGACATGTTCCGCGCCAACCCATCCGATCGCTCAGCGTCGCAACCTTCTCCGTTCGACCCAATCGGTAACGACGACCGATTCCGGCCGCGCCATCGACGAACTGATCCACGACGTACTCACCCCGGTCATCGCATCCCCACGCTGACATCGAGCGATCCGCGTCCACAACAAGGCCGTTGTATCAACAATTGAGACGATCTCCGACGAATACAAGAGTCAACTATGTAGATTGAATCTACGTAGATGTCATCTACATAACCTGGGCATGCCCGTATCCGAATCGCTCGCGATGTTTCTGGCAGAGATGAAGGGCTCAGGAATCGCCCCTGATCCCGAGACCCTCCCCGAGAGCATCAGCGGGTGGCCCGACGCTTTCCGAGTGTTGGCGACCGCGCTGAGCGACACACCGACCATTGTCGTGATCGACGAATTGCCTTGGCTGGCAGAACAAGACGACGTCCTCGACGGCGCGCTGCAAACAGCGTGGGACAGACTGCTCCAGCAACGCCCGGTTCTGCTGCTTCTGCTGGGCAGCGACATCCACATGATGGAAAGGCTCACCGCCTACGACCGACCCTTCTACGGGCGAGCCGACAACCTCGTCCTCGATCCGCTCAACCCCGCCGAAGTCGGTCACGCTCTCGGACTCGACGCGGCCGAAAGCATCGACGCGCATCTGATCACCGGCGGGCTGCCGGGCATCTTGCGCAGTTGGCCGCGCGGGCTGCCGCCACTCGAGTTCGTGCGACGCGAATGCAACGACCCTGCCGCGCCGCTGTTCGGAGTGCCCGAGTCCACCCTCCTCGCCGAGTTTCCCGTTCCGGACCAGGCGCGGCGTGTTCTCGAAGCGATCGGCAGCGGAGAACGCACCCACGCCGCCATCGCCGCTACGGCGGGCAGCCGCAGCGGCGCATTACCATCCGGAACGTTATCGCCTCTCCTGCACCGCCTTTCGACGGACAAGCAAATGTTGGCCGTGGACCAGCCACTGTCGGTCAAACCTGGAAAGCCGGCCCTCTACCGGGTTGCCGACAGCAACCTGCGGCTCTACCTCGCTACCCTGCGCTCGGTTCAAGACCTGGTTCGACGCGGGCGAAGCAACGCCGCCTACGAGCTGTTCGCACGACGCTGGACCTCTTGGCGCGGAAAAGCTGTCGAACCCCTCGTGCGAGACGCGCTCGAACTCAGTGCGCTCGCGGGAGGACTGCAGTGGAAGGATGTCACCACCGTCGGCGGCTGGTGGAACCGCGCATTCAACCCCGAAATCGACCTCGTCGGCGCCGACCGCTCCCCTATCGCCAATCGAGTGATCTTCACCGGATCGATCAAGTGGCTCGGCACCCCGTTCGACCGCCACGACCTCGCCGAACTCACCCGCGGAATCGCCAGCATCCCAGGCTTCGAGCCGAACGAAACAGCGTTGGTCGTCGTATCCCTGGCCGGTATCGAGCACACCCTCACCGACACCGTCGATCTGCTATGGGACGCCGCCGACGTGCTCTCGGCATGGAGTTGAGGTAGCCGGCTGCCGCTACACCTCGGCGTAGACGGTGTTGAGGTCGACCAGTATGGGAGCTACGCACGTCGGTACGGGTGGCGGCGCGGCGCTCCGACTTCCACGAGCACCCGCCCGTTCGGGCCCTCCAGTTCGCGACTGGCGATCGGCTGCCCGAACGGCCCACAGTCCCGCCCGACGTCGAAACGCTTCGGTGTCGTCATGACAGTTCGGCCCAGCGAACGTCACCCGGTTGGTTGTATGGCTCAGAGGTACGCTGAACTTGCGGCAGGTTGTCGGCGGATTTCTGGGCACGATCCGCGTACTCGCACCGGTGGCGGGGCAGTGCCCGGCCGCGTACTTGCCAGCATGAGCGTGGCTGGGAAATTCGCGCGCCGGCGATAACGCCGACTCTCGACTGTCTGGCCTGGCTAAATCAACTAGTGTGGGCGACCCGCTGGCAGGCGGGGTTGGAATGCAAGCAAGTACACCGTTTGCCAGTCGGGTGGTCACGGGACGGCGCAATGGATGACAAGTCAGTGCGTGGCGTGGACGCCACTTGGGGGCCAGCGGAGACGTTCGGACGCTATCGGCTGCTGTCGCTGCTGGGTCAGGGCGGCATGGGCCAGGTGTGGCGGGCGCACGATTCGCTGACCAACCGGGTGGTGGCGCTCAAGGTGTTGCCCGAGCGCTTCGCCGATGACGAGCGGCTGCGCGAGCGGTTCCGCCGGGAGTGCCGGGCGGTGGCGCAGTTGACCGAGCCGCATGTGATCCCCATCCACGACTTCGGCGACATCGACGGTCGGCTCTATCTGAATATGCGGTTGATCGAGGGCACCGACCTGCGCAAGGTGATCACGCGAGAAGGGGCCTTGTCGCCGCAGCGGGCAGTGGCGATCATCACGCAGGTGGCCGGCGCGCTGCAGGCGGCCCACGACGTCGGGGTGGTCCACCGCGATGTCAAACCCACCAACATCCTGCTGGGGGCCGATGAGTTCGCCTCCCTGATCGACTTCGGGATCGCCCACGCCGCCGACGACCGTACGCTGACCACGATCGGCGAGACCATCGGCACCGTCGCCTACATGGCGCCGGAGGAGATCAGCGCGGAGGTCAAGGCCGATGCCCGAGTGGACGTGTACGCGTTGACGTGCGTGCTGTATGAGTGTCTGACCGGCCGGCCGCCGTTTGCGAGCGAATTGGGGATACAGGGTGTGATCGCCCATCACCTGCACACCCCACCCCCGCGTCCCAGCAGCACTACACCCGATGTACCGACTGCGTTCGATGCGGTCATCGCCAAGGGAATGGCCAAAAACCCCGACGATCGTTACCAGACCGTGCGCGAGCTGGCCGCAGCGGCGCGCGCCGCGCTGGGCGATTCCGCGGTCAGCACCACCGGGGGCGTGGCTGCGCGCCATCGGCGGCGAATCAGATTGTCGCCCAAAACCGCCGGGCTGCTTGCGGCCGCGGTCGCGGTTACCGTGGTGGCCGCCGTAGCTGTCGTCATCAGTGTCCAACGAGAATCAGGCGGCGGTGGCAACTCGCCGACATCTATCGCCCCGGCCTACTCGTCGGAGACTCCACTGCCGTTCACCGGCGTCAGTCTGCCGACCGGTGTGGCGGTCGACGCGGCGGGCAGCGTATACGTCACCGACATGGGTAACGATCGGGTGGTGAAATTGGCGGCGGACGCGTCGACGCCGAGCCCGTTGCCGTTCACGGGCCTGAAGAATCCCCAGGGTGTGGCGGTCGACACGGCGGGCAATGTATACGTCACCGACACGAGTAACAATCGGGTGGTGAGGTTGGCGGCGGGAGCGGCGGCACCGACCACGTTGCCGTTCATCGGGCTCAAAGATCCCCGGGGTGTGGCGGTCGACACGGCGGGAGACGTGTACGTCGCCGACCGGGCCAATGATCGGGTGGTGAGGTTGGCGGCGGGCGCGGCGGCACCTACGACGCTGCCGATCACGGGGCTCCAAGATCCCCATGGTGTGGCGGTCGACACGGCGGGCAATGTATACGTCACCGAATTGGGTACCGAGCGGGTGTTGAGGTTGGCGGCGGGCGCGTCGACGCCGACCACGTTGCCGTTCACCGGGCTCAAAGATCCCCGGGGTGTGGCGGTCGACAGGGCGGGAGACGTGTACGTCGTCGACTTTGGTAACGAATCGGTGGCGAGGTTGGCGGCGGGCGCGTCGACGCCGACCAGGTTGCCGTTCACCGGGCTCAAGGATCCCCAGGGTATGGCGGTCGACACCGCGGACAACGTATACATCACCGACCTGGGCCCCAATGCGGTGGTGAAACTCCCGGTCGGCTGAACCCTCGTTCCGCGTACTCGGGTTCCCGCTAGTTCTAGTGCCGCGTCCGGAAAGGTTGAGGCGGTAATCGGGGTGGCGGGTTGATCGTGGTGCTCGGGCCGGTGATGCTGCCGGTGGAGGTGGTGTCGTGGCTCGTAAGCCAGGAGTGTTCGTCCGGCCGGTGACCCCGGAGGAAGGCCGGAAATTGCAGCAGATCACCCGGACCAGCAAGCAGCCGGTGCGGGTGCGGCGCGCGATGCTCGCTTCCGCGCAGGGCCAGCCGGTGGCGTTGATCTGCCGGTTGCTGCGGGTGCCGGAAAGCTATGTGCGCCAGGTGATCCACGATTTCAACGAGAAGGGATTCGCGGCGCTGGACCCAAAATGGAACGGGGGCAGGCCGGCGAAGATCGATCACGCGACGCGTGAGCGGATCGGTCAGATCGCCCGGTGCTGCCCCGTGACCTGGGCTGGCCGTGGTCGACGTGGAGTTTGTCGAAACTGCGGGAAGTGTTGCGGGTCAACGGTATCGCCGAGATCAGTCGGGAAACCGTGCGCCAGATCCTGAAAAGCAGGGCATCTCCTGGCAGGCGGTCAAGACCTGGAAGGCAGGCAAAGACCCGCAATTCGGCGCGAAGATGACCCGAGTGCTCGATCTCTACGACCGCCCGCCAGCCGACGGGCGGGTGATTTGTGTCGACGAGTTCGGGCCGTTGAACCTGCAACCGCGGTCCGGGCGCGGTTGGCAGCCGCGGCGGCGACCGAAACGGTTGCGCGCCACCTACAACCGCACGCTCGGAGTCCGGCACCTGTTCGGTGCGTTGGACCTGGCCACCGGCCAGATCTACTACCGCATCCGCGACCGCAAACGCTGGATGGAGTTCCTGTCGTTCCTGAAATCGCTGCGGGCACGATGGTCCGGCCAGCAGCTGTATGTCATCGTCGACAACTTCTCCCCGCACAAGCGCGCCGAGGTCCGCGCCTGGTGCACCGACAACGCCGTGGAACTGGTGTTCCTGCCGACGTATTCGTCGTGGCTGAACTGGATCGAATGCGAATTCGCCGCCCTACGCGCCTTCGCTCTCAACGGCACCGACCACCGCAGCCACACCGAACAAGACACCGCGATCGGCGACTACCTGCGCTGGCGCAACCAGCACGCCCAACCCAAACGCGACTTCGCCGTCAACTCCAAGATCCGGCTACCCGATTACCTACCCAACGTTGCCTGACACGGCACTAGCGGAGCTACTACGGCCCGCGCGGGGTTTCGCGAGTGTGGGGAATGACTAACGACTTGGCGGTGGCGTGAAGCCCTGCGGCCACCTCGTGCCGGCGGATGTTCTGCACCGCACCAGGTTCGGGCCGCCGGCGCCCCGCGCCGGCCGGTTCGGTCAGCGCGGTATGCGGCAATAGCGTGCGTTCTCGGTGACAAGGCAGCCCCGGCAGGCCTGAAGATCCTGGTCTACACCACAATGCCGTGCGACGCCGTCTCGAGAGACTGCGGTTCGATCGAGAAACCACTGTGCCCCCAACCGAATTACCAGGCGGGGCACAGTCACTGTCAGGTCCAGCACCGAGGTTTCGGCGGTGCCACCCGCGAATCATGCGTTGGCGGTGCAGATTACATCGTTAATGGCCGTCGCCGACAGGTCCGCGGAACCGACATTGGCCAGCATGGCCCGCGGATAGACTCGGGAGAGACTGGAATAGGCCTCGCGGAGCGCGGATGCCCGGTCGCGGCCAGCGCCGCTGCCTACCGCGACGTCGTCTCCAGCGTCGTTCCGGTACACGAGTGCGCCACAGCCGTCCGACCAGGCCACAAGAACGGCGCAGTCGGAGATGCCGCCGTAACTGCAGTTGGCCATCGCCTCGTCGATCGCCTCGCCGCGGCTGCCCGCATTGACACTGGTGCCGTAGCTCCAGTTCTCGACACTGAACGCGATCGCACCGTGGAGATCGGCCGCATTCGCCGTACCAGCACCGATCGCCGACCCGGCCGCAAGGCCCACCGCCGCGACCCCGACGACGGCCTTACCCATGAACTTCATCAAGCATTTCCCTGTCAACGTATGGAGATACTTACCCGACGAATCATGGCTGATCACTGTCAGATTCGCCAAAAGGCCTAAAGTCACAAACCCGCCGGCGAGTATCCTCGAGATCGCGGACGCGCTCAATGGTTAGGCAAGTCGAGTCGGCGCGACGTCACAAACGGTTGACCGCAACTGCTGAATCGGCATAAGTGCGCTACCGGCGGCCGGACGGCCTCTGCTGGTTGATCTTCCGATGTCCCATGCCGGCTGGTTCGATCAACGCGGGACGCGGCAATTGAGGACGTTCTGGCTGGTATTGGTCACCGTTTGGGTCCTATTGCCCGCGATGCTCGCAGCATTGACGTTTCGGCAGTCACCCGAGCGTCTGCTCGATCATCCACAACTGCCGCCGACCGTGCCCGCACATTTCGATCGCTGGTGATCGCTCGAACCTGGCAATTGCACATCGGCACAGGGGCTGAAAAACCGCTGTATACGAACATCGGCAACATCTCCGGGCATGCTCAACTCGGCATGAGCGCGCACTCGTCGTCCGAGCCCAAGGCTGTGGGACGGCGCAGTTGGCAGCCGCGACCGGCTGCGGCGGCCAGCGGCCTCGATCTTTAGCTGAAGTCCGGCAGCAGCGGTTCTCCGCGGTCTTTCTCGATGACGTCCAACAGGTTCGCGATCGGTTGGATGATGGCGGTGTCGGTGTCCCGGTACTTTCCGATCAGAATTCCGATGGTCGCGCCGGTCCCTCCAGCGGGCAGATACACCACGCCGCCGGAATCGCCGTTGGTCGACTTGAGATCATCGGCCAGGATGTAATTCTCGTGCACCTCACGGATGGTTCCGCACGTGTTGCGGGTCTTCCACCCCTGCTTGCACACCCGCTGGCCCGGCTGCGGATCGACGTTCAGACCGTTGATCTTGATACCGAACGGATTGGCCACCACGTTCCCGTCAGTGACGGACGAGGAGGTGCCGATATCGTCGTTCATCCGCGCCAGCGCATAGCCGAACCGATAATTGTCGAGGTCATCGGGAATCCCCGACTCATAGCGGCCCATCTCGAAGAACATTCCCGCTCCGGCGTTCTCGTGGTAGCAGTGCCCCGCGGTCACCATGTACCGGTTGGACCCCAGTGTGCCGAACAATCCCATCGAGCACCCATCGCCCTGATCCGACAGAATCCCATCGCCCAGATCGCGGAACACTCGGCAACTGCGCCCCGGACAGGTGCCGGCCTCGGCGACCATCGCGTCCGAGGCCCACACCATCGCGCCCATACCAGCAAATCCCGCAAGGGCAAGGACCATGAGCCGATTGCTGACAGATCGATGTCGGCGTCGTGAAAACACTTATTCCCCTATATAATTGGCACATCGTGCACATGTCGATCCGGGGTTTGTATCACCCCGACGACGGCGCCGGAACCCGGATGAATCGGTCACCGGATCCGTTGACCGCACCTCACGCGCGCTGTGTACAGCTCGCCGCGTCACGGACGGCAACCCTTTGGCTGGTGCACCCCCAGAAGAACATCGAGAGCACTCCGTTCAAACCACAGCCAACGGCGCATGCGACGAGAGCCAATAACGCTGTGCACCAGATACTTACAGGTCGCACACATTCGCGGACCTCCGGGCAGGGGGACTCATCGCAGTGTTGCGATGACCGCCTGGACCCGCACGAAGTTACGGACGTTCGACCGACCTCGGATCGCTCACGGCCACTTGATCTTCCACCAGGGGCCGCACTGGCCGGTTCAATCAGCGCGCTATGCGGCATAGAAAGACGTTCTGTGCGTCGGGTGTCTGGACGTGGGGAACGTCCTCCTGATGCGCTTTTAGGGCTTGGTGTGCCGTCGCAGCAGGAGGACGTTCCATGAACAACGGTAGTGGCTTGTCCCGGGGTGATCGCAACCGTAACGCGCGCCTGAACCGGCTGCGAGCCTTGGTTCCGACCAGCAATGCGATCGTCGGGATCGACCTGGCTGACCGCAAACAGATGGTCGTGATCACCGATCATGATTCGAAAGTGCTGGCCCGCAGAATATTCCGATGCAGAGCGTGGGACCTGGGCGCCGCGTTGGACTGGGCGGGCGACCAGGCCGCCGCGGCCGGGTTCGAGGGAGTGACGGTGGCGTGTGAGCCGACCGGGCATCGGTGGCGGGTTCTGGGGCAGCTGGCTGCCGAGCGTGGCATGGCGTTCGTGTGCGTGCAACCGGCGTTGACCGCCTGGTCGCGACGCGCCGAAGACCTTACCCACGACAAAACCGACGAGAAAGACGCGGTCCTGATCGCCCGTTTGACCGCCCAGTTGCGCTGCTATGTTCCCGAGCCGGTCGATGAAACATGGGGCAGGCTCAGGCATCTGGGAGCCCGTCGTGAACAGCTGCTAGTCGAGATGGTCTCCCAGGTCCAGCAGATCCGAGCGTTGCTCGAGTGCGTGTGGCCGGCGGCGTTGGGCACTGCTCGCCAGCCGTTCCGATCCCGGTCATGGGTCGCGGCGCTGCGAGTGGTCTGCGGGCGCGATCGAGGTGATTTGTCTCGTACTCGGCGCCTGGGCCGTGACCGGTTCGAACATGCTGTGCGTCGCGAGATCATCCGTGCCGGCGGGCAACGACCGTCGTTGCGGATCATCCGGAATCTGTTTGCGGCGTTGCAGGATCGGGCCGGAGTGATCACGCATCGGCGCGGGGCGCTGGAACGGGTGGAACTGCTGTTGGCTGATTGGGCCGAGGATCAGCGGCGCCTGAGCGACACCGAAACTCGGATGGTCTCGGTGCTCGACGAGCTCGACCTCACCGCGCTCGTCACCTCGATCGTCGGGCTCTCCGCGGTCGGTGCCGCCGCCGTTCTCGCCGAAACTGGTGACCTGACGCGGTTTCGGACCGCTCGTGCTGTGGTCAAACACGCCGGGCGGGCGCCGCGAGAGAAGCAGTCCGGCACGTTCACCGGCCGTACCAAACTCACCGGCCAAGGGCGCCCGAGTCTGCGGTTGGCCGCATGGCGGGCGGTGTGGGGAACCCAACGCGCCAACCCGGTCTATGAAGCCCGCTACCGGCACCTGACCTGCCGGGAAACCAACCCGCTCACCCCCACGCAAGCCCAAGCGGCGATCGCTGCGTCGATCTTGCGGCACCTGCACGCGGTCGTCACCTCCCGGCAATCCTGGGATCCGCAAATCGCCACTCACGGAACGAAACCCGCGCCCACCACGATCTCGGCTGCCGCCTGAGCGGCGGCTGTCGAGCGGTCGGTCGGGGCGAGCCCCACGCGGCATCGAGACACACCGTGATCTCGCCTGTAATCATGGGCAGCCCCGACCTGTCGTCACCTCAACCCGATTACACGCTGCAGGGCTTCAACCCCATTACCGCTATGCCGGGACGACGACAGGCCGAGGCGCCGACCGAATCGCTTGACACAAAACGCCTTACGCTGATTACAGTGCGTTCGGTCGGCCTCGGATGGACACGGCCAGTTGATCTTCCGTCGTCCAGCGCTGGCCGCTTCGGTCAGCGCGGTCAGCGGCTTGGCGGAACCTCGTCAGCCGTGGATAGGAAGTCAGCTGCGGTGAATCCTTAGCGCCGGATTTCGCAGTTTTGGGCGTCTCACACCCCTGTCAGTAGCCGTTTTCAGGAGTTCGGTCCGGACGAAGGCCCGTAGAGTTCCTCGGCGGCGGGGACGTCGGGGACTTGGCCGGGGTCCGAAACGTGACGGTCGCGGGTTCATGACTGGTGGCGCCGGGATTGGCTGGGGCTGTGGCCGGTGTGGCGGCGAAACCATCGCGAGAAGGCGCTCAGTTCGGAGAAGCCGAGTTCGGTCGCGATGTCGGTGAGCGTGCGGTCGTGCTGGGTGAGATAGCGGCGGGCGAGGTCGAGGCGGGTGGTGTCGAGGATGCTGGTGAAGGTTTCACCAGCGTCGGCGAGGTGCCGGTACAGGGTACGGCGGCCCATGCCGAGCCGGTCGGCGAGGACGGCAGCCGAGCAGCGTTGGGTGGGCAGGAGGGATTCGATGACGGCGCGCGCCTGGTCGGCAATGGACTCGCCGGACGGGGCGAGTGTTCGCAGGTAGTCGCGAACGTAGGGGCGGAGCAGGGGGTCGGCGAGGGGGTTCGCCGCGTCGAGGTCGTGAGAGTAGCAGACGATGCCCTCGAAGGGCTGGTCGAATTCTATTGAGGGACCGAGGATCCGGTGGTAGGCATCGAGGTCGGGTGGTGCGGGGTGGGCGAAGCGGACCGATACCGGGCGCCAGGTGGGGCCGAGGAAATCGCAGAGGATCCGGCAGGGCGCACCGACGGCAAGCTGGCGGAATTGCCGGCCGATCGAGACCCCCTCGGCCGCCTGGACGTGGATAGTGGTCAGGCTGTTGGTTTCGGTGAGCCGGATGCGCAGTGCTTCATTGTGCAGGGTGATGTTGCGCAGCGCGATTTGTACCGCGCTGCGGATATCGGGTTCTTCACGGGCGGCGAGGGCGACGGGGCCGAGGTTGGACAAGCCTCGCCGTTCGGCGAGGCGTAGCCCGACGTCGTCGCAATTCGCCGCGGCGGCGGAGCGTTCCAGGAGTTGGTCGACCGCTGTGACCGGCAGCCAGATGTCGCTGGCGGTCAATCCGGCAGAGCCGATGCCGACCGAGCGCAGCAGCAGCATCGGGTCCAGCCCGAGGGACAGGGCCACATCGACATAGCCGGACAGCACGGCGCTGCGAATCATCGTCGCCGTCATCGTCATCCTTCCCTTGCCCCAGGAGTCAAACTACATGGCTCAATGGGTCAAGTGTAGCTACGTTTCGGCGGATACCGTGACTCGCATCACGTCCAATGCATCACAGGAGCTGCCGGTGACCCCCGTCTCTGTACCCACCCCCGTCGTCGACGCCATGCGCGCCCAAGGTGCGTGGAATCCGTTGTGGGACAAGCTATCTGAATGGGACCCGGAGTGGACTGAGCAGTTCATGTCCATGGGCACACTGCCAATTCGCCGTGGCGTGCTGTCCCCGCAGTTCGTGGAGTTGCTGGCGATCGCGGTCGACGCCGCGTGTACGCACATGTACTCGCCCGGAGTGCGCCGCCACATCCGCGCCGCATTGGAGCTGGGCGTGTCTCGCGAGGAAATCCTCGCTGTTCTCGAGCTGACCACCGTGCTGGGCATTCACGCCTGCAACATCGGGGTCCCCGTGCTCACCGAAGAACTCGACGCTTTCGAGCGTCGCCGCGCGGAGCAGCGGTAGTTCCGCACCGCGCAATCCACAACGATCAGGAAGGACGATCATGCACTACCTCGATGATTCGCTGCTACCGGAGAACCAGGAGAAACTGGTCATCCAGGTGGCCCCGTACGCTCCGGGGTTCCTGCCCGGAGATTCCGACGATATTCCGGTCACCATGGACGAGCAGATCCAGAAGGCGGTGGACTGCTACAACGCGGGCGCGCAGGTGTTGCATGTGCACGTGCGCGAGCTCGACGGGCACGGATCCAAGCGGTTGGAGATGTTCAACGAGATGCTGGGCCGGCTCCGGGAAGCAGTGCCGGAGATGATCCTGCAGGTCGGTGGGTCGATCTCGTTCGCGCCGCCGGAGGGCGGCGACAAGGCGAAGTGGCTGGAATACGACACCCGCCACATGCTGGCCGAGCTCGACCCGAAGCCGGATCAGGTCACCATCGTCGTCAACACCAACCAGATGAACGTCACCGAGCTGCTGACCGATGACGACATCGCGGGCACGTCGATACAGCAGAACCCCGTGCTGTACAAGGCATACCGCGACATGGTGATGGAAGCCGGTCCGGAGTTCTACCTCGAGCATCTGCGCCGGCTGACCGCGGCCGGCATCCAGCCGCACTTCATGCTCGGCAGTCTGACTCAGCTGGAAACGGTGGAGCGGTTGATCCGCCGCGGCCACTACACCGGCCCGCTGGTTCTGAACTACATGGCGATCGGCGGCGGTTCGGCGGGCCTGCACCCGGCGGACCTGATCGAGTTCATTCGCCGGACGCCCGACGGTGCGGTGCTGACGATCGAAACGATCATGCGCAATGTCACCCCGATGTGCACGATCGCGATCGCGTTGGGCCAGCACGTGCGGGTCGGTATCGAGGACAACCTGTGGGGCCGCAAGGGCGAGCGGCGCACCTCGGTGCAGCAGGTCGAGCAGATGGTCCGCATCGCCGACGAACTGGGCCGCGACGTGGCTTCCTGCAAGGAGGCACGTGAGATCTACCTGCTCGACGAGCAGTACGCCGGCACCGACGAGGCGCTGGCCAAGATCGGTTACCCGCCCAACCGCAAGCCCGGCCAGGTCGGATTCCTTCACCACGCCTGACCTTCACCGGTGACAGCGCGCCGCCACAACCGTCCGGCGCGCTGCCCCGGCCCCTCATTCTTCTCTTTCTCATCGTCCGGCATCGGTCCCTGCGGGCCCGCTATGCCAGTTCCACCAGGCTCGAGGATGCGCCATGGACATTCCCACCACTCCCGCCGCCCCTTCGGCGGTCACATCCGCGACCCCGAGCGCGCGTTCCCGGATCTTTCCGTGGATAGTGTTCGGATTGACCTTCGGGTTGATGTTGTCGGACTACATGTCCCGCCAGGTCTTGGCGGCGGTGTTTCCGCTGCTGAAATCCGACTGGGGGCTGTCGGATTCACAGTTGGGGTCGCTGACCAGCGTCGTCGCGTTGATGGTGGGCGTGTTGGCGTTTCCGCTGTCGCTGGCGGCCGACCGATGGGGCCGTGTGCGCAGCTTGCTGGTCATGGCGACCGTCTGGAGCGTCGCCACCCTGCTGTGCGCGCTGGCCACCGGCTACGGCCAGATGCTCGGCGCACGGTTTCTGGTCGGGGTCGGTGAAGCCGCATACGGCAGCGTCGGGGTCGCAGTGATGCTGTCGGTGTTCGCACCTCGGTTGCGGGCTTCGCTCAGCGGAGCGTTCCTTGCCGGCGGTTCCTTCGGGTCGGTCCTGGGAGTCGCACTCGGCGGCATTGTCGCCGCACATATCGGCTGGCGATGGACCTTCGTGGTCATGGCCGTGGTGGGCCTGCTGCTGGTTGCCGCGTTCCGGATGCTGATCACCGAATCCGCCCTGAGCCGTCATCAGGTCGCGGAGACGCCGGCACCGGATTCGCCTCCGGCCCCGCACAACACCTCGCGGGCGCCGTTGTCGAGCCTGTTCTCGTCGGTGTCGCTGTGGTGCGCCTACCTCGGTGGCGGCCTGCAGCTGTTCGTCGGGGGTGTGTTGCTGGCCTGGCTGCCCAGCTTCTTCAACCGTTCCTATTCGATGCCCCCGGGCCGTGCCGGCCTTGTGGCCGCGGCGTATGTGCTGCTCGGCGGAATCGGAATGATCGTGTGCGGCATCATCACCGACCGGATCGGTCGCACCGATCCGGTGCGTCAGTGGAGCAGCGCACTGGTCTACTGCACGATCTCACTGATCCTGCTGACCATCGCGTTCGGTCTCGGCACCGGCCCCGCCCAACTGATCGTGCTCGCGCTGGGGACACTGACCGCCTCCGGCTCGACCGGCGCCACCACCTCGATGGTGGCCAGCCTCACCCATCACAGCTTGCGTGCCACCGCGTTCGCGACGGTCGCCTTGGCCAACAACGTCTTCGGACTCGCCCTCGGCCCGCTCGTAGTCGGCTTCCTGGCCGACCGCTACGGGCTGGCCAACGCCTTGCGACTGGTCCCGTTGGTCTACCTCGGCGCCATCATCGCCCTGGCCCTGGGCCGGCGCGCCTACCCTGCCGGGCTACGCCGCCTGGCCGCACTCGATACCCGGCCGACTGCCGCGTGAACTCGGCGGCGCTGCCCGCCGCATTCCCTCCTTCATCAACCCCCGCGAGGTGCCTCCATGCTCAATTTGTCTGTGCTGCTGGAAGATACAGTCCGCCGCGCCCCGGACCGCGATGCTCTCGTCGCGGGCGAGCAGCGATTGACCTACGCGCAGGTCGACGCCGCGGCGAACCAGGTGGCCCATCTGCTCGTTGAGCACGGCATCGAACCAGGCGACAAGGTCGCGCTGTCGTGCCCGAATCTGGTGTGGTTCCCGATCATCTACTACGGCATCGTCAAAGCGGGCGCGGTCGTGGTCCCACTGAACATCCTGCTCAAGGACCGCGAAATCGCCTACCACCTCGACGATTCCGATGCCAAGGCCTACTTCTGCTTCGAGGGCACCCCGGACCTTCCGATTGGCGACTACGGCCGCGCCGGATTCCACCAGGCACCGAGCTGTCGCCACTTGTTCGTCATCGACTCACCCGGCCCTCGGTCCGGCGATCCGATCGGCGTCTTCGGCACCGCTGTGCAGGCGCAGCCCACCGAGTTCGCCACTCGCATCCGGGAGGCGGGGGATACCGCAGTGGTGCTCTATACCTCGGGCACCACCGGTAAACCCAAGGGCGCTGAGTTGACGCATGCGAACATGTTGTTCAACGCGCTCACCGCCAACCGGCAGCTCGACAGCCATCCCGCACAGCCCGACCGGCACCTGGTGGTGCTGCCGCTGTTCCACTCCTTCGCGCAGACGGTGAACATGAACGCCGGGTTCTCCGTCGCCGCGACCCTGGTCCTGCAACCGCGTTTCGACGCCGCTACCGCCCTGACGCTGATGCACACCGAACGGATCACGGTGTTCGCCGGCGTACCGACCATGTACTGGGCGCTGCTCGACGCACTCGACAACACCGCACAGCCCAGCAACGCCACCGACCAACTGCGGCTGGCGCTGTCCGGCGGCGCGGCCCTACCGGTCGAGATCCACACCCGCTTCCAGCAGCGCCTCGGCATGCACATCGCCGAAGGCTACGGGCTGTCGGAAACCTCGCCACTGGCCCTGTTCGCCGATCTGGCCCTCGAGTCGCGTCCCGGGTCGATCGGCCAGCCGGTCTGGGGAGTGGAGGTCGCCCTGATCGACGACGAATGGAACACCCTCACCGGCGCCGACGCCGTCGGCGAGATCGCCATCCGCGGCCACAACGTCATGAAGGGCTACTACAACAGACCCGACGCCACCGCCGAGGTCATCCGCGACGGCTGGTTCCGCACCGGCGATCTGGCGCGCCGCGACCCCGAGGGCTACTACTACATCGTCGACCGCGCCAAGGACATGATCGTGCGCGGCGGACTCAACGTCTACCCACGCGAAATCGAAGAAATCCTCATGACCCATGAGGCGGTATCGCTGGCCGCCGTCGTCGGCGTCCCCCACGACAGCCACGGCGAGGAAATCAAGGCCTACATCATCCCGGCCCCGGGGACCCTACCGACCGAGGACGCGCTCATCGGGTGGGCCAGACAACAGATGGCCGCCTACAAATATCCCCGCCACATCGAATTCGTCCCGGCACTGCCGATGACGGCCACCGGCAAGATTCTCAAACGCGAACTGCGCACCCACGGCTGAAAGCCACTGCGCCACAACACTATCGCGTCCGGATCAGGGCGCGGTGGCAACCACGACCCGTCGGGAGATCATCAGCCCAACGGCGGAGCCGTCATCTGACCCCGCGGCCGGGAACACCCGGCCACGTCATCCTGGAGCACCGACCGTGAATCTCGCGACCGAACCGAACATCCTGATCGTCCCCGGCCTCGGCGATCACCCCGACGACCACTGGCAATCCCAGCTCGCAGCAACACGTCCCAACGCCCGAACCCTGTCCCGGCCGAACGGCGCCCAGCGCCTGGACCGCCGCGCCTGGGTCACGGCGTTGGACCGGGCCCTGTCGGAGATCACCGGCGAGGTCGTGCTGGTAGCCCACAGCGCGGGCGTGCTTGCCCTCGTCCACTGGGCCCAGCGCCCCACTCATGATATCCGCGCCGCGGTTCTGGTCACACCACCGGATTTCGAAACACCGCTCCCGGACGGCTACCCGAGCACCACCGTGCTCGGCCAGCACGGCTGGACCCCGATCCCGCGACGGCGGCTGCCATTCCCCACCGTCCTGGCCGCGAGCACCAACGACCCCTTGGCCAGCCGCCGGCGCGTGGCCGGCCTGGCCGAAGCCTGGGGCAGCCGCCTGATCGACGCCGGCCCGGTCGGACACCTCGACCCCGCCGCCGGCTACGGGCCCTGGCCACAAGCCGGGCAACTGATCGACGACGCGACCCCAAACACGGTGCGCACCACCCCAGATCCGCACCAATCCCGTAGATGAAAACAAGGAACACCAGATGAGGAAAACCACCACTGCCGCGCTGCTCACCGCGACAGCCATTGCACTCACCACCGCGACAGCCGGCGCCGACCCCGCTCCCGCCGACCCACAGCCGACGGCGGTGCACTACGAAGTCGCTCGACGCGGCGACGCCGCCGTACTCACGACCAACGACGGCAAGCTGAAGGTCGACGGCGACCAGCTCGTCGTCACCGACCACACCGATCAACCGGTCGCCGCCATCCCGCTCACCTACCAGATCGACAACACGGCCTACCCGATCAACGCCCGGATCGACGGCGGCACCGCAACCCTCACACCATCGAGGACCGACGGCCGCCCGGCCGAGGCCGTCTCCCGCGACCAGGTCATCACCACCGACCAAGCCGCCAAACAGATCGCCGAATCCCTCAACCCTCGCGATGCGCAAGCCCTGGGCACCTTCGCCCAGCGGCTCTCGATCGGCGCCGCCGTCAGCGCTGTCCTGGGTGCCGTCCTCGGCGCCGGCGTCGGCTGCCTGGCCGGTGCCGCAGTCGGTGCCGCGATCTCGAGCCCGGTCATCTTCCTGCTCGCACCTTTCGTCGGCGCCGCGGTCGCCGGATGCGTCCTCGGCGCCGCCACCCTCGCCGCAGTGGGCTCCATGGCAGGGCTCGTCATCGCAGGCGGACCCATCACCTTGTTCTCCGCCATCCAGTACTTCTCCACCATCCTCGCACCCTGCCCACCCGAGCTCGCCTACTGCAAAGACCCCGCACAACCCGCTGCGCCCGCGAAATAGCAGTCCGCGCCACAACCGCGCACCCGGGGATCCCGTCCACCCCGGGCGCGCGGACATGGCCAATCCCCCATCCGATCGCAGCGACCACATGAGCCAAAGATCGGTTCCCGCCGAAATCACCTCTCCACCAAGTGTTTCCGCAGTCGGGAGTGAACCACCTCGACGGACTCCGCTCGTGGAACCACCGACCGAATTACGAGCTGGGTGGTTTCCAGCCACACCCGAGCGGCACTTCCCTTCGGGAAACCGGTGACTCGCCTGTCGCTGACCTGACCGACGATCCACGCCGAATCCACGAGTTACGCCCGCTCACGGAATTCGCCTAGGGCGGCGCGTGTATCGCTGCTGGTAGAGACTCTGCTGAGCCCCCATCCGGTGTCCAGGTGGGGGCGTCGTTTTCGCCGGCGCCGTGCGCTGGCCGGTTCGGTCAGCGCGGGATTTTGACGCGTTCGGCAACAGTCGGTGGGTCGGCATCAACTGACCGAATATGGGCGATCGAGCCGCGACAGAAGAACTACGCCAGAAAGCCGGTTTCCAGCATGACCGTTTCCATCTACCAGCAAACGTATCAGCACAGTCTGACCGATCCTCAGGTCTTCTGGGGGAACGCAGCCAAAGACATCTCGTGGATTAACGCGCCGACCACGATTCTCGAGGCCACCGAGGGCCATCCCGGGTACCGGTGGTTTGCGGACGGGACCGTCAACACGAGCTTCAACACCCTCGACCGGCATGTTGAGCTCGGGCGCGGATCGGCGACTGCGCTGATCTACGACTCACCTGTCACAGGCACTCAAGAGAGCTGCACCTACGCCGAACTGCTCGCCCAGACCGAGACTTTCGCGGGAGCATTGCGCTCGCTGGGGATCGGCCGCGGCGACAGGGTGTTGATCTATTTCCCGATGATCCCGCAAGCCATCGTGGCGATGCTGGCATGTGCACGGATCGGTGCGGTCCACGTCGTCGTCTTCGGCGGGTTCGGGTCGGCCGAACTGGCTGCACGGATTGACGACGCCCGACCGAAGGTCATCGTCGCCGCGTCCTGCGGCATCGAACCCAAGCGGGTCATCGAGTACAAGCCCCTACTCGATAGTGCTCTCGACCTCGCCACACACAGTCCAGATCGGTGTGTGATCTTCCAGCGCCCGCAGGCCACCGCCGAGCTGAACGATCGCGATATCGAGTGGAACCAGCTGCTGTCGTCCCCGGACATCCAGCCTGCCGGATGCGTGGAGCTGGCCTCGACCGACCCGTTGTACATCCTCTACACCTCGGGTACCACCGGAAAGCCCAAGGGCATCGTCCGTGACAACGGTGGGCACATGGTGGCCCTGCAGTGGTCGATGAACAATATCTTCGACATCGGCCCTGGAGACGTGTTCTTCGCGGGCAGCGATATCGGGTGGGTCGTGGGCCACTCCTACATCGTCTATGGGCCTCTGCTGGCCGGGGCGGCGACCGTTCTGTACGAGGGAAAGCCGGTCGGCACCCCAGACGCCGGGGCTTTCTGGCGGTTGGTGGCCGATCACCATGTCAACGGCCTATTCACAGCTCCTACCGCGATCCGGGCCATCAAGCGCGACGACCCGGAAGCAACCACGGTCATCCGCTACGACATATCTAGCTTGCGAGGGCTCTTCCTCGCCGGTGAGCGCCTGGATCCCAATACATATCAGTGGCTGACCGAGGTCCTCGACGTTCCCATTGTCGACAATTGGTGGCAGACCGAAACCGGCTGGCCAATTGCCTCCTGTCTACTCGGCCTCGACCCCATGCCGACCAAATCCGGCTCGGCAACCGTGCCAGTTCCCGGCTACGACGTACAAATCCTGAACAGCGAGGGTGCCCCCGTGCCGCCCGGTGAGGAAGGAGCGGTCTGCATAAAACTGCCCCTTCCCCCCGGTGCCCTCGCTACCGTCTGGGGTGACCACGACCGGTTCGAACGGTCCTACCTGAGCACTTACCCCGGTTACTACCTCACCGGGGATGGTGGCTACATCGACGATGACGGCTATCTGTTCATCCTCGGACGAACCGACGACGTCATGAACGTGGCCGGGCACCGGCTCTCGTCAGGACAGATCGAAGCGCTGGTGGGTGAACATCCCGGCGTCGCAGAGTGTGCGGTAGTCGGCGCTCAGGACCAGCTGAAGGGGCAAGTGCCGTATGCGCTCGTGGTCCCGACAACCGTCTACGCGGATCGGGTCGACACGCTGACCGCCGAGCTGAGTGACCTGGTACACGCGAAGATCGGTGCCATTGCCTCCCTATCGCGAGTAGACATTGTTTCAGCGCTACCGAAGACCCGATCAGGGAAGATCGTCCGCCGCACACTCCGCCAAATCGTGGACGGGCAGACCCCCGATGTCCCGTCGACGATCGAAAATCCCTCTGTCGTCGACGAGATTGTCCGAGCGTTGCGGGCCATAACGCGCGAGGTCCGAGCCCACCGGATTTCGGGCGTAGAGACTCTGCTGAGCCCCCATCCGGTGTCCAGGTGGGGGCTCGGTCGTTTTCGCCGGCGCCGTGCGCTGGCCGGTTCGGTCAGCGCGGGATGCGGTGCGGGCTCAGGCGGTCATCGTGGAGCCGCCACGTGCCTGTCATCCTTTTGCCCAAGCCCAGGCCGTTAAGCGCCAATCGGTGCCGACCGTGCCCAGTGCCGCAGTGAAGACCGCGCCGGTTTGCGTGACCTGCTCGCCCTGCAGGGTGTACGAGAAGGTGCACGGAACGACGACATACCCGAAGTCGCCGGTGACATCGACATGGCGTGGCTCACCGAGATCGATGCGATAGCCGGAAGCCCCGACGTGCTCAGCCTCTGCAAGCGCGGCCCTGCACCAGTCCTCTGCGGCTGTCGGCCCCTGCCACACATGTGGCGACATTCCGCCCAGAATCTGCATCGGGTCAGCACACACCGCTGCCATCGCCTTCTCGTCACCGTTGTTAAAACCGTCGACATACTGGCGCACCACCACCATCGGATCGTCGGAGCCAGGCACGGCAGGTCTCCTCCCTCGTGGTTCTTCGCTCACTGACCGCTGGGTGTGTGATTCATAGCTGCCGTGCCGATGGCCGTACATCGATCCTGGCCGCTCACACCATCCCTGTCGCGGGCGGCCGCGCGCTGTACTCCGACACCGGATATTCCATGGCATACCTCACCGCAGCCGGCTTCGCGGCCGTGGCATTACTCATCGCCCTCCACATGCGCCACGGACGCACCCCGGCCGGTGGCGGCGCTCCCCTGAGCCCCTCACAGAAATCGATCGTCCGATGAAATTGCACAGTTCGAATTCACAAGGTCGGGGCCATGGGAGAGCCACGATGAAGATCTCGCACGCACTACTGACGGCCGCAGCGATAGCGGCGGTACTTCCGGCTGCAGCCGCACAGGCGGCGCCCAATAACGACGCACCCGGCCCGGGCGTCACAGAGTATGTGGCACTGGGGGATTCGTGGGCCGCCGATGCCACCCTCAGCCAGGTCACCACCGCCTTCACACCGCCCAACTGTGCGCAGAGCGCGCACAACTATGCCAAACAGGTGGCGGCGGCGCTGGCGGTGTCGGTGTTCCGCGATGCCACCTGCGGCGGCGCTGTCACCGCGAATATGACTGCCGCGCAGAGCAGTCCGCTCGGAACCAACCCGCCGCAGTTCGACCGCCTCACCGACAGTACCGATCTGGTAACCCTCGAAATCGGCGGCAATGACGCTGAGCTGGCCGCGACCGTATCTACGTGCGTGACAATCGATCCGGCGGCGACCCCGTGCCTGAACAAACTGGTCGTCGGCGGCGTGGATCAGATGTCGGTGAATATCGCCCGCGCCCGGACGCGGGTGATCGATACCGTCCGAGGCATCCGGGCCCGCTCACCGCATGCCCGCATCCTGCTGCTCGACTACTTCGAGGGCATCGGCCTGAACGGCGGCTGCTTCCCCACCATCCCGATCTCCGATCCGGACGCGATCTGGCTGGGGAGCAAGCTGCTCGAACTGCACGGCATGCTCGCGCAGGTCGCGTCCACCACCGGTGTCGATTTCGTCGATACCTACGACGGCAGCGCCGGTCACGATGCCTGTCAACCGGTCGGCACACGCTGGGTGGAGGGCTTGATCCCGTTCTCCGGCAATCCGGTCGGCTTGGCCGTACCCTTCCATCCGAACCAGCTGGGCGCGGACTATCAAGCCCGCCGCGTGCTGGAGGTGCTGGACCGCATGGATCCGGCAAATTCTGTTCAGTAAATTTTGAGCAGTCTAGCGATTGTTTTACCGCGCCCTAATTTCTCTCCAGGACATTCGAAACATATCCAGATGGCCTCCACGCTCGAGATGAATAGGAGAACCGCAATGAATGCTGTAATTGCGCGGCGCGTCCCCGATGGGTGACTTTCGCCCACCTGATTTCCATCTCCCCTCTCGTAGAAATTGATTGTTCGATGAAAATGCACACCGTCGTGCCCGCTGCCGCCATGCTGGCGGCGACCCTGATTGCCGCCGCCACACCCGCTGCCGCCGATCCGACTGCTTCCCCCGACACCCCGTCTGTAGGCCTCGCTCCCGCAGTCCACTACACGGCCTATCAAAGCGGGCCATCTGCACTGATCTCCACCGACAGTGGCAGTCTCACCATCGAGGGAGGCCGCTTCCAGATCCGGGCCGCCACCGGTGAAGTCTTGGGCAGCATCCCGCTGGAATTCAACCTGGACGACATCGCGTTGCCGATCGACGCACACATCGACGGCAACACAGCCACCCTCACCCCTTCCCTTGACCCGGCTCGCGCGCACTACAAACCGGCGGCACTGCCGTTCGAGGACCAGGCGCCATTCAAGACGCCCTACGATCGCGAAGTGGCCGCCTGGGGGCGGCTGGCATCCACTGTGACCACCGCCGCCGCGGGCGGGGCGATGGTCGGTGCGATCGGCGCCGGCCTGATCGGCTGCCTGCTCGGCGGCGCCACCGCCGGCCTCGCGACCGGCCCGGTGGCAATGCTTTTCGGTGCGGGCCCGCTGGCCGGCTGTCTGATCGGCGCCGCCGCGCTAGCACCGGTCGGTGTCCTCGGTGGCGCCATCTTCGTGGGAGCGCCGATCGCCGCTGCCGCGGTCATCCAGTATTTCGCCACCGTGAACGCCCCCTTCAACCCACCGGCGGCGGCAAAATAGACCGCCATGCCGGTCGACCACCCGTGACCTCGGCACTGGGCATTCTTACGCAGGTTCGGATCGGCCGCGCATCGCCCGAATTCCACAGCACCTAACGAGTGCGGTCCTGGCCGGTAGGTTTCGGGACCGCCCTCGCCGAGACCGGTGGTGCGAGTCGTACATGGCGACCCGGTTTCCGCTGGCCTGTTTGGCTTGGTACATCTCCGCGTCGGCGCGCTGGAGCAGGTCCTGAGGAGTGCAGCGGGGACCAGCGTCGTCGCCAGCGTGGTCGAAGCGCTGTTATCCATGGCGAGAGTGCCCCTCATCCTTTTGCCCAAGATGTCACAAGCGCCCCCGACACCCCCCGGACAGGCGCGTACCGAAACGCCAGGATGCGAGACGGCGGCAACCAGCCAGACCCCCCATCACCCGATCCGAGTCTGCCTCCAGAGCGGAGGCTCGCACATCGGCTAGTTAGACACTTGCTGAAGCCAGGCGTAGACAACCTGGACCTGATCGGATTCGCCAACAGCCACAACGGCTATGCCGCCTTCGACGACGACCCGACGAGAACTCCGCAGGGTCAAGGCATTTCCGCAGTCACTTGCCGGTGCTCGTACCAGATTCCCGGGACGACCGATCCGTTCGGCAACTGCTGCGCTCGCCGATCTTTTTCCGTCGCTCCGATCCTGTCGCAGATGCGCTGCACCGCGAGATTCGACTCGCTCGTGCCGATCTCGACGGTAGTGAAACCGGCGTCGTGGATCGCCTCGACCAGCGCGGCCACCGCTTCGCTCGCGTAGCCGGCGCGCCGGTGCCGTGGTCCGATCCACCAGCCGAGAGTTCGCGACGATGCGTCGCTACCGCTCGGGTGCACGCTCGCGCCACCTACCAGGGACCCGTCCGACCACGCCTCGAACACGAGAAGCCCGGGAGTCGGGAGCCCCGACCCGACGGCCTTCACCATTACCTGAGCATCGCGTTCCGTCCACCCGTTCCCGGCAAGCATCTCCGCATCGATCGTCGCGGCGAGCGCGACCGCGTCCTGCCGTACCGGCGGGCGCAGCAGCAGCCGTGCGGACTCGACCTTCCGCAGTGCGCCATAACGCGCCCTGATTTCCTTATCGACCAGCCCACTGACCCTCCACGCCCAGAGCCCGCCCGAGACAAGCACGACGCCCACCACGAGCACCACCCAGAAAGCGATAACGAGTCCCCTTGCAGCGGAGCCCGATACGACCGTCAACACGACCCCGACAACCACCGCCGGAGCCCCGACCATCACGATCCAACTCGCCAGCCCACGAGCGGTGGCACGCCAGGGGCCTTGCTGAAGGGCCGCTCTGACATACGTGATTCGCCACATTGGAAACATGCGCGAACCATATTCGATGCTGTCGAACCGAAGGGCGGCCCGGCCCAGAAACAACAAAGCCGTAGGTCGGTGACCTACGTCGGTGGCGAGATCAACACATAATCGGCAGTTGTGGAGGTTCCGCCGGCCTCGGATCGCCACGGCCAATTGATCTTCCGATGCCCCGCGCTGGCCGGTTCGGTCAGCGCGGTATGCGGCATAGGAAGACGTTCTGTGCTTCGGGTGCTGGACGTGGGGAACGTCCCCCTGATGCGCTTGTCGGGCTTGGTGTCCCATCGCAGGAGGAGGACGTTCGATGAGTGACGGTAGTCGCTTGTCGCGGGGTGATCGCAACCGTAATGCGCGTTTGAGCCGGTTGCGGGTGCTGGTGCCGACCTCGAATGCGATCGTCGGTGTCGATCTGGCCGACCGCAAGCAGATGGTCGTGGTGACCGACCATGATTCGAAAGTGCTGGCCCGCAGGATATTCCGGTGCCGTGCCTGGGACATGGGTGTGGCGTTGGACTGGGCCGGGCAGCGTGCCTCGGCGGCCGGGTTCGCCGGGTTGACGGTGGCCTGTGAGCCGACCGGGCATCGCTGGCGGGTGCTGGGACAGCTGGCCGCCGATCGGGGTATGGCGTTCGTGTGCGTGCAACCGGCGATGACGTCATGGTCACGCCGGGCCGGGGACCTCACCTGCGACAAGACCGACGAAAAGGATGCGGTGCTCATCGCCCGGTTGACCGCGCAGCTGCGCTGCTATGTCCCCGAGCCGGCCGACGAGACCTGGGGCCGGTTGCGGCATCTGGGGGCTCGCCGCGAACAATTGCTTGTGGAGATGGTCTCTCGAGTCCAGCAGATTCGGGCCCTGCTGGAATGCGTGTGGCCGGCCGCGCTGGAAGCAGCGCGTCAACCGTTCCGATCGCGATCATGGGTGGCGACGCTGCGGGTGATCTGCGGACGCAACAACGGGGACCTGGCCCGCACTCACCGGCTCGGCCAGACCCGCCTCGAACAGGCAGTCCGGCGCGAACTCGCGCGCACCGGCGGGCAGCGCCCGTCGCTGCGGATCATCCGGAATCCGTTTGCGGCCCTGAGCGATTCAGCCGGAGTGCCGGCACATCGACGCGGCGCGTTCGAACGTGTGCATTTGTTGCTGGGCGACTGGTCCGAATCCGGGCGGCGGCTGGCCGAGGCCGAACAACGCATGACCGCGGTGCTCGACGAGCTGCGGCTGACCGAGCTCGTCACCTCGATTCCCGGACTGTCCGCGGTCGGAGCCGCTGCCGTGCTGGCCGAAACCGGTGACCCGACACGGTTTCCCACCGCCCGCTCGGTGGTCAAACACGCCGGCCTGGCGCCCCGCGAGCGGCAATCGGGGACCTTCACCGGCCGCACCAAGCTCACCGGCCAAGGCCGCCCCGGCCTGCGAGTGGCCGCCTGGCGCGCGGTCTGGGGCACCCAACGCGCCAACACGGTCTATGCCGCCCGCTACAAGCATCTGACCGGCCGCGAGACCAATCGGCTCACCCCGACCCATGCCCAAACCGTCATCGCCGCAGCAATATTGCGCCAGCTACACGCCGTCATCACCACCCGACAACCCTCGGACCCCCATATCGCCACCCACGGCACCACACCCGCCAAGATCTCGACCGCCGCCTGAGCGGCGGCGCGTCGAGCGGTCGGTCGGGGCGAGCCCTCCGCGGCATCGAGACACACCGGTGATCTCGCCGCTCATCATGGGCAGCCCCGGCCTGTCGTCACCACAACCCGATTACACGCTGCAGGGTGACCAACCCCATTACCGCTATGCCGGGACGACGACAAACCGAGGGCAACCGACCGAACCGCTTGACATAAAACGAAGCCCTGATCGACGTCGAGGAGGTGCTGCGAATCTGCCGCCGCGCGCCGCTCGTTCGGCGCACGACCGCCGAGGTTCAATTCGCTGCCGCGCTGAGCTTGCGCGCGCACGTGCTGCAGTGCTTGGGCCGGGAACGGGAGGCGGTGGACGACGCACGCAATGCACTGGTCCTGTGTCGAGGGCGGCTGTCCCACGCCCCGCATCGGTACGGCCCCGTTCTGCTGACCGCTCTGGACGAATTGGCGCGCTCCCTCGACAAGACCGGTGAACCCGGGCAAGCGCTACCCCTCGCCGAGGAACTCGTCCACATCCTGCGCCGCCTTGCCCCACGCCGACCGCGCTACGACCCCTTTCTGGCCGCGGCCCTGCATCAACTCGGTGGCTATATCTCCGATGCCGGGGAACTCACCGACGCGTTACGTGCCGCCGACGAATCCCTCCAGCTGCATCGACGTCTCGACGACGAGCAGCCGGGATCCTTTGCGCTCCAGGTGGATTTGGCGACACATAATCGGACTCTGTTCCTGGACCGGCTAAAACATCAGGGATAGACGGTACTGGGCCCGTATCCCCTCTGCTCGCGCTGTGAACATGCCAACAGTGGCCTGGCGGCCGCCCGGCATCGGCAACGGCACGTGACGGCGGGCGGCAGGCAGGGCCTGCGTCGACGATGCCCTGATCTACATTGTCAGCCGACCTGGTCCGCATGGCAACAGCTGAACAACCTCAACTCGGCAGTACGGTGCGTTCGTCCGGACTCGGATGGCAACGGCCAGTTGATGTTCCGTCGCTCCTGTGCTGGCCGGTCGGGTCAGCGCGGTACGCAGATGTGCGGACGTTGTCCGTGTTCAGGTGACGCGAGAGATCGGTCGAGGTAGATGTCGGTGGTGCTGTGTTAGATGGCACTGTGAACGAACTGCTACGCCGGCTCCCCGACATTCCGATCCTTCGTAACCGCTGTCGGGCGATGGCAATGCTCGATGCCGTTCTCAGCCCGGAGTGGGAGGCCCGCTACTACTCGTTCAACAGCCGTTGGGGCGATGCCGAAGAGATGGCGTCGATGCGTAACGGCTCCGGCGATGACTGGTTCATCGTCTTCTCCACCGTCGGTGTCTATGGCCGCGGGTTCGACCATGAAACACCCAATGCCCCACAGGTACTCGATGCTGTGCCAGCGGTCTTCGGTCCCTACGTCACCGAGCCTGCGTTCGCCGATCACGACGGTTCGCCCCTTGCCACGGTGTGCTTCTGGCGTGGACCTCGAGATACCGGCTGGGGCGTGTCTGCCGCCGACCGCGGTGGTCGCGGGTTGTTCGAGCTGCTGGTCGAAGGTACGCCCGAGGGCTACCGGCAATGGGCCCAGGATCACTACGAGGCCGAGGTGAGCCTGGCGGCCGTCCAGCACGTGTATGCGCTGCTGCCACTGACGCCCACGGTGGTGACGGGGCTCAATCCTGATGCCGACCTCATCGATCTGGAGCCAGACATGATCGAAATCGGCTACCCACGTTGAGCATTCGACGCCCGCCAGCCTTTGCCGTCCGCCCCATACCGTATCCGCCATCGGGCGAATAGTGACGGCAGGCGGGCCGAGGCTCCCGGTCCGGCCAGCGCGACCAGCGGCAGTTGCGGACGTTCTGCACCGCACTCGGTTCCGGCCGCCGGCGCCTTGGCCGGTTCGGTCAGCGCGGTATGCGGCAGTTTCGGACGTTCTCAGGAGCCGAGTCTACGGAGGTCCTCGATCGTGCCATCGATTGCGGGCCCGCAATTTTCGGGAAGGTTCGCCGCAACCAACGCGACTGCATCCTCAGCACTGTCGGCCACTGTGATGACGCTCGGGCCGGCGGGCATATTGGGTGTACGCCGAACCTCGAACTTGCCCGTTCCGACAGGACGTATGCACGGCACATCCATGGAGAACGGGTATCGGATGCACCTACTGAGGTTGAGAATCCATGTGCTCGAGTACGGGAACAGCATTCGCAGCTGTGGTTCTGCGTAGGCCGCCTCGATCAAGTCGTGGTAAGGGTAGTAGGCATGGGTCCGGTAGAAGTCCCACTTGGCCTCCACCGGGCCGCCGCCGTCGTCGTGCGAATCTCCGGTAGGTCGGCAGTGTCCACGTTCACAACAGCGATTGTGCCAGCCTCCAGATCGTTTGCCCCGACAGTGATTTGCGGCGGCAATGGACTGTAGTCGGCATTTCAGTGCGTTCGGCCGACCCGGACGGTGACCTATGAGCCTGCCGACCATACGATCGGCCGGTCCCAGGGCGGGCTGACCACGGAAGCGCATCTGGCCACCGACGGCAACGACTACGGGTCGCGGTTCTGCTGACCGCAGGTCAGGCCAGTGACTCACCAATGATGCCGTTCGTGCTCGACGCGATCGCGGTGCCGGGTTGACCGGCGGCCCGCCTCGCCGCCGCCCCGAGAAGGTGCTCGCCGAGCAGGCGTACTCGTCGGCGAGCAACCGAGCTTTGTTGCGCAGCAAAGGTATCCGTACCGTTATTCCTGAACGCGCCGACCAGATCGCGAATCGGAAACGGCGAGGCCGCGACGATTGGCGGCCAACGTATTTCGACTCGTCCGCCTATCAGAGCCGGAACATCGTCGAACGGGCCCTTCAACGAGACCAAGCACTGGCGTGATGCCGCCGCCCGACACGACGAACTCGCCCTGACCTACCGCGCCGGGTTCGTCACGGCACTGACGGTTGAATGGCTGAAGCTATTGGGAGACATGACTAGCGGAGTTCGTTGGCAAGCCGTCGGGCCCGATCGCAGTTTTCCCCATCGGTCAGGGTGCTGATAGTGGGGACATCGGCATATACCACCTTGTCGTCGAAACGCACCAGCACGCCGTGAGCGGGGTCGTAGGCGTCCTTGGTGACAGTACAGAACGCTTCGTCGCCGAGCCGAGTGTCGTTCAGGAAGAAGGTTCTCAGCGTTACAGTGTCCTGGGGGTCACGGGTGAGGGCTTTTTCCCGCTCACGTCGGAATACGTCTTTCGCATCGCTCCCGGTGTGCGTCCTCGCGAACACCTGGCTGCTGCGGACGCGGTC
Source organism: Nocardia sp. NPDC059229 (assembly GCF_042754165.1). Lineage (NCBI taxonomy): Bacteria > Bacillati > Actinomycetota > Actinomycetes > Mycobacteriales > Nocardiaceae > Nocardia > Nocardia sp. NPDC059229. Next base: position 311,546 of record NZ_JBHZAK010000001.1, read on the forward strand.
GCCGTCCCTCCATCCGCTGACATACCGAACGCAGACGTCCCCTTCCGCCAGTACGTTCCTGGCCATGCCCGGGCTCGGAGCGACGGAAGGCGGGGGCTCGTAATAGAACCGGTAGGCTGTCGTTCCTTTGTCGAACACACGGAGGACGTCCCTTTCCGACAGCTTCTTGCATCCATCGCTGAATTCGGAGAGCAGGGGGAGAGCGTAGTAAGAAGCTACTATCGACCCTGCTAGCGCGACCGCCGCTGCCAGCACGAGCACCACTGCCGCTGCTGCTCTGCGCGGCGTTATTGCGCGTTTGCGGACGACCGGGGTCTGGATACGCGCCAGCAGCCACTCATGGGACTGCCGAGAGGTCCGTCGTGTGTCCGGATCGAAGCGACCGGGGCCAACGACCTTGCGGCCGGTGCTTTTTGAATCCATCGGTACCCCTAACGGCGCCTTCGTGTTCGGCAAGCACACTAACGCAGACCGTCAATTCCGGCGCTTTGCATCTTCGTTCCACAGCGTTGTCGGCCGCGAACCGCGCCCGACCGAACACGGGCAGTTGTCCGACACCGACGAATGGAGCCGGGATGAACAACCGATCCCGTGGCGGGCTCGAGCGGACTCGAGTTGGAGACATGACCTAGCCGACACCCTGCATTCGGCATGTGCGGACACAGGAACGGCCCGAGTTGTCTCGGGCCGTTGATCTTCCACAGGAGCGCGCTGGCCGGTTCGAACCGCTCGCCACGCGGCATGACGGCGCGTTCGGGAGCTGCCTGGCGGCCGGCCTATGGCGGCGGACTGGCCTGTTGCTCCATTCTCGAGTGGTTTCAAGCAGTTTCCTGACTCAGAGGCACCGAAAGTGGAGCAAAAGGCCAGATCCGACCTCCGTCACATGGTCGCTGGTTCGATCCAGCTAGAACCACAGGAAGCGGCCGGTCATCGCAGGTGTTGCGATGACCGGCCGTTTTCGTGCCATTTGCGTGCGCACTGGAGTCGATGAAGAAGATCGACCTCGCCGATAGGCCGAAAACCATTGCTGCGTAACGGCGTTCGATTCACTTTGTGTGCCTGGGGGTCCGTCGACCACTGCACTCCGTACCGTCCACCGACCCACTGTCCCAACTGGTCGGTCAGAGTTGCGTGTGCCCGGAGCCGGTGAGGATGATCAGCGGCATCATCAGAGCGCCGAGAATATCGTTTCCGGTGCACTGGGCCGAGGCGCTGGAGCTGCCGGTCGGCTGGCTGCCGCAGTTCTGCACCGTCATGGACTTGGTCGACGAGCCCTGCGTGGCGGTGAGGCTATAGACGCCTTCGGGAAGCTTCGAGCGATAGACGTACTGGATGATCCCGGTGCCGGCCGTGGATCCGGCTTGCGGGGTGAACGTGCCGACGTTCTGCCCGTCCAAGGTGACCGTGACCGGTGCCAGGGCGTCCGCGCCGCTGGTGGTCACCAATATCGTGCAGGTATTGCCTGCCCCTTCACATCCGCCGATGCCGGTGTCGACCTGTGTCAGATTCACATTGTCGACCGTGGCCGACGCCGATGCCGCCGCGACGACCGGTATCGCCAGCATGGCCACCGTGACGGCGGCCCAACTCATTTGCCTCATCTGTACTTTCCCGTTGGAGTAGTCGTTGCCGGCACTCGAGTGCCGCTCCGACGGTAACCGCGTAGTGAGGCCCCGCGCGTACAAATTGAAAAGACCATACTTCAATATGTCCCTGCGCTTCGCATGCGCGTCATAGTGGCTTCTTCATGCGCCGCGAGCGCCTGGACGCCGGGAGCGGCTTCCATAGAGTCGGCTCTGGGCGTGGTGCCCTCGAAGAGGCCGGTGGTCCCGTCGTTGGCGTAGCGCTGGGCGGCGGTGACGTTCACCGGCTGCGGCGCGCCGCAGGCCAGTTCGCCGACCAGATACCGAAGAAGACGAATTGTCGAGGGAGTGACGGTGCGTTCGGCTCGGCCTCGGATCGGCGCGGCCGGTTGACCTTCGCCCGCCCGTTGTAGCCGGTTCGGTCAGCGCGGTATGCGGCAATAGCGCGCACTTGAGTTCACTAGAGTCAGGGGATATTTCCGGGGCAGGCGCCGGAAACTCGGCCTTCGCACAGTATCTCGTCCTTGCAACCCGGTCCGGCAGGTCTGCGTAGCCGCGCCGGATTCCGCCAGGTTGTCCAAGAATGCCGGTATCTGCCGCCCGATGAAGCAGTGCAGGCACGATTCGCCTTCCAGCACCAGGTATCCGGGCTGGTGGTAGCGAATCGCTACGAATGCCGGTAGAGGGCCATCGGGTGGGCGCGGGGTTCAGTGGCAGGTGCGATCAGAGACCCAGCAGCTCCCCGAAGAATCCGCAGGGCACGATCGCGCTTCCGGACTTCGCGGTCGACATCCTGGATCGGCGGTTCGAACGCTTGGCAGAACGGAATCGTGAGAACCCGGCACCGAAGGAATTCGGCCTGCGGCTGGCATGCCGTCCGATCGAGCTGATCTTTCCGTCGTTCGAGTGGACGCTGCGCGACCCGGTCAACGTCAATCACCAATGGCAGCGGGTTCGAGAGGCATTGGGATTGCCGGAGGACCTGAGCCCCTATGCATTCCGCAAATACATTGCGCTCCTGCTCGATGACGCCGGCCTGTCTGCGCGCGTCACCGCCGATGTGCTCCAGCACGCGGACCCGGCGATGACCCAGCGCAGGTACATGGCCCGTGGGCGCATCCATCACCAGGCGGCGGCGCTGGTTCATGACGCGGTGATGAGTGGCGCGGACAACGCCGGACAAGATCAGGACGAGAACGGACGTGCCCGGAGTTTCTGGACACTTTCCCGACAGTCACCTGATCCAGGTACGAATTCGGCCCCTGACCGGTGAATTCTCACGCTGGTCAGGGGCCGAAAAGGCTCCCCCATCTGGACTCGAACCAGAAACCTGCCGATTAACAGTCGGCTGCTCTGCCAATTGAGCTATAGGGGATTGTTTCCCTGGCTGGCCCTCTCGGACCGGCCGGGGAAAACTTTAGCGTATCGGTTGTACAGTTCCCAAATCGCGGCTCTACCTGCGGGAATGTAGGTGGGGTGCCGGATCGACAGGTGGGGGTGGGGTCGGGCAGGATGTGGGGGCAGGCTGGTCTATGGGAGGAGCTTCTCGGGATGCTGCGGTTGATCATCGGTGTTGCGGCCGGGTATGTGCTGGGCGCTAAGGCCGGGCGGGCTCGGTATGAGCAGATCAGTAAGACGACCCGCGCGATCAGCGAGAGCCCTGTCACGCGGAAGGTCGTGATGATGGGGCGGCAGAAGCTCGCGGACAAGCTGAGCACCCAGCCGAAGCTGGAACCGATGGTGCCGCTGGATGAGCGCACCACCATCCTCGTGCCGCAGGATCAACTGCGGCGTTGAGGGATTGGGGCGTTGCCCCACCCCATCTGAGATTCGAACCGGAAGCCTGCCGATCCAGAGTCGGCAGGCTTGTCAGCGCGCCCTGAAGGGCACCGGCGGCGGGCTTCGCCGCCTGCCAGCGAGGTCAGCTGCCTACGGCGAAGTCGCCCGAGTTGCCCATGGCCTGGGTCAGCAGGCTCTTCCGGTACTGCTCCAGGGCGACCAGGTCGCCGAACAGGGCCATGTAGCCGTCGGGCTGTTCGGTCGAGGAGATGCGCTGGAGCTTGGACTTCAGTTCGGCGATCTGGCGGCCGACCCAGGACTCCTGCGTGCGGGCCAGGACGCCGGTGACGAAGCGGGGGATGTCCTCGGCGGACTTCACCGGGAGGGGCTCGGCGGCCAGTTCGGAGACCAGGGCCCGCAGGGTGAGGTCTTCGGTGTTGTCGGCGACCGTGGCGACCCATTCCGCGCCGGCCAGACCGCTGGCGGTGCCACCGGCCTCGGCGATGGCGGCGCGGACGGCGATGTAGGCGGGCTGGGTGAAGGCTTCCGGCTCCAGGGCATCGAAGACGGGGCCCGCGAAGGCAGGGTATTGCAGTGCGGCGGCCAGGGTTTGACGCTGCGGGAGCAGGGTCGGGTCGTGGGGGTTGGGGCGGGCGGCGGGATGCTCGGTGACCTCTTGGCGCGCTTGGCGTTCGGGGATGCCGGGTTTGGTGCCGGTGCGGGCGCCCTTGCGGGCTTCATCGCCGACGCGGCGCACAACCTGCTGGATGTCGTCCCAGCCGACCCAGCCGGCCAGTTTGGTGGCGTACGCCTTGCGGAGGGCGAAGTCCTTGATCTGGGAGACGACGGGGACGGCGCGACGCAGCGCCTCGACCTGCCCCTCGGGGGAATCCAGATTGTGTTCGGCGAGCAGGCCGCGGATGACGAACTCGTACAACGGGACTCGGCGGGCGACCAGATCGCGGACCGCGCCGTCGCCATTGCGCTGGCGGAGTTCGCAGGGGTCGAGGCCGTCGGGGGCCACGGCGATGTAGGTCTGGCCGGCCAGTTTCTGGTCGCCGGAGAAGGCCTTCAGGGCGGCGGCCTGGCCCGCCTCGTCGCCGTCGAAGGTGTAGATGATCTCGCCGCGCCAGAAGTTGTCGTCCATGAGCAGGCGGCGCAGGATGGCGAGGTGCTCGTCGCCGAAGGCGGTGCCGCAGGAGGCGACAGCGGTCTTGACGCCCGCCATGTGCATGGCCATGACGTCGGTGTAGCCCTCGACGACGACGGCCTGGTGGCCCTTGGCGATCTCGCGCTTGGCATGGTCGAGGCCGAACAGCACCTGAGACTTCTTGTACAGCAACGTTTCCGAGGTGTTGATGTACTTGGCGGTCATGGTGTCGTCGTCGTACAGGCGGCGCGCGCCGAAACCGATGACCTCGCCGCCGAGATTGCGGATGGGCCACAGCAGGCGGCGGTTGAAACGGTCCATGGGGCCGCGCTGGCCCTGCTTGGACAGGCCCGCGGCCTCCAGCTCCTTGAAGTCGAAACCCTTGCGCAGCAGGTGTTTCGTGAGCGTGTCCCAGCCGCCGGGGGCGTAGCCGCAGCCGAACTGGCGGGCGGCGTTGTGGTCGAAGTTGCGGTCGGTGAGGTACTTGCGCGCGGCTTCCGCGCCGGGCTCACCGAGCTGGGAAACGTAGAACTCGTGCGCGGCGGCATTGGCGGCTACCAGGCGGGAGCGGGTGCCGCGGTCACGCTGCACGGAGGTGCCGCCACCCTCGTAGTTGATCTTGTAGCCGATGCGGTCTGCCAACTGCTCGACCGCCTCGACGAAACCGACGTGCTCGATCTTCTGCAGGAAGGCGAAGGCGTCGCCGCCCTCACCGCAGCCGAAGCAGTGGAAGACGCCGTGATTGGGGCGCACGTGGAAGGACGGGGACTTCTCGTCGTGGAAGGGACACAGGCCCTTCATGGAGTCGGCGCCGGCGCGCTTGAGAGTGACGTACTCACCCACGACATCCTCGATCCGGACACGTTCACGAATCGCCGCGATATCGCGGTCCGGAAGTCGGCCTGCCACGGAGCGAGTCTAGCGCTCCCCCGCCTCCGCGCGATTCGGCGCACAGCACAGAACAGCAGCCCTCCCCGACCCGTCCCGTCGTGGATCGTCGGGAACGTGACGACTGATCTCGTTGCGAGGAGGGTAACTCGCCGGGGACGTCCGAGATGGGTTCGGCACTCGACCGCCGGCACGCCTCCGCGACGGTCAGCGGCTCGCTGCTGTGTGCCGAATCGCGGAGAGGCGGGGGAGACTGCGAGGATCTATCGGTGCTCAGCCTCTATCACGACGCCCGGACGCCGGTGCATGCCGTGCCCGCCGGGGTGAAGGTGCTGGTGCTGGCGGTCGCGGGGACGGCGTTGTTCTTCGTGCCGTCGATCGTGTGGGTGGGGGTCGCGCTGGCGGTGGTGCTGGGTTTGTATGCGGTCGCGCGGATTCCGTGGCGGACGACCGGGCGGCAGGTACGCGGGCTGGCACCGTTTCTCGTATTGATCGTGGTCGCGCAAGTGGTCTTCACGGACTGGCACACCGCCATCCTGGTCGGCGAGCGACTGCTCACGCTGGTCCTGCTGGCCAATTTGGTGACACTCACCACACGCACCTCGGCCATGGTCGAGACCATCGAGCGGGCGCTCGGTCCGCTCCGGCCGCTGGGCGTCCGCCCCGAGCGCGTGGGCCTGCTGGTCGCCATGACCATCCGATTCATCCCCGTTATCCGTGACCAGGCCGAACTCGTGCGCTCGGCGCAGCGCGCCCGCGGTATCGAGCGCAGCACGGTCTTCCTGGTACCGCTACTGATCCGCACACTCCGCATGGCCGACGGGGTCGGCGAGGCACTGGACGCCCGCGGCCTGGAATGAAGGGGCCGAACCGGGGCCATTTAGGATGCCTCGGTGCGTAGTAGGGATTTGGCGCAGATCGCGCTGTTCGCGGCAATCATGGTGGTGTTGGGATTCTTCCCGCTCATTCAGCTGCCGGGAGCCTTCGCGCCGTTCACCTCGCAAACCCTGGGCGTCATCCTGGCCGGGTCGATTCTGGGCGCCAAGCGCGGTGCGCTGGCCATCCTGCTGTTCGATGTGCTGGTCTTCGCCGGCCTGCCGGTGCTGCCGGGCGGACGCGGCGGGCTGTCGGTGATCATGGGCCCGACCGGTGGCTTCGTGATCGCCTATCCGATCGGCGCATTGGTGATCGGACTGCTCACCGAGCGCCTGTGGCGGTACTACAACCTGCCCATCGCCCTGCTGATCAACTTCCTGGGCGGCGCGATCGTGCTGTACGTCATCGGCATTCCGTGGATGGCCGCCGCCGCGCACATCGCGCTGGGCAAGGCGATCACCACCTCGGTGGCGTTCCTGCCCGGCGACGTGTTCAAGACCGTGGTCGGCTCGCTCGCCGCGGTGGCGGTCCGCAAGGCGTATCCGATGATTCCGGCGCGGGCATGATCGAACTCGACGGCGTCTCGCATCGGTTCGGGGAACGCGCGGTGCTGCGCGACCTCGATCTGCGCCTGAGCGAGAACCGGATTGCCGTCATCGGTTCCAACGGGTCCGGCAAGTCCACGTTCGCGCGATTGCTCAACGGGCTGCAGGTGCCCACCGACGGGCGGGTGCGGGTCGACGGGCTCGATACCCGCAAGCAGGGCAGGGCCGTTCGCAAACTGGTCGGATTCGTCTTCCAGGATCCGGATGTGCAGATCGTCATGCCGACCGTCGCCGAGGATCTGGCCTTCGGGTTCAAGCACCACGGCGTCGCCAAGTCCGAGATCCCGGACCGCGTCGGCGCGACCCTCGCCGAATACGGCCTCACCGAATTCCGCGACCACCCGGCGCATTTGCTCAGCGGCGGGCAGAAGCAGCTGCTCGCGATCGCCGCGGTGCTGTCGGTGGGACCGAAGTACGTGGTGTTCGACGAGCCCACCACGCTGCTCGACCTGCGCAACACCCGCCGCATCTCCCGTCTGCTGCACGAACTTCCGCAGCAGCTGATCGTGGTCTCACACGATCTGGACCTGCTCGCCGACTTCGACCGGGTGCTGGTCTTCGACGAGGGCCGCATCGTGGCCGACGGCCCTCCGGGCGAATGCATCGCGCACTATGTGGCCATGCACGCCGCGAACTGATCAGCGGGATCTTCCGATTCGCAGCCAGCGCGGACGCGCGCCCCGAGATGGGTCAGCATCACTCTTCGCGCCCGAACAGATGCCGCCGCACATGGGCATTGAGCCGTTGCCCCGGCCGCGAATTGAACGCCATGTGCACACTCACCCGCGGAATCTCCCCCTGCACCGGTGTCACCCGATGCCGTGATCGCCGCCCGGCGTGCAGCACCAAGGTCCCCGGCACGGTCGGCAGCATCTTCACCATGTGCCGGTGCCGCATGGGCAGCCCGCCCCCGCGCTCGATGAAAGCCCCGGGCAGCGGAATGTATTCGAGCGCCCCGCCCCGCTCCGGCGCGACGATGTGCAGCATCACCGTGTAATCGGACATGTCGTAGTGCCAGTCCTGCACATCCCCGTTCTCGTGAATCTGCACCGTCATGGCACCCAGCTCGTCGGCCGAGCGGTAGGCCTGCTCCCCCACCAGGTGGGACACGAACTCCCGCAATGGTTCCCAGTGGTAGAGCGCCTTCAGCGGCGAGGAATCCGGAATCCGATCGCACGCGACCGTGTACTCGAACCGCATGGCGTCGCCCAGCCCGTCGGAGAGCACATCCGCGGCCATCTCGGTCACCGCGGCGGGGCGCAGGAATTCGGGCAGCACGGTGACACCGCTGACCAGGAAGTCCGCCTGCGCCCGCTCGATCACCTCACGCAGCCGTGCCACCGACCTCCGGTCCAGCGGGTACCGATCCAGGTCGACTATGCCGTCCACCTCGCGGGTCATCGCGCCCCCTGCCGCCGGTTCCACCGGATTCAGGGTATCGCGGCGGCGACCCGTTCCAGGCGGCTCTCGGTGTAGGACGCGATCTGGTCGACGATCACCCGCACCCGCGCGGTGTCGTCGACGGCCGCCTCCCACCACGGCAGCAGCAGCCGGTCCAGCCCGTGCGGGGCGGCTTCCAGCAGCCGGTTGGCGACCAGCAGGATGCGTTCGCGCTGCCCGGCCTGGCGCACCCGGTGGATGGGGTCGGAGAGCACGTAGCGCAGCGCCATGGTCTTGAGCACCGCGACCTCGGCGGCCGCGATGCGCGGCACCTCCAGATCGGCGGTGTAGCGCGACAATTGGCGGCCGCCCCAGGCGGCGCGGGTGGCCTCGACCGCGGCGGTGGCGAAACGGCCCACCAGGTCGCTGGTCAGTCGTTTCAGGGCCACGGAGGCGCGCAGGGAGCCGTCGTATTCGGCGGCGGCGGAGACCACCGGCATCTCCGAGAGCCGCTGCGCGGCGGCGATCAGCTCCTCCAGCGCCAGCGAAGGATGCTGGCGCGCACCGAGTTCCGCGAGCGCGACCTGTTCGACCGGATCGGCCAGCGCCCGCAGATCGATGCGGCCCACGATCACCCCGTCCTCGACATCGTGCACCGAGTACGCGACATCGTCGGACCAGTCCATGATCTGCGATTCCAGGCACTGCCGGCGATCCGGCGCGCCCTTGCGGACCCAGTCCAGGCGGTCCATGTCGATGCCGTACGCGCCGAACTTGGAGCGGGGACCCGTTCTGCCCCAGGGATATTTGATGACGGCGTCCAGTGCGGCCCGGGTGGGGTTGAGCCCGAAGCTGACGTCCTGATCGTCGATGACCTTCGGCTCCAGCCGGGTGAGGATGCGCAGGTTCTGCGCATTGCCCTCGAAACCGCCGTGCGCGTCGGCGAATTGGTCGAGCGCCTGCTCGCCATTGTGGCCATAGGGCGGATGCCCGATGTCGTGCGCCATCCCGGCCAGATCGACCAGATCGGGATCACAGCCCAGGCTGTCGGCGATGCTGCGGCCGATCTGGGCGACCTCCAGCGAGTGGGTCAGCCGCGTGCGCGGGGTGTCCCCGTCGCGCGGCCCCATCACCTGCGTCTTGTCCGCCAGCCGTCGCAGCGCCGCGGAATGCAGCACCCGCGCCCGATCCCGCGCGAATTCACTGCGCCGGGCCGGGCACGGCGACCAGCTCAGTCCCGCGGTCCGCTCGGTTTCGGGCACCATGCGCTCCCGATCGGCCTCGGAGTACACACCGTCATAGTCGATACGTGCGTTCATCGCTCACTGATCCGCCGTGTATTTGAAATCCGCCGAGAAATGGGTCAGCTGGTACCAGAGCAGGGCGAAGGTCTCCCGGAAGATGCCGTGCGCCTGCGATTCCCGGGTGTACACCGCCGGGCCGGTGCGGGTGGGCGCGGTCCAGGCGGCCAGCCCGGCATCACGCATCATGGTGCGGGTGCGCAGCGAATGCCAGGGGTCGCTGACCAGCACCACCGACGACTTGCCGCGCGCCAGTAGCGCTCTCGACACCGCCTCCACGCTCTGCAGGGTGTCGGAACCGGTTTCGACGGCCAGGATCCGATCCTCCGGCACGCCACGGTCTTTCAGATAGTTCTTCCCCGACGCCGCCTCGGTGTAATTGTCACCGACCTGCTTGCCGCCCACGGTGACGATCATGGGCGCGATCTGCTTGCGGAACAGCTTGTACGCCTGGTCCAGTCGCGCCTCGAACACCGACGACGGCGTGCCGTCGTATTGAGCCGCGCCCAGCACCACGATGGCGTCGGCGGGCGTGTAGTCGTCGATGCGGGCCACCTGCCAGACCCGCACGGCGGTACCGCCCACCACCAGGACGCCCATGAGCAGCGTGCCGATCAGCAGTCGCCGTGTCCAGCGCAGCACACCGTGTCCGCTCGGGGGGTTGACGGAGGTCATGTCCCGGACCAGACAGTCCGGTTCGGTCGGGCGGTTCCGGAGTTTCACCAACCGCGTCGCCGCCACTCGGGCAACTGCGGGCGCTCCACTCCGAGGGTGGTGTCGTCGCCATGGCCCGGGTACACCGCGGTTTCGTCCGGGTAGCGGCCGAAGAGTTTCGTCTCGACATCGCCGAGCAGCGAGGTGAACTGCTCCGGCGAGAGGGTGCGGCCGACGCCGCCCGGGAACAGCGAATCACCGGTGAAGAGGTGCGTGCGGCCGGCACCGTCGGTGAGCGCCAGCGCGACCGAGCCTGGCGTGTGCCCGCGCAGGTGGATGGCTTCCAGCTCCAGTTCACCGACCTGGAACCGGTCGCCGTCCGCGAGCAGCCGGGCCGGGGTGACGGGCAGCGGGTCGGCGTCCAGCGCGTGGGCGGCAGTGGGAGTCTCGATCGCCTTCACGACATCCGGCAGCGCGATCCAGTGGTCCCGGTGCTGATGCGTGGTGACGATGAGTTCCACCCGGCCCGGCGCCTCCTGGCCGATGAGCTCGAGAATCCGGTCCGCCTCATTGGCGGCATCGATGAGCAGCGTCGCGCCGGTGGCGGCGCACTGGACCAGATAGGTGTTGTTGTCCATCGCGCCCACCGACATTTTCACGATGCGCGCACCCGGCACCTCACGCTGCTGCGGGTTGGAGCCGGGCGAGACGTGTCCCGTGTAGGGCGAATCGATCGTGATCACTCCCCGATCGTAGTCATGGCCCTCGACACAGTGTGCAGAAGAAACCGACCCTCAGCGTTCCAGAGTTAGATTCGGAGCATGCGGCTATCGAAGCAGCTGTTCCTCCTCGTGATCGGCTTGCTCCTGGCCTCGGCCCTCGTCGGCGGGCGGGCCGCACCGGCCACGGCCGACGCGCCGCTGCGGTTGCCCGGCTATGTGACCGACAATGCCGGCGCGCTCGATCCGGGGCAGACCGCGGAACTGCAGCAGGCCATCGACTCGCTGTACTCGCGCGACCACGAGCGGCTGTGGGTCGTCTACGTGCGCAATTTCAATGGGATGGACTCACATTCGTGGGGTGAGCAGACCGCGCGGCTGTCCGGGTTCGGGGATCGGGACGTGCTGCTGTCGGTGGCCGTGGACGATCGGGCCTACGCGTTCACGGGAACGCTGCCCAAGTCGGTCAGCGACAGGGACCTGGACAAGCTGCTGATCGACCAGGTCGAACCCAAACTGCGGGCCGGGGATTGGGCCGGGGCCGGGCTGGCCGCGGCGAGCGGGCTGTCGCACGCCATGAGCGGGTCCGGCGGTGTCGGGCTCGGGCCGCTGCTGATCCTGGCGCTGGTGGTGGTGCTGGCGGTGCTGGGTGTGTGGCTGTGGTCGCGGCGGCGCAAGACGCGGCGCGAACGATCGGTGATGGAGTCGGCTCGCAGGACCGATCCGACCGATACCGCGGCCTTGGAAGCCCTCCCCCTCGTGGTCCTGGACGCGCTGTCCAAGGAAACCCTCGTCGACACCGACAACGCCATTCGCACCAGCACCGAGGAATTGCGGCTGGCCACCGACGAATTCGGGACCACCGCCACCGCGCCGTTCACCGCCGCGCTCACGGGCGCGAAGAACGCGCTGGCCAAGGCCTTCTCGATTCGCCAGCAACTCGACGACGACATTCCCGAGACGCCCGACCAGCAGCAGCGCATGCTGGTCGAGCTGATCAGCAGCTGCGGCAGCGCGAATCGGGAACTCGACGCCAAGGTCGGCGAATTCGACGCCATGCGGGATCTGCTCATCAATGCCGGCGAGCGGCTGGACGCGCTGACCCGGGCCATGGTGGAGCTGACCGCGCGGCTGCCGAAATCGCAGGCCACGCTCGCTCAGCTGGTGGCCGACCACCCGGCCTCGGTGCTCGCGCCCATCCGCGACAACGTGAGCATGGCGCGGGAGCGAATCGGCTTCGCGGAGAAGACGATCGAGGACGGCCGGGCCGCGGTCGCCAAACCCGTCGGCCAGCAGGGCGCGGCAGTCGCGGATATTCGTACCGCCGAATCCGCCGTGGATGCCGCGCGCACGCTGCTCGACGCGGTCGACACCGCCGCCACCGATATCGACCAGGCTCGCGCCGGATTGCCCGCGATCATCGAGGAACTGCGCCGCGACCTCGCCACCGCGGCCGGACTCTCCGAACACGGCGGGACCGAATTGCCCAGCGCCACAGCGGCTGCCCGCACCGCCCTGGACCAGGCCACCGCCGACGCCGCCACCAACCCGCTCGGCGTCTTCCGGCAGGCCATCGCCGCCGACACCGCCCTCGATCAGGCCATCGCCGCAGCCACCGACCGCAAGCGGGCCGCCGACGACCTGCGCCGCCGCCTCGACCAGACCCTCACGGCTGCTCGCAGCCAGGTCAATGCCGCGGCCGACTTCATCAGCACCCGCCGCGGCGGCGTGGACGCCGAACCCCGTACCCGCCTCGCCGAGGCCCAGCGCAGCCTCGAGCAGGCCGAGCAGCTCGCACCCGCCGACCCGGATCGCGCACTGCAATCCGCCCAGCGCGCAGCCGAACTCGGCGCGCGCGCCCTCCACACCGCCCAGGCCGCCGTCCGCGACTGGCAGGCCCAGCAGCAGCGCGTCACCTCCGGCTCCCAAACCGGCGCCATCCTCGGCGGCATCCTCATCGACGGCATGCTCCGCGGCATGGGCAACGAATACCGTCGCGGCGGAGGAGGTTTCGGCGGCGGGAGCGGTGGCTACGGCCCCGGCTCCTTCGGCGGCTCCGACGGCTCCCGCCGCATCAGCCGCGGCGGGAGGTTCTGAGCACCTACCGGTCAGCCACGGCAGAGCCTGTGGTCGGCCGCTCCTTGCGAATCACGGGCCGCCGAAGTCGATTCCCGCAGCCTTCGCCTAGACGATCGGCCACCGGTGATCCGCGAATTCGGCTCTGCAGGCGATGATGCGCGGCTTCGAAGACTTCCGAAGGTCAGAGCCAGCCTAGGCGTTCGGCAGCTCGTACTGCTTCGGCGCGGGTTCGGGTGCCGGTTTTGCCTATTGCGGAGGAGAGGTGGTTGCGGACTGTGCCTTCGGACAGGTGGAGTTGTTTGGCTATCGCGCCGGCGGTTGCGCCGTTGGCCGCGGCGGCGAGGACTTCGCGTTCGCGGGCGGTCAGGGGTGAGGTTCCGGCGGTGAGGGTTTCGGTGGCGAGGGCGGGGTCGACGACGCGCAGGCCCATGTGGACGCGGCGCACGGCATCGGCCAATTCCCGGGCGGGCGTGTCCTTGACGACGAAGCCCGAGGCTCCGGCGTCGATGGCGCGACGGAGATAGCCGGGGCGGCCGAAGGTGGTGACCATGAGGATGCGGACCTCGGGGTGGGCCGCGTGCACCTGTGCCGCGGCCGAAATGCCATCCTGGCCCGGCATTTCCACGTCCAGCAGGGCCACGTCGGGGGCGGTGCGTGCGACGGCCGCGAGGACCTCGTCGCCCCGGCCCACCTCGGCGACCACCTCGAGGTCGGGCTCGAGGCTGAGCAGGGCGGCGAGGGCGCCGCGCACCAGGGCCTGGTCGTCGGCGAGCAGCAGTTTGATCATTCCGGCTCCTTGATGGTCGCCGGAAAGCTTGCCAGCACCCGCAATCCGCCCTCCGGCCGGTTGGCGAGGGTGAGGGTGCCGCCGGTGGCCTGCACCCGCTCGCGCAGGCCGGCCAGGCCGGAGCCGGTGCGCGCCGAATCGCTCATGCCGACACCGTCGTCGGACACCTCGATGCTGGTGGGGGTGACCCGCACCCGGCAGTGGGCCGCGCCGCTGTGCCGCACCACATTGGTCACGGATTCGCGCAGCACCCAGCCGAACACCACGCTGTGGCGGATCGGCAGGTCGTCGGAATCCGGCAGCTCGGCCTCGATCTCGGCGGCGCGCAGCGCGGTGCGGGCATTGGCCAGCTCACCCGCCAGCGACACCTCACGCAGGCCGCCGACGGTGGAGCGCACCCCGGCCAGCGCCTCCCGGGCCAGCCGCTCCACATCGGCCATCTCGGTTTTCGCCCGGTCCGGGTCGAGATCGACGAGTCGTTGCGCCAGTTCGGTTTTCACCGTGATGACGGTCAGCGAGTGGCCGAGGATGTCGTGCACGTCGCGCCCGACCCGCAGCCGCTCCTCCGCCACGGCCAGCTCGGTGAGCTGCTTGCGGGCCAGGTACAGCTGGTGATTGCGCACCAGGATCACGCGAATCCCGCCGACGGCGAAGCCCGCCAGCGCGATCGACTGGATGAGCCCCCAGTCCGGTGGCTGACCGGTGACCAGCTGCGGTGCCACCCCGAACGCCACGATCAGCGCCAGCTCCAGCGGGATCGCCAACCGGACCGGCGCGCTGAAGCCGATGTAGGAGGCGAGGTAGACGCTCATGCTCAGCACCGAGGAGTGCAGCGTGACCGCGGCCGCAAGGATCAGCGCCGTCTGTGCGACCAGGGGAATCAGGACCGTCCGCAGCCCGGGGTCGGGTGGCCACGCCCCGCCCACCGGGCGGCCGCCCCGCACCAGCGTCCAGTACGACCAGATATAGCAGGCACCGAAGGCCACGATCACCGCGAGCGTGTACGCCCGGGCCACCGGGTTGTCCAGCTCCCAGCCCCGCCGCAACGGCTCGATCAGATACACCGCCCACACCGCCGCGAACAGCGACCCGAACCGCCGCCGTCGCCGAATGCCCTCTTCCTCCGCGTCCACAGAGCCGGACGCTACACCGAGCAGGACCGGTGGCGGCGACAGTCGCGGACCGCCTGTGCCGCGGACGGATCGCTCCGTGTCCGGGCCGCCGTGGTCCGCGGAGCCGCTCCACACCGCGCGGACAGACGCGCCGAGGCCCGGCCGGGCGGTGCGCTCGGCCGGACCGGCGTCCCGGGATCGTTCAGCGGGCGGTGTCACGGCGGAAGAGGTAGGCGGAGCCGAGGGTGAAAACGGCCGCCCAGGTCACGACGTTCACGATGGCCAGGACGATGCCCGCGGCGCTGGGCTGGGCGAAGGGGGCGCGGGTGAGGACGGCTATTCCGTTGGTGGGCACCAGTTTCGAGACGATCTCGAACCAGCCGTGCAGCGGGTTGAACAGGCCACCGGCGAAGGACAGCAGGGCCAGGGAGACGCCGAGCAGTTGCATGACGTTCTCTGCGGGCAGCAGGTAGCCCATGAACAGGCCGAAGGCGGCGAAGACCAGCGAGCCCAGCCAGGCGATCAGGAAGCAGCTCACCCACGCCGACGCCGGCAGGTGTGCGCCGAAGACAGCTCCGGCCACGAAAACCACTGTCACCGAGAGCAATCCGAGCACCATGGCCACCAGGATCTTGGTGGCGATGTAGGCCAGCGGGTGCAGCGGGGTCAGGCGCAGCTGACGGCTCCAGCCCGCCGCCCGCTCGACGGCCACCCGGGCCGCGCCGGTGGAGGTCGCCAGCAGCGCGCCGTAGACGGCCATGGAGACCATGACGTAGCCGGTGGCATTGCCGGTGCCGAAACCCTCGCTGCGATAGCCGGCGCTGGTGCCGAAGATGATGAAGAACAGCGGCGGCATGACCAGGGCGAACAGGACGGTGCGCTTGTCGCGCAGGGTGCGCCGCAGTTCCAGGCGCAGGAAGGCGGGCCGGAAGCCGCCCAGCGGTCGTGCGGGCCGGGTGTCGAGGGTGGTCATCGGTGGTCTCCCGTCGTGGTCAGGGCGAGGAACGCGTCCTCCAGGTTGTGTCCGGAGATCTCCAGGTCGACGGCCGCGGTGGCGGTCAGCAGGTAGCGGGCCACCACGTCGGAGTCCTTGGCGCGCACGATGATCCGGCTGCCCCGCTGCTCCACCTGGTCGACGCCGGGCAGGGCCAGCAGTCGCGCCGGATCGGCGGCCGGCAGGGTAGCGCTGATGGTGCGGCCCGCGGCCAGGCTCTTGATCCGGGCGGCGCTGCCGTCGGCCACCACCCGCCCGGCCCGCACCAGCACGATGCGGTCGGCGTAGGCGTCGGCCTCGTCGAGGTAGTGGGTGGCGAACAGGACGGTGCGGCCGCGGCGGGCGTCGTCGCGGATGGCGTGCCAGAAGTCGCGCCGCCCTTCGACATCCATGCCGGTGGTGGGTTCGTCGAGCACGACGAGGTCGGGATCGGGCAGCAGGGCCAGCGCGAAGCGCAGCCGCTGCTGCTGGCCGCCGGAGCACTTCCCGACGGGCCGGTCGGCGATGTCGTCGATCCCGGCCCGCACCAGGACCTCGTGGACCGGGCGCGGGCGCGCGTGCAGGGTGGCGATCAGGCGTACGGTCTCGCCCACCGTCAGGTCCGGCAGCAGCCCGCCGGACTGCATCACTGCCGAAACTCGGCCTCCGGCAATGGCTTCCGCGGGTGTCGCGCCGAAGACCCGTACCTCCCCCGCATCGGGGCGGGCGAGGCCGAGCACCATGTCGATGGTGGTTGTCTTCCCCGCGCCATTGGGCCCGAGGAAGGCGATGATCTCCCCCGGCCGCACCGTCAGATCCAGTCCGTCCACGGCGCGCACCGTCCCACCGGGCGCGGCGAAAGTCTTGACCAGACCCCGTATCTCGATGGCCGGAGCAGTCCCGTGCCCGGCCCGCTGGACCGCGATGCCATCAGCAGTAGCGTTCATAGCTCTACTTTCGGCCGCCGGGGTCCGCGGCACCTCCGTCGTCCGTCACTACTCGGCCATGACAGATGTCATGGCCGGTGCCCGCGGTGGACTAGGCGGTGACCGTGACCGTATGCAGGCCGCCCGGGCCGAACGGGAAGGGCGGACGTTCGGCCGAGTCCTGGACCTCGCCGGAGCGGCTGATCACGCGGGCCTGGAGAGTGTGGGTACCCGGCGGGAGATCGAGGAGGGTACGCCAGCGCCGCCAGGCGGCCGGCGCCAGTTCGGAGCCGAGTTCGACCGGGAGCCATTCGGTTTCATCGATGCGGATCTCGACGCCCGCGACCCCGTGGGGCGGGGCCCAGGCCACGCCCGCGACCGTGAACTTGCCGGAATTCGTGCCGCCGCAGGTCGCCACATCGATGCGGGCCTGCGGGCGCACCCACAGCGGCTCGACCGGCCAGCCGCGCTTGCACCAGTAGTCGACTTGGGTGTCGTCGGCGAGTTCGAGCTCGGTGATCCACTTCGCCCCGGAGTACTGCCCGTAGATGCCGGGCACGAAAACCCGTGCGGGGAAGCCGTGTTCGGGCGGCAGCGGTTCGCCGTTCATGCCGATGACCAGGTAGCCGGGCCATTCGCCGGTGCGCAGCGGTTCCAGCGGCAGCGAGATGGTGTAGCCGTCGGCGGCGCGGGTGACCAGCCGGGTCGCCCCTGCTTCGGGGACGGCGTGGTCGAGCAGCGCGGTCAGCGGGACACCGAACCAGCGGGCATTGCCGCAGCGGCCCGAGCCGGCCGTATTGTGCACGCACACCATGACGGCATCGAATTCCACGGCCTGCTCGGCCAGATCGGCCAGCGACAGCCGCAGGTGATGGGCCACCCGGCCGCCGATGGCCAGCCGCCACTGGGCGGGATCGATGCGCGGCGGCCGCGAATTCACGTCCGCCACATAGAATTTGCCCGCAGGTGTGATCAGGGGCGACAGTCCCGGTTCCAGCCCGAGGCCGTCCTCCGGGACAGGCGCGTGCGCACCCCACGACCCGGACCGCCGCGCCACCTCGCGGTACCGCAGGTCCTCGCGGCGCACCAGCACCTCGGCGGCGGCGAGCATGCCGGTTCCCGCTGCCGCCCACAGCAATCCGTGACGGGGCGCGGTGGAGCCGCGCAGTCCCGCGCGCAGTAGCGCCGCCGCGGCCACGCCACCGGCCGCGCCGGGCACCGACCGGTTGGCGCTGCGCAGTGCCGCGGCCGCCGTTCCCGCGCCGAAGGCCACCGCCGCGGGGGTCCGCAGCCGCGGCGGCAGCAGGGCCATCCCGGCGGCCGCGGCGACGCCGCCGAGGGCCACCCCGAGCCGGGTCATCTCCTTGTCGTGCTCCCCGGCCTGCGCCACCATGGTCTCGACCACCGGCACGGGTGCGTAGTCGGCGGCCAGCCGCCCGATTCCGTCGAGCACGGACCCGCCCCTGGCCGCGGCGAGCAGCTCGCCCGCACCGAGCGCACCCAGCCCCACCGCCGCCGCGCCCAGCAGCCGCCGTTTCCCGTTCACCGACACTTGCCCGAACCTTCCGTAGCCGACCGGGTTTCCAGCGCCCATTCTTCCCCAGCGGCGGCGCGAGATCGCGCGCTTTGCGCGGCATCACCGCCGCAGGTAGGCGTCCACGAGGGGTCCGATGACGGCCAGCGCATCGGCGGTGATCATCTCGTTGTGGCTGTACGGGAGCGGCCGATCCTGGATGCTGCCGCCGATATACGGCCGCCAGGTGGTGACGTTCGGCTTGGGGTCCGGGTTGTGGGCGGCGGCGAAGAAGAGCAGGTCGCCGTCGAAAACCTCGTGCTCGTGGGCCCCGATCTGGCGCAGCAGGTGTTGCAGATCGCTGTAGAAGTTCTCCAGATCGGTTGCGGTGAAGGTGATTCCGGATGCCGCCAGCAGATCCGCCGCCTGGGCGGGCGTGAGGTGCTCGAGCTCCGGCGGGATGTCGATGCCGCCGAATTCGGCCAGCAGCATCGACAGCGGTGGGAGGGCGCTGTCGTCGGGCACCGCGACGTCGGCGCGCGCGTCGATCATGACCAGGGACGGCACCTCCGCACCGCGGCGGCGCAATTCGACGGCCATGGCGTGCGCCAGCGGCCCGCCCGCCGAGTACCCGAGCAGGTGGTACGGGCCCTCGGGCTGGACGTGGAGGATCTCCTCGACGTACCGGACGGCCAGTTCGCGCACGGTGCGATCGGCGGTGCCGCCGTCGGTCACGCCGGGCGACTGGATGCCGTAGATCGGGCGGTCACCGTCGATGTACTGCACCAGTCCGCCATAACACCAGGCCAGTCCGATGGCCGGGTGCACGCAGAACAGGGCCGGCGCGTCGCCCTGCGGGCGCATCGGCAGCAGCACCCGCATGGACGCCTCCACCCCCGGCTGGTCGGCGGCCTCGACCAGGCGCCCCGCCAGCGCGGCGGGCGTCGGGTCGAGGAACATCCACTGCAGGGGCATGGGGATACCGGTGTGTTCGCGCACCAGGGTGACCAGGCGGACCGCGCCCATGGAGTTGCCGCCGATATCGAAGAAGTTGTCGTCCACTCCGATTCGCGGAAATTCCAGCACGGTTTCGAAGGCGTCGACGAGGGTGCGTTCGGCGTCGGTCCGCGGGGCGCGGTAGGCCCTCCGGGCCGGAACGGGCCGGGGATTCACCACGGCGGTGGCTTCGTCGCGGGGATGCACGGTGAGCGCGGGCAGCGGGGTGCCCGCGGCGGGCGTCACGGCAAGTGTGCCGATCGCGGCCGCCGGGGCGGCGGTCGCCGCGTCCAGGAGCGCGAGGAAGCCGTCGACCATGATGGCGGCGGTACCGCGGTCGAACAGATCGGTGGTGAAGGTGAGGGAGGCGGTGATGCCCGCCGGTTCCCCCGCCGCCCCGAACTGTTCGGCCAGCATCCATTCCAGATCGAACTTGGATCCGGGTGCGGGCGCATCCAGGGGTCGAATCTCCAAGCCGGGCAGCGTGGTTGCCTCGGTCTGCAGGTTCTGGAAGGCGAGCAGCACCTGGAACAGCGGGTGGTGCGCGGTGGAGCGGGCCGGGGCCAGCGCCTCCACCAGCCGCTCGAACGGCAGGTCCATGTTGCCGTAGACGGCGAGATCGGCCCGCCGCACGGCGTCGAGGGTGTCGGCGAAACCGGCGGCGGGATCGAGCTGCGAGCGCAGCACCACGGTATTGACGAACATGCCGACCAGGTCGTCGAATTCGCCGTCACCGCGGCCCGCCACCACCGAACCGATGGCGATGTCGGTGCGGCCGGACAGCCGCGCCAGCAGGACGGCCAGCGCGGCGTGCACCACCATGAACGGGCTGGCGCCGTGGTTGCGGGCGAGTACCTGGATGCGGTCGTGAACCGGTGCGGGAACGGTGAATTCGATGCGGTCGCCGGACCCGGAGGGGGCCTCCGGGCGCGGGCGGTCGGTGGGCAGCGTGTGGACCTCGGGCACACCGGCAAGGGTGGTGCGCCAGAACTCCATCTGACGGCCGGCCAGGCTGTCGGGATCGCGGTCGGAGCCGAGCAGCTCGTGCTGCCACAGAGTGTAGTCGGCGTATTGCAGCGGGAGCGGAATCCACGCGGGCGCCACACCGGTCGAGCGAGCGATGAAGGCGTACATGACATCCCGGGTCAGCGGGGCCATGGACCAGCCGTCCGCCGCGATGTGGTGCACGGCCATGGCCAGCACCGTGCGGTCCGGCGCGACGCGGAGCACACAGACCCGCAGCGGCGTCTCGCGGGTGATGTCGAAGCCGCGGGACAGCTGGGCGATCAGGGCCGCCGCGATGTCAGCCTCCGCCACCTCGAGTTCGGTGATCGGCAGCGAACCCGCTGTCGCAGGCAGGATCTGCTGGTACGGACGCCCGTCCGGCCCCACCGGGTAGATGGTGCGCAGTGTCTCGTGCCGGGCGATGACATCGTCCAGCGCCTCATGTAGCACCGAAATATCCAGTGCACCAGTGATTTCGAAGGCGCCGGGGATGTTGTAGAGCGGCGAGGCGGGGTCGTAGCGGTTGAGGAACCACATGCGCTGCTGTGCCGCCGACAACGGGATGCGCTCCGGGCGTGGGCGCGGTCCCGGGCGCGGACGATCCGACGCGCCACCGGAGGCGACCAGCGCCGCCAGCTCGGCCACCGTCGGGGCGTCGAACAGGGCGCGCACCGGGACGGCCGTGTCGAGCGCCGCGCCGAGCCGCGCCACCACCCGGGTGGCGATGAGCGAATTGCCGCCGAGGGCGAAGAAATCGTCGTCGCGCCAGACCTGGTCGACGCCGAGGACCTCGGCGAAGGCCGTCGCCACCGCCGTCTCGACGGGCCCCTCGAGCAGTCGCTGCTCCCCTGCCACCAGCTGCGGTGCGGGCAGGGCATCGAGGTCCAGTTTGCCGTTGGCGGTGCGCGGCAGATCGGGCAACACCGTGATGGCGGCCGGCACCATGTAGGACGGGAGTCGTTGCGCGGCCGCCTTCTTCAGAGCCACCGGTTCGGGTTCCGTGCCGTCCGCGGCGACCACGTAGGCGGCGAGCATGCCGCCGGGCCCGTCGTCGCGGACCACCGCGACCGCGCGCGCGACCGTGGGCTCCGCGGTCAGCGCCGCCTCGACATCGCCCAGCTCGATGCGCAGGCCGCGCAGTTTGACCTGAGTGTCGGTGCGGCCCAGGTACTCCAGGTTCCCGTCGCGTCGCCGCACCAGGTCGCCGGTGCGGTACATGCGCCGGCCGGCCGGGCCGTGCGGGTCGGCCACGAACCGGGCTGCGGTCAGGTCATAGCGGTCGAAATAGCCACGCGCCAAGCCGATTCCCGCGAGGTACAGTTCGCCGACCACGCCGTCCGGAACCGGGCGCAGCCGGTCGTCGAGGACGAGGGCCCGCATGCCGGGTGCGGCCCGGCCGATGGTGATCGGCGCACCGGGATGCACGGGCGCGCCGGCGGCCGTCACCGTGGCCTCGGTCGGCCCGTAGTCGTTGAAGTGGTTGCGGCCCTCGGCCGCCCACGCGGCCACCAGTTCCGGCGGGCAGGGTTCGCCGCCGGTGACGATCAGGCGCAGATCGTCCAGGCCGGACGGATCCACGGTCGACAGCGCCGAGGGCGTGAGCGCGATGTGCGAAACCCGTTCGCGTGACAGCAGTTCGCCGAGATCGGGTCCGGCGAAGACGGTGGGGGGCGCGATCACCAGAGTGGCGGCCGCGCCCACCGCCATCAGCAGTTCCACGACGGAGGCGTCGAAACTCGGTGACGCCACGTGCAGGACCCGGGATTCCGAGGTGAGTGCGTCCCGGTCCCGCTGCGCGGCAGCGAGATTCGCCAGACCCGCGTGGGAGACCACAACCCCCTTGGGCGCGCCCGTCGATCCCGAGGTGAAGATGACGTACGCCGGATGGGCTGTGTTCCTGCTGATTTCATGAACCGCGACCGGATACTCCTCCGCGTCGCGGTCGTCCAGGCACCACCATTCCACCGTGCCCGGAAGTCGGTCCCACTGCGCGCGCACGGTGAGACCGAGACATACCCCCGAAACGTCGATGATCCGGGCGATCCGATCCGGCGGATAGGCCGGATCCACCGGGACGAAGGCCGCCCCGGCGCGCGCGACGGCCCAGACCGCCAGCACCGATTCGATGGACCGCGGAATGCCCACGGCCACCAGTGTTTCCGGTCCGGCGCCGGCCGCGGTCAGCCGCCGCGCCAGCTGCTCGGCCCGGGCGTCGAGCTCACGGTAGGTGAGCCGGCGGTCCCCGCAGATGACGGCGAGGCCGTCCGGGTTCGCCGCAACCGCGTCGGCCATGAGGTCGGCCAGCATGCGGGGGGACGCGACGGGTTCGGCGGCCGCGTGCAGCCGCTCGTGCTCCGCGGCGGTGAGCAGGTCGAGGTCGCCGACCGGGCGGGCGGGTTCGGCCGTGATCTCGGCCAGCACGCGCACCAGCCGGCCGGTGAAGTCCGCCATGGTCGACGCATCGAAGAGGTCGGTGGCGTAGCAGCACCGCAGTTCCATGCCGTCGGTGTCCCCGATGACCGTGAGGCTCAGGTCGAAACGGCTGTTGGTCTGCGGTAATTCGAGCGGGGACACGGTCAGCCCGGGCAGCTGGAGCTCCGGCATGGCCAGGTTCTGGAACACCAGCATGACCTGGACGAGCGGGTGCCGCGACTCCGACCGGGCCGGGGCCAGCACCTCCACGAGCCGCTCGAACGGCACGTCCGCGTGTTCGAAGGCGGCGAGATCGGTATCCCGCACCCGATCGAGCAGCGCGGCGAAGCCCTCCTCCGGGCGAATACCGGTACGCAGCACCAGCGTGTTCACGAACATGCCAACCAGGTCGTCGAGTTCGCGCACGCCGCGCCCCGCGACCGGGGTGCCGACCACCACATCCGTGGTGCCGCTGAGGCGGGACAGCAGCACGGCCAGTGCGGCGTGCACCACCATGAACGGGGTCGCCCGATGCGCGCGGGCGCAGCGGTCGATCGCGGCGGTCAGATCCCGGTCCACGCGGGCGGTGCATTCGGCCGCCCGATGCGAGGCGCGGGCCGGTCGCGGCCGATCCGTCGGCAGCTCCAGGTGATCCGGCACCCCGGCGAGGGTGTCCGACCAGTACCCGAGCTGCCGGGCCGCCAGCGAGTCGGTGTCCGCCTCGGAGCCGAGCCGATCCCGCTGCCACAGTGTGTAATCCGCGTACTGAACCGGCAGCGGCTCCCACGCCGGCGCCTGCCCCGCGGCTCGCACCGCATAGGCGGCGGCCACATCGCGGGTCAGCGGGGCCATCGAGAAACCGTCCGTCGCAATGTGATGCGCGACCAGCACGACCACGTGCTCTTCGAACTGGCCGTCCGTCGTGGCGCGCTGGCCGTAACTCGCTGCGGCCGAGCTGATTTCGCGATCGTCGACGGATAACACCCGGACCCGGAGTGGGACCGCCGCGGTGACGTCGAACCCACGGCCGATGGTCTCCGCGACGACCTCGGGTAGCCGGTCGAGGGACACCGGCACCGGGTCGAGGTCGAGCGGGATGTCCTCGGCGGGGAGCACCCGCTGCATGCCGACGCCGTCGATATCGGGGTAGACCGTGCGCAGCGTCTCGTGGCGGGCCAGCACATCCCGCAGCGCGGCGCGCAGGGCGTCCTGGTCCAGGTGGCCCGAAAGACGCAGCGCCACCGGCACGTTGTAGGCCGGGGAGGCCGGGTCGTAGCGGTTGACGAACCACATGCGCTGCTGGGCCGGGGAGAGCGGGACCAGGTCGGGGCGCTCGGTCCGGGTGAGAGCGGGTGCGGCGGTGTCGATCTCGGCGGCCGACAGCCGCACGGCCAGGTCGGCGACCACCGGGGCCTCGAAGAGCAGGCGCACCGGAACGGTGCGGCCCAGGTGCGCGGTGAGACGAGCCGCGACGCGGGTCGCGATGAGCGAATCGCCGCCGAGCGCGAAGAAGTCGTCGCGAGCACCGACGCGATCCAGCCCCAGCACGTCGGCGTAGGTCTCGGCGATGGCCACCTCGGCACCGGCCGGGACGACGTATTCGGCCTGTACCAGCTGGGGTTCGGGCAAGGCGCGCAGGTCCACCTTGCCGCTCGCCGTCAGCGGCAGCTCCGGCAGCACCTGCAGGCCCGCGGGCATCAGGTAGCGCGGCAGCCGGCCGGAAGCCCAGGCCAGCAGCTCCGGCACCGAAGCCGGATCCGACAGCGCGACATACGAGCACAGCGTCATCGCGCCGGCGGGATTGCGCCGGGCGACGGTCACCGCGGCCTCGATGCCCGGATGCGTCAGCAGGACGGCGTCGACCTCACCCGGCTCCACCCGGATACCGCGGATCTTCACCTGGAAGTCGCTGCGACCGGCGTACTCGAAACCGTCCGCGGTGCAGCGCATCAGATCGCCGGTGCGGTACATGCGCTGCCCGGCGGTGAACGGGTCGGCGACGAACCGGCTCGCGGAAAGCGCTGCGCGACCGGCATAGCCGCGCGCCAGCCCCGCACCGCACACATACAGTTCGCCGACCGCCCCCAGCGGTACCGGACGCAGCCACGCGTCCAGCACGAGCAGGGTCGTCCCCGGCACCGGGTCGCCGAGCAGGGTCGAGGTGCCGGCCGTCATCGGGTCGCCGAAGCTCGCGGCGATCGTGGTCTCCGCCGGGCCATAGGAATTCACGAACGCGCGACCCTGGCCCAGGCGTGTCACCAGCGCGGGCGGGCACGGTTCGCCACCCATGACGACCGTCCGCACACCGTGCAGGTCCGCGGCATCGAGGGTCGCGAGCACGCTCGGCGTACAGGTCAGGTGGGTGGCAGCGCCCGCGTGGACGGCGGCCGCCAGCTCCGCACCCGCACTCGCCTCCGGCGGTGCGACGACCAGCGTCGCGCCGGCGGCGAACGCGGACATCCACACCAGCATGGCCGCGTCGAAAGCCGGGTTGAGGCAGTGCATCACGCGCGAATCGCGATCGATGCCACCGCGTTCCGCCATGGCCGCCGCCATATTGGCCAGCCCGGTGTGCGAGACCACGACACCCTTCGGCGTGCCCGTGGACCCCGAGGTGAACACCACGTAGGCCGCATGCTCCGGGCGCAGGGGCGCGAGCCGGTCGGCATCGGTGACCGGCTCGGCGGACATCGCCGCGCACTCGGCGACCAAAGCGTCGCTGTCCAGCCGCAGCCATGCCACATCGCCGGGCAGATCCGTCACCTGATCCGAGGTGATCCCCAGCACCGCACCGCATTCCGAGGCGATGGCGCTCGTCCGCGCCGCCGGCTGCGTGACATCCACCGGCACGAACGCCGCCCCGGTCTTCGCCACGGCCCACACCGCGACCATCGACATCACCGACCGGGGCAGAGCCACCAGCACCGCCTGCTCGGGCCCGGCACCGGCCTCGATCAGCCTACGAGCCAACCGATTCGACGCGGCCGCCAGCTCGGCGTAGGTCAGCTCGGCAGGGCTGTCTGCCGGTGAGGCGGCGCTGACGAACGCCTGTGTGTCCGGGTATCCGTTGGCGGACAGGAGATCCGGGAGGAGCTGCACCTCGCGGGGCTCGGCCCCGGGTCGGATCGAGACCAGCGCGTCGGGGTCCGTGCCGCGCAGCCCGGCGGCGCGGCGGCGCGAGTCGCCGGTGAGGTCGGTCAGCAGGCGGGACAGCGCCGCTGCCAGCGCATCGGCCTCGGAGGCGTCGAAATAGTGTGGGGAGCGGGTCAGTTCGAGGCGGAGGCCGTTGTTGGCGTAGGCGGCCAGCGAGAGGGGGTAGTGGGTGCCGTCCTGGGCGCGCAGGGACGTGACGGTGAGGTCGGCCTGGCGGGTGGCGGCGGTGAGGGTCGCGGCATCCACCGGGTAGGACTCGAAGACGGTGGCGGTGTCGAAGAGCGGGCCCAGGCCGGTGGCGGCCTGGATCTCGTCGAGGCCCAGGTGCTGGTGGTCGGCCAGGGCGGCCTGCTCGCGCTGGACGCGGGTGAGCAGGTCGGCGATCGATTCGGCCGGGTCCAGGGCGATGCGGACCGGGACGGTGTTGACCAGCATGCCGACCATGCGCTCGGCGCCGGCCAGTTCCGGCGGGCGGCCGGACACCGTGGCACCGAAGACGATGTCGGAGCCGCCGGTCTGCTCGGCCAGCAGCAGCGCCCAGGCCACCTGCACGAGGGTGTTGACGGTGACCTGGCAGGCCGCGGCCGTGCGGCGCAGGGCGTCCGGCAGACCGTCGGGCAGGGGCACCTCGTGGGCGACCGGGGCGGTCGCGGCGTCGGCGCGCGGCGCGGTCGGGGCGATCAGGGTCGGGCCGTCGAGGCCGGACAGGGACTGCGCCCAGGCTTCCCGGGCCAGGCTGTCGTCGCGGGCGGCCAGCCACTCGAGGTGCGTGCGGAAGGGGGCCGGGGTCGCGAATCCGGTGTCGTCGCCGGAGGTTTCGTAGAGGGCGATGAGCTCCGCGAACAGCATCGGCATGGACCAGCCGTCGAGGATCAGGTGGTGGTTGGTGATGACCAGCCGGAAGCGCCGCTCCCCCGCCGCGATGCACAGGAATCGGATCAGGGGCGGGTGGTCGACCGGGAACGGCTCACGCAGTTCGGCCGCCGCGATCTCGTCGAGCTCCGCCGGCGTGGCACAGACCGCCTCCCGATAGGCGCACGGCACCGCGACCTCGGCCGGAATCACCTGCACCGCACCGGTATCCGAGGCCAGGAACCCGGCGCGCAGCACATCGTGGCGGCGGACCAGCGCCTCGGCGGCGGCCGTCATCCGGTCGCGATCGAGGTCGGCCTCGACATCGATGATCGCCTGCACCGAGTAGCCGTCCGGGCCACCCGCGGCCAGTTGCGCCTGGAACAGCAGACCGCGCTGCAGCGGCGTCAGCGGCCAGGCATCGGCCAGGCGGCCGAACGCCCGCTCCCACGACTCGATCTCCGGCTGCGCGACGGTCAGCAGCGGCAGATCGGCGGGGGTGAGGCCACCGGCGCCGGGGCGTCGCACCAGCTCGGCGATCTCACCGACGGCCGAAAGCCATTCCCGTGCCAGCGCTTCCACGTCCCCGGCCGCGACCGCGTGGCCGGCAAACTGCCACACCGCCCGGATCCGCGGCCCGCTCCCCGACTCCAGCGTGACCGCGTCCACCGAGATGACCGCCGCCAGCGGCATATCCGGATCCGCGTGCCCGCCCAGCCGATCCCCCATCGCGACCGGCAGCCAATCGCCTGCGGCGAGCTCGGGAATCTGCCCGAGGTAGTTGAATCCGATCTGCGGATCCGGCAGTGCCGCGAGCTCCCGGGCCGTTCGTGTGTTCAGGTAGCGCAGCAGCCCGTAGCCGAAGCCGCCGCGCGGCACGGCCCGCAGCTGTTCCTTGACCGTCTTCAACGCGCTGTCCACGCCGGCCGCGCCCGAATCTCCGTCCACAGCAACGGGTCCCAGCCGCACCGGCACCTGCGTGGTGAACCAGCCGACCGTTCGCGACAGGTCCGCCCCGGGCACCGCGGCCTCGTCGCGGCCGTGCCGCTCGACCGTGACCACGGTGCCGGCGGCGGCCGCATCCTGCTCGTCCCGCCAGCGCGCCAGGGCCAGCGCCAGCGCCGCCAGCAGCGCGTCCTCGACGCCGCAGCGGTAGGTGCCCGCGAGCCGGGCGATGAGCGCCGCCGACACCTCGCCCGGCACCTCGATATCGATCCGCCGGGCGGTCCGATGGGTGTCCACCGCCACGTCCAGCCGGCGCCGCCCGATCAGGGCATCCGGGGCCAGCACGTCACGCCAGTATCCGAGTTCGCTGACCGGCCAGGGCGATTCGACAGCGGCCGCGTCATCGGCCGACGCGCTCGGGATGTCCGGTGACGCCAGCGCCTCCAGCGCATACGCCCAGGTGCGCATCGAGGTCCCGGTCTCCCGCAGCTCGGGTTTCGTCCCCGCCGCGGCCTGCGTCCAGGCGGACATCAAGTCGGGCAGCAGAATTCGCCACGAGACCGCGTCACAGGCCAGGTGGTGCACCGCGATCGCCAACCGGCCCGGCCGCGCCGGACCGGCGTCCAGCCAGTTCAGTGCGATCATCACACCCGCACGCGGATCCAACCGACCGGCGGCATCCGTCAGCGCTCGGTCGACCGCCGCCCCGGACACGTCGGCCGCCGTCCACTCGAAGTGTGTCAACAGCGTCGCCGCCTCGATGTCATCGGCCGGCGGAACGTCCAAGCGGAGCCCGTCGTCGGTGTCGACCAGGCGGGCGCGCAGCACATCGTGGCGGTCGAGCAGCGCCTGGACGGCGCGCAGCAGCACCGGGAGTTCGACCCCGGCCGGCACCTGAACCACCATCGACTGGGCGAAATGCCGCCAGCCGGGACGGCCGAGCAGCCAGGCCGCGATCGGCGTCAGCGGCAGGCGGCCGACGCCACCGCCCGCCAGTTCGGGCAGCCGCTGCGGACGGTCCTCCAGCCGGGTGACCACGGCCGCCAGGGCGGCCGGGGTGCGGTGCTCGAAAACCTCACGGGCGGAGAAGACCAGGCCCGCGGCGCGAGCGCGCGAAACCAGCGTGATCGCCATGATCGAATCGCCGCCCAGGGCGAAGAACGAGGTGTCCGGACCGGCCTCGGTCCCGAGAACCTCCGCGAACAGGCTGCAGAGCAGGCGTTCGGTGGCGGTGGCGGGCGCGCGACCGGACATCGGTTGCGCCACCACGGGTTCCGGCAGCGCCCGGCGATCCACCTTGCCATTGGCGGTGAGCGGCAACGCGCCCAGCACCGTGACGGTCGCGGGCACCATGTACGGCGGCAGGCGGTGGGTGGCGTGGTCGAGCAGCTCGGGCTCGGTGATCACCTGACCGGCGTGCGGTACCACATACGCGGCCAGCACGGTGCTGCCGCCGGAACCGGGCCGCGCCACCGTGACCGCGATCTCCACCGACGAGTGCGCGTTGAGCACGGCATCGATCTCACCCAGCTCGATCCGCATACCGCGCAGCTTCACCTGGAAGTCGCTGCGACCCACGTACTCGAGCACGCCGCTCTCGGTCCAGCGCACCAGATCTCCGGTGCGGTACATGCGGGCCCCGGCCGGACCCGAGGGGGCGGGCACGAAACTCTCGGCGGTCAGCCCGGGACGGCCGACGTACCCGCGCGCCACCCCCGGCCCGGTCACATACAGCTCCCCGGCCACCCCGATCGGCACCGGCCGCAGCCAGCGATCCAGCACCAGCATCCCGGCGCCCGGAATGGGGTGGCCGAGACCGGCATTCACGCCGGGCACCAGCCCCCGGGTGTAGGTGACGGCCACCGTGGTCTCGCTGGGACCGTACGAATTCAGCAGCTCCCGCCCGATCCCGAAGCGCGCCACGATATCCGGCGGCGTCGGCTCCCCGCCCGACGACACCGCGCGCACCCCGTCGAGCGCGTCCGGCTCCAGCGTGGACAGCACCGCGGGTGTCGAACAGACCTGGGTGATGCCGAAATCCCGGACCAGCCCGGCCAATTCGGCGCCCACCACCGGATCCGATTCGGCCACCACCAGGGTCGTGCCCGATGCGAACGCCATCAGCCATTCCAGCACCGACGCATCGAAACTCGGGTTCAGGCACTGCAGGACCCGCGCACCGGGCGCGACCCGGTAGGCCGCCATGATCGCCGCGGCCAGCCCGGCCAATCCGGCATGGGTCACCGTCACACCCTTGGGCACCCCGGTCGATCCGGAGGTGAACACCACGTACGCCGGATTGCCGGCCCGCGGCCGCCCCCGCAACTCCTCGGCGGTGAGCGGCGGATCGGCCGGCGCCACGTCCTCGTCGAGCAGGTCGTCGAGGGTGATCCAGTGGACCGAATCCGGCAGCGCGGCAGTCGATTCCGCGAGGGTCAGGCCGATCGTCGCGCCCGCCTCGGCGGCAATGCGCGCCATGCGGTCGGCGGGCAGCGCGGTACCCAGCGGCACGAACGCCGCGCCGGTCTTGGCCACCGCCCACAGCGCGACCATTGCCTCGACCGAACGGGGAAGTGCGAGCAACACAGTCGATTCCGGTCCTACGGCCACCGCTTCCGATATTCCGGAACCGGATTCGGCAGCGCCCGCCCGCACGATCCGGCGCGCCAGCCGATTCGACAGCGCGTCCAGCTCGCCGTAGGTCAGCCGCCGGTCGCGGCCCATGACGGCGACCGTCTCGGGTCCGGCGCGGCGCAGGCCGTCCGCCAGGATCTCCGGCAGCAGCCGCGGCTGCGGCGCCGCCGGCCCGTGTGCGCCCGCCAGCACCGGCTGCTCGTCCGCCACCGTGTAATCCAGTGCCGCGACCGGTGTTCCGGCCTCCGCCTCCAGCAGCGAATCCAGCACGGCGAGGAATCGCCGGTGATGCCGGTTCAGCGAATCCTCGTCGTACAGGCGCGGATTCGCGGCGAAGTCGACATGGATCGGCGCGCCCGCGCCGTGCTGGTAGAAGTTGACGAACAGGTCCTCGATCGGGCCCGAGGTGACCACGTGCAGGCTCGAATTCACGCCCTCGAAGTCGATCCCGGCCGGGAACATCATGATGTTGATGACCGGCCCGGTCATGCCGCGCCCGAACTCGTCCCGGTCGCCCTCGTCCCGCATGTCCTCGTGGCGAAAGCGCTGATGCCGCAAGGCCCCCGACGCCGCCACCCGCACGGCATCCAGGACCTCCCCCACCTGTCCCGCGCGCGGCACCGGCACCCGCAGCGGCACCACATTGGCGATCATGCCGCCGGAACGCCGCAGCACCGCGGTGGTGCGGCCGGACACGGGCAGGCTCAGGACCACGTCCTCGGTGGCC
Organism: Nocardia sp. NPDC059229; assembly: GCF_042754165.1. NCBI lineage: Bacteria > Bacillati > Actinomycetota > Actinomycetes > Mycobacteriales > Nocardiaceae > Nocardia > Nocardia sp. NPDC059229. The sequence goes on from NZ_JBHZAK010000001.1 coordinate 342,595, forward strand.
GTGAGCCGGGCGTAGTACAGCGCGACCGCGGCCATCGCCACGCCCGCCGAACTGGTGTCGAAACGGCGGGCCGCGCTCGCCAGCCGCTCGGCCGTCCGCTCCCCCAGCTGGGCGCGCGCCTCGCGGGCCAGCGCGCTCGCGGGCGCGGTGGCCCCGACCAGGCTGCACCGGTCGGGCATGCCCGCGGTGACCTCGCGCCAGTAGCGCTCGTCGGTGGCGTACCGGCTCGATTCCCGGTACACCATCTCCGACTCGTGCACGTCCAGCAGCGAGGCCGCGGTGCCGGGAGGCGCCGTTTGCCCGCGCACCGCGGCGTTGTACAGCTCGGCGACCCGATACAGCATGGTCATCGAGCCGAATCCATCGATGAGGAGGTGGTGTGCTCTGGTGTACCACAGGTGATGGGACTCGCCGACCCGGATCACGGTGGATATCCCAGCCTGTGCACCGAACAGCTCGATCGGCGCCGCCACATCCGCGCGCATCCACTCCAACGCGTCCGCAACCGGGTCGGGTCGGTCCTGGAAGTCCAGGAAGCCGACCGTCGCGTCCAGTTCGGTATCGACCACCTGATACGGCCGATCCTCGATCTCGACGAATCGCAGGACACCGGAACCGAATTCCCGCGCTGCCTGCGCCCCCACGAGCCGCAGCACCGCGATATCCAGCGGTCCGTGCATCTCGATGTACTGGGCCTCCGACAGCGGCACCGCCGGATCCAGTTGCTGCGCATAGAACATCCCCAGCTGAGCCGGGGAGAGCGGGAAGACAGTGGCGGTCCGATCCGCCGCGATCTCACGCGTCATAGGAACTACCTAACTGCTGGCCGAACAGGATGCGCCGTCGTCGGCGCCCACCTCGTAGGCGGGCACGAAGGCGGGACGAGATGTCAAGCGCTCCACCATGACCGAGCGCACATGCGCGGGCAGCCCCGGCGCGAACTTGCGCACGAAGGCGTCGGCCCACTCCGGTCGGTCGAGCAGGAACGGAAAATCGGTCGTCATCATGCTGCGCACCACCAACATCGGTATCGGTGCGTCCAACGGCCGAAAATCCTTGTTCCACAGGCCCGCCTGGTCACAGCCCGGATAGAATTGCCCGAGCATGATGCCGCGTTCCACGAATTTGGTCTTGAATTCATCGTGGATCTCATCGATCAGCGAACAATCCGTCAAATTCGGGAATACGGTGATCAATGCGCGCAGCACGGAGGTGGAACTGCCGTTCCCCGTGGGCAGTCCGGAATAGACCTCCAGCGCGTCACGGATGACCGCGCGCACCCACGTCGGCCGCGGCTCCACCGCTGGAACCTGCGCCAGCCACATCAGATCTCGCCGCATGGCCGGTCGTACATACGGGCAGACCGGCCCGTCGCGGCCCAGTTCGTCACTGGGTTGGGTCAGATAGGACTCGGCCCATGATCGAAATGCCGCCACCGTGGATCGGGCGGCAGGGCACGATGATCCGGCGTCCCCCAATGAGACCCATTGCAGCCCCGAGCGGGGGCCGATAACACGCTCGCTCATGACTCACCTCGGATGATCGAGCTACGGCAGAGATGCGCCGTTGCCCACATCCTTAAATAGTGCTCCGGTCATGGGCCGTTAACGTGAGTAGTCGGTTACCCAATTTCGTGACACCGCCCCGGATTTCGGGGGCAATGGAATAAAGAAAAGACCGGTCAGGCATTGACCGGTCTTTCCTGTGAACCTGGGATCAGGCGCCGACGAGGCGCGCCGCCAGGTAGCCCTCCACCTGGTCGAGAGCGATGCGCTGTTGCGCCATCGAGTCCCGCTCACGCACGGTGACGGCCTGGTCCTCCAGCGTGTCGAAGTCGACCGTGATGCAGAACGGGGTGCCGATCTCGTCCTGACGGCGGTAGCGGCGGCCGATCGCACCGGCGTCGTCGAAGTCCACGTTCCAGTTCCGGCGCAGCTGCGCGGCCAGGTCCTTGGCCTTCGGCGACAGGTCCGCATTGCGCGACAACGGCAGTACAGCCGCCTTGACGGGCGCCAGGCGCGGGTCCAGGCGCAGGGTGGTGCGAGTCTCCATGGTGCCCTTGGCCGTCGGCACCTGCTCCTCGTGATACGCGTCGACCAGGAAGGCCATCAGCGAGCGGGTCAGGCCGGCCGCCGGCTCGATCACGAACGGGATGAAGCGCTCGTTGGTGTTCTGATCGAAGAAGCTCAGATCCGTACCGGAATGCTCGGAATGGGTCTTCAGGTCGAAGTCGGTGCGGTTGGCGACGCCCTCGAGCTCACCCCACTCGGAGCCCTGGAAGCGGAAGCGGTACTCGATGTCCACCGTGCGGGTGGAGTAGTGCGAGAGCTTGTCCTTCGGGTGCTCGAACAGCCGCAGGTTCTCCGGGTCGATGCCCAGGTCGGTGTACCAGGCCAGGCGGGTGTCGATCCAGTACTGGTGCCACTGCTCGTCCTCGCCCGGCTTGACGAAGAACTCCATCTCCATCTGCTCGAACTCGCGGGTACGGAAGATGAAGTTGCCCGGGGTGATCTCGTTGCGGAACGACTTACCGATCTGCGCGATGCCGAACGGCGGCTTCTTGCGCGCGGTGGTCTCGACGTTCTTGTAGTTCACGAAGATGCCCTGCGCGGTCTCCGGGCGCAGGTAGTGCATGCCTTCTTCGGATTCGACCGGGCCCAGGTAGGTCTTCAGCATCATGTTGAAGTCCTTGGGCTCGGTCCACTTGCCCACGGTGCCGCAGTCGGGGCACACGACGAGCTCCATGGACACCGAGTCCGGATTGTCGATCTTGTTCTTCTCGGCGTACGCCTCCTGCAGGTGGTCCTGCCGGTGCCGCTTGTGGCAGTTGAGGCATTCCACCAGCGGGTCGTTGAACACCGCGACGTGGCCCGAGGCCACCCACACGGGACGCGGCAGGATGATCGACGAGTCCAGGCCGACCACGTCGTCACGGCTGGTCACCATGGACCGCCACCACTGCCGCTTGATGTTCTCCTTGAGTTCGACGCCCAGCGGACCGTAGTCCCAGGCCGACCTCGTTCCGCCGTAAATCTCACCGCTCGGGTACACGAGACCCCGACGCTTGGCGAGATTGGCGACGGTGTCCACCTTCGACTTGGGTGCCACTGAACAGTTCTCCATCCGTGTCCGGAAGATTGCAAAGGATTGAGAGCAGCCTATCTGCCGCGTGCTACAGGTTTAACACCGTGTCGCGTTTGACATGCGTACACGTGCATATAAGAATGGCATCGGTTTCCAATAAGGAGTTGGTTCGATGACCACGGACAGCGGCGCGCCCCTGCGGCGCTCGCACGTCGCGACGGAGACCCCGGCCGCGATTCCCCACGACCCGTACCCCTACCGGTCTCCCCAGCCGCCGGCCGTGCCGTCGCGCACCATTCTGGACTCCGCCGGAGAACTATTGCGCGCACTGGCGGCGCCCGTCCGCATTGCCATCGTGCTCCAGCTCCGGGAGTCACCGCGCTGTGTGCACGAACTGGTCGATACTCTCGGAGTGACCCAGCCGCTGATCAGCCAGCACCTGCGCATCCTCAAGTCCGCCGGGGTGGTGCGCGGTGAACGCACCGGCCGGGAGGTCATCTACGAACTGGTCGACGAACATCTCGCGCACATAGTCATCGACGCGGTCGCACACGCCGAGGAAGGGTGATCCGTGGGAACAAGCGAGAAGACCGTCGGGGTCCGCAGCACCCGTCAGCGCAGTGCCATCGCCGCCCTGCTCGCGGACATCGACGAATTCCGCTCCGCACAGGAGCTGCACGACGAACTTCGCAAGCGCGGTGAGGGCATCGGGCTGACCACGGTGTACCGGACCCTGCAGTCGCTCGCGGACGCCGGGATGGTCGACGTGCTGCGCACCGACACCGGGGAATCGGTGTACCGGCAGTGCTCCACCGGGCACCACCATCACCTGGTCTGCCGCCAGTGCGGCCGGACCGTCGAGGTGGAGGGGCCGACCGTGGAGGCCTGGGCGGACTCGATCGCCACCGAGCACGGGTTCACCGATATCAGCCACACCATGGAGATCTTCGGCACCTGCCAGAACTGCTGCCACAAGAGCTGACAGCGAGAAGCCGCGCGCCCCTTGCCCATTGGGCGGGAGGCGCGCGGCTGCTGCCGTCCGGGTGGCGAGTTCAGGCCGCGGGCACCAGGTCCGGGGCGAGAGCCGGGACGGTCCGCCGAGTGCGGGCGATCCCCACACCGAGGAGAGCGAGACCGGCTGCGGCCCAGCACAGCAGGACCGTCAGCGGGCCCGTGATAGCGGCGTCACCGAAGAAGGCCGTCGAGCGGAGCAGGGTGGCGGCGGCGCCGGGCGGCAGCAGCTGGCCGATCTCGCCCCACGGCTTGGGCAGCAGTTCGGGCGCGGAGGTGGCTCCGGAGAAGGGGTTTCCGACCAGCAGCATGGTGAGCGCGCCCAGGCCGATACCCGCCTGACCGAGCACGGCGGCCAGACCGACCACGGTGCCGGCGACGGCGAGAGACACCAGTCCGCCGATCGAGGCCATGGTCAGGTACGCGCCGGGCAGCAGGTGCAGCCAGCCCTGGACGATCGACATGCTCAGCAGCCCACCGGCGATCGCGAAGACGGCCAGGCCGAGAGCACGGGCGCGCAGCGACGGCACCAGCAGGGTCAGCAGGACGCCACCGGCCAGGCCGGACATGACCAGCGGGAGAACCATTGCGCCGAAACCGCTTCCGCGCGGATCGTGAACGTCCGCGGCGACCACGTCCTGCACCGGTGCCGCCTGCGCGCCGTTCAGCTGTTGCGCGAAGGCCGAGAGCTGCTGGGCCACAATCGGACTCGCGGCCGAGGCGATCAGCACCCGGGGCTGCCCACCAGTCAGGATGGCCCCGTATACATCTCGATGCTCGATGGCGTCGCGAGCGGTGGATTCGTCTGCGACGGTGCGGATATCGAAGCCGCCGGGCTCGCGATCGGCCAGCTGCCGGGCGACCGCGGCGGCCTGCGGGCCGGTGATGGCGATGGGGAGATCCCGGGGCGCGACGCGGGCGGCGGGCCAGGCGAAGGCGATCAGCATCAGGGCCTGAATGGCGGCCGCGGCGAGACCGAGGGCGAGGGAGCGCTGGACTGTGTTCATGACCCATCCAAAGAAAGCGAAGGTTCGTTCTTTTTAATTGGGACAAGGCTGACACCCCGATGTCCCCTTGTCAAGAACGGATATTCGTTTTACTTTGGGCCCATGCCCAGAGTCAGCGAGGAACACCTGGAACGCCGCCGGCAGCAGATTCTCGACGCCGCGCAGTCCTGCTTCGCCCGCAAGGGACTGCACGCCACCACCATGCAGGACGTCTTCGCCGAATCCGGTCTCTCGGCCGGGGCGGTCTACCGGTACTTCAAGTCCAAGGACGACATCATCAAGGACCTCGCCACCGACGCCACCGTCGACCTGCGCGCGGCCCTCAGCGAAGCCGTCTACAGCGATCCGCTCCCCACGCCCCCGGACCTGGTCCGCATCATGTGCGAGGCCATCGTCCGGCTCAGCGTCCCGGGCGGGCCGGTCCGCATCATCCCGCAGGCCTGGTCGCTGGCCCTGACCGACGCCAATATCGCCGACTACGTCCGCACCAATATCCTCGGCATCCGGCGCCTCTGGTTCGACTACGCCGAGCGCATGCGCGACGTAGGCTGGCTCCCCCCGGACGCCGACACCGACGCGGTGGCCAAGATCTTCCTCGGCCTACTACCCGGCTTCATCCTGCAGCACCTCATCCTCGGCGACGTCGACCCCGAAACCTTCGCGCGCGGCATCACCGAGATCCTCCCCGACTACCGCCGCGCCGCCGAGGCCGCGGCCGAATCCGCCCGAGCCTGAACCGATCCCGGGCGGCACCGGGTATCGGCGTCAGGGCAGCAGCCCCTGGCGGGCACGGCCCGCCCCGGAGAGGGTCAGCAGCAGGATGGTGGCCAGGGGCTCGTCCTCGAGCCCGGCGGCCGGGAAGGTGTAGCGCAGGATGACGTCCGCGAGCTTCTCGCGGGACACGACGGTGAGCGTGCCGAACTGGAGCGCGGCATTGCGTTCGGCGACCCGCTTGTGCAGCTGCGGTTTCACCGGACGATCCCAGGCCAGGATGCACATGAGCGCCAGCACATCCAGGCCGGGCGAGAGGTTGACGCCGCGCAGCGAGCACAGCGCGCCCTCGTACTCGAAGCCGAGGCCGCCGTCCTCCTCGCGAACCTCCACGCCGTAGCGCAGCAGCAGGGCGCGGGCGCGGTCCTGGAGCGCCTCGGCGGGGGTGAGCTGGTCGGTCATTTCACGCCTCCGAAGCGACGGTCACGCTTGGCGTACTCCAGGCAGGCGTCCCAGAGGTTGCGGCGGTCGAAATCGGGGAAAAGCGTTTCCTGGAACACGAATTCGGCGTACGCGGCCTGCCAGATCAGGAAGTTGGAGGTGCGCAGTTCACCCGAGGGACGCAGGAACAGGTCCACGTCCGGCATATCGGGTTCGTCGAGGTAGCGGGCCACGGTGGCCTCGGTGATCTTCTCCGGGTCGAGTTCCCCGGCGGCCACCCGGCGCGCGATTTCCCGTGCGGCATCGGCGATCTCGGCGCGGCCGCCGTAGTTGACGCACATGGTGAGGGTCATCACCGTATTGTCCCGGGTGAGCTCCTCCGCGATCTCCAATTCCTTGATCACGCTGCGCCACAGGCGCGGTCGGCGGCCGGCCCAGCGCACCCGCACACCCATCTCGTGCATCTCGTCGCGGCGGCGGCGGATCACATCGCGATTGAAGCCCATCAGGAAGCGCACCTCGTCGGGACTGCGCCGCCAGTTCTCGGTGGAGAAGGCGTAGGCCGACAGCCACTTCACGCCCATCTCGATACAGCCCTCGACGGTGTCCATGAGCACGGCCTCGCCGCGCTCGTGGCCCGCGGTGCGGGGCAGCCCGCGCTCCTGGGCCCAGCGACCGTTGCCGTCCATCACCAGCGCCACATGCCTGGGCACGAATTCCGCCGGAATCGCCGGCGGCTTCGCCCCCGACGGATGCGGCGACGGCGGCCGCACAACACGCTGCTCAGTCGATGACTTCCGGTTCCCGATCACGCCCACCATCCTGCCCGACGCTCCGCGGGGCCGGACGGCGCCCACACCATTGCCACCGGACCTCCACATTTCCTCCACCGGACGGCGTACGGCGGCGGGGAAACCGGCATTTCCCCGCCGCCGAGCGCCCGGCCGGTCAGCTGGGGAGACTGTCGAGGTAGGCGCGGTAGCTACCGAAGGGCAGAACAGCGTCGTAGACCAGCTCGCCGCTCGGGGTGAACTCCGAGATGCGGGGCGTCATGCCCCAGCTGACCAGGGTATTGCCGTTCGGCAGGGCTTGGGCGTTGCCCATGGCCGGGGTGACCAGACCGTCCGGGTGCTCCTGATTGCGCACCAGGGTGGCGCGCCCCGCGGCCGGGTCGAGGTGGATCCACTCCACGCTCGACTTCCCGCGCGACTCCACACCGCTGGAGTTGTTGTCGAACAGTCGCAGCGTCGAGGCGTCGGCGAACTCGGCATCGTGCTGGAAGGCGAACTGCACGTCCCGATCGGCGATCAGGGTCGGATGCTTGCCGCCGAGCTGCCAGCGGATATCGCCGGTATTCGGGTCGACGTCGTAGACAGCGGACGTATTGCGCAGGGACACAACCAGATTCCCGGACGGATCCTGGCTGATCGAGTTCATGTGATACGGGTCGTAGACGTCGCCGGACAGCTTGCCGGAGGTCTCCGAATCACTCAGCGGCACGTGCTCGGCCGCGCTCCAGCGGAACAGCTGCCGGCCCGAGGCGACATCGATCACCAGGGCGACGGTGTCGAACATCTTCCCGTTCGCCGGGCCGCCGATGGCGGTGAGATCGGCATCGACCTGCGGGTACGAGGTGAGCAGCGCGTGACCGTCGGGGGTCAGCCGGAATTCGTGCACATCCGCGCCCGCCCCACCCGGGTCGACGGTCGCCAGCACATTGAAGTTCTCGTCCGCGATGATTCCCACGCCCGAGCCGTGCCCGGCGACCGTGCTGCCCTGCCACCAGGTGAGCACCTTGCGCCCCTGGTAGATCTGCGTCCGGAAGTTCGAGACATCCTGTCCCGCAGGCGGTTCGTAGCGTTTGACCTCCTTGCCGGACCGGTCGGCAATGACGTTCGCGGGCCTTCCGCCCGGCAGCACCTGGGCCACGGTACCCAGCCCCGGCACCAGCGCGGCCGCGCTCACACCGGTGGTGTAGTAGATGAATCCGTCGCTCTCGCCCGGCTTTTCGACGTTCACCGTGTACGCGAGCCCGCCGAACGGCGAATTCGGCAGCACCGGCTGGGCCACGGCGGTCGCGGTCGCCGACGAGGCCAGCACGGCGGCGACGGCCAGCGACACCGGCAGGCGGCGGGCAGCCTGCGAGGACTTTCGATGAGGAGAACCCGACACGCCGTGAACTTTAGGCTCCCTAACGTTCGATGGCTCTGTATCGAATCTCACTGATCCGGACCCGCTTTCCCGCGCCCGCTCACCGGGACTCCCAGGGTGATTCGCCCCAGGATCAGCCGATGGCGGCACGGGGACGCTCGGCCACCGCGTCGCGCTCGACGGCTTCGTGCGGGCGGGTGCGCTCGATGAGCGGCAGCGTGCGCAGCTGCCGTTCCAGATGCCACTGCAGATGCGCGGCAATGAGACCGCTGGCCTGGCGTCGCATGGCGTCGGAGACGGCGTCGACGCCGGACCAGTCGCCCCGATTGAGAGCGCTCATGTGGTCGAGGACGCCGACCATGGGCGTGGCCGCGCCGGGCGGACGGCAGTGCACGCACACCGCGCCGCCCGCGGCCACATGGAAGGCGCGGTGCGGGCCGGGGGTGGCGCAGCGGGCGCAGTCGTCGAGGGCGGGCGCCCAACCGGCGAAAGCCATGGCGCGCAACAGGTATGCGTCCAGGATCAGTTCGTGGGGACGGCGGCCCAGCGCGATGGCGCGCAGCGCGCCGGCGGTGAGGGTGTGCAGGCGAGCGGCGGGTGCGCCCTCCTCGCCGGCCAGGCGCTCGGCGGTCTCGAGCACGGCGCAGGCGGTGGTATAGCGGCCGTAGTCGGCGACGATGTCGGCGGCGAAGGTCTCGACCGTGTGCACCTGGGTGACGGTGTCGAGATTGCGGCCCGGATACAGCTGCACATCCACATAGGCGAACGGTTCCAGCCGCGCCCCGAACTTGGAGCGGGTGCGCCGCACACCCTTGGCGACCGCGCGCACCAGGCCGTGCTGGCGGGTCAGCAGCGTGACGATGCGGTCCGCCTCGCCCAGCTTGTGCTGGCGCAGCACCACCGCCTGATCCCGATACAACCGCACCGCAACAGTCTCGCACGCGCGGCCGACCGGACCACGACGAGTCGCCGGACGTGTGCCGATTAGAAGTTCGTTGGTCTGCGATTGGCCGCGCGACACACGCTGAGCGCGACCCTCGGACCGAGGAGTTGGATACGCCCTTTCGGAGGAACTCCCATGACACGCCAGGCCGCCACCCCGGTGCACAAAGCCCGCGCGGGTGATCCGGCGTGTGTGCTGCCGTCCGGCCCCGGAGGGGTGGGCCGGACGCTGGTACTCACCGCGGCGGGCGGGATCGCCGTGTGACACATCGGCCGCGCCCTCGCCGCCGATGAGGCGTGATCGACCACTGCCCGGTCGATCACGCCGCCACACGTTGGACGTGTGACCAGAATCGCGCTAGGTTACTCCCGAGTACGGGAGAGACGGGATTCACATGACACTGGCGTCGGTTGGCGAACTCGGGCTGGCGGAACTCGCGGCGGCACTGGCGGCGGGCACACTCACCTCGGTCGAGGCGACCAGCGCGGCGCTCGACCGGATCGAGGCCAGCCAGGGGGCGCTCAATGCCTTCCGGATCGTGCGACGGGCCGAAGCGCTCGCCGAGGCCGCCGACGCCGACCGCAAACTCGCCGCCGGACACCGCGAGCCCCTGCTCGGGGTGCCACTGGCCATCAAGGACGACACCGACTTGACCGGCACCCCAACGGCTTTCGGCTGCGGTGGCGAATTCCCCGCCAAGACCGAGGACGCGGAGTCGGTGCGACGGCTGCGCGCGGCCGGGGCGGTCATCGTCGGCAAGACCAATACCTGTGAGCTCGGGCAGCTGCCGTTCACCAGCGGAGACGCCTTCGGGCACACCACGAATCCCTGGAGCGCCGGCCACACGCCGGGCGGGTCGTCCGGCGGATCCGGCGCGGCGGTGGCGGCCGGATTGGTACCCGCCGCCCTGGGATCCGACGGCGCGGGCTCGGTGCGCATCCCGGCGGCCTGGAACAACCTGGTCGGCATCAAGCCGCAGCGGGGCCGCATCTCCACCTGGCCGCTGCCGGAAGCCTTCTACGGGCTCACCGTGAACGGCCCGCTGGCTCGCACCGTCGCCGATGCGGCGCTCCTGCTGGACGCCGCCGCCGGACCTCATCCGGGCGACCTGCACACCCCGCCCGCGCTGCGTGTCTCCGACGCGGTCGGCCGCGATCCGGGCCGCCTGCGCATCGCGCTCTCCCTGCGAATCCCGTTCACCGCCACCAGGACCACGCTCGACCGCGAGGTGGAGGCCCGGGTGCACGCCACCGCCGCCACGCTGCGCCGCCTCGGCCACGAGGTCACCGTCGCCGACGTCCACTACGGCGTGCTGATGGGTGCGACCTTCCTCCCGCGCTCCATGGTCGGCATCCGCGAGGCGCTGGACCGCCTCCCCGGCGCGCAGGTGGATCCGCGCACCACCCACAATGCCGCCGTCGGCCGCATCCTCTCGCCGCTGCTGTTCGCCGCCCGCCGCGCAGAACCCCTGCTGCGCATGCGAACCGGCCGCATCTTCGACGACTTCGACCTGGTGCTGGCCCCCACCACGGCCACTCCGCCCCCGGGCGTCCACGAGATCGACGACATCGGCAGCTGGGCCACCGACGAACTCATCACCGCGGCCTGCCCCTACACCTGGCCCTGGAACGTCCTCGGCTGGCCCGCCGTCAACATCCCCTCCGGCTTCACCGCCGCCGGCCTTCCCGTCGGCTCCCAGCTCATGGGCCCCGCCAACTCCGAACCGCTCCTGGTTTCGGTTGCGGCCCAATTGGAATCGGAGCTGGAATGGCACAAGAACCGCCCGACACCCTGGTGGCCCCAGCCCTGACCCGCAGCCAGAAGGCGGCCGCGGCCGCTGCACTGACGGCCTGGACTGCGCGCCCGCCCCACAGGGAAATACGCCCAGCCGACACCTGGTCCCGAGCCGCAGCGACGCCGAAATCGCCTACAGCACAGGACGATCCGCTGAATCTGCCCGCAGCCGCTCAGGTGGCTGCGAGCAGGCAGCAGGTCAGAAGCCGAGCTTGCCGAGCTGCTTCGGGTCGCGTTGCCAGTCCTTGGCGACCTTCACGTGCAGGTGGAGGTAGATGCGGGTGCCGAGGATGTGCTCGATCTGCTTGCGGGCGTTGGTGCCGACCTCCTTGAGGCGGGCGCCGCCCTTGCCGATGATGATGGCCTTCTGGCTGGGGCGTTCGACGTAGAGGAGGGCGTGGACGTCGAGCATGCCCTCGGCCGAGCGGCGGCCGTCGGTCTCCTGGTCCTCGTTCTCCTCGCGCTCGAGGACCTCCTCGATCACCACCGCCAGCGAGTGCGGGAGCTCGTCGCGGACGCCCTCGAGGGCCGCCTCGCGAATGAGCTCGGCCATCAGGACTTCCTCGGGCTCATCGGTGAGTTCGCCGTCGGGGTAGAAGGCCGGGCCCTCGGGCATCTGGGAGGCGATGACGTCGACGAGCACCTCGACCTGCTCGCCCTTGACCGCGGAGACCGGGACCACCTCGGCCTCGGGGCCGAGCAGCTGTGACACGGCCATGAGCTGGTGGGCGACCTGGTCGCGACTCACCTTGTCGATCTTGGTGACCACACCGAGCAGGGTCGTCTTGGGCGCCATGGTCTTGATCTGATCGACGATCCAGCGGTCACCCGGGCCGATCTTCTCGTCCGCCGGAATGCAGACGGCGATGACGTCGACTTCCGAATACGTATCGCGCACCAGGTCGTTGAGGCGCTGGCCGAGCAGCGTGCGCGGCCGGTGCAGACCGGGGGTGTCCACCAGGATCAGCTGCGCGTGGTCGCGGTGCACGATGCCGCGAATGGTGTGCCGCGTGGTCTGCGGCCGCGAGGAGGTGATGGCGATCTTCTGCCCCACCATGGCATTGGTGAGCGTGGACTTGCCGGTGTTCGGCCGGCCCACGAAACACACGAAGCCGGACCGGAATTCGCCGCTGTCCTGACCCTGGCCGCTCACTCGAAAACCTCCGATTCGGTCTCCACATCGAAGCCCGCCGGGACCTCGCGCTCGCCGGCCGCGTCGCCCGCCGTGGGCTGCTGCGCCGCAATGGGATTCTCGACGCCGTAGTCCGCGGGCGCACCGGCTTCCAGCACGTCGAACACCGCGCCCTTGGCATCGGTGAAAATGATGCGCGCCGACGGCGAAACCTCACGCACGGCCGACACCCCGGGATCCGACAGCTTGCCCGCGACCACCACGGCCGCCTCGAAACCGCCTGCGCCACTGGAGATCGCGGCCGCCACCGCCGACTGCAACGCGGTCAGCTTCAGCGCGGTCAGCTCCACGGTTCCGGCCGCGTAGGTGCGTCCGTCCGAATCACGCACGGCCGCACCGCCATTGCCGCCGGTGCGGCCCATGGCGCCACGGGCGAGGACCAACAGCTTGTTGTCCTCCGCATCCAACTCAATCATCGGCCTCTCCATCCTCGTGTACGTCGTCGGCCGGTTCGTGTTCCGCCGGTTCGGTTCTTGTCTGCTCCGGGCCCTTGCGCACCACCACGGTGTGGATCCGCATGCGGCCGCGCGCGTCTGCCGCGCCCTCCCCCTTCAGTTGCAGGCCGTGGATGACGGCCTTGGAGCCGGGCAGCGGGACGCGCCCCAGGGCGTGGGCGAGCAGACCGCCGACGGTGTCGACATCCTCGTCCTCGATCACCATGTCGAACAGCTCGCCCAGGTCGTCCACCGGCAGTCGCGCCGAGACCCGGAACTTGCCCGGGCCGATCTTCTCGATCGGCGCGATCTCGTCCTTGTCGTACTCGTCGGCGATCTCGCCCACGATCTCCTCGAGGATGTCCTCGATGGTGACCAGCCCGGCAATGCCGCCGTACTCGTCCACCAGCACGGCCATATGGTTTCTGCGACGCTGCATTTCGTCCAGCAGCGCGTCCAGCGGCTTGGAGTCCGGCATGAACACGGCGGACCGCATGACCTGCCGCACCTTCACCTTCCGGCTCCGATCCGCGTACGGCACCAGGTCTTTCAGATAGACGACACCCAGAATGTCGTCGACGTTCTCGCCCACCACCGGAATTCGCGAGTGCCCCGACCGCACCGCCAGCGACATGGCCTGCGCCGCAGTCTTCTCCGCCTCGATCCACACCATCTCGGTGCGCGGCACCATGACCTCGCGGGCCGGGGTGGTGTCGAGCTCGAAGACCGACTGGATCATGCGGCGCTCGTCGGCATCCACCACGCCGCGCTCCCCCGCCAGATCCACCACCTCGCGCAGCTCGATCTCGGAGGCGAAGGGGCCGTTGCGGAAACCCTTACCGGGGGTGATCGCATTACCGATCAGAATCAGCAGCCGGCTGATCGGGCCCAGCAGCGAGCCGATGGCCTGCAACGGCAGCGACGCGCCCAGCGCCAGCGAATACGCGTGCTGGCGGCCCAGCGTGCGCGGCCCGACACCGATCACCAGATAGTCGACCAGCACCATGACCGCCGCGGTGATCAGCAGCGCCGGGCCTTCGTCCAGCCAGTCCATGAGCACCGCCGCCAGCAGCACCGTCGCGGTGATCTCGCACGTGAGCCGCAGCAGCACCATGAGATTCACATAGCGCGGCCGATCCGCGATGATGCGCGCCAGCCGCGCCGCCCCGGTCCGGTCGGCTCGCACCAGATCCTCCACCCGCGCAGGCGAAATCGTGTTCAGCGCCGAATCCAGCGCCGCGAACACGCCACCGGCGGGGACCAGGACGATCGCCAGCAGGAGCAGAACGAATGAATTCACGCCGGGCCCAGCGGATCACCGGTGGTATCGGTGAATCCGGTCTTGCCCAGCAGCCGCTGGTCGCGCTCGGCGAGCTCCGCGCGGCGCATTTCCTGGCGCACGTTCGCGTACCAGCCCTCCAGCAGGGAGGCCTGCAGCGCGAACATCTCCTTCTCCTCCTCCGGCTCGGCATGGTCGTAGCCGAGGAGGTGCAGGACGCCGTGCACGGTCAGCAGCGCCAGCTCGTGATCCATGGAGTGCCCGGCCTTCTCGGCCTGCTGGGCCGCGAACTCGGGGCAGAGCACGATGTCACCGAGCATGGAGGGGCCGGGCTCGGCGGCATCGGGCCGCCCGCCCGGCTCCAGCTCGTCCATGGGGAAGGACATGACATCGGTGGGACCCGGCAGGTCCATCCAGCGCATGTGCAGATCCGCCATGGTGTCGAGATCGACCAGCACCATCGACAGCTCGGCCGCCGGATGCACATCCATCTGAGCGATGACGAACCGCGCGACGCTGACCAGTTCTTCTTCGGATACCTCGATACCCGATTCGTTGGCGATCTCGATACTCACCCGATCAGCCTAGAGGGAGAGGTCAGTGTCGTTCTCCTCGGCTCGCGGCACGTCGCTGTGCCCGATTGCCGGGATAGTGGACCGCGGCCGGGGGCCGCGACTCCGCCTCGAACCGGTCGTAGGCGTCGACGATCTCCCCGACCAGGCGGTGACGGACCACATCGGCGCTGGTGAGCTCGGCGATATGGATGTCGTCGATGCCGTGCAGGATCTCCGTCGCCGCGCGCAGACCCGAGCGCGCGCCGTGCGGCAGATCGACCTGGGTGATGTCACCGGTCACCACGATCTTGGAACCGAAGCCCAGGCGGGTGAGGAACATCTTCATCTGCTCGGCCGTCGTGTTCTGCGCCTCGTCCAGAATGATGAACGAGTCGTTGAGCGTGCGACCGCGCATGTAGGCCAGCGGGGCGACCTCGATGACACCGGCCTGCATGAGCTTCGGGATCGCCTCCGGATCCATCATGTCGTGCAGGGCGTCGTAGAGCGGGCGTAGGTACGGGTCGATCTTCTCGTTCAGCGTGCCCGGCAGGAAGCCCAGCCGCTCGCCCGCCTCGACCGCGGGCCGGGTCAGGATGATGCGGTTGACCTGCTTGGTCTGCAACGCCTGCACGGCCTTGGCCATGGCCAGATACGTCTTGCCGGTACCGGCCGGGCCCACCCCGAACACGATGGTGTGCGCGTCGATGGCGTCGACATAACGCTTCTGATTGAGCGTCTTGGGCCGGATGGTCCTGCCGCGCCGGGACAGGATGTCCAGGCTCAGCACCTCTGCCGGAGAATCCGAGGAGCCCTCGGTGAGCATGGAGTAGGTGTGCCGCACCGCCTCGGGCGAGACCACCCGATTGCGCGCGGTGAGCGCGACCAGCTGTGCCACCACTCGTTCCGCCAGGGCGACATCGGCCGGCTTGCCGGTCAGCGTGACGGAATTGCCGCGGACGTGGATGTCGGCATCGAGGAGGCGCTCGAGTTCACGCAGGTTCTCGTCAGCCGAACCCAGGAAACCGAACACCGATTCCGGTGCCAATTCGATGCTGGAACGAACGGTCCGCCCCGCCGGTCCGGAACCGTTGACGCCGGCGCCGATGCCGGCAATGGGTGTGCTCTGATCGCCGATTTCGCCTGGTGTTCTCAAAAGTGGCTATGGCCTGCTTTCCGGTCTCGATGCCGTTTTCGTTGACAGAAGTTTACCGCCGCCCACCGACACCGCCCAGTGAATAGACGGCTACCGGCAGGGCCAACACACCGGTGTCATCCAACTGCCGCGCCCCCGAATCCATTCCGTGGCGAACCGCGCGAAAAGGCCTACCAGCGCGGGGTGAGCGCGCCCAGCGCGCCGAGGGCGACGGCGGCCGCAGTGGAGGTGCGCAGCACGGTCGGGCCGAGCAGGACCACGTCGGCGCCGGCGTCGGCGAGGGCCTTCAGTTCCGAGTCGTCGAGGCCGCCTTCGGGGCCGACGATCAGGACCACTTCGGGGACGCCGGTGAAAGAAAGGTCGGTCAGGCGGGATTCGCCGGACTCGTGGAGGGCGGCGACGATCGCGCCGTTCGCCCTCGCGGTGCGGAC
The DNA here is from genome assembly GCF_042754165.1 of Nocardia sp. NPDC059229. NCBI lineage: Bacteria > Bacillati > Actinomycetota > Actinomycetes > Mycobacteriales > Nocardiaceae > Nocardia > Nocardia sp. NPDC059229. The sequence continues at coordinate 358,780 of NZ_JBHZAK010000001.1, forward strand.
CAGGTCCAGGAGATCGCGGGTGGTGTGGAGGTCGGCGACGTCCGGGATGTAGGCGCGGCGGGATTGGCGGGCGGCCTGTTTGGCGGCGGCGCGCCACTTCTCGACGCCCTTGCGGGCCTTGGCTTCCCAGTTGGAGACGCAGCGCAGGGCCTGCCAGGGGACGATGGCGTCGGCGCCCGCCTCCGTCATGAGTTCGACTGCCAGTTCCGAACGGTCGGACTTGGGCAGGGCCTGGACCACCGTCACCTGCGGGGTCCAGGGCGCTGCCACCCGTTTGGCCAGTACCTTCAGTTCGAGGCGATCCTTCTGGGCCGCAACCACTTCCGAGTCGGCGAGGATCCCGTGCCCGTCGGAGAGGGTGATGGGTTCCCCGACCCGGATGCGGCGCACCGTGGCGGCGTGGCGGCCCTCGGGGCCGTCCAGCACCGCAGTCGCACCCGGTTCGGGAATGTCGTCGAGGTAGAAGACGGTGGCGGCCAACGGATCAGCGTCCGCTGAAGGAGGCGCGCAGGCGCGCGAACAGGCCGGAGTTGTGTTCGGACTGGGCGGTCATGACCTCGGTGTGCTCGTTGACGCGCATGCCCTTGTACTTGCGCAGCAGGTCGGCCTGCTTGGAGTCGAGCTTGCTCGGCACCACGATGTCGAGGTGCGCGATCAGGTCGCCGCGCGAGTTGGCGCGCAGCTTGGGCATGCCGTGGCCGCGTAGCACCGACGCCTCGCCGGGCTGGGTGCCTGCTGGGATGGTCAGCTCCACCGGGCCGTCGAGGATGGTGTCGATGACGACGGTCGTGCCGAGCGCGGCGTCCACCATGGGGACGCGGATGGTGCAGTGCAGGTCGTCGCCGTCGCGCACGAAGGTGTCGTGCGGCTGCTCGACGATCTCCACGTACAGGTCGCCGGCGGGGCCGCCGCCGGGGCCGACCTCGCCCTGCGCGGCCAGCCGCACCCGCATGCCGTTGGCGACACCGGCCGGGATGGGCGCGGCGATCTCGCGGCGCGCGCGCACGCGGCCGTCGCCGCCGCACTTGCGGCAGGGGTCGGGGATGGTCTCGCCCGCGCCCCGGCAGGTGGGGCAGGGGCGGGAGGTCATGACCTGGCCGAGGAAGGACCGCTGCACGGTCTGCACCTCGCCCGCGCCGCCACAGGTCTCACAGCGCACCGGCTTCGAATTGCCGTTGGTGCCGGAGCCCTGGCACAGGTCGCAGAGGATGGCGGTGTCGACGGTCAGGTGCTTCGTGACACCGACTGCGCACTCCTGCAACGACAGTCGCGTGCGCAGCAGCGAATCCGCGCCCGGCTGCACACGGCCGCGCGGCTTGCGGGTGCCGCCGGAGGCGTTCATGCCGCCGAAGAACGCCTCGAACACGTCGCCGAGGCCACCGAATCCGGCGCCGGAGAAGCCGCCGCCCATGCCGCCGGCGGATTCCAGCGGGTCACCACCGAGGTCGACGATGCGCCGCTTCTCCGCGTCGGACAGCACCTCGTAGGCCGTGGAGACCTCGCGGAACTTCTCCTGGGCCTCCGGGTCCGGATTGACGTCGGGATGCAGTTCACGCGCCAGCTTCCGGTAGGCGCGCTTGATCTCCTGGTCGGTCGCACCGCGTGCGACTCCGAGCAGTGCGTAATAGTCCCGTGCCACGTGCGCTCTCTAGTCCTGTTTCGTCTTCTGGGCCTGCTCACCGTTCGGCGAGCACCTCACCGATGTATCGGGCGACAGCCGCCACCGAGGCAATGGTCCCCGGGTAGTCCATGCGGGTCGGTCCGAGCACCCCCATACCTCCGAGCACCGTACCGGTCAGCCCGTAACCGGTGGACACCACGGCCGTCCCGCGCATCTGCTCGACCTTGGTCTCCTCGCCGATCTGCACCGTCACGGTACCCGGGACCTGTGCCGCGGCCAGCAGCTTCAGCACGATCACCTGCTCCTCGAGGGCCTCTAGGACCGAACGCAGCGAACCCGGGAAACCGTTCCCGGCGAAATCGGAGGCATTGCGGGTGAGGTTGGCGGTGCCGCCCAGCACCAGGCGCTCCTCCGGATGCTCGACCAGCGTCTCGACCAGCACGGTGGAGACGCGGATGAGCACATCGCGGAGCTTGGGCGACGGGGAGTGCTCGGGGAGTTCGGCGACCGACGCGGACGCGGCGGCCAGGCGCTTGCCGTCCATGGCCTTGCCGAGCATGCCGCGCAGGGCGGCCAGATCGTCCTCGCTGACGACGGCGCCCAGATCGACCAGGCGCTGGTCGACGCGGCCGGTGTCGGTGATCACGACCAGCAGCAGGCGGGCCGGGTTGAGCGCGACGACCTCGATGTGGCGCACGGTGGACGCGGACACGGTCGGGTACTGGACCATGGCGACCTGCCGGGTCAGCTGGGCCAGCAGGCGGACGCCGCGGCGCAGCACGTCGTCGAGATCGACGCCGCTCTCCAGGAATTCCATGATCGCGCGGCGTTCCGCGCCGGACAGCGGCTTGACCTCGGAGATGTGGTCGACGAACTGCCGGTAGCCCTTGTCGGTGGGGATGCGGCCGGAGGAGGTGTGCGGCTGGGCGATGTAGCCCTCGGCCTCGAGCACCGCCATGTCATTGCGGACGGTGGCGCTGGAGACACCCAGATTGTGCCGCTCGACCAGGGTCTTGGACCCGATGGGCTCCTTCGTCGCGATGTAGTCCGCGACGATGGCCCGCAGGACCTCGAGCCGTCGTTGCTCGGTGCTCGACATGATGGCCCCACCTCCTTGCTCGCCCTCGGGTACGCCTCGTGCACGCCCGAGCCCTCCGCGGCAGGAAGCAGCCGATCATTCGGCACCGGCCACGCGGATTTCCCGGATTATCTCCTCCAGTTTAGTGTCCCCGACGCAAGTCGCTGTGCCACCGCCCGCCACCTGGGCGGAGTCGGCGCACGGGCCGTGCCGGGTGTCACTGACCGGCGGCGGCCTCCACGACTGCGGCCACGTCGGCCGGATGGGAGACGAGGCCGGCGTGGGAGGCGTCGATCGAGGAGGTGTGGGCGTTCATGCGCTTGGCCATATCCCATTGGGACGCAGGGGGAATCACGCGGTCGGCGGTGCTGACCAGATACCAGCTCGGGGTGGCGGCCCAGGCGGGTGAGCCCGAGGGTTCGAGGTTGGCGGACAGGGCCAGGGAGTGCTGGCGGGCGGCCATGGCGGCGGCGGTGGCCGGATCGACGTCCTGGGCGAAGACGTCGGGGAAACTGGCGGGGTCGATGTAGGCGTCCACGTTCCTGCCCGCGATCCCCTGCTGGTCGTTCACCATCTTCAGCCGCAGGGCCAGGGTGAGTTGCGAGCCGGGGTACTGGATCGGATTCAGTTCCAGCAGTGCGGCTTCACCCTGGGTCGGCGCGAAAGCCGAAATGTAGACCAGGGATTCGATCTTCGAGTCGTGCACATTGCTGATCACGGTGCCGCCGTAGGAGTGGCCGACCAGCACGATCGGACCCGCGATGCCGTCGATCGTGCGCTGGATCGCCGCCGCGTCGTAGGCGGGACCGCGCAATGGATTCTCCGGCGTCACAACGGAATAGCCGTCGTCGCGCAGCTGGGCTGCCACGCCGTCCCAGCTGGAGGAGTCGGCGAAGGCGCCGTGCACCAGCACGATCGTGGGCATGGGCGCAGCCGTGGCCGGCGCGGCGGCGAGTGGGGTCACGACGAGCGCCAACGCTACCGCGGCGGCACTCACGCGGCCGGCGGTGTGACCGGCGCGGGCACGGAGGCGATGCAGGAGTTCGACGGGTCGCACCAGTGGCTTCACCATGAGATGTCCTCGGGCCGAAGGTTGTTCGGGGCGCTGCCGAAGTCGTTCGGGGCGCTGCAGTGCGCGGGCCGCGGCCGAGGCTCCGACCGCGATACAGACCGGCTGTACGAAATCTCCGTCCGTCAATCTAGTCCGGACCGACCGGTTCTACCCGATATTCACCGATCTCCGCAGGTCACAGCTAAAGTCCGACCGCGATCCGGAACGGAAACGGTCAGTCCGGCCGGCCCCATCGGGCGAAGGCCCCGAGGTCAGCCCAGGAGGGTGCGGACAACACCGTCCGCGAGCAGTCGGCCGCGGTCGGTCAGAATCAGGTGGTCGCTCACCCGCTCGGCCAGGCCATCGGCAATGACGCCGTCAGCGGCGGCGCGGCCGTCGACATCGAGATCGGCCAGGGGGAGGCCCGTCCGGAGGCGGACGGTGAGCATGACGCGCTCGGTGTAGCGCTCCTCGCGCGTGAGGGACTCCCAGCCCGCGGCTGGGAGGCCGCCGGTGGTCACCCGATCCGCGTAGCGCGCCGGGTGTTTCACGTTCCACCAGCGAACGCCGCCGACGTGACTGTGCGCGCCCGGACCCGCACCGAGCCAGTCGCCGCCGTCCCAGTAGCCGAGGTTGTGGCGGCAACGGGCCGCGTCGGAGGCGGCCCAGTTGGAAACCTCGTACCACTCCAGGCCGGCCGCGGCCAGACGGGTGTCGATGCGCTCGTAGCGGGCGGCGAGCACGTCGTCGTCGGGGGCGGGAAGTTCGCCGCGCCGGACCCGGCGGGCCAGGGCGGTGCCGTCCTCGACGATCAGGGAGTAGGCCGACACGTGGTCGACCCCGGCGGACAGCACGGCATCGAGGCTGGCGTCGAGATCGGCGTCGGCTTCGCCGGGCGTGCCGTAGATCAGGTCCAGATTGACGTGCTCGATGCCCGCGGCACGAGCTTCCTTGGCGGCGGCCACGGCCCGGCCTGGCGTGTGGGTCCGGTCCAGGATCTTCAGCACGTGCTGGGCCGCGGACTGCATGCCCAGCGAGACACGGTTGTACCCGGCCGCGCGGATGCGATCGAAGAATTCGGGCGAGGTGGATTCCGGATTGGACTCGGTGGTCACCTCGGCCCCGGGCGCGAGCGTGAAGTTCTCGCGAATGGCGTCGAGCACCCCCGCGAGCCCGTCACCACCGAGCAGCGACGGCGTGCCACCGCCCACGAACACGGTCTCCACCGCAGGTGTAGCCGACGGCAGCACGTCGAATTCCCGTGCCGCCGTGGCAAGTTCACCCTTCAGCGCCTCGAACCAGGATTGCGGTGAGGACGAGCTCCCCAACTCCCCCGCCGTGTAGGTGTTGAAGTCGCAGTACCCGCACCGCGTCGCGCAGAACGGCACGTGGATGTAGATCCCGAACGGCCCGCCCCCGAAATCGCGCAGCACCGGCACGTCGGCGGCGGCCGCCGCGGCGGTGCCGGAGGTCTGTTGGGGAGCAGTCGAGGTCACTCATCCAGTGTGACCGGTTGCCCCGGTCACAGCGCACCCGCCTGCGCGGGGACGCTGCCCGGACTGCGGAGCATCTCCAATCCGGATACATTCCAAGGGATTTCGGCGAGCCGGGCGATCGGCTCCAGGTGCGGACGGGGACGGGCCGATGATCGAGGTACCGCGGCACGGGGTCGATGCCAGGTCGATCAGGGAGGTCGACGAGGGCTCCGTGGCCCCGGTGGTCTATCGGTCGCGGATGCCGGTGCGGCCGGAGGGCCCGAACTTCTCGCGGTCGATGGACGGTGTGCTGCTGGCCACCATGCTGATGTCGGATCCGCCGGCGTTTCGGGCGCGGACCTGGTATTTCGCGCATTCGACCGAGCAGACGGTGACGCGGCGGTTCCGGGCGAGCGGCATCGAATCCGGCTTCGACAAGTACGACCGGGTGGCGGGCTGGCGGGCGGCGTTCTGGTGGACGCTCGTTGCCCGCGATGCCGAGGCCATGGGTGAGCTGGTCGAGTATCCGATCGAGCGGCTGCGCGAGTTCGGTGACGGCGCCTTCGACGACTTCCAGTACGAGTGGGTGCGGCTGCTGCAGACGGCCTGGCGGTTCGGCCCGAAGAGCGTGTACGAGGCGGCCTGGGCGCTGGACACCACCAGCCGGGTGGGTGCGCAGCGGGTGACGGACCTGCTGTTCCGGCCGGCCGTGGAGGTGTTCCTGCGCTTGGCGGACGGCGATTCCGAGGGCTTCGACTGGGAGATGACGAACGCGCTGCGGCTGCATCGCGCCTTCTTCGACAACGACACCTGGCGCAACGATCCCGAGGGCGTCCTGGCGCTGCCGCTGCTGGCTCTGGCCTGCTGGGCGCGGGATTTGGGCTATCGGACCGCCGTCCGTTCGCCGTACCTACCGGCCGGATTCATCGATCGCCCGGATTGGGCGATCTCCCCCGAACTGGCCGATGAGCTGGGCCGGCTGGCGGCGGCCAAGGCCCGCCTCGCGGCATCCGACGCCGATCGGATGACGTAGCCTCGCCGGCGCAGCCGTTCAGGTCAACCGTCCAAAGGTATGCCGGGCGTTGATCTATGATGCCCGTCACAAATCGGACAATATATCCAGGGGATTTCCCGGGAAACTGCGGAAAATTCGATCCGGCAGTCGGAACGACCCTTCTGACGTGGCACAATAAGCCCCATGACTGGACTTGGAGTGCGACTCGTGGCGCGTCGCCATGTCGACTTCAAGCGTGTCTGCAGCGCGAGCTGTCTGCCGGGAAGCCTCCGGTAGATCGGCTCCCATTCTCCCGGAATCCGGCGTCCACCTGACGCCGTAAGAGCCGGTTCTCTGATATCGGAGGCGTGAGCCAGCCCCTCCCGCCTGCCCGCAAGACCCTTCAGGAGCGACCCCATGACGTCGAGCACCGACGCCACCAGTTCCGATAACGCTCGATCCGCCCGGCCCGAAAAGCCCGCCGCGGAGCGACGCGTGCGTCCGGATCGCCCGCGGTCGGAAGCGCCCGTCGCGCCGCGGGAGCGCACCGCACGACCGGTGAAGCGCAAGTCCGAGGGACAGTGGGCGCTCGGGTACCGCGAGCCGCTCAATGCCAACGAGCAGAGCAAGAAGGACGACAACCCGCTCAACGTGCGGGCGCGCATCGAGAACATCTACGCCAAGGGCGGATTCGACTCGATCGACAAGAGCGATCTGCGCGGCCGCATGCGCTGGTGGGGTCTGTACACCCAGCGTGAGCAGGGCTACGACGGCACCTGGACCGGCGACGAGAACATCGACATCCTCGAGGCCCGCTACTTCATGATGCGGGTGCGCTGCGACGCCGGTGCGCTGAACCTGAAGCAGCTGCGCACCCTCGCGCAGATCTCCACCGAGTTCGCGCGCGACACCGCGGATCTGTCCGACCGCGAGAACGTCCAGTACCACTGGATCGAAATCGAGAACGTGCCGGAGATCTGGCGGCGGCTCGAAGCGGTCGGCCTGCAGACCACCGAGGCGTGCGGCGACTGCCCGCGCGTGGTGCTGGGCTCGCCGCTGGCGGGTGAATCCCTCACCGAGATCATCGATCCCACCTGGGCCATCGACGAGATCGTCAAGCGCTACATCGGCAAGAAGGAATACTCCAACCTGCCGCGCAAGTTCAAGACCGCCATCTCCGGTCAGCAGGATGTGGTGCACGAGATCAACGACGTCGCCTTCGTCGGCGTCGTGCACCCCGAGCACGGACCGGGCCTGGACCTCTGGGTGGGCGGCGGCCTGTCGACCAACCCGATGCTGGCCCAGCGCGTCGGTGTGTGGGTGCCGTTGAACGAGGTGCCCGACGTGTGGGAGGCGGTCGTGTCGCTGTTCCGCGACTACGGCTACCGCCGCCTGCGCACCAAGGCCCGCCTCAAGTTCCTCGTGAAGGACTGGGGCATCGAGAAGTTCCGCGAGGTGCTCGAGACCGAGTACCTGAAGCGGAAGCTCATCGACGGCCCGGCTCCGGAGCAGCCGAAGCGGCCCATCGACCACATCGGGGTGCAGAAGCTGCGCAACGGGCTGAACGCGATCGGCTTCTCCCCCATCGCCGGTCGTGTCTCGGGCACCATCCTGAGCCGGGCGGCCGACGCGATCGAGCGCGCTGGCTCCGATCGGGTCCGTTTCACCCCGTACCAGAAGCTCATCGTGCTCGACGTCCCCGACGACAAGGTCGAGCAGCTGATCGAGGAGCTGGAACCGCTGGGCCTGCACGGCCGTCCGTCGCACTGGCGGCGGAACCTGCTGGCGTGCAGTGGCATCGAGTTCTGCAAGCTGTCGTTCACCGAGACCCGCAAGCGGTCGCAGGTGCTGGCGCCCGAGCTGGAGACCCGGCTCGCGGACATCAATGCCGACCTGGACGTGCCGATCACGGTGAACATCAACGGCTGCCCCAACTCCTGCGGTCGGTCCCAGATCGCAGACATCGGTTTCAAGGGCCAGCTGGTCGACGACGGCGACGGGAATCAAGTGGAGGGTTTCCAGGTTCACCTGGGCGGCTCCCTTGGGCTCGACTCCGGCTTCGGCCGAAAGCTCCGGCAGCACAAGGTGACCAGCGAAGAGCTGGGTGACTACATCGAGCGCGTGGTGCGCAACTTCATCAAGAACCGTGATGAGGGTGAGCGTTTCGCGCAGTGGGCGGTCCGAGCCGATGAAGCAGACCTGCGGTAGTTGGGAGAAACGTCAATGACCACAACGAAACTCGCGGAATCCGAGCTGCGCGCCCTGGTCGAGAAGGGCAATGCCGAACTCGGCGCGAACGCGACCGCGCAGGAACTGCTGCAGTGGACCGAGGACACCTTCGGCGCGAACTACATCGTGGCGTCCAACATGCAGGACGCGGTGCTGGTGCAGCTGGCCGCCCAGGTGCGCCCGGGCGTGGACGTGCTGTTCCTCGACACCGGCTACCACTTCGCCGAGACCATCGGCACCCGTGACGCGGTCGAGCTGGTCTACGGCGTGAACATCGTCAATGTGCAGCCGGAACACAGTGTGGCCGAACAGGATCAGCTGCTCGGCAAGGACCTGTTCGCGCGGGACGCCGCCGAATGCTGCCGCCTGCGCAAGGTGGTGCCGCTGAAGAAGTCGCTGACCGGGTACAACGCCTGGGTCACCGGCATCCGCCGGGTGGAGGCGCCCACCCGCGCCAATGCGCCCTTGATCTCCTTCGACGAGGGCTTCGGCCTGGTGAAGATCAACCCGATCGCCGCCTGGTCCGACGAGGAGATGGCCGCCTACATCGAGGCGAACGGCATCCTCGTGAATCCCCTTGTCGAAGAGGGATATCCGTCCATCGGTTGCGCTCCGTGCACGCGGAAGCCGGAACCTGGATCCGATCCGCGATCCGGCCGCTGGGCCGGGCTCGCCAAGACCGAATGCGGGTTGCACGCATCATGACTTCCATCGCTGCATCTGATCTTCTCGCTCCGCTCGGGGCAGAATTCGACACTCTGGCCGCCCTGGAGTCCGAGTCCATCCACATCTTCCGTGAGGTAGCGGGCGAGTTCGAACGCCCCGTCATCCTCTTCTCGGGCGGCAAGGACTCCACGGTGCTGCTGCACCTGGCGATCAAGGCCTTCTGGCCCGCACCGCTGCCGTTCGCGCTGCTGCACGTGGACACCGGGCACAACCTGCCCGAGGTCCTCGACTTCCGAGACAAGGTGGTCGAGAAGTACGGCCTGCGACTGCATGTCGCGTCGGTCGAGGACTACCTCGCCGACGGCCGCCTGCAGGAGCGTCCGGACGGCATCCGCAACCCGCTGCAGACCGTGCCGCTGCTGGACGCCATCAACGAGAACCGCTTCGACGCGGTCTTCGGTGGCGGCCGCCGCGACGAGGAGCGGTCGCGCGCCAAGGAGCGCATCTTCTCGCTGCGCGATGCCTTCGGCCGCTGGGACCCGAAGCGGCAGCGGCCCGAGCTGTGGAACCTGTACAACGGCCGGCACGCTCCGGGCGAGCACGTGCGCGTGTTCCCGATCTCGAACTGGACCGAGCTCGACATCTGGCGCTACATCGCCCGCGAGGACGTGGAGCTGGCCAGCATCTACTACGCCCACGAGCGCCCGGTGTACCAGCGCGACGGCATGTGGATGACCCCCGGCGTGTGGGGCGGCCCCGCCGACAACGAGGAGCTGCTGATCAAGTCGGTGCGCTACCGCACCGTCGGCGACGGATCCACCACCGGCGCAATCATTTCCGATGCCGCCGACAATGACGCGATTCTGGCCGAGGTCGCCGCGTCCCGGCTCACCGAACGTGGCGCGACACGCGGCGACGACCGCGTCTCCGAAGCCGCCATGGAAGACCGCAAGCGAGAGGGTTACTTCTGATGTCCGACCTATTGAGACTGGCCACCGCCGGATCGGTCGACGACGGCAAGTCCACCCTGGTCGGACGTTTGCTGTACGACACCAAGTCCGTGCTGGCGGACCAGATCGACGCGGTGACCCGCGCCTCGGTCGACAAGGGTCTGTCCACGCCGGACCTGTCGCTGCTGGTGGACGGCCTGCGCGCCGAGCGCGAGCAGGGCATCACCATCGATGTGGCGTATCGCTACTTCGCCACGCCCAAGCGGTCTTTCGTGCTCGCCGACACCCCGGGGCACGTCCAGTACACCCGCAACACGGTGTCCGGCGCGTCCACCGCGCAGCTGGTGATCCTGCTCGTCGACGCCCGTAAGGGTGTCATCGAGCAGACCCGCCGGCACGCCGCGGTGATGGCGCTGCTGGGGGTGCCGAAGCTGGTGCTGGCCGTCAACAAGATCGACCTGGTGGACGATCCGGCCGGCGTGTTCGACAAGATCACCTCCGAATTCGCCGAGCTGACCGCCAAACTCGGCTGGTCGGCCGGCGATGTGCAGGAGATCCCGGTCTCCGCGCTGCACGGTGACAATGTCGCCTCGCGCTCGGAGAACACCCCGTACTACGACGGACCCTCGCTCATCGAGCACCTGGAGTCGGTGCCGGTCGACGCGGACGTGCACGGCCGCCACGAGGTGGGGCTGCGTTTCCCGGTGCAGTACGTGATCCGGCCGCGCACCGCCGAGTACCCGGACTACCGCGGCTACGCGGGTCAGGTCGCGGCGGGCGTGGTGTCCAAGGGCGACGAGGTCGTGGTGCTGCCGTCCGGCACCCGCACCACGGTCGAGCGCATCGACACCCCGAACGGTGAACTGGGTTCGGCCCAGCCCGGCCGCAGCGTCACCCTGATCCTGGCCGACGACGTGGACGTCTCGCGCGGTGACGTGATCGCCGCCGCCACCGGCGCTCCCGAACCGATCGAGGCCTTCGACGCCACCGTCTGCTGGCTCGGCGACAAGCCGCTGCGCCAGGGCGCGCGCCTGCTGCTCAAGCACGGCACCCGCACCACGCAGGCCATTGTCGGCGCGCTGCTGGAGCGTTTCGACGAGCAGCACCTGGCCGCCGATCCGGACCCGGAGTCGCTGTCGCTCAACGACATCGGTCGCATCTCGGTGCGCGTGGCCGACCCGATCGTGGCCGACGACTACAGCGTCAACCGCCACACCGGTTCGTTCCTGCTGATCGACCCCGCGGGTGGCAACACCCTGGCCGCGGGCCTGGTCGGCGACGCGCTGACCGCCGTCGAGGTCGGGGCCTGAGATGAATCCGCCCGGCAACGGCGCAGTTCCGGCCGTCCCGCCGGGCGGAGCAGCCGCGCACCGCGCACCGGGGACGCTGTCCACGGTGCGCGGCGGCCCGGCCCGCCCCTTCCGGATCGAGGACGCGCCCGCGCTCATCGCCGTGGCGCACGGCAGCCGGGATCCGCGCTCGGCCGCGACCATGCGAGCTGTGGTCGCGCGCATCGCGGCCCAGCGGCCGGATCTCGATGTCCGCCTGGCGTTTCTGGATCTGAGCACGCCCTCGGTGGATCAAGTCGTGGATGCGGTTGCGGCCGACGGGCATTCGCATGCCATCGTGGTTCCACTGCTGCTGGGCAGTGCCTTTCATGCCCGGGTGGACCTGCCCGGGATGCTCGAGGCCGCTCGCGCCCGGCATCCCCGGCTGCGGCTGACCCAGGCCGAAGTGCTCGGCCCCGATCCGCATCTGATCATCGCCCTGCGGGATCGCATCGTCGCGGCCATGACCGCGGACGCCCTGCCCGCGACCTTGACCGACGCCGCCCACGGCGCGTGCCGGCCCGCCGGTCCACGCTGGGGCATTGCCGTTGCCGCCGTGGGCTCCTCGTCCGCGGCCGCCAATACCCGCACCGGTGACGTGGCACGGCTGCTCACCGCAATGACCGGCTGGGACACCGAAATCTGCTTCGCCACCACCGAACCCACGGTGCAGCAGGCGTTCGCCCGGCTTCGGGCCCGCGGTGCGGACCGCGTCCTGGTCGCGCCCTGGTTCCTCGCCCCGGGCCTGCTCACCGACCGGCTGCACGACGCCCTGCCGCAACTGCCGCACGCCGAAACCATCGGCGCGCACCCGCTCCTGGCCGAAGTGGCCCTGGACCGCTACGCCACCGCCGCCCTCCCCCTCGAACTCTCGGCCTGACGTCGTACGGCTGCGTCAGCGCTGCTGGGCGCCGACTTCCGGGATGGGCAGGTAGGGAATGAGGGAGTGGGCGAGGTTGGTGATGGTCAAGGACTGCAACCAGACTCGTCCGGGCCCGGTGAGGGCGGCGAGGAAGAGGCCGTCGCCGCCGAAGAGCACATTGCGGATGCCTTTGACCATGGTGATGTCGAAATCCACCGAGGCGTCGAACAATCCGACGTGGCCGGGGTGGACGCGGAGGGTTTCGCCGGGGGCGAGATCGTATTGGACCACCTCGCCGGAGAGCTCGACCCAGGCGTAGCCGTCGCCGCTGAGGCGCTGCAGCGTGAAGCCGGTGCCCCCGAAGATGCCCGCGCCCAGGCGGCGCTGGAAGCTCAGAGCGACGCGGACATCGCCTGCGGCGCAGAGGAATCCGTGCCGGTGCACCAGGTATTCGCGCCCCTTGCCGATCGGCACGGGCAGGATCTGGCCGGGGAGTTTGGCGGCGAAGGAGACCCGGCCGGGATCGCGGTGGGCGGTGTACTCGGTCATGAACAGGCCCGCGCCCGCCATGGCGCGGCGGACCGCGCCGAAGACGCCGCCCGCGGCGCCGCGGGTGGAGGTGCTGAGGCGGATGGAGTCGGTCATCCAGGAGAGCTGGCCGGCCTCGGCGATGAGCCGGTCACCGGGGTCCAGTGCGACCTCGAGCACCGGCATGACGGTTCCGCGAATCCTGGCGTCCATCAGGTTCTCCCCTCCCGCGCACAACAACTCACACCAGTGTGCCTCGATGCGAGCCGCCGCGGGATCGTTGCCGACTTGCCACCAGGACGACCTTCTTAGTAATTTAGGATTCCCTTACCTAATAGAAGGCTCGGCCATGCTCCAGACCAGTGACGCCCGGTATCACACCGGGACGGCGGGACTCCCGGACGATTCGTGGCGAATCGTGTCCGCCGCGGCACTACTGGCCACCGGCACCTTCGCGGCCGCCGTCTGGATCGCCGCCCACGTCACCACCAGCCCGGCCGTGCACACCGGCGGGCTGTTCGTCCACCTGGCCTCGCTGGTGGTGGGTTTCGGCGGGGTCCTCATGGCCGATTCCTTCGTCCTTCGGTGGGCCGCAGGACGTCTCGGGCTGACGGAGACCCTGCAGGCGGTCGGCCGCCTGCACCTGCCGATCTGGCTGGGCCTGGCCGGCCTGGTGGCCAGCGGCTGCGTGCTGGAACCGAATCTCGCCTCCACCATGACCCGCACCAAGCTGGCGCTGGTACTCGTGCTGACGCTCAACGGGATTCAGGCGTGCGCGCTCAACCGCCGCCTGCAGGAGCGCGGCGAGCGCCCGCTGACGCCGCGGCTGCTGACCTGGGGCGCGGCCACCGGACTGGTGTCGCAGCTGTGCTGGTGGGGCGCGACCGTCATCGGCTTCCTCAACGCACAACACTGAACCACCGCCCGATACGCTGGGCGAATGATCAAGGCTGCGGTATTCGATGTGGGCGAGACGCTGATCGACGAGACGCGCATCTGGTGCCGATGGGCCGACCGGCTCGGCGTGCCGCGCTTCGCGTTCCTGGGCGTGATCGGCGGCATGGCAGCCTCCGGGCGGCCGCTCACCGACGCCTTCGAATTGGTGCGGCCGGGCATCGATATCGAGGCCGAGCAGGTCGCGTGGGCCGCCGAGGAGCCGGAGAGCCTGCGCAACAACTTCGACGCCGACGACCTGTACCCGGATGTGCGGCGGGCGCTGGGCGAGCTGCGGGCGCGTGGCATCAGCGTGATCATCGCGGGAAACCAACCGCCGCAGGCAAAATCGGCACTGGAGCGGATGGAGCTGCCGGTGGACGCGGTGTACACCTCGGCCGAATGGGCGCTGGAGAAGCCGGATCCCGAGTTCTTCGCGCGAGTCGCGGAGGTGGCGGGGGTCATGCCCGGCGAGATCTGCTACGTCGGGGATCGGGTCGACAATGACGTGCTGCCGGTCCTGGCGGCGGGCATGATGCCGGTGCTCATCCGGCGCGGACCCTGGGGGTACCTGACCGCTGAGCAGCCCGACGCCGCGCGGGCGACGATTGTCGACGGACTCGACGAGCTGCCAGATCTCCTCGCACCGGCTTGATTCCCGTTAGATGACACATCAAGTATGGCGGCGGTTTTCCGCCAGCGACCGCTACCCTCGCGGCGTTGACTATGACACGTCAACGAAATCATCTCTACCGCAAGGGGAATGCAGTCATGACGGATGCTCGATTCGAATCCAAGGTCGTTCTGATCACCGGCGCCACCTCGGGAGTCGGTGCGGCCGTGGCGCGGCGGATCGCCGCCGAGGGCGGGGCCGTGGTACTCGGGGCACGCGGCAAGGACGCCGGTGACCGGATGGCGGAGGAGATCCGGGCCGCGGGCGGACGCGCGCTGTTCGTGCCCACCGACGTCACCGTCGAAGCCGACGTGGAACGGCTGACCGGGGCCGCCGTCACCGAATTCGGCCACCTGGACGCGGCTTTCAACAATGCGGGCGCGGTCAATGCCTTCGGTCCGGTGCAGGACATCGACGAGACCGGGTGGCGGGCGGATCTGGAACTCAACCTGACGGCCGTCTATTACGGCCTGCGGCACCAGGTTCCGGCGCTCGCGGCCAGCGGTGGTGGCGCGATCCTCAACAATGCCTCCAACCTCGGCGTCGTCGGTATGGCGCAGGTCGCGCCCTATGTCGCCGCCAAACACGGTGTGGTGGGCCTGACCCGGGCCGTCGCCATGGAAGCAGCCGACCGGTCCATCCGGGTCAACGCCCTGGTCTCCGGCGCGGTCGACACCCCCGCCTTCCGCGCCTCCATGGGCGCCACCCCGGAGGGCGAGGCCGCCATCGCCGCCCTGCACCCCCTCGGCCGCATCGCCCGCCCCGCGGAAATCGCCGCCTTCTGCGCCTACCTGCTCAGCGACGAGGCGAGCTTCATCACGGGCGCGGCCCTCGCCATCGACGGCGGCTTCACCGCCCGCTGACCCGCGACTGGCCCACCACCGCGCCCGGGCACAGGAAACGCGAGGTGGGCCGGTCACTTTCGACGATGGGGACGCGGACGTTGCAGGTCCGCCACTCCGTCATCGCCGGTCCGTGCGGGCGAGCTGCCGCTCGTCCGAGCCCGGGGACGAGGTGGGGCGGGTTGGTCAGTCCCGCCGGCCACCTACGTCACCGTGGGGAGCGGGCCGATGGTGGGACGCCACCGCCCGATCTCCCCCGCAACCCCCACCGGCGTGCGGGAGAACACGCCCGATGGGGGATTTGTCGAAAAGCCTTCGCCCACTACGAATCGAGCCCACCACAGGTCCAGCGTCCGAACGATGCAGGCGCCCACCGAAAATCAGTGCCGCCAGGACCGCCGCGGCGGGATCCGCGGTGCGGCCGAACGACCCCGGCCGACGGGATGCACAGTGCCGCAGGGGATCAGCGGTGGCCACCGCCACCACCTCCGCCCTTGCCACCGCCACCCATACCGCCACCCATGCCGCCGCCACCCATGCCGCCGTGGCTGCCGCCGGGCGAGGAGCCGCCGGGGCTGCCCATGCCGCCGCCGAGGCCGCCTCCCTTGGGGGAGCCGCCGCCGGAGGCGTTGCCGCCGGTGTTCGCGCCGCCGGTATGGGTGCCGCCGCCGATCGAGCCACCAGGGGAACCGCCACCGGGGGTCGAGCCTCCGGGAGAGGTTGCGCCCGCGCCGGTTCCGCCAGGCTTGGAGCCGCCAGGCTTGGAGCCACCCGGGTTGGAACCACCCGGGTTCGAGCCACCAGGGTTGGAACCACCCGGGTTCGAGCCACCAGGGTTGGAACCGCTCGGAGAACCGCCCGTGTTGGCTCCCGCCGGGTCGCCGGTTGCGCCGCCCGGAGTGCTGCCGCCACCGCCTGCTGGGGTACCGCTGCCGGGGGTCGAGGTGCCTGGATTGCCGCCGGTGTTGGTTCCGCCGGTGGAGGTGCCCGGGGCGGAACCGGCCGGCTTCGAACCGCCCGCGGTTCCGGCTCCCGGTATTCCACCTGGGGTACCGGGTTGGGTTCCGCCCGAAGTACTTCCGGGAGTTGTGCCACCAGGCTGCCCTGCGCCGGGTTGACCGGTGCCGGGCTGCCCTGCGCCGGGCTGGCCACTGCCGGGTTGACCGGTACCAGGCTGGCCCGTGCCAGGCTGACCCGCGCCGGGTTGACCGGTACCGGGCTGACCCGCGCCGGGCTGACCGGTACCAGGCTGGCCCGTGCCGGGTTGGGTTCCGGGTTGCGTTGCGCCGGGGATGGTTCCGCCGGGGAGGGTGCCGGGGACGCTGACCTTGGGGACCTGGCCGAAGTACGAGCCAACGGTCCAGCCGCCGAGGGCGGGGTTCTGGAACGGGAGGGGGTTGGTGAACTGCGCCGGGTTGCCGTAGGTGCTGACCGTGCCTGTGACAGTGCGGGTTTCGCAGTGGGTGCCGCCGCCGGTGGAGTCGACGGGGTGGCCGTCGACCCAGGTGGGGGTGACGGTCGGGGCCAGCGGGGCGTAGGCGCGGACGGCTGCCACGGTGGCGATGGCGTGGGTGCCGGTGCCGGGCGGCGCGCCGGCATCCTCGAGGACGATGACATCGTGGGTGCCGAGGGCCGTGGTCCCGGCGGACGGGTCAGCCGGTTCGGGGGCGGCCTGGAGTCCGGGCGGTCCGGCGACGGGCCCACCGAGTACGGTGGCGGCGGACATGGCGAGCGCGGAAGCCACTGCGGCGCCGGAGATCACGGCGGCGCGGGGGGCGTATCGGGCGATGGCGGAGCCGGTGTCCGCGCTGTGAAAGGCGGCGATGGACGCACCCACCGCCACGGTATTGGCCGGATCGGGCGACATGACGACCGGGCGGCCCAGGTCCGACAGCACGCGGGCCACCTCGGCGGGGCGCGCCGCGCCGCCGATCAGCAGGACCCGGTCGATCTCCTCCATGTGCAGCCCGGCCCTGTGCACGACCGAGCGCACCAACCGTAGCGAATTGCGAATGTGCCAGCTGCGCAGGCGATTCGTGTCGGAGGCGGGCACCACGGCCGAGACCGGCTGGGTCGAGCCGGGTGCGATGCTGCGCGCGTAGCGGGCCAGCAGAGTGCCCAGCGGCCGTCCGCCGTAGTCGTGCGAGCGTTCGGCCCGCCCGAGGATGCCGCGTTCGTCGCGATCGGACTCGGTGCGCACGACCGCGACGTCCAGGGCGTTCCCGCCGAGGTCGTAGACCAGGGTGAGCCCGGATTCGGAAATGCCGTATTCCTCGTCGAGCCATTCCACCGCCGCCACCGGCTCGGGCATGAGCATGACATCGGCGGCGCCGGACCAGTCCAGTGCCCGCCGCAATCGCGTGACGTGTTTGTCCGAATAGCAAGCGGGATAGGTGGTTACGGCGGGGGCCTCGGGGGCGTTGGTCTCGATGAGCCCGTTCACCACGGCCGCCACCAGGTCCGCCGGGGACCAGATGCGACCGCCGATGACCACCGGGTCCGGCTCGCTGGTGAGATCGGCGAAGTCGGTGACCACCGGGACGAAGTGGGGAATGCCCCCGATCTGCGGGCCGCCGGCGCTGTCGAAGGTGACGGCGGTCCGACGAACGCGCACCGCGGGCCGGTTCCGATCACCGGCCGTGGTCGCCCAGACGGAGTTCACTGTGCCGATGCTCATGCCAAAGCCAACTGTCATTGCCATCCCGTCAACGCACCGAGACCACGGCCCACGGGCGTACCAACCATGTGGTCGCGGTCGTTTTCCAAACAGCGCGTTCAGGTTAGCTGGCGATTGCGGTACTCGAATATCGGATTGGGAGAAAAGATTTCGCGTCCAGTAGCGAAGATAGCGAATCTACTGGTCACGCAATCGTCCGAACAAGATCGAATCCAACTGCACAATGAAAGCAACTGAACAGTCTTTCTCAGCAGCTACAACTCAGCGAACAAATAATTCATACCGACCGGTAGGCGAAGAGTGTCCGAAAAATCAGACCGCAGTATCGGTACGGGGGTGCGGACTACCGATCACTGGTCGGTAGCTGCCCTGGATTACCCCACGCGAGCCGCTTCACCGTCCGTGATTCGCAATGAACTCTTCTCTACTGCCGCAAATGTCGCAGCGAGCAAACACAGCATTACAACTCGCACAACAACATCGGTACAGTGCACCCCGCACCGCGCCCGAAAATTCGCAGCCGAAGCGCGACCGGATACGTTGCCCAGCACAAAAAGTCATCACCGGTGACACGAGAAGCCCACCGAGGCAGGTGAATACCAGCCGCAAAAGGGACGAAACGGCGAAGGCCGCCGCACGCGCAGGGGGTTGGCGTGCGACGGCCTTCATGGGCGGCGCTGACAAGGGTGGGTCAGCGGCGCACCATCAGGGAAAGCTTGCGACGGGGGCGGTTGACCGCGCCGCCCCGGATGGCGTGCGGTTGACGATCACCGACCAGTCGGTCGAAATCGCCAGCGCTGTGCGCCGGTTGCACCAGGCGGCCGGCATTGAAGTCGTCCACCAGCTGACGCACGGTCTGCTGCGCGCAGGACTTGTTGGTGCCTATGAACCCGGTCGGACCGCGCTTGATCCAGCCGGTGACATAGGCACCCGGCACCACCGAGCCGCCGGACTCTTCGAGCACCCGGCCGTCCAGATTCGGGATGACCCCGGCCCGCTCGTCGAACGGCACGCCCGGCAGGGCCACACCCCGGTAGCCCACCGAGGTCAGCACCAGCCCGGCGTCGAGGGTCTCGATCTCCCCGGTCGGGACCGCGTGCACCGCACCGTCATCGCCGGTGACGAGCTCGTTGCGCACCACCTCGACCCCGGTCACCCGGTCCACGCCCGCGATCGCGACCGGCGCCGACAGGTACCGGAAGACGATACGCTTGCGACCACTCACGGGCCGATCAGCCAAGCCGCGCAACAGCTTCAGCTTGTGCTCGACCTTCTGCGACATGCCCTCGACGATCTCGGGAATCTCGCCCTCGACCACGATGTCGACATCCGCGCCCAGCAGGCCCACGAATTCCGGCACGGTGAAGGCGGATTCGGCCGGACCGCGCCGCCCGAGGATCACGACCTCCTCGATATTGCTGCGCCGCAGGGCATTCAGCGCCCGCTGCGAGACATCGGTGCCGACCAGCAGTTCCGGATCGGCGGTGAGAATCCGCGCGACGTCCAGCGCCACATTGCCGTTGCCCACGATCACCGCGCGCCGGTGCGACAGGTCGAAGAACCGGCCCGCCTGATCCGGGTGCCCGTTGTACCAGGCCACGAAGTCGGTGGCAGAGGTACTGCCCGGCAGCCCCTCCCCCGGAATCCCGAGCTTGCGGTCCGAGGACGCACCGACCGCGTAGATCACCGCGTGGTGGTGCGCCAGCAGCTCCTCGTGCGAGACATGCTGTCCCACATTCACATTCAGGTAGGACCCGAAGCCCGGCTGCGCCGAGATCACGTCGAAGAGGTCCCCGACCCTGCGGGTCTTGGTGTGATCGGGCGCGACACCGAAGCGGGCCAGGCCGTAGGGCGTGGTCACCTTGTCGAACACGGTCACGGAAACACCGGGCTGCGTGAGCAATTCGTCGGCCGCGTACATGGCCGAGGGCCCGGAGCCGATGACCGCCACCCGCAGCGGCTCCCGTCCGGGCTTGACCTCCGCAGCCGGAATCGGCTGCGCCAGCAGCGGCCGCGGCCGCTCCTGCCGGTAGAAGTCGGCATTGATCTCGATGAACGGCAGCTGCTCGGAAGTCAGCTTCTTCGACGACGTGATGGCGTCCACCGGGCACGCGGTGGCGCACGCCCCGCAGTCCACGCAGGCCTGCGGGTCGACGTAGAGCATCTCCGCGGTCAGGAAGTCCGGCTCGTCCGGGGTCGGATGGATGCAGTTGACCGGGCAGGCGTAGACGCAGGACGCGTCGCTGCAACAGGATTGGGTGACAACGTACGGCACTGTACGTCCCCCTCCCCTACGCGGCCTTGCCGGAGCGGATCGGCTCCGAGCGGTAGCGCGAGGCCGGGCCGTCGATGCCGAGCAGCTTCCAGACCCGCTTGGAGATCGGGTTCATCAGGCCGATCTCGTGGGCCAGCGCGCGCACGTCGACGAAGTAGTCGCTGAAGACCTGCTTGGCCTCCTTGGAGCCGTAGAACAGCTCCTTGCGCACCTGCTCCGGAATGTCGAACTCCTGGAAGAACTTCTTCGGCGGGGTCGCGATGGAGCGGCCCAGGATGAACATGACGATCGGCATGGCGATCGACAGGATGAAGCGGTTGGCCGCGTTCCGCTCCGGCACGTGGTGCTTGAGGAACTCGTGCGCGAAGGAGATGTGGCGCGCCTCCTCGGCGACGTGAATGCTCATGACGCCGCGCATGATCGGGTGCACCTCCTCACCCGAGCGCAGGATCTGCTTCTGGATGTGGTCGATCGGCTCCTCGCCGGCGAGCACCGCCATGAAGAACAGATTGGGGAACGCGATGGCGACCGGCACGCCGAGCAGGCGCAGCTGCCGGACGAGCGGGCCCATGCCCGGGACGTCCGCGCCGATGCGGTTCACCATCTCCTGGAACATCAGGGTGTGGTTGAGTTCCTCGGCCATCTCGTGGGTGCAGTAGCGGAACTCCGCGTCACCGTTGGGCAGCGAGAAGGTGTGGTTCACCATGCCGCTGATCAGGATGGACTCGAACTGCAGGCCGACCTTGGCGATATTGGCCTGCCGGTACTTGCCCACCTCGATCTGCCGCTCCACCGTGAGCGACTGGTACCAGTCGTGGCGGCCGAGGGGGTCCGCGGACTCCGGCAGGATCCAGCGCTCGGGGCGGGCGTTGGCGTCGAAGTCGGGGTTGTCCCAGTCGATGTCCTCGTAGGGGTCGAAGTGCTTGTTCACCGACCCTTCCGAGAGCAGCAGCAGCTTGTTGGCGTACTCCTGAGCTTCGGCAACCACGGGGTCGTCAAGGGGGGTCGTGGTCGGAGACATCGTCGTCACCTCTCCAGTCAGTGGCGTTATGTGTACCCCATAGTTACACCAAACAGGAGAGGCGTCAACAGCCCGTTCGCAAGATGCTTGCACGAGTTAGCGCCGATTAACACGCGAGGCCGCGGCGAACCGGCGAGTAGCAGGACAAATGATCACTCAGACTGCTGCCACCCTGGTGACGCGCCGGAACAGACCCGTCAGTGAACGAGGCCGATGGCTCCCCGCATCCTGGGCGATCAGCGCCTGCCGGGCCGCGATGGCAGCGCCATCGGCGATCGTGCGCTCCGGATCGGAGGCCACCATCACCGGACGCGCCAGCTCCTCGGCGAGCACCTGCGCCACCTCCGGCGGCCGCGCCGCGCCGCCGACCACCAGGATCCGATCCACATCGGCCATGGTGACGTCCGCGACACGCAGGCACCGGTAGACCAGCGCCAGCGAACGGCGAATGTGCTCGCTGCGCAACTCGCCCGAATCAGCGTCCGAGAGCCCGCGCGGCACCACCTGCGATCCGGCCGTGCGCCGCAGCGTGCGCGCCACCAGGTCCCCGAAGGCCCGGCCCCCGTATTCGACCGAGTGCAGCGACGATCCGACGATGGGATTGCTCGGCGCGCCCATGCCCACCCGCAGCAGCGTGACATCCAGCCCGGACCCGCCGAGGTCGTAGACCAGCGCCAAACCCGGTGTGAGCGGCCCCCGTTCGGCGGCCAGCCAGGACGCGGCGGCGATCGGCTCGGCCACCAGCGTGGCCCGGGTGAGGCCGACACCGTCCAGGGCGGTGCGCAGTTCGGCAACCAGGTCCGCGGGGTATCCGGCCGGATGGGTCACCGCGATTCCCGTGTCACCGGCGCCCAGCGGCCCCGCCGGCGCCTGCCCCAGCACCTCCGCCACCACGCTGTAGGCCACCGTCGCCACCAGATCCGCGGCCGACAGCGCCCGATGTCCGACCCGCGCGGCCGGAGCACCCCGCTGGGTGAGGTCTGCGAATTCGGTGATGACCCGCCCGTGCCGGGGAATGCGGCCGACCCGGGCGGTGCCCGAACTGTCGAAGGTGAGGGTGGTGCGCCAGGTGGCCGGAGGCGCACCCCGACGGCCGTGCGGAAGCTTTCCGGATCGATCCGCCGCCGTGGAGCAGACCGTATTCACCGTGCCGATACTCAAACCCACACCGAGCGCCATCCATCCACCTCGATCGACGAGTCGATTACGCCGGCCGTTTGACCCGACCCGAAATTCATGCAACTCCTGCGCCGGATGCTTGCCAACCACCGGACACGCGGTTGTCCGCTCATGCGCCGGTGAGCTGCCACGACCCCGCTGTCCAGGCAGTCGAGGGCGAGTCACCCCAACGCGCGTTCGGATCGCGGAATGTTTGCCCAATGTCGATTGTTCGCCCAATGCGCGCACCGGATGCCGAGCGGTTCGGATGGGGCCGATGTGGACGAAAATCGCCCCCGCTCCGGAGGATTCGGAGCGGGGGGCGATTCGTACCGCACTGATGCGGACTACTTCGTGGCCGTGCTCAGCAACGTGCTGCTCAGCACCGACACCAGGCTGTAGGCCAGATTGACCGCGTCGGAAGCGAGTCCGGAATCGCCCGTGAGCATCTTGGCGAGCGGGCCCAGGAACTTGACGGCCAGCTGCACCAGCGAACTCACGGAAATGCCATCCAGACGACTGGTTTTGGAATTCTTGTCGGTCGCCGGGGCCTGCGCGCCCGGGGCCTGCGCGCCCGGAACCTGCGCGCCCGGGGCCTGCGCGCCCGGGGCCTGCACGCCCGGGGTCGACTGCGTACCCGGGACGGCCGGCGTGGCCGGAGTCCCCTGACCGCCCGTAGTGCCCGGCGATTGCCGTTGCGGCGCAAGCTGATCCGCGATCGGCCGCGCGACGGGCTTGGTCTGCGCCTGCGGTGCGGGCTGCACCGCCTGCGGCTGGGCGCCGGTTTGCGGCGGCGTGCCCGGCTGCGGCGCGGTCTGCGGCTGGGTACCCGGCGTCTGCGACTGCAGCCAGGTCTTCAGGAACTGATCGGCGAGCTGCTGGGCGACCTGCAGACTCCCCTCGAGCGCCGCTTCACCCGGCTGCTGCGCCGGAGCCGGATTCCGTGGCGCCGGAGCCGGATTCAGTTGCAATGGCGCGGGAGCCGCCGCATACCCGGGAAGCTGCGCCGGGAACGTCGACGTCTGCCCCTGCTGAGCAGGCGTCGGCTCCGGTTGCGCCGGGGCCTGTCCCACCTGGGCCGGAGTCTGCCCGGGCTGGGCCGACGTCGCCGGAGCAGCGGCCGGGGGCGCCTGCACCGGCACCACGGCCGGCTGCGCCTGCGGAACCGCCGCCTGCGGTGTCTGCGCCGCAGCAGGATTCTGTTGTGCCGCAGCCGGATTCGATTCCACAGGAGCGCCGGCCTGCGGCGCCGGGACGGGGGCCTGCGCGGGCTGTGGCTGCGGCTCGGCGGGCTGCGCCGGAACCTGTTGTCCCGGTTGCATTCCCGGCTCGGACGCCGGCCCGGCGTCGGCGGGCACCGGCACGCCGAGCAGGTAGGACGCGATCCCGGTGGTGATGGTCACGGCGTGCTTGAGCTGTCCCTCGGGGGATTCCAGCTGCTGCGCGTCCTCGGCATTGGCGCCGTTGCCCATTTCGAGGAATACGTCCGGCACCGCGGTCAGCGCGGGCCCGGCGATATCGGAGCGGGTCTGGAGTCCGTCGACCGCCCCGTTGTAGGTGGCGACCTGATACCCGCTCTGCACGTAGGCATCTCGCATGGCCTTGCTGGCGGTCAACCCGGCGCCGCCCTGCACCTCGTTGACCTTGGCGTCGGCGACGGGCAGCGCCGGCACGATGAGGTGGAAGCCGTGCCCGTCGGCGGGACCGCTGTCGGCGTGGATGCTGAGGGCGATATCGGCGCCGGAGGCATTGGCGGCCTTGGCCCGATCGTCGATGCAGCCACCCCAGCCGGTGTCGTCGGGGCGACTCATGACCACGTGCGCGCCCAGGCCCTCGAGCGAGGTGCGCACCAACTGCGCGACATTCCAGTTGATGGTGTGCTCGGCAACGCCGTGCAGGCTGGTCATGCCGGTGGTCTGACACGCCTTGGTGCCACCACGACCATCGCTGACCTGCTTGTTCTCATCCTGAGTGTGATTGTCGCCCTGATGGCCCGGGTCCAGGAAGATGGTCTTCCCGGCGAGCTTCTGGGGCAGCTCCGGCAGCGCGGGCGCGGCCAGGGCGGCGACCGGGACGATCCCGGCCACGGTGGTGATCGCCGCGGCGGTGACGGCGGTGCAGATTCCGGCCTTAGTGATGCTTGGCTTCATAAGCGGACGGCGCTCGGGGCGGAGCGCCCCTCCCTTCCCACTAGTAACACAAGACCCAGCTGTTCACTCTGGCAACACCAGTTACTTTCTGGCAAGCTTCGTGATGGAACCGTTACCAGTGGTCAGACGTCCGAAAATCACCATCCTGGGCGCAACCGGCCGTAATGGGCAAAAGACCACTGCGCCCACTATCCCGCACTTCGCAGCCCCCACCCGGGCGACGCGCCCGGACGAATCCGCCCCCGCAGCTCGAGGCGTGCGGGGGCGGTCGGGTCGGTGTGGAGAGCAGGTAACGCAACACGCCCCGAGCCGGGCTCGGGGCGGCTCGACACTCTCCCCGGCGTCGAGCTCGGCGATGGGTGGGATCAGGCCGAGACGATCTGATCCCCGTCGACGCGGATGGCCCTGGCGTCCAGCGCGCGCGGTGCGGGACCGCCGGCGACCGTGCCGTCCAGGTTGAATGTGCTGCCGTGGCACGGGCACTTGATCAGGCCGCCCTCGACGGCATTCACCTTGCAGCCCAGGTGGGTACAGGTGGACGAGAACCCGTCGAAGGTGCCGGCGACGGGCTGGGTGATCACGGTGTCACCGCTGATGATGCCGCCGCCGACCGGAACGTCGCTGGTATTGGCCAGGACGTTGCCCTGTTTCTTGGCGGCGGCCGGATCGTTCTTGGCGGGGGCCGGATTGGGTGCGGCCGAGGCCGCTTTGTCGGAGGTGCTGCTGCAACCGGCCACGGTGAGCGCGGTCGCGGCGACCGCGGTGGTGGCCAGGGCGGTCCGGCGGTCCATGCGGAACCCGCCGGGGGCCGGGGTGGTGTCGGTCATCGGTAACTCCTCGCTCGGGGCCGAGCCGATGTGGATCGGCCGCTGCTTGTTCGACGTGTGGAGGGGGTCCGTGGGTTCACCTATCCGCGACATGCCTGCGGCCGCCGGGAACCTACCTCCTCCGGCGTCGGGTCACGCGCTGATCGGCAATCGGCGCAGCGAGCGCAGGGCGTAGTGCACCCGGGTCTTGACGGTGCCGACCGGTATGCCCAGGTCGGCGGCCACATCCTGGTAGGCGCGATCACGCAGGATCACCTGAACAATGGCGTCGCGCTGCGGCGGCGGCAGCTGGTCCAGCAGGTCGGCGACCAGCAGCCCGTCGGTCAGCGCCTCGGTGAAGTCGGGGCGGGCGCAGCGGTTCTCGGCCTGCTCCCCGATCTGGTCCCAGCTGGTGTCACCGGGGCGGGCGGCCCGGAAGCGGGCGGTATCGATGAGCACGTTGCGTTCGATGGTGAGCAGCCAGGTGCGCACGCTGCCCCGATCCGGGTCGTAGCTGGCGCAGGCGCGCCACGCCCGCAACAGGGTCTCCTGCACGGCGTGTTCGGCGAGGCCGGGGTCGCCGAGGCGGCTGATGGCCCGCCAGTGCAACAGGCCGCGGTCGGCGGCCAGGACGGCCGCCAGGCCCGCGTCGGTGCACAGCCGGGCGCAGTGGTCGGCGCAGCCGGTGCTGACCGGGCGAAGACTTCCCATGCTTGAATATCGTCGCGGGAGCCGAAAGGGCATCGCTCGAGTTTGTGAATTCTCCGAAACCTCCCGATTTACCGAAAACAGACCGCAATCTCTGATAGACCCTCCCCGGGAGATGCGGGGATCTGTCCCGACGCCGCACGCCGGGAACCGTGCGGTGCAGTGAGCTGCTCAGGGAGGAACACCGTGCGTGCAGGCGCGCTCGTGGTCGCGGGAGCATTCGCTTCCGCGCTGACAATGGCCGCAACCGGAATTGCGGCCGCCGAACCGGCCACCGATATCACGGTGGACGGGACGTATCTGGTCAATGTGGATATCAAGCCGGGCACGTACATCGGCGACGGGACGCCGGATCCAGGCGCCGGCGCGTGCTTCTGGCGGCGGCTGTGGAAGGTCCAGCAGCCGGGCGATTATCCGGACCCGAACTACTACATCATCGCCAGCGACTTCACCCGGACGAAGCCGATCACGGTGGAGATCAAGGCGACCGATGTGGGGTTCTCGACCGAGAACTGCGGGACCTGGCATCTGCAGCCCGCGCGACCCAGTACGGGCTCGTTCGGGTGACCACGGTTCGGAAGGGGTTCCGGGGGCTTGCCCGCGGCCCCTTCCGAGCGCATCCCGCGGCCAGGGTGGCCGCATGACCAGGCGGAAGATTCTCATCACCGGCGCCAGCTCCGGATTGGGCGCGAGCGTGACGGCGCTGGGCGAGGGGCTGGCCATCGAGCTGCGCGGGACCCCGATCCGGGTGACCACGGTGCCGCCGGGCTTCATCGCCACCGGCGGCCAAGGCCGGGAACGCGAAACTGGTTGTGCCGCTGGACAAGGGCGTGAATTCCATGGTGGCCGCCATCGAGCGGGAGGCGGTGCGCGCGTCCGTGCCCGAATGGCCCTGGCGGGTACTGGGATCGGTGATGCCGCTGCTGCCGCGCGCGATCATGGCGCGGATGGGCTAGGACCGCGGGCAATCGGCGCGAAGACTGTCGCATGATCGAATCGCACCGATAGCATCGCGGCCATGGCGAAATTCACCACCTGGGACGGCTTGGAGCTCAACTACCGCGTGTGGGAGGGCGAGGGCGTTCCGGTGGTGCTGCAGCACGGAATCGTGGCGGACACCAATGCCAATTGGATGAGCGTGGGTGTGGTCTCGGCGCTGCAGCGGGCGGGCCGTCACGTCATCTCGCTGGACGCGCGCGGCCACGGCCGCTCCGAGAAGCCGCACGACCCGGCCCGCTACTCGTGGCAGGCCATGGCCGACGACCTGCGCGCGCTGTTCGACGAGCTCGGGCTGGATCGCGTCGCGCTGGCCGGCTATTCGATGGGCGCGATCATCTCGCTGCTGGTCGCGGGCGCCGACAAGCGGGTGGAGCGGCTGGCCATCGGCGGCATCGGCAGCGGCGTGGTGGACTGCGGCGGAATCGATTGGCGCGTCATCGATGCCGCGGACCTCACGACCGCCATGTCCGGTGACGGCTCCGGTGCGGTCCCCCAGGCTCGCATGTTCCGCATCCTGGCCGACGCCCTGGGCGCGGACCGCGAGGCCATCGCGATGCTCGCCACCGGATTGCACGAGGCCCCGATCGAATCCCTGTCCGGCATCACCATTCCCACCCTGGTGCTGGCGGGCGACAACGATCCGTTCGCGGCCGAACCGGAACGCCTCGCCGCCGCCCTGCCCGATGCCACCTGTGTGGTTGTCCCCGGCGATCACCTCGCCGCCGTCGCCAACCCCGCCTTCTCCGCCGCCCTGGTCGACTTCCTGCGGTGAGAAGCGCCCGAGAGTTGGCTAATACTGCTTGCGGTGGGGGACGAACTCCAGGGTGAGCAATGCCAGCGCCGCGATCAGGACCTCGCGCCAGCGGATCAGGACGTAGCGCTGATCGCCGAAGGCGTTGAACTTGCGCAGGAATCGGTACAGCGATTCCAGCCGGATGAGCGGATCGCCCAGCCGCACGGCGAGATACACCGTCTGCATGGTCCGCGACCGGTGCTTGTCGGCGAAGATCTCCGGAAACGCCGCGAAGGCCAGCGAGATTCGCTTGATCCCGTGTTCGCGCGCGTACTCCACCAGGTCCACGATCATGCGCTCGTCGAGCCCGTTGGGTGCGTCGCGCCGCCGCCACGGCACGTCCAGGCTGAGTTCCTGGCCGTTGTCGGAGGCGCCGTAGCGCTGGAATCCCACCACCTGGCCGTCGGCGTCGCGGGCGATCACCACCAGCATGCCGGGGTGCCGGCCGTCGAGCAGGTGGTCGAGGATCATGGAGAAGCCGCGGGTCTGCCGCCCGCTCCCCCACTCGTCGACGATGGCCAGCAGCGTCTCGCGCTGGGGTTCGGTGAGTGCGACCTCGGGGAGGATCTCGGTGGTGACGCCGAAGTTCTTGGTGCGGCTCACCGCCTGCCGCAGATTGCGGTACTTGCGGCCGACCATGTCGAAGCGGTCGACGTGGACAATCACGTCCCGGCCGACGGCGATGGCACGCAGCCCGCGGTGATCCACCGCCCGCCGCTGCCAGATCTCGGTGACCTCCGGGCTGGCGCCCAGGACCGCGATGCGCCAGCCGTGGCTGCCCGCGAAGAGCGAGAATTCGGTGAGCAATTCGGGGAACCGGCCGGGGTCGCCGATCGGATCGCCGGAGACGACCGCGATTCCGAGCCGGGCCCGGTAAGCGATGGCGGCGGAGCCGTTCTCGTTGAAGAAGTAGGTCTTGGACGAGTGCAGCGCGAAGGGGGCCAGCGGATCCCCCTGGCTGCGCCGGACCAGTTCGGCCACCCGGGGCAGCTGCTCGGGCTGCGGTTTGCTGCCCTGCGGCAGCACCAGGATGGCGCCGCTGGCGGCGAGGAAGACGAAGCCGACCACCGGGTGGTCGGTGCGATAGCTGAAGTTCGAGACCACCAGGGTCAATGCCGCGTAGGTGAGGTGCGGCAGGGTGATGGGCCGGCGCAGGTACAGCCCGCGGGCCACGAACAGCCCGGCGAAGGACACCGCCACGAACCAGCCGTGGTCATTGCCCTCGCGGGAGGCCCGCTCGGCCGCCCAGACCAGGATCACGCTGCCCAGGACCAGCGCGCCCATCAGGCCGACACGGGTACTGGGTCCGGCGGTGAAGGTGGTTTCCCGATACGCGGTCAACGTCGGATTCGGTATGCGTTGCTCACGCATCTGGACCCCTTTTCTCCACATGCGAAAGTCTCACGGGCCCTCTCCCCATGGTGAGTCCTCCGCATCTCCCTCTCCAACACACTATGTCGGAGAGACGATTCGAGGCACCGAGTTATTCCGGCCAACCCAGCCGTGGCGAGGTGAGCACGGGGTCGGTGATGCCATTGTTGCAGGCCAGACCGACCGCGTCCCAGCCCGCGAGACTCGATCCGGCCTCGTATTGGGATTGGAAGAAGTCCAGGGCGGTGCCGACGGGGTCGGCGCTGGTACGGACGTCGTCGTAGGGCAGGTAGGCGTTGTGGCCGGACCCGGAGACCACCCAGTGGGCCTCGGCCGGTCGGAGCGGCCGATCGCTGAGTCCGGCGGGCTCGGGCGCGGTGTAGGAGTAGAAGGTCGGGGCGGGGGTCTTGTCGTCGCCGAACCAGAATCCGGCGCTGATCACCTCCCGGGAATACGCCTCGCGGGTGACCGGATCCACACTGTCGGGCATCGGGATCTTGCGGTCGGAGAAGCGCTGCACGGACAGGTCGAAGGTGTGCCAGAACAGCTGGACCGGGCTGATCTTGCCGGAGTAGGTGGCGCTGAATTCTTCCAGGATGCGCCCGACCTGGCTGTGTACGTGGAACGCGCGCCGGGCGGCGGCGGGGTCGTAGGTGCGGTGTTCTTCGTCCTCGTCGAAGGGCCGGCCGTGGTCGGGCAGGTCGAAGGGGGTGGAGTGGGCCAGGACCACCTCGACGCCGAGATTGCGCAGCGCGTTCATGGCCTCGACGTAGAAGCTCGCCACCGACTGGCCCGCGAGCGGGACCTCCTCCTCCGTGCCGCGGTCGTTGCAGATCCGCA
This sequence comes from Nocardia sp. NPDC059229, assembly GCF_042754165.1. Classification (NCBI taxonomy): domain Bacteria; kingdom Bacillati; phylum Actinomycetota; class Actinomycetes; order Mycobacteriales; family Nocardiaceae; genus Nocardia; species Nocardia sp. NPDC059229. The sequence continues at coordinate 388,808 of NZ_JBHZAK010000001.1, forward strand.
GCACGTGGTCGAAGAAGTCGAAGGAGCAGGTGAAGACCGGGCCCTCGGTTGCGGTGCCGAGCGGGACGGTGGTCCAGCCGCGGGCGGTCAGCCGGTAGGTCAGGTGCCACCAGTGGTTGCGTCTGATCCCTTTGGCCAGCGCCACCTTGCCGATGATCTGGGCGTAGCGGTGGAGAGTTTCCTTGGTGGGCCGCCACGAGTCGAGCGGGATGGCGGGCAGTATTTCCTCGGCCATTCGCTCATGCTACCCAGCGACCGGTCGACTACCGCCCGACTCGGGCGTGCGGCTACCGACCGTCTCCGGCGTGCCCGGCCAGCAGCTCGCTGAACGGGCGTACCGCGCCGACGCCATTGCCGGAGCTGCGTCGGTGGACCGGCTCGTCCTGCAGAAAGCCCTGGACGCCGGTGGGTTCGGCGACCATGAGCTGGGCCAGTTCGGCGGCCGCGCGGTGGATGCGCTCGGCCAGTCCGGTGGAGCCGAAGTCCTCGGTGGCGGCGAAGACGCCGGTCGGTACCACCACGGACCGCAGGTAGGTGAACAGCGGACGCATGGCGTGATCGAGCACCAGCGAATGTCGGGCGGTGCCCGCGGTGGCGGCGATCAGGACCGGCATGCCATTGAGCGCATCGGTGTCGAGGACGTCGATGAACATCTTGAACAGGCCGCTGTAGCTGGCCGTGAACACCGGTGTCACCGCGATGATGCCGTCGGCGTCGGAGACCCGCTGCCGGGCCGCGGCCACCGCGGGCGTGGGCAGCCCGCCGGTGGTCATGGTGGTGGCGAGATCGCTTGCCAGTTCCCGCAGTTCGATGACCTCGACCTCGAGGCTCTCCCCGCGCCCGCCCACCGCCGCGGTGACCGCGGCGGCGAGCTGGTCGGCGAGCAGCCGGGTGGAGGAGGGCTGCGAGAGCCCGGCGGTCAGCACTACGAGTTTGCGACTCATGCTCGTCCTCAGTTCTTTTCGGCGAGCAGGCGCTCGCGGGCGGGCTCGACCAGGTGGTGCGGGGCGTCCGGTCCGGCGGCGACCAGCGACGCGTGGGTGGGCGGATCGCTGGGCACTCCGGCGGGGCGGCGCGCCTCGAATTCCTTGCGCAGCACCGGGACGACCTCCTTGCCGAGGATCTCGAGCTGTTCGAGGACCATGTCCAGCGGGAGGCCGGCGTGGTCCATGAGGAACAGCTGCCGCTGGTAGTCGCCGACATTGTCGGCGAAGCCCAGGGTGCGCTCGATGACCTGTTCGGGGGTGCCGACGGTGAGCGGGGTCAGTTCGGTGAAGTCCTCCATCGACGGGCCGTGCCCGTACACGGGCGCATTGTCGAAGTAGGGGCGGAAGATCCGCTTGGCCTCGGCCTCGGTCTCGGCCATGAAGACCTGGCCGCCGAGTCCGACGATGGCCTGTTCGGCGGCGCCGTGCCCGTAGTGCTCGAAGCGGCGGCGGTACAGGTTCACCATCTGCCGGGTGTGCTGCTGGTCCCAGAAGATGTTGTTGTGGAAGAAGCCGTCACCGTAATAGGCGGCCTGCTCGGCGATTTCCGGCGAGCGGATGGAGCCGTGCCACACGAACGGCGGGGTGCCGTCGAGCGGGGCGGGGGTGGCGGTGAAGCCCTGCAGCGGGGTGCGGAACTTGCCTTCCCAGTCCACCCGCTGTTCGCGCCACAGGCGGCGCAGCAGGTGGTAGTTCTCCACCGCGAGCGGGATGCCGTCGCGAATGTCCTTGCCGAACCACGGGTAGACGGGTCCGGTGTTGCCGCGGCCCATCATGAGGTCCACCCGGCCGCCGGCCAGGTGCTGCAGCATGGCGAAGTCCTCGGCGATCTTCACCGGATCGTTGGTGGTGATGAGGGTGGTGGAGGTGGACAGCACGAGCTTCTCGGTCTGCGCCGCGATGTAGCCGAGCATGGTGGTCGGCGAGGACGGCACGAACGGCGGGTTGTGGTGCTCGCCGGTGGCGAAGACGTCGAGGCCGACCTCTTCGGCCTTGAGGGCGATGCGGACCATGGCCTGGATGCGCTCGGCCTCGGTCGGGGTGCGGCCGGTGGTGGGGTCCATCGTCACGTCACCGACGCTGAAAATTCCGAACTGCACGGGTCCTCCTCGGGTCGCTGCCATTTTTGGTGGATATGACAACCACTTGAACATAGGGGGTGGCGGGCGTATTCCGGGGCGTGAGTGCGGGGTGATTCGCGCCACTACCGCACCCGCGGAGCAACCGGAGCCACAACGCCGGAATTCCGCCGACACCTGGCCGATTCGGCCTACCGGAGACTGTGGAGTACCCGCAAACAACCTGTGGGTACAGCGAAAGACTCAGTAGTGCAAGATCTTTCGACGTATCCTGAACATTCCCCGCGCAACGCCGGAGATCTCGAGCATGGACAGGGGGTAGATCCAATGGCGGACAACACCGTCGGTACGGCATACGCCGTTGTCGTCACCGCGGTCGCCGATCCGATGCAGGTGGAGGGCCTGGAATGGGATCGTGCGGTGGAATACCTGCCCAGTATCGATTCCCGCATCATGCAGAAGTGGGTGCGCTCGCAGGAGGACGGCCCCGATCCCCGTCGCGGCGTGGTCATTCCGGGCCCGCAGCGCCGGGTCGGGCACCGACATCCCTATCGCGAGGTCTGCGTCCCCTCGGCCGAATACCAGCTCTTCAGCGCGGCGGTCCGCACCAACCGCCGCCGCGCCCTGACCACTACCTGCGCCGAGGACGAGGCTCGCCAGCGAGCCCGCCTACTGTCCACGGCGCACTGACCCGTCCTATATATCCACTGACCGTCGCGTCGGGCCGCTCGGGGGGTCGAGCGGAACTCGGAGACGGGTTGCGGCGTGTCAGACTCGCGGTGTGCGCATCGCGATTCTGGGTCCGCTGGAAGTGGTGGCCGGTGACCGCCCGGTGCCGGTCGCCGGAACGCGATTGCGCGGACTGCTGATTCGGCTGGCTCTGGACCCCGGGCGTCCGGTGAGCGTGGGCGCGCTGGTCGAGGCGGTATGGCCGGAGCGGATTCCCGCACGGCCCGAACACGCCCTGCACGAACTGGTTTCCCGTCTCCGGCGCGCTCTGCCGGACGAGGTGAGGATCCGGTCGGGCGCGGGTGGCTATCGCCTCGAGGTCTCGGCGCTGTCCGTGGACGCCTACCGCTTCGAGCGGCTGGTGCGCGGTGGTCTGGTGAACGGGGAACGCGGTGATCACGAGCGCTCGATCGCCCTACTGCGCGAGGGACTCGCACTGTGGCGCGGCCCCGCGCTGGCGGATGTCGCAGACCTGCCCTTCGCCGCGGCGGCGGCCACCAGGTTGGAGGAGCTCCGCGTCAGCGCGACAGAATCGGTGATCGCGGCCGAACTGGCCGTACGCCCGGGCAATTCACTCCTGATCACCGAGCTGGAGGAACTACTCGCGGCGTACCCACTACGGGAGCGCCTGCGACTGCTGCACATTCGCGGCCTGCACGACGCGGGCCGCACCGCCGACGCCCTGACCGCCTTCGATGGCTACCGCACCCGGCTGGCCGCCGAACTCGGCACCGACCCCGGCCCCGACCTGGCCGAGCTACACCTCCGACTGCTGCGCGGTGAACTCCCCCGCACCCAACCCCCGATCGATGATGCCGCACATGGGGCGTCGGTGACCGCGCGACCGGATTCGGGGGCGGGCCCGGGGAGCGAGATGCTGGGCCGGGGGCGGGCCGGGCGGCTGCGGGTGCCGTTGACGAGCTTTGTGGGGCGGGAGCGGGAGCTGGCCGAGGTCGGGGCGCGGGTGGGGCGGGCACGGCTGGTGACGTTGGTGGGGCCGGGCGGGGCGGGGAAGACCCGCTTGGCGATGGCAGTCGCCGCGGAGTTGGGCGAGCGATTTCCGGGTGGGGTGGGGGTGGCGGAACTGGCTGCGGTGAGCGATGTTTCGGATGTACCGCAGGCGGTGGCGACGAGCCTGGGGGTGGTGCTGGCACGCGGGCACGAAGCATCGAGGGCGGATCCGGTGGGGCTGCTGGCGGACGCCTTGCCGACCGCGCCGACGCTGCTGGTGCTCGACAATTGTGAGCATCTCGTCGACGGCGTGGCGGACCTCGCCGGGGAACTGCTCGGCTGTGTACCCGAGCTGCGGATTCTCGCGACGAGCCGGCAATCGCTGGGAATCACCGGGGAAACTCTGTGGGAGACCGCGCCTTTGGCGGTGCCGTCACCGAATTCACCGGACGCCGCGAGCTATGCGGCGGTGCGGCTGTTCCTCGATCGGGCCACGGCGGTCCGCCCCGATCTTCCGGTGTCCGGCCCGGAGCTGGAGACGGTCGCGGAGATCTGCCGTCAGCTCGACGGTCTGCCGTTGGCGCTGGAGCTGGCCGCTGCGAAGGTGCGCGTCATGCCGCTGGCCACGCTGCACGCGCGGCTGGCCGACAGGTTCACCGTGCTGGCGGGCGGCAATCGCACCGCGCTCCCGCGGCATCGCACGCTGCGGGCCGTATTGGATTGGGACTGGGAACTGCTCGGCGAGGCCGAACGCACGGCGCTCGCGCGTCTTGCCGTCTTCGCCACCCCGTTCACGCAGGCTGCGCCCGAGTCGCTCGGCGTCGCTGCCGCCGAGCTCGAGGCCCTGCTCGACCGGTCGTTGCTGCAGCTGCTGGAGCCGATCCCCGATCCGTCGAATCCCGGTGCGCCGAAACCGCAACCGCGCTACCGGGTGCTCGAAACGGTCCGCGAGTACGGGCTCGCACAGCTCACGGCCCGGGGCGAACTCGACTCCACCCGGGCGGCGCACACGGCGTACTACCTGGCGCTGGCGGAGCGGGCGCAGCCGCGGCTCCGCAGCCACGATCAGCTCCCTTGGCTGCGCCTCCTCGATGCCGAGCACGAGAATCTGCTCGCGGCCCTCCGCTTCTCGCACGAGTCCGGCGACGTGCACACCGCGGCGCGACTGGGCTCCGCACTCGGCATGTACTGGGCTCTGCACGGAGCGCATGCGGACGCGGTCCGCATGCTCCGGCCGGTGCTGCACCTGCCCGCCGTCCGGCCCCATCCGCCGCTCGCGGCCGCTTTCGCCCTGCACTCCATGCTCGCCGCCCAGGCGGCCGAACTCGGTGCGGACACCGATCACCTCCGCCGCTGGATCGGCGTCGAGCCTGAGCCGAGCGGGGATGGGGCGGCCGAATTGGCTTGCGCACTGGTGGAATTGGCGGCCGAGCGGGTCGAGGCGGGGCTCGAGGTGGTGGAGCCGTGGCTCGGGCACCCGGATGCGTGGACTCGGGGAATGTTCTGGCTGGTGCGGTCCTTCCTGAATGCCAATGCCTCGGGGGTGGCCCGGCTGGATGAGGACTTGCGCACTGCGGCTGCGTGTTTCGAGGAGGCAGGGGAGCGATGGGGGCAATCGACGGCCCTGACGTATCTGGCGTTCGCGCGTGCCACGCTCGGGGATCTCGATGGCGCGGCCGATGCGATGGCGGCTGCCCTGGCGGCGGCCGAAGAGCTGGGTAGCACTGTCGCACTGCGCATCTGGCTGGTCATGATTCGCTTGCACTCCGGTGAGGTCGAGGCGGCGCGCACGGATCTGAATGCGGTGCTCGCCGAATCGCTCTCGGCCCGGGACACGGTGATGGCGCGGTTCCTGGCCGCCGACATCGCGCGGATCGACGGAGATATGCCCGGGTCGGCGCGGCAGTTGCGGATCGTGGAGGCCGATCTGAATCGGGCCATGACCGAGGATCGGTCGTATCGAGCCATGTTCGGGCTGCGTATGGGCTTCTTGCGGGCGGCCGAGGGACAGGTGGGTGCGGCGGTCGCGCACTGTGCCGACGCCTGGGCGAATGCGGTGGCGATCCGGGACATGCCCATGGCCGCCGAAGTGAGTGTCGGGGTGGCGCGGACCTGCCTGGCGGCCGGACTGGCCGCGGCGGCGGCCGAGTCGCTGGGGGCCGGACACGCCCTGCGCGGTGCGCCCGATGCCCGGAATCCCGACATCGTGGCGCTCCGAACGGAATTGGACGCCGTGCTCGGAGCCGAGGCGACGGACGTCTACGAGCGTGGCCGGGCGCTCCCCCGCGCCCAGGCCGTTGCCTCGATCGAAACATGCCTGTCGGCGGCGCGCGAACACCGTGGTCTTCCTGGACGGGGTGAGTAGCGTGGACGCCCGTATGAGCGGGGTATGAGCTCGGTGTGAGAGTGGCCCCGCACTGTGGGCCGCATGCGAAACGAATCCGATCTGCACGAGTACCTCACCACCTATCCGCAGGAGATGGCGTTCGGCACCGACGATCCCGCTGTCCTGGTCGACCGCTGGTTCGCACCCGATATCGACTACCGCAACGACGGCTTCCGCCTGAACCGCCACGCCCTGGTCTCGCACGCCCGCCCCGCGCGCAAGAATGCCGAGTCGGTGCGGGTGGAGGTGCACCGCGCCCTGCTCTCGGGTGACGCCATCGCCGCCCACTACACGCTGTACGCCACCCTGCGCACCACCGGCCCGACCGCCACCGAGATCTGCATGGTGGGCAGGCTGGCCGCCGACGGCCGGATCGCGGAGGTCGATCAGCTCACCCGCTCCGTGCCGGTCGGGGGCGAGTAATCGTGGGGAAGCTACTGCGCCGAATGGTGTGGGCCGCCATCGCCTTCTGGGTGGTGGCCATCGTCGCGACCGGTGGGTTGGCCGGCAAGCTGGGTTCGGCGGAGAAGAACGATGCCACCACGTGGCTGCCGAAAAGCGCCGAGTCGACGAAGGTTTCGGAACTGGCCGGGAAGTTCACCGGAAAGGATGTGTATCCGGCGGTCGTCGTTTACGACCGGGGCGGCGCGGTCCTGAGCGCGGCGGACCAGGATCGGGCCCGCGCGGATATCGGCCGGTTCGCTGCACTGCCGAATGTGCACGGGCCGGTCGAGGGGCCGGTGGTGTCCGGCGACGGCCAGGCCATCCAGGTCGTGGTCCCGATCACCGTGGGGGTCAAGGGAATCAGCGACACCCTGCCGACGGTGAAGTCCATACGAGCCATGGTCGCGGGCTCGGGAATGAGTGTCCATGTCACCGGACCGGCGGGTTACGGGGCCGACTCGGCGGACGCGTTCTCCGGGGTGAACTCCACCCTGCTGTATGTGACCATCGCGATCGTCGTGGCGATTCTGCTGGTCACCTACCGCAGCCCGGTGCTGTGGCTGCTACCGCTGCTCTGTGTCGGAGTAGCCCTGACCGTCGCGCAGGCCCTGATCTACCTGCTGGCCGCGCACGCCGGCCTGACAGTCAACAGTGATACCGAATTCCTGCTCACCGTCCTGGTTTTCGGTGCGGGCACCGATTACGCCCTGCTGCTCACCGCCCGCTACCGTGAGGAATTGCGCCGCCGGGAGGACCGCTATGCGGCCATGGCCACCGCCATCCGCCGGGCCGGGCCGGCGATCGCCGCGAGTGCAGTCACGGTGGCGCTGAGCCTCCTCTGCCTGGTCGTCGCGGACCTGAACTCGACCAAGAGTCTCGGTCCGGTGATGGCGACCGGTGTGCTCGTCGACTTCGCGGTACTCACCACCCTGTACCCGGCCCTGCTGGTCCTGTGCGGGCGCTGGATATTCTGGCCCGCCGCACCACGTTTCGGCGATCCGGAACCGTCCGGCGGTCGCTGGATGCGCACCCTCACCCGGTTGACGGTTGCCCGCCCGCGCCGCGTCTGGCAGCTCACCGCCGCGGCCCTCGCGGTGCTGGCCCTGGGCCTGTTCGGCCTGCACGCGGCAGGCCTGAGGCCCCAGGACACCTTCCGGACCCGGCCGGAGGCAGTGGCGGGCGAGCAGGTGCTGGTGCGCCACTTCCCGGGTGGATCGGGCGATCCGCTGCAGATAATCGGCCCGGCCGCCCAGGGTGAGCGGCTGCGCGCGCTGGCCGCCGAAGTCCCCGGTGTGGTCGCGGTGTCCGCACCCGCGACCATCGACGGCCTGGCCTACCTCGAAGCGACCGCAGCAGACGCCACCGACAGCGTTGCCGCCTTCGCAACCGTCGACCGGCTCCGGTCGGCGCTGCACTCGGTGCCCGGCGCCATGGTGGGCGGCGGCAGCGCGGTGGCGCTCGACACGCTGAACTCCTCCCGTCATGACCGCAATCTCGTTGTGCCGCTGGTTCTCTCGGTCGTCTTTCTGATCATGGCCATCCTGCTGCGATCCCTCGTGGCGCCGGCGATGATGCTGGCGACCGTCGTACTGTCTCTCGCGGCGGCGCTGGGCGTCAGTGCCGTGGCCTTCGGCAAGCTCCTCGGCTTCCACGGTGCGGATGCGGCATTCCCCCTGTGGACCTTCGTGTTCCTGGTCAGCCTGGGCATCGACTACTCGATCTTCCTGATGGCCCGGATCCGCGAGGAGAGCACCCGCCACGACGCCACCACCGCCACGGTCATCGCCGTCCGCACCACCAGCGGCACGATCACCGCCGCGGGCGTCGTCCTCGCGGGCACCTTCGCAGCATTGCTCACTCTCCCTCTGGTTTTCGCGGCGGAGATCGGCTTCGCCGTAGCCTTCGGCGTCCTCCTGGACGCCTTCGTAGTCCGCACAATCCTGGTTCCCGCCCTGGCCATGGACCTGGGCGAACGCCTCTGGTGGCCACGACGCCGGGCGAAGACACCGAATGCCCGGCGAGAACTGGTCTCACCGGGCATCCCGGAGTAGGGACGGGACAGGTGGCCGACATGAGGGCGGTTCGTCAAGCCGCTGTCATGTTGTGGTGCAACCGATTTGACGGTGATCGTCTGCAGGTCATTCGCGACGATCACCTTGCCGGTGTAGCCCTGTTGGGCCCAGGTGGCCCATTGGGACGGGTCGACGGCAGGCCGAGGAAAACCGCGAACAACTCATGCACGAACGAAAGTTCTTCGTCGACGAACACAACAATGAGCTGTAGGAGCGCGAATTCTCCCTCTGCGAACACTGATTCGACCGGACCTCACCATGGCGCAGAATCGAGATGGTGATGGATATCGCGAATCCCGCGCTCGAGCGGACCGTCTCGGGACACGTGGTGCGCATTGTGCTGGACACGGCGGTCAGGTCCGGTATCGACGAGGTGGAGGCCACGCGAATCGGGAGCTTCGATCGGAAGTTGCTGGCCGATGACCGGATTCGCATTCCCTCGGAGAGCCAGTATCGACTGTGGGCGCTGATGGAGCATGTCGTCGGCAACGAGGCGGGCGTGCGGGCCGCGGATATGGCCGATCGCGGGCGGTTGCATATCTGGGACTATCTGTTCAGCAGTGCTCCGACACTGGCCGAAGGATTTCACGACGCATCTCGGTTCAGCGTCGTGATCTGCGATCCGGCGGCGCAGTTGGGGGTCACCGACGACGGGTCCGCGCTCACGGTCGGGTACCGCGGCACCACCTATGGCGAGACCCGCGGCATCATCAACGAGTTCGCGGTGATCGTGGCCGTCCGGCGCGCCCGCGATGCCTTCGGCGACGCGGCGGTGCCCGTGCGAGTCGACTTCGCGCACCCGGCGCCCCGGCATCATGGATATCTCGAAGATGCCTTGGGCACCACGGTGATTCATTTCGGCCAACCGGCAGACCTGATCCACTATCGGATCACTGGAAATCGGACCGAGGCGCGGCCGCATGATCCCGGCCTGCGCCGGATCCTGCACACCGCCGCCCAGCATGCCATCGACGAGGCGCGTCCGATTCCCGGATGGATCGAATCCTTCCGCGCGGCACTGTATTCGGAGGTGACGCAGAGCACCGGGCCGACGGACAGCTCACCGAAACGGGGCCCGCGGGTCGCCGCCGTCGCCGCGCGGCTGCGGATCAGTGACCGCACCCTGCAGCGGCGGTTGTCCGAGGCGGGCACCTCCTGGAGCGAGGAGCTGGCCGCGATGCGCTGTGAGCAGGCCACCCGACTGCTGCGTCACACCACGCTCACCGTGCAGGCCATCGCGCTGCGCGTCGGCTACAGCGACGCTCGCGCGCTCAGCCGCGCCTTCGACGGTTGGACCGGTCTGTCCCCGGATGCCTACCGCCGCGCCGACCGCCATCGGGGGTGAGCAGCAGAACGAATCCGACCTGCCCGCCCCACACGGTGAGCGTGTCGAACGCGATGCGTTCCGACACGCCCGCACCGAGACCGAAATGGTTTCTCGCGAACAGGAACACACCGCCGATCACCGAGATCGCCACGGCCAGCGCGGTGCCGACGACCAGGCCGCGCCGCCTGCGCGCCACTTCCGGCGTGATCAGGACCATGCCCGCCAACTGCGCGAACCACTGTGCCAATGCGATGGTGTCGTGTGCCTGCGGCCGAATATCCCAGGGCGCCAGCCCGATTCCCGCGATCCCGAGACCGCCGACAGCCACCAGCGCGCACCCGGCCCGGAATCGACGACCGCTCCACATCCGCGCCCAACCCAGTGCCCCGGCAAAGCTCAGCAGGCCGGTCGACACGAACATCACGTTCTGCACCGCGTGATCGGGCGAGCACACCCATCGCGAGGCCCCATCGCGATCGACGTATTCGCCACACCGCGTGATGCCCAGGTCGCTGATGTAGTTGCCCGACATGCTGTATCCCGCCGGCCACGCGTGGGCCACCGCCAGCGAGACGGGAAAGTACGACAGCGTGAGCAACCAGCAGGCGGCGGTGGCCCATGGCAGCCAGGTGCGATTCGACCGCACCCGGCCGGTGTCCGCGATTGAGGTGGGCACGCTCAGAACATCGCGCCGTTGGCCCGGATCGTCTGTCCGGAGACCCAGCCCGCCTCGGCGCTGACCAGCCACCCGACCAACGGTGCGGTGTCGGTGGGGAGCCCGAGACGCCCGTGCGGATTGTGCAGTGCCGCGGCCGCAATGGATTCGGGCGTCTCCGCGCTGCGGAAGAAGTCGTCGTCGACCGGACCGGGCGCGACGGCATTGACCGTGATACCGCGCTCACCCAACTCCTTGGCCGCGGCGACCACCATCCGCTCGACGGCTGCCTTCGATCCCGAATACAGCCCGTAGGTGCCGGTCATGATCGAGGTGAGCGTGGTGGACAACACGACATAGCGACCATTGTCGGCAATGTTCCGGGCCGTGGCGCGCAACGTATTGAACGCGGTCCGGGTATTGCGCACGATCAGCTGATCGAAGTCGTCGTCGGTGGTGTCGGCGATCGGCTTCTTGATGACCCGGCCCGGCACGTGCACGACGATATCCAGCTTGCCGTGGCGCGCAACGATATCCGCGAACAGTGCGTCGACCTCCGCGGCCGAGGTGGCGTCGGAGCGGACCGCTTCCACTGTCGCGCCGAATGTCTCGAGCGTCGCGAGCGTTGCCTTGGCGGCCTGCTCGTCCCCCTGATAGGTGACGATCGTGGTGGCACCGCGCCCAGCGATGTTCTTGGCGAATTCCGCACCCTGATTCCGAGTGCCGCCGATGATCAGAGCGACCTTGCCCTCGAGGTCCCGCATGACTTGCGACATCAGTCGAATCCCTTTTCTCTCTTCGGTTTCGAACCTCTGCCATTCTGTCGAGAACCCCACGCCAGGCCCAGGACCGATCGCGTCACCCGGGTAACCGACTACGCCAAGCGGACCGGGGTCGGCCAGTCCCCGCAACTGCTGATCGCTGCCTGATTGCTGATTGCTGTTGAGATTCCAGTTCGAGAACGTCATCTGGCAGGACAAGACTTGAAATGAGGTCTTTTCCTCTAAATTACGCACTTCGACCCCACCGCTCGATACGCTCGCTGAGAGTTTGCTGTCAATCAGTCGACTCGAGCTGCGTTCGAAAATACCCAACCAGGAGGATGCGGTGATCAGTAGTTCGAAAACCCGGTGGGCCTGGGCGGCCATGGCGACGGGCCTCGTGGCCGCAGTCGCGGTGGCGTCCGCCGCCTGCTCGAAGAATTCGTCGGAGTCGTCATCGACGACGTCGCCCTCGTCCGCGCCGAGCGCCGATGATCTGGCGGTGCAGGCATACGCCTACACCTATCCGCTGGTGTCGGTCGAGGTGACACGGAGGCAGTCGACGAACCTTCCCGCGGCCGATCCGTCGACAGGCAGGGCGCCGATGAATCAGCTGGCGCCCCTGCACTTCCTGCCCGATGCGAAGTTCACCAGCGTGGTGCGCCCCAATGTCGACACCCTCTACACCTCGATGTTCTTCGACGTATCCCAGGAACCGCTCGTGGTGAGCGTGCCCGATATGGGCGGGCGGTACCACTTGTTCCCGATCCTGGACATGTGGAGCAATGTCGATGCTGCCCCGGGCCCCCGCACGCTGGGGGATGTGCACGGTTACCAGTTCGCGATCGTCGGCCCGAACTTCCACGGCAGCCTGCCCGAGGGCGTGCACGAATACCGTCTGCCCACCGATTCCGGCTGGATGATCGGCCGCATCGAAGTCGACGGCCCCGAGGACGTTCCCAATGTGATCGCCATCCAGAACCAGATGACGGCGGCCCCGCTCAGCGCCCGCGACACCGCGTACACGCCGCCGCAGAACATCGATCCGCACCCGGACTGGCCCAAGGATCAGGAGGTCGCCCAATACATTCACAATCTGACCCCGCAGCAGTACTGGGACCTGTACTACTCGGCCTTGTCGCACAACGAGACTCGCCCCGATGACAAGGCTCTGCTCGACAAGCTGGCCGCGATCGGCTGGGCGCCGGACAAGAAGCTCGACCTGTCCACACTGTCCGAGACCGAGCGCACCCGCTGGGAGCAGGCCTGGCCCAAGGCGCTTTCACAGATCGAAGCCATTCCGGACAAGAACGAGGTCAACGGCTGGAAGATCACGCGCAGCGATATCGGTGACTACGGCACCGATTACGCCACCCGCGCCATGATCGCCTACGCGGGTCTGGGCGCCAATCTGCCCCAGGACGCGATCTACCCGTCCAGTGGCGTCGACGACAAGAAGACCCAGTTGAATGCGGACAACACCTATGTTCTGCACTTCGCCGCCGACCAGATCCCACCGGTCAAGGGCTTCTGGTCGCTGACCATGTACGACCAGCGTGGCTTCTTCGTCGACAACCCGTTGAACCGCTACGCGGTGCGCGGCGAACGCCTGACCAAGAGCTCGGATGGGTCGGTCGACATCTATGTTCAGCGCGAGAACCCGGGCCCGGAAAAGGAAGCCAACTGGCTTCCGGCCCCCGCGTCGGGTGATTTCAACCTGATGCTGCGCACCTATTGGCCCGATCAGAAGATCATCGACGGCAGCTGGAATCCGCCGGCGGTGACTCGGACCAACTGACATTCGACGTCGGAACCGGGCGAAGACCCGGCGAGAGGTTGGCTCGCCGGGTCTTCGCTGTCTTTCACTGCGGTGCAGCCACTCTCGATTCAGGAATGGTCGAACACGATGATCTGGCGAACCGCTGCTCCATCGGCCAGGAGATCCAACGCTTCATTGATCTCCTCCAGCCCGATTCGAGAGGTGATCAATTTCTCCACCGGTAGCCGCCCTTCCCGCCACATCTGTTCGTAGCGCGGAATATCCCGGGCCGGCACCGCGGAACCCAGGTAGCTGCCGACGATGGTGCGGGCCTCGGCGGTGATGCTCAGCGGCGGCAGGGTCACCGTCGAATTGGGCCCGGGCAGCCCGACCGTGATGGTCATGCCGCCGGGTTCGGTTGCCGTATAGGCGGTTTCGAATGCGGCCGGATGCCCGGCACACTCCACCACGTACCGCGCCCGGATCCCCTGGTCGGCGATCTGCTCCGGCGTGTACGTCTCGGTGGCCCCGAGCTCCTTCGCCATGCCGAGTTTGTCCGGCAGCCGATCCACCGCGATGAGCCGTTCCACGCCAATGGCATTCGCGGTCAGCAGGGCGGCCATCCCGACGCCGCCGAGCCCGACCACCATGAGGCTGTCCTGCGGACGCGGATCGGCCACGTTCAGCACCGCCCCGCCGCCGGTCAGCACCGCGCACCCGAACAGTGCCGCGATCTCCGGCGGCACCGAGTTGCCGACCGGCACCAGGGAGGCCCGGTCCACCACGGCGTGTGTGGCGAAGCCGGAGACGCCCAGATGATGCCGCACCCGGTCGCCGCCGCGCGACAGGTGCCCGGCATGGTGCAGCAGTTCACCGGCGGTATTGGCGCGGGTGCCCGCGGTGCAGGGTAGCTGCCCGTCCCGCGCGCACGCGTCGCACTCTTCGCAGCGCGGCAGGAAGGACATGACCACTCGCTGTCCGATGAGCAGATCGGCGACCCGCTCGCCGACCGCCAGCACGGTGCCCGCGGCCTCGTGGCCGAGCAGCATGGGCAGCGGGCGGGGCCGATTGCCGTCCACCACACTCAGATCCGAGTGGCACAGTCCGGCCGCCTCGATGGCGACCAGCACCTCGGTGGGCCCGGGATCGCCGAGTTCGAGCCGGCACACGCTGATCGGCCGCGACTGCGCGTAGGGCCGCGCCCGTCCGATCTCCTCCAGGACCGCGCCGCGAATGTGCATCAGATTTCGACCATCTGGTAATCGGCCACGTACCCGCCGAGGTAGCGCAGGTGGTCGGTGGAGTCACCGAGGGTGTGCTCGATGGCGGTGAGCCGCGCGGTGTAGTGGCCGACGGGGTATTCGTCGGTCATGCCGATGCCGCCGTGCATCTGGATGGCCTCCTGCCCGATGTGCCGGGCGGAGCGCCCGATCCGCAGTTTGGCGCGGGAGGCGACGACCGGATCGACAATGCCGTCGGCCAGCGACATGGACGCGTACATGCTCATGCCGCGGGCCAGTTCCAGTGACACGTACATGTCGGCGGCGCGCTGGGTCAGCGTCTGGAAGGTGCGCAGCGGCACCCCGAACTGCTTGCGCGTCTTCAGGTATTCCGCGGTGAGCCGCAGGGACTCCTCCATCGCGCCGATGGCTTCGGCGCACAGCGCGGCCTGCGCCCCGGCCAGGGCGGCCTGGATGGCGGCGGCGGCATCGACCGGCTCGCCGAGCGGTTCGGCCACCGCGCCGTCGAATGCGATGTCCGCGCCGCGCAGCCCGTCGTGGGTGGCGTAGGCGGTGCGCCGCACGCCCGGATCGGCGGGGTCGACGAGGAACAGCCCGATACCGTCGTCGAGCGCCGCGCTCACGATGAGCAGATCGGCGCAATCACCGTGGGAGACCGGGTGTTTGCGGCCGGCGATGCGCCAGCCGTCCGGCTGCCGCACCGCCTGGGTGGCGGTGTCGGTGGCGGGCCAGCGCAGCCCCGGCTCGCCGTGCGCGAAGGCGAGCTTGAGCTCCCCCTCGGCGATGCGCGGCAGCAGGTCCTTGCGCTGTGCGTCGGCGCCGACGGCGGAGACGAGCCCGCCCGGCAGCAGTGCGCAATCCAGCACGGGTTCGGGGGCCAGGGCGCGGCCGATCTCGGTCATGACCAGCATGGCCTCGATGGGCCCGGCGCCCATGCCGCCGTCCTCCTCGGCGAAAGTCAGTCCGAGCAGGCCGATTTCGGCGAAGGTGGCCCAGATCTCGGTATCCCAGCCGAGTTCGGTGCCGACGATGTCGTTGCGGCGCTCGGGGGTGTAGCCGCGGGACAGCACGTCACGCACGGTGTCGCGCAGCATGTTCTGTTCGGGGGTGAGATCGAAATCCATGGTGCTGCCTCACAGTCCGAGGATCGTCGAGGCGATGATGCCGCGCTGCACCTCGTTGGATCCTCCGTAGATCGATGTCTTGCGATAGTTCAGGTAGGTGGCGGTGCTGCGGCGGGCCCAGTCCGGGTCCGACTCGTCCTCGCGCGCAACGGAATCCGGTCCGGCGATGTCGACCAGTAGTTCGGTGACGGCCTGCTGGAGTTCGGTGCCGCGCAGCTTGAGAATCGAGGAGACCGGGTTGGGCTTGCCGTCGGCCGAGCCCGCGGCCACCCGCAACTGCACCAGTTCCAGTGCCAGCAGCTCGTTTTCGAGCTCGGCGAGGCGGGTCGCGAAGAGCTGATCCTCGAGCAGGGTCTTCTCGCCCAGGCGGGTCTGCTTGGCGTACTCCTTGGCCAGCCACAGTTTCACCTTGGTCTGGCCGACCGCGGCGATGCCGGTGCGCTCGTTGCCGAGCAGGAACTTGGCGTAGGTCCAGCCCTGATTCTCCTCGCCGACAAGCTGATTCGCGGGCACCCGGACGTTCTCCAGGAACACCTCGTTGACCTCGTGGCCGCCGTCGATGAGCTTGATCGGCCGCACGGTCACGCCGGGGGTGTCGAGCGGGAACAGCAACATGGAGATGCCGGCCTGCTTCTTGGGCGCGTCCGGATTGGTGCGCGCCAGGCAGAACATCCAGTCGGCGGACTGGGCGGCGGTGGTCCAGGTCTTCTGTCCGTTGATCACGTAGCTGTCGCCGTCGCGGACCGCGACCGTGCGCAGCCCGGCCAGGTCGGAGCCCGCCTCGGGCTCGGAAAAGCCCTGGCACCACCAGATGTCGAGGTTGGCGGTGGCCGGCAGGAAGCGTTCCTTGAGCTCCTGGGAACCGAAGTGCGCGATGACCGGGCCGATCATATTGGTGTTGAAGGTCAGCGGTTCGGGCACCGAGGCCAGCTGCATCTCGTCGTGCCAGAGGTGGCGCTGGATGGGGGTCCAATCCTTGCCGCCCCATTCCACCGGCCAGTTCGGGGTGGCCAGCCCGTGCGCGTTGAGGATGCGCTGGGTGGTGACGATGTCGTCCTTGCTCAGTTCCTGCCCGTGCCGCTGCCGGTTGCGGATGTCGGCCGGGATCTCGCTCCGATAGAACGCGCGCAGCTCGTCGCGGAAGGCGAGCTCGTCGTCGGTGAGCGCTAGTTGCATGCGTTGACCTCCAGGTTCATGGCTACCCACGCCATCGCCGGATATGATACACAGAGACACCATTGTCTCAAATAGGGTCGTATACTCGAACGGCCGCGCACACCACCGACAGCCAAGGGAGCCATCCGTGCCCGACCACGACCGCACACTCGGCGTCGGCGAGCTCATCGCCCACCGGCATCGCGAGGGCAGCGCGCCCGGGCAGCGCACGGACTCACATCGGCTGGCCCTCGTCATCGAGGGCGGCTCCTCGCGCGGCGCGTACTCGCACGGCATGGCCATGGCCATCGAGGAATTGGGCATCCTGCCCTGCTTCGACGCGGTGTACGGGGCGTCGGCGGGCGCGTTGAACGCCGAATGGCTGCTGTGCGGGCGCGCGGTGGATTCGCGGCGGGCCTGGAATCCCGAGGTGATCAGTCGCGTGATCAATCCGGCCCGGGCCCTGCGCGGCGGCCGCGTGGTCGATACCGAGTACCTGGTGCACACCGTGTACGAGCGCATCGTGCCCATGGATTTCCCTGCGATCCTGGCCAATTCGATCACCTTCCACCCCATCGCCACCGATGCCGACACCGGCGCGGCCGTCGATCTGCATCCGGAGCTCAGCGATGTGCGCTCGGTACAGACGGCGCTGCGGGCCTCGGCCTGCCTGCCGATCCTGGCCGGGCGGCCGGTGCGGATCGGCGCGCGCCGGTACGTCGATGCCGGGCTCTCCGAATCCGTCCCGGTGCGAACGGCATTGACGCAGGGCGCGACCCGCGTCCTGGTGCTGCGCACCCGCCGCGCCGGCGAAACCATGCGTCCCCCTTCGGGTCTGGAATCCCGGGTGGTGGCCCGCTTCCTGTCCCGGCACGCGCCGGGGACGGTCGGACCGTGGCTCGATCGGGTCCAGCGACACCACAGCGACGAGCGGGACTTCGACTCCGATCCGGCCGTGCTGCAGATCCGCCCGCCGCACAGCGCACCCGATATCGGGCGCATCGACCGCGATCCCGGGGTGCTCCAGCAGGCCCTCACCCTGGGGCGGGTGGCCACCGCCCGCACACTGTCGGCATACCTGGCCCCTAAGCTGTCCGCGTGACACGCGCGGAGGGAACCAGAGCACCGGGCCGGCCCGCCTCGGCCAGCCGGGACGATGTGCTCGAGGCCGCCATCGCCGTGTTCCTGAGCGGAAAACGGGTGGACGTCAATGCCATTGCCGCCCAGCTGGGGGTGGGGCGCGCGAGCATCTACCGTTGGTTCGGATCCCGGGACGGCCTGCTGGGCGCGGCCGTGGCGCGGCAGCTGGAGCGGGTCGTGGCCCATGCCGATCGCCGCTCCCGCGGGGCGGGCGGTGAGCGGCTCACCGCGGCACTCAACCGGACCATCGATCTGCTGGTCGAGAACGACGCGCTGCGTTCGTATTTCGACAATGAATCGACCGCGGCCCTGCGCCTGATCACCCGCGGTGACGGGATCGTGCACCAGACCGCGGTGGCCCTGGTGGAGCGGTTCATCGAGCGCGCCGAATCCGAGGGCTACCAGCCTCCCATCGAGCGCGACACCCTGGCCTACGCCCTGGTCCGGCTGTGGGAGGCGTTCCTCTACAACGACGCCGTGGCCGGCTTCCGCGGCGATGTGGACCGCCTGCGCAAGGTCCAGACCGCGCTACTGCGCACCTGAGTGCTGCAGCGAACGCCGCACCCACTCGAAATCAGGGTGTGACGATGAGGGGGACGAGCTGCTCGGCCGAGGTGCGGGCGCCGTGGTGGCCCACGAGGGCGGACTCCAGGGGCTCGAGGGCCGGGCGGACCAGGACCGCGGCACCCTCGGCGACGGCGATGAGATCGCCGATGCGGGAGGCGATCACCGGTATGGGCGGGGTCGGGCCGAACCAGTGCTCGTCGAGCGCCTGCTCGCGGGTCACGACCGTTGCGTGCGTGGACAGTTCGGCGGTCCACGCGGAGTGGGCGTCGGCCAGGGCTTCGGGGCGGTCGAGGTAGATGTGGCGGACCCGCGCCTCGCCGCCGATCAGCCGGACATCGCGATGCAGCGCGGGCCGCGCGTCCAGATCGACGACGGTGTCCACGTGGATCATTCCGTGATCGCCGGTGATCAGCACCGTACAGGTGGAGGGGAGCTCGGCGAACAGGCCGGCGAGGCAGGCGTCGATATCGCGGAGCACGGCCAGCCACTGCGGCGATTCGGGTCCGTACAGGTGACCGTTCGCATCGAGATCGGGGAAGTAGGCGTAGGCGAAGCGGGAGTTCGTGCCGGAATGCCGTGCGACAGCGAGGATTCCAGCGCGCAGCTCGTCGAGGGTGGTGGCCGGGCGCAGGGTGCCCGGCGCGCGGAAGGCGGCCCGGGTCAGACCGGAGGTGCGCTGGTAGGCGGGGATCACGTAGTGCAGCTCGACGCCGTGGGCGGCGAGGTCCTCCAGGCGGCTGGTGTGCGGCTGCACCGACTCCGGCGGGTACGCGTCGCGGGCGTCCTCGCCGGTCGCGCTGTCGAGACTCCAGCGCAGCGCATTCAGCAGGCGGAGACGGTCGCGGTCGGGCAGGGCGAAGCTGTAGCCGATGATGCCGTGTGTCGCACAGGGCGCGCCGAGGGCGAGGCTGGCGAGACTGGTCGCGGTGGTGGCGGGAAAGCCCGCGGTGAGGGTGGTGCGGACGTGCGCGGCCAGGGTGGGCGCGCTGTCGGCGTGGCGGGCGAGAAGTTCCGCGCCGAGGCCGTCGATCAGCAGCACCACCACATCCCGGTTGGGTGCGAGGGCCAGCGGACTGCGCTGGTCGAGCCCGAAGGACGCGGCGACGGACGGCAGGACGTCGGCGAGCGTGGCCGGCGACGTCCCCGAGGGTGAACTGGCCATTCGCCGACTCTATTGATCTCGGCGCGATAATTCACCGGTGTTCGAATCCGCCGACTTCTCGATCAAGCCCACCCTGACCGGCGCGAAAGTTCTCCTGCGGCCGTTCATTCCCGAAGACCTCGACGCCATCCTCGCGGCCCTGCGTGATCCCGACGTCCGCAGGCTGACCGGCAGCGTCCACGAGGAGTCCACCGAGCCCGTGCCGGAGGATCCGGCCGAGCGCGAGCGCTTGCGCGACTGGTACGCCACGCGCGAAACCCAGCCGGACCGCCTCGATTTGGCCATTGCCGACATCACGACCGGCCGCTGCGTCGGGGAAGCCGTCCTCAATCGGTGGGATCCCGGCAATGGCAGCTGCAACTTCCGCATCCTGATCGGCCCCGATGGCCAGGGCCGCGGGCTGGGCACCGAGGCGACGCGGCTGATCGTCGGCTACGGGTTCGAGAAGCTCGGCCTGCACCGAATCTCCCTGGAGGTCTATGCCTTCAACCCACGCGCTCGCAGTGCCTACGAGAAGGCCGGCTTCCGTCCCGAGGGCGTCCTGCGCGAATCCCTGCGCTACGGCGACGAGTGGATCGACGCGACCGTCATGTCCATCCTGTCCCGCGAATGGGCCGAGCACCGCGGCCATCCCGCATGACCCTGCCCGCATACGCGAAAACCGCCTCCGAGGAGGCGGTTTCGTGCGTTGTGGGGCGAATCAGGCCAGGCCCCACGCCTTCAGGAGGTAGGTGATGTTGGCGGCGATTCCGGTGACGGTGTTGGCCAGGTCGATGGCGGCGGAACCGAGGTTGACGATGGGCATGTTTCAAGTCTTTCGGGCCGGGAACATGGTGCAGTCCCACTGTATTAGTGTCAGCTAACTCCCAGCATCATGAATCGACTCACCCCTCGGCCGAGGTGTAACCCAGCGCACAGCGGTACCGGTGCGGCTCAGTCCCGTTCGGGCAGGCGCAAACGTTTCAGGGACAGGGCGTTCAGGGCCACGATGATGCTGGACCCCGACATGGACATGGCGGCGATCTCCGGTCGCAGCGTGAAGCCGAAGGCAGGCTCGAAGACGCCGGCCGCGATGGGCAGGGCCAGGCTGTTGTAGCCGACCGCCCAGGCCAGGTTCTGATGCATCTTGCGCAGCGTGCCGCGGCCGATGCGCAGCGCGGTGGGGACGTCCAGCGGATCGGAGCGCATGAGGACCACATCGGCGGTCTCGATGGCGACGTCGGTGCCCGCGCCGATGGCGATGCCGAGATCGGCCTGGGCCAGGGCGGGGGCGTCGTTGACGCCGTCGCCGACCATGGCGATCTTCCGTCCGGCGGACTGCAATTCGATGATCTTGGCGGCCTTGTCGCCCGGCAGCACCTCGGCGATGACGGTGTCGATGCCGAGTTCGGCGGCGATGCGCTCGGCGGTCGCCCGGTTGTCGCCGGTCAGCATCACCACTTCGACGCCCATGTCGTGCAGGTCCGCAACGGCTTCGGCGGAGCTCTCGCGCGGCGCGTCGGCAATGCCGATGACGGCGGCGGGCTCGCCGTCGAGGGCGGCCAGCACCGCGGTCTGGCCCGCGCCCGCCACCCGGTCGCGGGCTGCGGCCAGCTCGCCCAGGTCGACGCCCTCGCGGTCGAGCAGGCGGCGATTGCCGATGACCACGCGGCGGCCGTCCACGGTGGCGATCGCGCCGTGACCGGGGACATTCTCGAAGTCCACCGCGCGGGCGTCGGTGGGGCCGTGCTCCTTGGCGTAGCGCACCACGGCGTCGGCCAGCGGGTGCTCGGACTCGCGTTCGACGGCGGCCAGCAGGGGTAGCAGATCGGCCTCGGAAAGCCCGGGGCCGGTGACGATTTCGGTGACCTCCGGCTCGCCCTTGGTGAGGGTGCCGGTCTTGTCCATCACCACGGTCCGGATGCGGGCCGAACTCTCCAGTGCCATCGCGTTCTTGAACAGCACGCCGCGTTTCGCGCCCAGGCCGGTGCCGACCATGATGGCGGTCGGGGTGGCCAGGCCGAGGGCGTCGGGGCAGGTGATGACCACGACCGTGATGGCGAACAGCATGGCCTTGGCGAAGGTGGCCCCGGCCAGCAGCCACACCGCCAGGGTCAGCACACCGCCGATCAAGGCGACCAGCACCAGCCAGAAGGCCGCGCGGTCGGCCAGTCGCTGGCCCGGTGCCTTCGAATTCTGGGCCTGCTGCACCAGATTCACGATCTGCGCCAGCGCGGTGTCAGCGCCCACCTTGGTGGCGCGCACCCGCAGCGTGCCGTTCTCGTTGAGGGTCGCGCCGATGACCGCCGAGCCCGGCTCCTTGTGCACCGGCAGGCTCTCGCCGGTCACCATGGACTCATCGACCTCGCTGGTCCCGTCCTCCACCAGCCCGTCCACCGCGACCTTCGAGCCCGGGCGCACCAGCAGCAGATCGCCGACTTTCACCTCGGCCGTGGGGATTTCGATTTCCTGCCCGTCCCGGATCACCACCGCACGCGGCGGCGCCAGATCCAGCAGCGTGCGAATCGCGTCATTGGCGCCGCCTCTCGCCCGCATCTCGAACCAGTGGCCGAGCAGCACGAAGGTGGCCAGCATGGTCGAGGCCTCGTAGAAGACCTCGCCGCCGCCGGTCAGCGTAATGCCGAGGGAGTACAGCCATCCCGCCCCGATGCCGACCGCGACCAGTACCATCATGTCCAGCGTCCGCGCCTTCAGCGCCGCCCACGCCCCGGTGAAGAAAATGGTCGAGGAGTAGAAGATCACCGGCAGGCTGAGGATCAATTCCCAGATGTCCGAACGCATTCCGAACGGCACCGGCAGATGCCACCCGAACATGTCGGTGGCCATCGGCGACCACAGCATCACCAGCACCGAGAACACGGCGGCCACCACGAACCGGTTCCGCATGTCAGCAGCCATGTCCTCCATGGACATCCCCGCATGCCCGGCATGTGCACCGTGCCCCATCGCGGCATGATCCATCCCCGCATGCGCTGCATGGTCCATACCGGCGTGTGCCGGGGCGGCGGGTTCGGCCATGGGGTCGCAGACATGGTTGGGGACGGATTGGCCGGCGCAGTGCAGGCCGCATTCCTGGACCCAGGTGCGGAGGTCGGCGACGGAGGTGTGGGCGGGGTCGAAGGTGACGGTGGCGGTTTGGGAGACGGGGTTGGGGTCGACGACGAGGACGCCCGGCCGGCGGCCGAGGACCGACTTCACCACGTTCTGCTGGCTGGCCCAGTGCAGGCCCCGGATGTCCAGGACCGTGGTCCGCTGGCCGTTCTGCCGATCCATCTCGCACTCCTCCGCCGACTGGCTCTCACCGCCCTCGACCATATACCCCATAGGGGTAATTGGCAGGGATCCGGCCGGAACGAGCCATCAGGGCGGGCACCGGGCCCGGTGGGGTGCGGGCCCGGACACTCGGGCGTCAGGACATGGGGACGGGTTCGCCGACCTCCACGCGGCCGCCATAGGTCAGGCCCGGGCAGCCGGAGGCGAGTTTCACCGCCGAGTCCAGGTCGTCGGCCTGGACGGCGACATAGCCGGAGAGCCGGTCGGGCGCGGCGGGGTTGTCGCCCAGCATGACGGTCTGGCCCACGCGATTACCGAAATCGGTGACGCGCTCGCCGATCTCGGCGAACCAGTCGGCCCACAGCTGCTCCTGCTCGGGCGTGGCTGCGCGGTTGGGGTCGTTGCGGAAGGCGAGGATGTAGGTGGACATTGTCGTTTCTCCTGTCGGGTGGACGGCCCGGTCGGCCGACTCGTGAATCCGTCGCGCGGTTCCGGCCGGGAATCGACAATCTGGTCGAGAATTTTTTCGCGACCGTGTCGATTTCGCCGCCATCCCGAACGACGGGTTGAGCGACAACGACGTCAGCAGTGACACGGCAACGGAGCCGTGCGATCCACCCCAGCGAAGGGAGCAGTGATATGCCCGAGTACCTGCTGCTGATCCACCAGGACGAACAGACCTGGCTGGCCACGGATCCGGCCGTGCGGCAGCGCACCCTGAACGAGCACCTCGAGTTCATGGCCGCGCACGCCGACCGGCTGCGCGGCGGTAACCGCCTGCGCCCCACCTCGACCGCGACCACGGTCCGGCACGACGAGCACGGCCGCACGGTCATCACCGACGGCGTGTTCGCCGAGACCAAAGAGGTTCTGGGCGGCTACTACCTGGTCGAGGCGGCCGATCTGGACGAGGCCATCCGGATCGCCGTGGACGTACCGTCGCCGTTCGGTTGTGTCGAGGTCCGGCCGATCCACCCGCACGACGAGCCGTGACGACGCCGGAGGTGGCCGCCGCGGTCGCCGACGCGCACCGGCGCGAGTGGGGCTTCGTGCTGGCGGCGACCGTGCGGGTGACCCGCGATATCGATCTCGCCGAAGAGGCTGTCCAGGAGGCGTTCACGCAGGCCCTGCAGACCTGGCCGGAGTCGGGGATCCCGGATCGCCCCGGCGCCTGGCTGACCACGGTGGCCAGGCGGCGCGCCCTGGACGCCCTGCGCCGCGACATCGCGTTCGAGCGCTCGATTCCGCTGCTGGTGGAGGATCCGGCGCCCGACCCGGCCGCCCCGGACTCGGTGGCCGACGATCGGCTGCGGCTCATCTTCATCTGCTGCCACCCGGCCCTGTCGATGGAGGCGCGGGTGGCGCTGACCCTGCGCCTGCTGTGTGGTCTGTCCACTCCGGAGATCGCGCGCGCCTTCCTGGTCGCGGAACCGACCATGGCGGCGCGCATCACGCGGGCCAAGAAGAAGATCGCCGAGGCGCACATCCCCTACCGCCTCCCGTCCGACGAGGAACTGCCCGACCGCGTCGACGCGGTGCTGACCGTGCTGCACCTGCTGTTCACCACCGGCCACACCGCCCCGGCCGGCGCCGAACTGGTCCGCCCCGAGCTGGTGGAGCGCGCCCTCGACCTGGCCCGCATGCTGCGCCTGCTGCTGCCCAACGACCCGGATGTGGCGGGCCTGAACGCGCTGCTGCTGCTCACCGACGCCCGCCGCGGCACCCGCACCGACGAGACCGGACGCTTCCTGCCGCTGGCCGAGCAGGACCGCGCGCACTGGGACCGCCGGGCCATCTCCGAGGGAATAGCCTTGGTGCGCAGATCATTACGCGGTCGTGCGCCGGGCCGCTTCCCGCTCATGGCGGCCATTGCCGCCGTCCACGCCGAGGCCCCCGCCTTCGACGCCACCGACTGGCACGAGATCGCCGGTCTCTACGACCATCTCATCGCCGTCTGGCCCTCCCCCGTCGTCGCCCTCAATCGCGCCGTCGCCCTCGGCCACGCCCACGGCCCGCAGCGCGGCCTGGACGAACTCGACCGCCTGGCCACCGAACCCCAGCTCACCGCCTACCACTACCTCCCCGCCGCCCGCGCCGAATTCCTCACCCGCCTCGGCAGATTCGACGAGGCCCGCCTCGCCTACCAGGAGGCCCTGCTGCTCGCCGAGAACAAGGTCGAAGCGGACTTCCTCACCACCCGCCTGCACGACCTCGGCTCCTGAATCGGATTGCCGCATCGAGCACCGGCGGTTAGATTGCCGCTCATGGGGATCCGCGGGGCAGTGGCACTGGGGGCGATCGCGCTGGTCGTGGGTACCGGCGGCGTGGCCGCGGCGGAGCCCACGGTCGAACGCGAGTCCTTCGCCTTCCAGTTCGGAGATTTCACCGGCTCGGGTGAGCTCGACTTTCCTGCGGGGGCGCGCAATGCGCCTGTGGTGGTGATGATTCCGGGGTCGGGGCCCGAGGATCTCGACGCCGACCAACCGTCCGGCTCCCATATCTTTCTCGATATCGCGGACGACCTGACCAGCCGCGGCTACGCCGTCATGCGCTACAACAAGCGCTATGTGCGCGGCCCCGGCGATGTCGACAGTGCCGACTATTGGACCAAACTCGACCTGAACGACATGCGGGACGACGCCGATCAGGTCCTGCGCGCCGCCGAGCAGGATTCACACGTCGACCCGCACCGTGTCTTCGTCTACGGCTGGAGCGAGGGCAGCACCGTCGCGGCCGCCCTGGCGGCGACCCATCCGGAATTGGCCGGAACCATCTTCCAGGGCCCGGTGGCACTCCCCTGGCGCGTGACCTTCGGCTACCAGGGCGAGCAGGTCTACGCGCCGTACCTCTCGCGGTTCGCGTCGAACGGCCTGCTCGGACCGGATGAACTCGACCGCGCCTTCCACGGCAACGGCGGCCTCATGGCCAAGCTCGCGCTCCGCTTCGCCTGCGTGAACGCCGATGCCGGAGACTTCACCGTCCGCCCGACCTGGGATCTCAACCGAGACGGCAAGCTCGACGTGGACCTCGAGTTTCGCCCCGTCTACCAGTTCTACCTGGAGTCCGCGATGCGCCCCGGCGGCATCTACGACATCTACGACCCGGCCCGCGCCCTCCCCAGCCTCATCGAACAGGCCCCGAAACTGACTGCGCCCGTGCTCATCCTGCAGGGTGTGAACGACGCCAACGTCCCTCCCGCGGGTTCGTCCAGCCTCGACGCCGCCCTGGCCGCCGCCGGCAACCGCGACCACACCCTCCGTCTCTTCCCCGGCCTCGGCCACTCCCTCGGCCCCACCACCGACGTCCTGCACGACAACTTCCAGCCCATCGATCAGTCGGCCCTGAACACCCTGGCGCACTGGCTGGACGCCCACCGATGACCAGCCCGCACGTCTGCCGAACCAGCTGTGCCGGAACGGTTTTCCCGCCATTCACTCCACCCCACCGGATTTCGTCGACCGCCACCGGCACGGCTGGGACCGCGTCGCCGGTCAACTCGCCGCGGCGCTGACCGCCGGGCGCCTACGCGATCGACGCTCCAGCACCGCCAACAGCCCGGTCGGCAGGAGGGCGAGGGCGGAGCCCGCGAACACCCAGCCGAAGGTCACCGCGAAGGCGGCCCCGTGGCCCGGCTGGCCGATCCCGCCAGGCAGGTGCCGTTGCAGGATCACCACGAAGACGGCAGTGCCGACCGAGCCGCCGACACGCTGCATGACGGTGAGTTGTGGTGTGGCGTCGATGATCTGGGACGGAGTGAGCTCCCGCATGGCCGCCGTCATGGCGGGCATAGCAGCCAGCCCGATACCCAGGCCGCGGACGATCATGGCGAGGCAGAGCAGCCAATAGGGGGTGTCATCGGCGAGCAGCATGAACGGCACGGTGGCGACGCAGCAGACGAGAGCACCCAGCAGGCAGGTGAGGGCGCCGACGCGCTCGTAGAGGCGCGCGGACAGGACCATGGCAAGGGCCGCGCCGATGCCCTGCGGTGCCATCAGCAGGCCGGTGTGGGCGGCGTCCTGATGGCGAATCAGCTGAAAGTACAAGGGCAGCAGCACCATTGCCCCGAACGTCACCGCACCGATGACAAGGGTCGAGACCGTCCCCGCGGCGAAGTAGCGGTCCCGCCACAGGCGCAGGTCCAGGACCGGATTCCGGACCCGCAGCGAATGCGTGACGAATACCGCGACCAGAATCGCACCGCCGCACAGTGTTACGAGCACCTTCGGGTCGGTCAAGCCACGCGACGCCGCCTCGGACAGTCCGTAGGTGATTCCGACCGTGCCCGCCGAGACCAGGATCAGACCGAGCACATCCAGCGCCTCGGTGGATTCGGCGCGCTCATCCGACGGCAGCAGCCGCGCGGCCAGCACCAGCCCGATCGCGCCGATCGGCGCGTTGATCAGGAAGATCCACTGCCAGCCCGCGTATTCCAGCAGTAGCCCGCCGATCGTCGGTCCGATCACCGGGGTCAGCACCATCGGAATGCCCGCCGCCGCCATGGCTTTCGCCATCCCCTCCCGCCCTGCCGCGGTGACCAGGATCATCTGCCCGACCGGGATCATGACCCCCGCCCCCAGCCCCTGGGCCACCCGGGCCGCGATCAGCATGCCGACGCTCCCCGCGGCGGCACAGGCCACCGAGGCGAGCGTGAACAGCAGCAGCGCACCGAGATAGAGCCGTTTACGCCCGACGCGCCGTGCGGCCCAGCCGGTCACGGGCAGCACGGCCGCCTGCACCAGCAGGTAGACGGTGACGACCCACTGAATCGCATCGAGCGTGCCGCCCAGATCGGCGGCCAGCGATTTCAGGGACACATTGACGACGGTCGCGTCGAGGAAGGCGAGTATCGCGCCGACCAGCACAACCACAATGGCCCGGCGGGCCTGCGGAGTGAGCGCGGCCCGATCCACTGCCGTGCCCGGGATGTTCGAGATAGTCACACGTCGAAGTGTCATCCGTTTGGATACAAGTGTCAACCAAATGGATAACATACGAATGTATGACACCGTCGGCTCGGTGGATGACACAGTCATCCACCGCATTACGATGGTCGGATGGCAACCGCGCCCGACCCTGATACGGACCCCGTCCCGCCTGCCGCGGGTCGCCGGCCCCGGCGCGCGCCCAGCGCCGCCGATCGCCGCCGCGACGCCGAGCGCTCCCGCCAGGCCCTGCTCGACGCGGCCCTGGACGAGTTCGCCGCCAAGGGATTCGACGGTGCCCGGGTGCAGGAGATCGCCGATCGCGCCGGGGTCAACAAGCAGCTGATCGCCTACTACTTCGGCGGTAAAGAGGGCCTGTACCACGAGATTCAGCGTGGCTGGCCCGCGGCGGAAGCCGAGCGCGCGGATCCGGAACTCCCGCTCGACGAGGTGGCCGCCCGGTATCTGTCCGCGGTGCTCGCCGATCCCCGCCCGGCCCGCCTGCTGGTGTGGCGCGGCCTTACCGGAAGTGGTTCTGCCACTGACTATTTGGATGGATCGGCCACTGTCGACGCCGATCTGGAGAACCTGACCCGAGCCCAGGAACGCGGCGAGATCTCCCCCGGGATCGACCCCGCCTTCATCAGAATGGCCCTGATGGGCATGATCCTGGCACCCGTCATGCTTCCCGAGACAGCCCTGCAGGCGACCGGAAAGCAGCCCGGCTCACCGGAATTCGAAGAGTATTACAGTGCGCAGCTGCGTAGATTGATCCAGCTACTCGGCCGGTGAGATTTCGGAACTCACTGCGAGAGCGGCGGTTCGGAGCGATCGCACCGAGGGCGAGTCAGGATTTTCGACTGCGGGGGGACTATTTGCAGACGGTGGAATATTGGGTGCACACCGTCCAGCCGGTGCCATCGGGGCGGGCGACGGGCATCCAGGTGTGGTCCGAACCGCCGGTGCTGAGCCGGTTGGTGGTAGCCGGGTCGGGGGCGGCGGGTTGCGGGGCGGGGTCGACGTATTCGTACTGGTAGGAGTAGCCGTAGGGGTCGGTCGAGTAGGTGATGACGGTGTGGTGGGATGTGCCCGGGGCGGTGGATCCGGCCCCGGAGCCGCCCGAGATCGTCGAGCCCGGCGGTTCGGCCGCGGCGATGCCGGCGGCGGTGGCGAACAGGGCTCCGGCCGCGACCAGGTAGGTCAGCGGTTTCCGGACGGCGATCAGGGCGTTGTTGGTGTGCATTGAATGAACCTCCTCGTTCGCCCTAGATACGACGCCGGGTTACGTGGTGGTTCGGTAGTTGATCGAACAGTGAAGGCCGACAGTGGATTACGAGATCAGAAGCCGGGTCCGGGCGGCGGCGGCAAGCGGCGTTCGCGGGGGATCAGCAGGAGCAGTAGCGACAGCACCAGCCCGCCGCCGACCAGGTACAACCCCCAGGTCCCGCTGAGCAGATGCCGATAGTCGGTGCGCAGCTCGTGATCGAAGCGCTGGTCGAGCCGCCAGGTCAGCACGCCGAGCCCGGCCAGGCCGACGAGGACGCCGATCCAGCCCAGGATCCGCGATCCGACCAGCGCGGCCACCAGCACCACGGTCGCCACTCCGAGCAGCCCGATGGCCAGGGAGGTCGTGAAGGACCCCGACTGTGCGCCGATCTGGTCCAGTGACCGGCCCGAGGCGAATCCGCTCCGCAGGTCGGAGAACTGGACATTCCGCGCGTCGACCGTGCCGACCAGCGGACCGAAAACCCCGACCGCCACCGCGATGGCGGCGGCGAACAGCAGCAGATGAACGAAAGTGCGCATACTCCACGGTATTGCGCTTCCGGTCCCCCGGCACGCCCTCGAGCCTTACGGTCCGAAATACGCCGGAGGACCGGCTGATGAATCAGGCGCGACGGTCCACCGCGGCCCACGCGGCCACCGCGACCACACCGGACACCACCGCGACCGACGGCCAGGCGCCGATCTTCTTGGCGAGCGGGTGCGAGGCGCCCATCGCGCCGACGGCGAGCCCGGTCAACGCGGCCGCACCACCGGTGCCGACCGTCTTGCGCCAGCGCGGGAAGGCGGCCGCCGTGCCCGCCGCGAACACCGCGCCACCGAGCTGACGCTTCTTGGTGGCCTGAGCGAGGGCGAAGCCACCGGTGAGCCCTCCGGCCACCAGCAGCGAGGTCGGTACCGCGGGAATCCCTGCCATTGTCACTACCTCCAACACACAAGCGAACGAATTATCCCCTCGACGGTAACCGGAGCCGATTCCACCGTTTTCTCGGGGCAGCGATCGGCCCGGTCAGTCGCGGTCCGGATCGGCCAGCAGCGAGCCGTTCAGCTGCTCCTCGCTGATCGGCGGAACCGGCAGCGGGTGAGCGGCTTCCGCGCGCAGCCCATCGAGCATGAGGGCCAGATTGCGCCGCCAGGCCTCGGGTGCGATACCCGCGGTCTGCTCCACCACCCGGGTGTGCGACCAGGTGATGAAGGCGATGTCCTCGAGCGCCCAGTCCGCCCGCAGCACCCCGGCATCCTGTGCGCGCGTGATGATTTCGCGCATGATCGCGTGGCCTCGATCGCGTTGCGCGGCGATCTCCGGACTGGGCGCGGCCCGTAGCGCCAGCTCGTTGAGCAACCGGTCGTAAGCCTGTAGTTCACAGATCTTTTCGACGAGATAGACGAACGATCCCCACGGATCGCCAAGTGCCAGCGCCTCTTCCGCAATGCGCCCGCCCGCCTCGATGCGATCCTCCACGGCCGCCGCGATCAGATCGTCCCGGGTCGGGAAGCGGTTGTACAGCGTGCCGATGGCCACGCCCGCGCGGGCGGCGATCTCCTTGAGCGGCGCGTCGAGCCCGCGTTCGGCGAAGACCTCGCGCGCCGCAGTCACCAGCGCGTCGCGATTGCGGCGGGCGTCGAGGCGGAGGGGTTTGTGCGCGGGCATTCGCCGATCCTACAAATCGGGCAGCGGATTTAAGTTGAGCATAGGTTCAAGTTCATGCTAGCGTCGGTCACGTAACTTGAACCATGGATCAACTTAGCGAGGAACGAGCATGAGCAAGACCATCGCGATCTTCGGATTCGGCCCGGGCCTGGGCATGGGCGTCGCCCGGCGCTTCGGCCGGGAGGGCTTCCGGGTGGCCGTCATCGGCCGCAAACCCGGCAAGGCCGAGCAGCACGTCGTCGATCTGAAGGCCGAAGGCATCGAGGCCGCCGCCTTCCCAGCCGATGTGACGGACGCGGCGCAGCTCACCGATGCCGTCGCGACCATCCGAAAGACCTTCGGTGACATCGATGTCGCCCTGCACGGCGCGGCCGGCGAGATGACCGATCGCATTCCCGCCACACTCGCCCTGGACATTCCGGACCTGCGTGTCCCGATGGCGCTGAAACTCCACTCCCCCGTGCTCATGACCCGGGCCCTGGCGCCCGCCATGATCGAGCGCGGAGAGGGCGCACTGCTGTACTCCTCCGGGTCGTCCGCCCACACGGTGCTGCCGTACCTGGCCAATATCGGCGTCGCCCTGGCCGCCCAGCGCGGCTACCTGCTGCAGCTCGCCGAGGAGTTGCGCGGTACCGGCGTGTACGTCGGCCTGCTGAATATCGGCGTGCTGATCGGCGACAGCCGGGCCGAGCAGATGGTCGACGAGCATCCCGAGCTGGTTCCGCCGGGCGTGAGCATCCCGCGCATGACCAATAACGAACTGGGTGATCGGTATTGGGACATGTACACCCGGCGCGACCGCACCGAGGTGGAGGTCGGCTTCACCGACTGACCCGCATCCCCGGCCGCGGGGGATTCGTGGGATGTGTTGCGGGCGAAGCGAGTCATACGATAAGAACCTGACGAAACACGGTCCGGGGGGCTCCGGGCGCGTCCGTTCACAGAGTTCCGCTCAGCCGCAAAGGAATAACTCGACCATGACCGGTCCGGTCGTCTTCACCAGCTACTACCACGACGAATCCAATGACGACGGATTCCAGTGGGAGTTCCGTTGTGATCGCTGCAGCACCGCCTACAAGTCGCCGTTCGAACAGAACTACTTCTCCCGCGGCCGGGGTGCGCTGCGTGTGCTGCGTGATCTCTTCGGCGATCAGGTGCGCGCCATCGACAAGATCTCCAATGCCGCTGAGAGCTACTCGAACCACTGGGGCGGCTCCTCCTCCAGCACCAAGGACAAGGCGTTCGCGCGCGCGGTCGAGCAGGTGCGCAGCGACTTCCGGCTGTGCGGCGGCTGCGGCCGCTGGGTGTGCCACCGGGTGTGCTGGAACGAGCAGGTCGGGCAGTGCACCAACTGCTCGCCGCAGGTGGCGCACCAGATCGCTCAGGCACAGGCCGAGGCCCGCGGCTCGCAGATCCGCGAGGCCGCCTATCAGCAGGACTGGGCGTCCCAGCACGATGTGGCCACCCCGGCCCGGGTGTCCTGCCCGACCTGCGGCGCGCACACCACGGGCGGCAAGTTCTGCTCCACCTGCGGCAGCGCTCTGTCCCTGCAATCGAATTGCCGGGGTTGCGGCCATCAGGTCCAGGTCGGGGTTGCCTTCTGCGCCAACTGCGGTCAGCCGCAGTAGCGTTCGGTCAGCGGATGCCGGGGGTCGCCGGGTCGGTCCCCACGCAGCCGAGGATGAAGCAGCCCGGCGGCCAGTCACCGAACGGCGGATACAGCGGCTTGCCGAGGCATTCCAGAATGCCGCAGCCCGGGTAGGCCATCGGGCCGAGGCCCAGAGCGGCCAGCGTGGCGTCCGGGTTCATGAACATCGGGTCGGTGAGGCTGGTGTCCGGCCGTGGTACGTACGGACCCGGGTCGGGCAGGCTCGGGGTCCGGAACGCGGTGGTGAGCCCACGCAGCACGTCGTGCGGAAAGCTCACCGCGCCACCGGGAACCGTGACACCGGTCCAGCTGACCAGCAGGCCCAGGCTGGGGACGATGAAGTTGTCCTGGCGCATCATCCCGGCCATCTGGATGGCGTCCTTGGGCAGTCCGGGGAACAGGTCCTCGCAATCCGGGCCGTTGACGGTGATCAGGAAGCCGTAGCAGGGATTGACATCGTTGGGCGTCGTAGCCTGGGCCAGGTAGCCGGTGGAGATCAGTTGCCGGCCATGCCAATTGCCGCGATTCACCAGCAGCAGGCCGAGTTTGGCGTAGTCGTCGGGCGGCAGCACCAGGTGAGCGTGCCCGTAGGTGTTGCCGCTGCGGTCCCGCGCCCAGAGATAGTCGGACTTCTCGATGCCCAAGGGGCCGAACAGGTTCCGCTGCGCGTACGCCTGGAAGTCCTCGCCCACGGCCTGCTGGATGACATAGACCAGCAGGTCCACGGCCCGCTGACTGTACTGCCAGGTCTCACCCTGCGGATGCTCGATGGGCATGGCCAGCGCCTGCGCCACCACGTTCGGGTCGAGCCGGGCCAGCCCGGTGACGCCCTCGGAGGCGATGGCGACCTCCATGCCGGAAGTCTCGGTCAGCAGGCTGCGCACGGTGATCGCGCGATGTTCGGCGTCGCCGAGCCCGGCGGGCAGGTAGACGTCGATCGGATCGTCCACGCGCAGTTTGTGTTCGTCCACGGCGATCCCGGCGACCAGGGACACCACGCTCTTGGTGCCGCTCCACAGATTCCAGGCGACGCCGCCCGCGCGTTGATTGGTGGGCCCACCGCCGATCAGGCAGTTGTTGCGGAACACCTGCACGGTGAATCGGGTCGGGTCGGAGGCGACGTCCACCGCCTGCCGCAGCGCGGCCGAATCCAGTCCCACCTCTTCGGGTGTCGCCGTCTCGGGCTGCCGGCCCGCGCTGACCTCGCAGTGCCGCAGGCCATCCGGCTCGGCGCGGCCGATCGGCCCGGCAATCGATGCCAGGGCGGCCGCCACCGCCGCCACCACGATGCCTGTCACGATTCGCGCCATTCGCCCTCCACTCCCGATCTTTCGTGAGGCTTCATCGGAGAGCTGGTGGGGCCGTTATCCTTTCGTGACCCGTGACTTCCTGGGGCGATAGTTCTGGGGGCTCAGCCGCTCCGGTGACTCAGCGGCGAGCGTCGACCGTGGCGAAGGCGGCCCAGATCAGCGGGGAGTGCTGAATCTCGCCGGTGCTGCGCCAGGCGGCCAGATGCGCACGCTGCCACGCGTTGAGAGCGGCGACCGGATCGGACGATTCGTGGGCGGCGTCGATGGCGCACACCGCTTCCTGGAAGGGGTGCGTGGTGGTGGGCGTGCCCGCGAAGCGATGGAAGGCGAGATCGGTGGGCAGTGGCCAGCGTCCGGCCGTCACCACTTCCGCGCCTCCGGTGAGCATGGCCGCGACCAGGCCGAGGGGCTCGGCGAAGCGGAGGTCGCCGCCGCTCTCACAGGCGATCAGGGCGACCCGGCTCGGGATCGGCCAGATTTCGGGCCCGGTACGAGGCACCGCCGCTCCGTGCCCATTGCCCGAATAGTCATGGCCCACACCATCCGTGAGCGCGTGTGTGCCGAGCAGCAGGTCGCGGGCCGAGAGCGGACGGTGGTCACGGTAGGCCGGTGCGCAGCCCGGACTGGCGGCAGTACAGGACAGGTGCAGGGTGGCCGATTCGCTGCGGCCGGATTCGGGGGCCGCGGCGGTGACGTGGCCGACGTACAGCAGGCGGGCCGCGCCCGCGTGCAGGGTGCGGCTCAGCCAGGCCCGGTCCAGATCGGTCCGGCGGAACGCCGCGAGGGGATCGCCGACGGCCGGGCTCAGCCGATCGGCGGCGGCGAGCGTGGCGACCAGGGCGGCGAGCGGCGCGTCCGCGGCCATCCGGCCCAGTACCGATCCCAGTGCGGAGTCGGCGCGGAAGCCGGGCACCCGCGGATCCAGGATGGCGACCACCGGCAGCGTCCGGGTCTCCGCCCACGACCGCGTCGCCCGGGCGGGCGCGTGCACGATGCCGGTGGGCGCGAGCACGCTCACGTCGGCGATCTCCACCAGCCGCACCTCCGGATCGGGAGCGATGAGCTCCCACGGCACCTGCGCGGTGCGCGGCGACGGCTGGATGCGGATGTGCGGCCGGATGCCCTGCGAATAGAGCTCGTGCAGCCGCACCGCCAGGTTGTAGGGCAGGAAGGTCGACGAGAGGTATTGGGCCAGCGTGTTTTCCGCCCGATAGGAGGCCAGTTCACCGGTGGTGAGCGCGGATTCGAGACCACCGGCCACGCCGGGCGCGGGCAGGGCCGCCGCGAACCGGGCCACGGCCGCCGCGACCTGGTCCTCCGGCACCACGCCGACGCCGCCCGGCGCACTCTCGTCGGTCCAGCGCCA
Source organism: Nocardia sp. NPDC059229 (assembly GCF_042754165.1). Classification (NCBI taxonomy): domain Bacteria; kingdom Bacillati; phylum Actinomycetota; class Actinomycetes; order Mycobacteriales; family Nocardiaceae; genus Nocardia; species Nocardia sp. NPDC059229. The sequence goes on from NZ_JBHZAK010000001.1 coordinate 423,800, forward strand.
GGTCAGGTAGAGGTCGCCCGCATCGGCCATGCGGACACAGACGGTCGGTGTCATACGGGTATCACCCGCTCGGCGCGGACGCGACGGCCGTAGCGCTGCTCGGCGGCATCCAGCCAGGCGGACAGGGCGATATGGCCGTCCGGCGGAACGGAGACCCGCGGCGGCGGACTGACGGGCAGGCCCGCGCCGGCCGCCACCGCCGCGAGCGCGGTGCCGAGTTGCAGCGCGTCCTGAACGGCGGCCGACTCGGACGGCGGTTCGAACGGCTGGAACAGATCGAGCGGCGCGGGCGGTTCCGCGGACAGCCTGTCGACATCCACAATTGTTCCTGCACACTGATTTTCGATGAGATCGGCGACCAGCCGGGCATCACCGGCCAGATACGAGTACCGGAAGGCCAGGCGCAACGCGGGATTCACGATGCGACGGTTCCAGGTGTCGCGCTGGGCGCCGTCGGGCAGCTCGTAGCGGACGGCATCCAGGGCCAACGCCGCCGGAACCGCGAGATCCACTGCCCGCGCGAGCAATCCGGGCACCTGGCCGACGAGCGGCTCCAGCACCCCCGCGTGCCAGTAGTCGAGCTGCGCGCAGTGCAGGCCCAGGCCGCGCACCGCGTAGATGGCGCGGGCGGCGGCCAGTTCGGATTCGCCCTCCTCGAATCGCCCGGCCGCGAATGCGGTGGTGGCCAAGCGGAGTCGCACATCCGCGGTGTCGATGACCGCCCCGGATTCCTCGAATCGGCGCAAAGCCTCGCGATACCGGGCCTGCGCCGCCTCCGGCCGACCCCGGTGCTCGGCGATGAATCCCATGACCTTCAGCCCGATTCCGGCGCGATGCGCCGCACCGGCCGCCTCGAAGTGCTCCTGGGCGGCGGCGAGCAGCGGTTCGGCCTCATCGAAGGATCCGGTACGCGTGTACATCAGCGCCAGGTTCTGCCGGGTCTCGGCCACCCCCACGCTGTCGTTCACCGCCTCGAAGGCCGCCAGGGCCTGACCGGCGAAATCCTGTGCCAGCTCCCAGCGCCCGGTCTCGAAGTGGGCGGCGGCCAGATTCATGAGCGGGTGCCCGACCCGCTCGGGATCGAAACGCCGTGCCGCATCCAGGGATTCGACCGCCAGATCGAGGGCCCGCCACCAGTGCTGCCGATGCAACGCCACCGCGGTGGACGACACCAGGCACGCCAGGCGCAGGTCCCCCGGCGCATCCGCGCGATCCAGCGCCGACCGAGCCCGCTCGAGCGCCTCCTGCGCCCCATCCAGATCCCCGAGGTTCTGCATGGCCTGTGACAACCCGATCAGCGCACCCGGATACATCCGCCGCGCGCCGGAAGACATCTCCCCCAACGCTTCCCGAAACCGCTCCACCGCCGCCGCGTGATCCCCCAGCTGATCGGTCACCACCGCCACGTCCACCAGCGCGCACAGCCGCAGATCCCCGGTTTCCGTCTCCGCGGCCTGCTCGAAAACCCGCAGCGCCTCCCACAACTCGCCCCGCGCGACCGCCTCGGCCCCGGCCCGCAGCAATGGACTCTCCGCTGTGTCGAGCCCCGACTCCACATACGACATGTCAGTAGTCCGAATCCGCCTCTGCGGCCGCGATTTCGGCGAGCAAGGGGGCCAGCGGGCCGGAGTCGTCGACGGCCGGGTCGGCCGCTGTGCGGAGCCGGGCGGCCGCGAAGTCGCGGATCTGCCGGCGCAGGGCGGCCGCGGTGTCGGTGGCCGCGTCATCGGCCGAGGCCGGGCCGGCCTCGGGATCCGGCCCGAAACCGGGGACGTGGATGGCGACCCGGACGGCGGAAGCCGGTGCGGACAGCACGGATTCGCCGATCCAGGTGTCATCGGCGGCCCGCAGTTCGGTGTCGAGCTCGCCACGGCCGGTATCGATGCGGGCCCAGGGCCGCAGGTGGGCCGGAACCGCGTCGGGCAGGCCCGGGTGCGCCGCCACCGCGATGGCCACGCTGGTCGCTCCGGCGTCGCGGACGAGTTCCCAGGACACCGCGGATTCGGAGGCGTCGACCAGCCCGGGCGGGCAGCGGCGCCAGTCCCACCCGCCGGTGCCGCGGGCCAGTACCAGGGTACCGCCGGGCCGGGCCTCGTCACCGGCCGCGAGAGCGTAATCAGAAGCGCGCAACGATGTTTCGAGATAGGCGGGAGCCGGCGGGGCGAGCGCGTCCACGCCGTCCACCAGCAGTTCGCACTCCTCGGTCAGCAGGGCGATATCGCGGTCCAGCAGCGCCGGGTCGAGGTCGGCGATGCCGTCCAGGGCGGATGCCGGCCACCACCGGGATGCCCAGTGCGCGTACGCGAGTCGGCGGGCGCTGACGGCCTGCGACCGGAGCACGGGAGCGGCGGGTACCTCGACCGGGCGCTCACCCGTGGCGACCGCCGGTACCGGCTGATCGTCAGCTGTCACGACCGGCCCGCCCGGCCGGACGGAGTCGAGGGCCAGGGCGGCGGATTCGCCGTAGAGCGCCCACACCCATTCCTGCGCGGCATCCACATCGTCGATCAGCGCCGCCGGAAGTTCTTGTCCGGCAAGCACACTCCAGATGAGGTGGCCGCCGACGACCTCGAGCACCATGGAGTCGGGCCCCGGGGCGACGTGCAGGGCGGCCGGGTCGCCGACCGGGACTATGCCGCGCAACCCGTCGGGGTAGCGGTGGATCGTGACCGCCGAGTTCGTCATCCCACCCTCGATTCCCGATCGCCGGGCTCGGCCGCCGCGCCGGCGGCCAGGGCCCGTTTCACCCGCATCCGGTGGTCCAGGATCACCGACCGGGCCACGCCGTCCAGCAGATCCCAGAGCTCGTCCACGGCGTACACGGGGAACTCACGGACGTCCCGCCCGTGCAGTCGCGCCCATAGTCTGCGCAGGTAGGGACGCCACGGCACGCGCAGATCCGCCGCTATCGCCCCCAGTGGACCGTCGACCGCGTCCACCCGCACCGCCATGCGCCGCGCCTGCAGCACATAGGCTTCGCGCTGCCATCGCCCATTGATCATCCGCGCCGCCGCACCGCCGCTCGATGGCGCGCCCGGCCGGGTCGAACCGGCTGCGGCACTGGTCAATCCGGCGACGGCGCCCGTCACCCCGGCCGCGGTACCCGCCAGCCCGGTCGAGCCGGCGAGCAGCCCGGCGGCCGTGCCGGTCAGGCCGACGGCCGCGCCCAGCAGACCGGTGGCCGCACCGGCCAGGGTGACAGTGGATCTGGGAGTAGGGGCGGCGTCGCCGTCCGGGGCGTAGCCGATGGGAAGCGGTGCGCCGAGGGGGCGGAGGTCGACCGCCAGGGTGGCGCCGGCGGCAGCGGCCACCCGGAGGGATTCGTCCAGCAGGGCCCAGGGGGCGCATGCGCGGGCGATCTCGGCGGCAACCAGTTCGGGGATCGCAGGCAGGTCGGACCGTTCGCTGGAAGCTTGCAGAACGGTGAAGATGCGCTCGTGGATGGTCCGGTCCAGGGGCAGGCCGAGGGTGGCGGTGGAGGCCGAGAAGCCGACCTGGGGCGGGAGCGGAAGGGGGTACAGCGTGAGTCCGAATTCCTGTGCGGTGCAGCCTATTTCATTGAGCCACAGCCGGATTCCGGTGTGAGTGCCGACGTATGCGTCGATGACGGCGTCGATATCGGCGGGGTCATCGGCGCCGTCGAATCTGGTTGCGGCGCAATCCTCCAGGAGTCCGGCCAACAGCTCGGAGTGGTCGGGCACCTCGGTCAGCGGGCGCCGCCGCCAGGCGGTCTGGATCAGTTCGGTCAGCTCGCCGACCCGGGCCGGTTCGGACAGGTATTCCTTGAGTGCCTGGGTGGTGCGGCCGGCGGCGAGCCCGTGGATCTCGCGCAGCGCGGCTTCCGCGGCGGCCCGGTCGCCGACCGGGTCCGGCAGGCCGGAGACGGTGGCGAGTTCGAAGCAGCGCTGGAAGTACAGGTCCTGGGCATTGCCCTCGGTGATCCGCAGCGCCCGGCGCGTCCGCTTGAGCAGTGTGAACCAGGCCGCGGTGGCGCGCAGGACATCGGCGGCGGCGTGAATCCGGGTGGCCAGCAACACCGCTCCGTCGGCGGAGAGCATGGAGCCCGCGCACTGCGGGTGCTGAACCGGGCGGATGACCAGCGGATCCAGGATCAGCTTGACGGTCCGCCGCAGGGGTCCGCCGTGCGGTCCGCTCAAGGGTTCGACCCCGTCGAGCCGGCGCCACACCTCATCCAGCACCATGGCCCGCGGTCGTCGCATTCGCCCAGGTTAGCCCAGTTTCACCGCCTTTCGCGTGCCGGAAGTTGGGATCGGTAGGCCGGGTGCCGATTTCTACGGTTCTGGCATCGGTTCCACCACGGAGCCAACATCACGAGAACGAGGAATGACCATGAACTCCAAGCCCGTCCGCCTGACCACCGCCGTCCTCGCCGCCACCGCGGCGGCGGCCCTGCTGGTCACCGGTTGCTCCAGCAACTCGAGCAGCTCCAAGTCCAGCCCGACCACCGCCGCCCCCGCGGCCACCTCCGCCGCGGCCACCTCGGCCCCGGGCTCCGCGGCCCCCGCCGGCGGCGCGTCCTCGGCCTCGGTCGACGGCAAGGCGATCAGCGCCAAGTTCGAGACCACCTGCGCCAAGCAGGGCGGCAATCTGGCGCTGGCACTGACCGACAGCGGCAACTCCACCTACGGCACGCTCAGCGCGAGCGCCACCATCACCGGCGACACCACCGTGCAGGCGGTCGGCATCACCGGCACCAAGGGCGGCGACAACGGCCAGCCGTACGCGCTCGGCTTCGGCAACGGCATGCCGGGCGGCAACGCCAAGGTGACCAAGAGCGGCAACACCTACACCGTCAGCGGCGAGGGCGTCGGCACCCCCGACCTGTCCAACCCGATGGCCGGCCCGAAGACCGAGAAGTTCGAGATCGTCTTCGCCTGCAGCACCATCGTCGGCGGCTGAGCCGGTCCGTCCACCGGCCCCCGACGCGGGGGCCCCGTTCTCCCCGCTCGTGCCATCGGGCATGAGCGGGCTCTTCCCCCCACGTCTCCGATCCGGAAAGCTCATGAAGAACCAAATCCGCTACGCAGCACTCGCTCTCGGCATCCTGGCCATCGGCTACTACCTGTGGCACGGCCTCACCTCCGACAGCGTCTTCGGCTGGGTCGGCCCGCAGATGGCCCTGCCGATCATCGCCCTGACCATCGTCCCCATCGCCTTCGCCTTCACCGGCGACGGCATCATGTCGGCCTTCACCGGCAACAACAGCTCCCAGTTCCGCAATGGCCTGGTGGGTCTGGGCACCGTCGAGGGTGTCCGCCAGACCGGCGTCTACCTCAACGAGCAGCCGCAGGTGCGCATCGACTTCCGGGTCGAGGGCGCCGACGGCAAGGTCTTCGCCTCGCACGCCAAGATGATCGTGCCGCTGACCCAGCTGGCGCTGCTGCGGCCCGGCGTGGTGCTGCCGGTCCGCTACCTGCCCGACCGGCTCGAGAAGGTCGAGGTGGACATGTCCGGAGATACCTCCGCGGCGCAGGAAGCCATGAACGCGGCCAACATCCGCAAGGGCTTCACCACCCCCGCGAAGCTCGATATCGCCCGGCGCGGCATCGCGGCCCAGGCCGTGGTGCGGTCACTGTCGGTGCCCGGGGAGATCCGCGACGGCCACTCGCGGCTGGATCTGGTGCTGGTGGTCACCCGCCCGGACGGCAGCACCTTCGAGACGCGCACCGAGAAGTTCCTGCCCCCGGCGGCGGTCTCGATGGTCCAGGTCGGCCGCGTGGTGAACGTCCACTACCTGCCCGGGAACGAGCGGGAGGTGGTGCTGTCGCTACCGGTCAACACCGCCAACTGACAGTGGTATCCGAAAAGAACAGAGCCGCAGGCCTATCGGGCCGCGGCTCTTCGTCATTCCCAGGGGGTCTTTGCCGTATCCCGTCAGGGACGTTCGTAGAAACCGTCGATCCGGCCCCGGGCGTGCGCCCTGGCAGCGGCGAGTACCGCCCGCGGCTTGGCCGATTCGGCAGAGCCGCCGCCGGGGATGGTGACCGGTTCCGTCAGTGCGAAGACCTGGAAGACGTACCGGTGCGGCCCGTGCCCCGGGACCGGACCCGGACCCACATATCCGCGCCCCCAGCTCGAGCGCAGCACCTCGACACCGTCGATGGTGGAGCCGGAAGCCAGTGCGCCACTGGGCAGTTCGCCGATCTTCGGATCGAGCAGCGCGAGCGCGTGCACGAACGGACCGCCGAACGGCGCGTCCTGATCCTCCACCACCAGCAGCAGCTGCGCGGTGTCCGCCGGGACGCCCGACCAGGCCAGTGCGGGCGACAGGTCCTGCCCCCCGACCCGTTTCATGGCGTGCCGGACATCGAGCACCGCCTCGTGCTCGAAATCCGTGCTGGTCACCTCGAAGACGTCACCCGCTGCCAGATTCGGCCGGCACCAGGCCAGGTCCTCGGGCGCGGCGCGCCGGTTCCGCAGCAGTCTGCCGATGATCGCCATTCCGTTCTCCTTTTGACGGATAGACCTTTTCAGAGCTTGCGGGCGTCCGCTGACACCAGCAGCGGCTCGGCGAAGCGCCAGATCTGCTCGGCGGCATCGAATTCCAGCGACACCGCCGAGCCCGGGCTGCCGGCCCAGGGTTCCGGCACCGGTGTGCCCGGCCAGGTGTGGCCACCGCCGAAGACCGTCCACTCGGATACCACGGTGCCGCCGACACCCTGGCTCACCGTGGTGCGGGTCGACCGGTCGGTGGTGACGGACTCGCCGGGCCCGGTGCAGCCGTCGAGCTCGCGCCAGTACCGCGCGGAGTCCGCCAATCCCCTGGTGCCGCCCCGCGATTCGCCGTTCGGACCGAGATGCCGCGAGTAGCCGCCGGTGATCGGCACCACCGGATCGGCGTCGCCGTTGATCAGCATGGCCGACACCGCGTGCCCGGGCCGGATCCCGGTCAGCGCCTCCGGCAGCCCGCCCGCGACGGCGGCGAAGACCGCCACCCGATCGCCGGCCTCGAGGGCCATCCGGTGCGACATGAACGCGCCGTTGGAGATGCCGGTGACGACCGCGCGATCGTCCTGGGTGTCGAATTGCGCAGCGCACCAGTCGATCACGGCCCGCAGGAAGGCGACATCGTCCACGCCCGCCTCGTCCGCCGTGGTGACCCCGCGACCGTCGGCCCAGCAGCCTTCCCACCCGTCCGGGTAGACGACCCCGATCCCCCACTCGTCGGCGTGCCGGGCGAAGCTGGTCCAGTCGTACATCAGGCGCTCGGTCGCCGACGGGCCCTGGTTTCCGTGCAGCACCAGCACCAGTGGCGCGTGCTGCCGCCGCGGTGGGCGCACCCCGAAGGTCCGGCGCAATCCATCGATGTTCAGTTCGCCTTCGACCAGGTCAGCGGCCACGGTCGTCCCTCCTGCCAGGACGGCGCGGCCTGATGTTCCGCGAACCCGAACCCATGTTCACTATGTGCGCCTGTCATGGTAGTTCAAGTCGAATGTCCAGCTGGACCGGATATTCCGGCGGCGCGAGGGCATGCCTGTCGAGCAATCCACTCCCACCCCCGGTGTCGAACTACCAAGGGACCCCAACCTGAGGCGTCAACACCGTACCCTCAACCCCGACCCAACCCGCTGATCCCGCACCGTCGACGAACTCGACTCGGGAGGAGATGTTGGCCGACGGGCTGCGCGGTGGGACCGAACATGCAGGTTCGTCCGATCATGGAAGTTGCGTTGGGGCAACATGTTCGGACTATTGTACGGACTGGGTTGCGCTTTATAGCGTCGGACGACGCCGGAGGTGCACGACCGGGTCGGGGGCGGGCAGCACGGCTGGCGCGGGGCGTGTGCATCGACGAAGGAATGGAATTCGACGTGAACGAGACCGGACCGGTGATCCGTACCGATATCCCGCATTCCGCGCGGATCTGGAATTTCTGGATGGGCGGCAAGGACAACTACGAGATCGACCGGGAGGTCGGTGAGCAGAGCCTGAAGATCGATCCCGACATCGCGACCATGGCGGTGCAATCGCGCGAGTTCCTCATCCGCGCGGTCCGCCACCTCGCCCGCGAAGCCGGAATTCGTCAGTTCCTCGATATCGGCACCGGCCTGCCCACGATGCAGAACACCCATGAGGTCGCCCAATCTGTAGCGCCGGAAGCCAAGATCGTCTACGTCGACAACGACCCCCTGGTACTCGCCCACGCACGCGCGCTGCTGACCGACACCACCGCTGAGGGTGTCACCACCTATATCGAGCGCGACTTCCACGATCCCGAGCAGATCATCGCCGAGGCCCGCACCGTGCTGAACTTCGACCAGCCCATCGCGGTGATGTTCATGGGGGTGCTCGGGCACGCCCGCACCTACGACGACATGCTGCGGATCGTGCGCACGGTTATGCAGGCAGTACCGTCGGGCAGTTATCTGGTGCTGTGGGACGGCACCACCGACAGTCGGCCGTACGTGGAGTTGTGCGAGGAATACGCCAAATCCGGTGGCGTCCCGTACTACCCACGTACCCAGGAGCAGATCCGGGCAGCCTTCGACGGCCTGTCCTTCGACGAGCCGGGGTTCGCGCGCATCACCGAATGGCGCATCAACCCCGCCCGAATCGGCGAACCCGCCCCGATCGCCGCCTACGGCGGCCTCGCACACAAGGCGTGACCGTCCTTCACTCGAAGCAGGAAAGGCACTCGCAGCCGGCACGCTCACTCGAAGGCGTAGTGCACCTCGTCCATGACCGCCTCGAATCCGATGGCGCGGTAGATCTTGTTCGAGGTCGGATTGTCGATGTCGGCGTACAGGCAGACCTCGGCCCCGGTCTCGCGCAGCCGCCGGGAAACCTCCGCGACCAGTGCCGAGGCGTAGCCGTGGCCGCGAGCGGCCCGGGGCGTGAAGACCGGCCCGATCCGGACCCAGCCGTTGACCGGGACCTGGTGCGCCGTCAGGGACACCGGTTTTCCGTCGTCCTCCCACAGCCACCAGCGTCCGGCCTCGATACGGGCGCGGATTCCTTTGTCGTTCATGGCCAGATGCTTATCGCCCAGTTCGCGGGCCATCTCGGCGAGCCAGCGCCCGCTGACATCGATATCCGCCGCGGTGGCGGGGCGGGCCCTGCCCGGGGGCGCAAGCGGCGGGCGCAGCGGCCCGAGCCGGTACAGCCGCGCACCGTGGCCCGCGTGACAGGCCCTGCCGCGCAGCGCACTCCACGCCGCCGCGAACGGCCCGGCCAGCGGCTCGGTGCCGTGCACGTCGTCGATCTGCGGCAGGAGCTCGGCGAACCGGGTCACCAGGAGCGGCACCGCGTCGATCGGCGACTGCCCCAGCCACACTCCGCGCCCGGCGCTCCGCATGGCAACGCCCACAACGTCATCCGTGAGTACCGACGCGAAATAGGAGGGCTCACGGGCGATGGTGAGACCGGCGATCTCATTGGCGAGGACCGTCGACATCACCGTGTGCCGCAAGGGATCACGCCCGATAAACCCGGCCACTCGCTGCTGGAATTCCACCGGATCGCTCGTCATCTCCACCCGCACCCGCCCAACCTAACGCGACGATCCGACAGGTCACAGCCGAATCGCCCGGCAATCACAAAATCCCCGAAACGATCTGCCGTGATGGCGGCGCCGATGCCCGCACGTCGGATTCGAACAGCGTGCCGCCGGAGTCGCGGTGATGCTTCGCCTCGGGCCGGATCTATTGCCCGGTGAGATCCAGGCGGAACTGGGTGGGGGTGGTGGCGGTGTTCGCACGGAAGAACTTGGTGAAGTTGGCCGGGTCGTCGAAGCCGAGGCGGCGGGCGCATTCGGCGGTGGTCACCGGCTCGTGGGCGAGCAGGCGTTTGGCTTCGAGGGTGACGCGGGCGTTCAGGTACTGCTTGGCGGTGGCGCCGATGGCCGATTGCACGGCGCGCGAGAGGGTGCGGGGCGAGTAGCCGAGTTGGGCTGCGTACCAGGCGACTTCGCGGGTTTCGGAGTGGTACCGCTCGGCCAGGCGGGCGAAACGGTCGAAGAGATCGGTGGGGTCGGGCAGGGCGGGCAGACCCGCGGCCAGCCGGAGCGTCACCGCGCTCAGCAGGTGGTGCAAGATGGCCGTATTCGGCGGATCGACGGCGTATTCGCTGGTCAGATGCTCGAAGGCGGAGTCGGTCAAGGGATTCGCGGTCACCACCGGGGGCGTGGCCGGGGACGGCAGATGTCCGAGGGCCGCGGCGGGCACCAGTTCCGAGCGGCACAGGATGAGATCGCCCATCAGCTCGGCGATATCGTCCCAGCGGTGGGTCCAGCCGGGGCGGATCCAGGCGACCGTGTCCGCGGCCAGGTCGTGCGCGACGAAGTCGATGGTCATGCGCCCGCTTCCGGCAGTGCAGCGGGCCAGGACGTGGAAGTCGCCGCGGATCACCTCGTGGCCGGCGGCCACCGGCATCCGGCGCAGCTGGTCGAAGGTCAGCAGTTCGAGACCGGTGGGGGAACCGGCCGTCGGCGCGTACTGCAGTGTCCGGATGGGCTGTCCGATTTTGACCATGAGCGGTGCCGAATCTACCGGGCCGGCCCGGGTTTCGGGCCCATACCGCCGAGCCACGTCCCGACGTCCGGGATGGTCTGCCATCGTGGCCGGAGCCATCGGCCTGCTCATCCCGTGGGCCGCGCCCCTGGCCGCCGGCTGTCTGGCCGTCATGCTGGTCTTCCTGTTCCCGGCCAACGTCCGGGCGGCCCGCGCCGACCTCGGCATCAAGTCGATGCCGCTGCCGCTGCGGGGCCTGGTGCAGGTGGTCCTCATCGCCGCCCTGGTGCTGGCGGCGTTCTGAAAGGTGTTCCCGGCCGGTCTATTTGATGGCGATGGGACTGATCGGGCTTCCCACCGCACCCGGGATCCGCAGGGCGGGCGCGCACAGCAGGAAGTCGTGGACGCCGTCCTCGGCGCAGTCGCGGGCCAGGGCTTCGAGATCCCAGATCTCGCCGAGCGGCAGCCCCATGTCGCGCAGCGCGAGCATGTGCAGCGGCATCATGACGCCGTCCTCGGGGCGCATGACCTCGACGGCCGGATTGTCCACCGCGACCGCGGCGATGTCGTGCTCGTGCAGCCATTCCGCGCAGCGCCAGCTCAGGCCGGGGCTGACGCCGAACCATTCTGCGGCCCTGCGGGTTTCGAGGAATCGGGTCCACCAGCCGGTGCGCACCAGCAGGATGTCGCCGGGGCGCAGCTCGACGTCCTGCGCGTCCGCCGTCGCCTGCAGGTCCTGCGGCGTGACGACGGTCCCGGCCTCGAGCCGATCCAGGTTGTGGTGCCGGGCCACGTCCAGCAGCACGCCGCGGCCCACCACGCCGCCGCGCTCGGCGACGTGTTCGATGCCGAGCTTGGCGGCGCCGAAGCTGGTGACGGCCGCGGCCGGATAGCCGTTGTAGAGCAGGCCGTCGTAGTACACGTGGGAGAGCGCGTCCCACTGCGTGGCCGTCTGCAGAGGCATCATGATGTAGTCGTCGTTGTAGCGCATCGGGCCGGCGGCGTACATGCCCGCCACCTGTGCCTCGTTCCGGCCACCCCAGCCGTCCAGGGCGGTCGCGAGGCCGGCGTCGCCGCCGTCCACGGCCATGAGATGGATGGGGTTGCGCCGGAAGCCGCTCGAGCCCTGCGGGCCGTACGCGTCGAACGGGATGCCCAGCTGGATGGTACGGCCCGCGCGTGCCCGGGTGGCGGCAAAGGCGATGCGGTCCGGGGTCAGCAGGTTCAGGGTGCCGAGCTGGTCGTCCTCGCCCCAGCGGCCCCAGTTGCGGACGCGCTCAGCGACTCTGCGCCATTCTTCGGTCACGGGCACCTCCACTACGACGGGTGATTCGATCTTCGCGCGGTGCGGCCGGACCTGTCGAGGCTCGGTCCCGGTCGCCGGTCTGGTTGGATGGGCGCAGTGACCAGCGTTCCCTTCCGTTTGATCGGCAACCAGCGTATGGACCGGGTGATGCCGGCCTGGGCCGAACACTATCCGCAGTTCGACACGGTGGTCGGCTACTCGGATCTGGGGTGCGCGTTCCTGATGAGCAGCCGGACCGGCGAGTACGGGATCCTCGATCCGTACAGCCCCGGCGTGAAGCCGTACGGCGTCTTCAGCGAGATCACCGAGTTCGTCAGCCGGGTCCTGTTCGACCCGAACGTCATCACCTATGTCCTCCAGCCGGGGCACGTCGCCGAGATCCGCCGGCGCCTGGGCCCTCTCGCCGACGACGAGGTGTACATCGCCACCCCGTACCCGTTCCTGGGCGGATCGGAGACTCCGGACGCGTATCAGAAGGGCGGCGTCTGGGTGTTCTTCGATCTGGTGGCGCAGGCCCACGGGATGGAATGACGGCGGTATGGTCGGGGGGTTGCCCGCCGAAAGGGAGTGATGGCCATGCCGATTCGTCGCAGGTTCGCAGCCGCGGTCCGGCAGGCCGCACTGGCCGCGGGCACGATGAGCGCCTGCGCCGCGCTGACCGCCACCCTGACCATGACGGCGGCGCCGGCCACGGCCGACAGCAATGATCTCGGGCGGCTGAGCGGGATCGAATTGCTCAATGGCGCATGGTCTTTCGACCGGGCCGCGGAGTCGCTCGGCTTCACCTACACCACCGTCGATCAGCGGGAGAATCCGGCCCGGGCCGGCGCGGCGCTGTATCTGCCGTCCGGGCTGCCACCGCAGGGTGGCTGGCCGCTGGTGGTGTGGGCGCACGGCACGACCGGGATCGGCAATGACTGCGCGCCCTCGCATCGGCCGCAGTCGGATCGAAATCGCAGCTATTTCAACCAGATTCTGGACCGGGGCTACGCCGTGCTGGCGCCCGACTATCAGGGTCTGGGCACCGGCGGCAATTTCAGCTACTACAACACCGCGGTCGAGGGCCGCTCCATTCTCGACTCGATCACGGCCGTTCGCGGTCTGCCCGTCCCGCTGTCGGCGCACTGGGTGCTCATCGGCCAGTCCGAGGGCGCGCACGCCGTCATGAGCGCGGCCGCCCTGTACGCCCGGAACCCGGCCTCCGTCAGGGGACTCACCGGCGTGATCGCCACCGGCCTGCGCACGAATCCGGCCAAGAGCCTGCGTGAGATGTTCCGCCGCGGCTCGACCGGCTCCGAGAACCAGGTCGGCTACGCGGGCTACTATCTCGCCGCGCTGGAGGAACTCGCGCCCGGCACCGTGATCCCATACCTGTCCGACTTCGGCAGGCAGTACGTGGAAAAGGCTGCCACCGCATGCCTTTCGGATCTGGTGGCCGCTGCCGGGGGCCGCCGTCCCGAGGCGCTCGTCACCGATCCGGACAACCCCACCCCGACTTTCGAGGCCGACATCAGATCGCTGGTCTCCTATCAGGAGGACCTGGTCCCCGCCGACCTCATGATCGGCTACGGCACCGCCGATATCGACGTCCCCCCGGCCGACACCCCCGCCTACGGTGCCGCCCTCCAGGACCACAACCCCTGGGTGAACGTCACCGTCACGGCCTACCCCGGCAAGGACCACAGCGGCGCGTTCCTCGCCTCCCTGCCCGACGCGCTCACCTTCCTGCAATCCCATCTCCCCTGACCCCGATGTCACTCCTCGGGCTCCCGCTTCGTCATTCAGGTAAGAGCACAGCAAACCTGAAAGGACGTGGCTCCCATGAACCTCGCCTACCACATCGTCGGTGTCGTCTCGGCCCTCTGGATCGGCTTCTCCGGCTACTCCCTGTTCACCGAGAAGCAGTTCGTCGTGGACCCGCTGATCGACTACGGCGTCCCGCGCACCTGGTGGAACTGGCTGGCCCTGGCCAAATCGGCCGGTGCGCTGGGCCTGGTGGCCGGTTTCTTCCTCCCGCCCCTCGGCATCGCGGCCGCCATCGGCCTGATCCTCTACTTCACCGGGGCCGCGGCCACCACCATCCGCGCCCACTCCTACAAGACCACCCCCTTCCCCCTGCTATACCTGGCCCCCGCCGCCGCCACGCTGGCCTTGCAATTGGCCCGGTGAGCCGCGGCCGGTGCTAGCGTCGGCCCATGCCGAGCCGACGCGATCTGCAACACGCCATGGTCACGACATTTCAGCGGAGGGTGGGCAACCCGATCCTGGGCCGCCTACCCATCCAAACCCTGCTGGAGACCACCGGCCGGGTCAGCGGCCGCCCCCGCCTCACCCCCATCGGCGGCCGCCGCTCCGGCGCGTCCTTCTGGCTGGTCTCCGAATTCGGCACCCGCTCCCAGTACATCCGCAATATCGAAGCCGACCCCCGCGTCCGCCTCCGCCTCCACGGCCACTGGTATACCGGCACCGCCCACCTCCTACCCGACGACGACCCCATCGCCCGTCTGCGCACCCTCCCGAAGGCCAACAGCGCAGCCGTACGAGTGATGGGCACCGACCTCCTGAGCGTCCGCATCGACCTGGATTGAGGCGCCGGATCAGTCCTCCCACAATGGAATTCGAATGTTCTTCGCGTGAGCGACCGATTCCGCTTCCGGGTATCCGGCGTCCACGTGGCGCAGCACGCCCGTGGCCGGGTCGTTGGTGAGGACCCGGTCGATCTTCTGGGCGGCCAGCGGGGTGCCGTCGGCGACCGTGACCTGACCGGCGTGGATGGAGCGGCCGATGCCCACGCCGCCGCCGTGGTGGATGGAGACCCAGCTCGCGCCGGACGCGGTATTGACGAGGGCATTGAGCAGCGGCCAGTCCGCGATGGCGTCGGAGCCGTCGGCCATGGCTTCGGTTTCGCGGTACGGCGAGGCGACCGAGCCGCCGTCGAGGTGATCGCGGCCGATCACGATGGGGGCCGCGACCTGACCGCCGGCGACCAGCTCATTGAATCGGAGTCCGGCGGAACGGCGTTCGCCGTAGCCGAGCCAGCAGATACGGGCGGGCAGGCCCTGGAACGCGACCCGGTCCCGCGCCAGGTGGATCCAGCGGGCGAGGGACTCGTTCTCGGGGAACAGGTCGAGGATGGCGCGGTCGGTGGCGGCGATATCGGCCGGGTCTCCGGACAGGGCGACCCAGCGGAACGGTCCCTTGCCCGCGCAGAAGAGGGGCCGGATGTAGGCGGGCACGAAGCCCGGGAAGTCGAAGGCGCGCTCGTATCCGGCCAGCTTCGCCTCGCCGCGAATGGAATTGCCGTAGTCGAAGACCTCCGCGCCGCGGTCCAGGAAGCCGACCATGGCGCCGACGTGGATGGCCATGGAATCCCGTGCGCGCCGGGTGAATTCGTCGGGCTTGCGCCCCGCGTAGTCGTCCCAGTCCTCCAGTGCGACACCGATCGGCAGGTAGGTCAGCGGGTCGTGGGCCGAGGTCTGATCGGTCACGATGTCCACCTCGACCTCGCGGCGCAGCAGTTCCGGCAGTACCTCGGCGGCATTGCCGATGAGCCCCACCGACAGTGGCCGCCGTTCGGCCTTGGCGGCGAGCACCCGGGCCAGGGCGTCGTCGATGTCGTCCGCGATCTCGTCCAGGTAGCGGGTCTCGACCCGGCGGCGGGCATGCCGCGGATTGCATTCGACGCACAGCGCCACGCCGCCGTTCATGGTGACGGCCAGCGGTTGCGCCCCGCCCATACCGCCCAGACCCGCAGTGAGCGTGAGGGTTCCTGCCAGGGTGCCGCCGAATCGCTTGGCGGCCACCGCCGCGAAGGTCTCATAGGTGCCCTGCAGGATCCCCTGGGTGCCGATATAGATCCAGGACCCGGCGGTCATCTGCCCGTACATGGTCAGGCCCGCCGCCTCCAGGCGGCGGAACTCGGGCCAGTTCGCCCAGTCCGGAACAAGATTCGAGTTGGCGATGAGCACGCGCGGCGCCCACTCGTGGGTGCGCAGCACGCCGACCGGCCGGCCGGACTGGACCAGCAGGGTCTCGTCCTCGCGCAGGTCGAGCAGGGTCCGCGCGATGGCGTCGAAGCTGGGCCAGTCCCGGGCCGCCCGCCCGGTCCCGCCGTAGACGACGAGATCCTGTGGCCGCTCGGCCACCTCGGGATCCAGATTGTTGTGCAGCATGCGCCAGGCCGCTTCGGTCTGCCAGGTGCGGGCGGTGAGCGTGGCGCCGCGGGCGGCCCGGACGATTCGGGTCATGACGAAACCCCCTGGTCGAGAAGGTGATCCGCCGCACCCGACCGCACCAGTGCGGCCACGGTGGCGATATCCGGTGCGAGGTGGCGGTCGGGCCCGGGTCCCGGCACCCGTGCTCGCACCAGATCCCGCAGCGCCCCGGTCACCGGAGCAGGCCGCAGAGGTGCGCGGAGATCCAATGCGCGTGCGGCGGTGAGCAATTCGATGGCGAGCACGGTCGTCAGCCCATCCACCGCGCGCCGCAGCTTGCGGGCCGCGGTCCAGCCCATGGACGCGTGGTCCTCCTGCATGGCGCTGGAGGGGATGGAATCCACCGAGGCCGGTACCGCAAACCGCTTCAGCTCGGTCACCACCCCGGCCTGGGTGTACTGGGCGATCATGTAGCCGGAGTCCACGCCCGGATCGGCGGCCAGGAATGCGGGCAGCCCGTGTGATCGGTGCACGTCCAGCATGCGGTCGGTGCGGCGTTCGGCCATGCCGGCCACGTCGGCGACCGCGATGGCCAGGAAATCCAGCACATAGCCGACGGGAGCGCCGTGGAAGTTCCCGTTGGACTCCACCCGGCCGTCGGCGAGCACCACGGGATTGTCGATGGCGGAACGCAATTCGCGTGCGGCGACGGTCTCGGCGTGGTCCAGGGTGTCCCGCGCCGCGCCGTGCACCTGCGGCGCGCACCGCAGCGAATACGCGTCCTGTACCCGCGGGCAGTCCTCGCCTCGGTGACTGGCCACGATCTCGGACCCGGCCAGCGCCGCCAGCATGCGCGCCGCCGACACCGCCTGTCCGGGATGCGGGCGCAGCTCCTGCAGATCCGCCGCGAACACCCGATCGGTGCCCAGCTGCGCCTCCACGCTCATGGCCGCGGTCAGATCGGCCAAGTCGAACAGCCGCCGCAGGTCCTCGATGGCCAGCACCAGCATGCCCAGCATGCCGTCGGTGCCGTTGGTGAGGGCCAGGCCCTCCTTCTCCGCCAAGGTGATCGGCGTCAGCCCGTGCTCGGCCAGCACGGGCCCGATCGGGCGCGGACCGCCGGGCCCGAGCACCGACCCCTCCCCGATGAGTGCCAGCGCCACCGCCGCCAGCGGGGCCAGGTCACCCGAGCAGCCCAGCGAACCGTATTCCGGCACAACCGGAATCAGCCCGCTGTCCAGCAGTGCGGCCAGCGCCCGCGCGGTCCCGGGCCGCGCCCCGGTGTGCCCGGACAGCAGGGTGCGCAAGCGCAGCAGCATCATCGCCCGCACCACCTCCGCCTCCACCGGAGCACCGGCCCCGGCGGCATGCGAACGAATCAGCGAGCGCTGCAGGTCGGTTCGCCGGGCCGGCGGTATGTGCCGCAGCGCCAGCGCCCCGAACCCGGTGGACACCCCGTAGACCGGCCGGTCGCTGTGTGCCAGGGCGTCGATGTGCTGCCGCACCCGCGCCAGCTCCGCCAGCGCATCCGCGTCCAATTCCACTCGTGCGCCGCGCCGCGCCACCGCCACCACGGCCGCCCGTGTCAGGGGTCCCGCTCCCACCGGCACCCGTTCGGCTCCGATTCGAGTCATGAGCACCATTCCAGCGCTTCCGGCCGCGCAGATCGAGCACCCTCGGCCCGGTTTCGCGAGCTTTTTCCGACGCCTGGCAGGTTGCCGATAAGCTCCGCGTTTCTCTCTGGCGTGCGCCGCAAATTGTTAGGATCGGCGGGGATGTCGAGGGAGGTGCGGTGTCTGAGCTCAATCGAGCACCGGTGGGCGTGGATCCATTCCGGCCCAACGCTGCTCGCGTGTACAACTACATGCTCGGTGGCAAGGACAATTACGACGCCGACCGCGCACTCGGCGACAAGATGCTGCAGGTCGCCCCGGACACCCGGGAGACCGCCTGGCACAGCAGGCAATTCCTGCTGCGGGCGGTGCGACGCGCGGCAGAGGACGGCGTCCGTCAGTTCGTGGACATCGGCGCGGGCATTCCGATCAGCCCGAATGTGCACGAGGTGGCACAGGAGGTCGACCCGTCCGCCATCGTCGCCTCCATCGATTACGACCCCGTGGTGTACGCCCACAGCAATGCGCTGCTCACCGGCGCACCGGGCGTCACGCCCATCCTCGCGGACATTCGCGAACCGGACAAAATTCTCGAATTGGCGCGCACCGAGGGCGGAATCGACTTCTCCCAGCCGGTTGCCATCGTGATCGTCGGCGTCCTGCACTTCGTCATGGACGACGAGAAGCCCTACCAGGCCGTGGCACGCCTGCGCGACGCCATGGCGCCGGGCAGCCTGCTGGTCATCCAGCACGCCTCCACCAGTACCCACCCGTTCTTCCAGAACGCCTCCACCAGCAACACCGTCGGCAGCCCCTCCCAGGTCGACTTCCGGCCGCCGGAGCAGGTCGAGCGCTTCTTCGAGGGCTTGGAGATGCTGCCGCCGGGCCTCGCGCCCGCCAATGAATGGCTCGAAGGCGACCTCCAGCCCACCCGCCTGGTGGTCCTCTGCGGCATCGGCCGTAGGAACTGACCGCCGGGACGAAAATCGCTGCGGAGCAGGTCAACCCACTGCAGCGCCGCTCAATCCACCGCGGCCAGCGTATCCGCCCGTCTGACCAGCGCCTCGGCGATCGGGCGGGGACGCCGGCCCAGGCCGCAGGCGCTGGCGACGCCGTCGACCGGGCGGCCCAGCACCGATTCGATGGTGCGCAGCGTCTG
Source organism: Nocardia sp. NPDC059229 (assembly GCF_042754165.1). Taxonomy (NCBI): domain Bacteria; kingdom Bacillati; phylum Actinomycetota; class Actinomycetes; order Mycobacteriales; family Nocardiaceae; genus Nocardia; species Nocardia sp. NPDC059229. The sequence goes on from NZ_JBHZAK010000001.1 coordinate 442,501, forward strand.
GATCTGCTGGGCCTCGGTCGGGGTCTCGTGCACGAAACCCGCATAGAAGCGGGTTGTCGGCGGTAGGTCCAGGCCCGCGAGCGGGGCATAGAACTCCGGGCGGGTGGCGGGCGGAATCTCACCGGCCGAGAGCGGGCCGTGGATGAACTCCAGGATCCGGCGCGAGGGCCAGTGCCGGGCAATGGAATTGGCCAGTTCGACCAGCGGGCGGGTATCGCGCAGTGTGGTCCGGGCCTTGTTGCGCATGCTCCCGAGGCACAGGTGCACACCGATGCGGGTGCCCTCCGGGGTGGCCGCCGCGAGCTCGGCGATGCCGCGGCCCAGGGCCAGCGCCGCATCGATACGCCGGTGCAGCGGCTGGGTTTTGGCCATCAGCACCATTTCGGCGGTGGCCTCGAACTGCAGCACCACCTGGTCGCCGGCCCGCGCGCGAATGGCCTCGATATCGCGAATCGTGGCGTCGCGGAAGGCTTTCCGATACCGTCGCACCCCGCCCACCCCCATCGCGATGAAGGCCATCGTGAAATCGGTCGGCATGCCGATCTGAAGTGACAGCTCAGGTAGATCCCGTTCCGCGCATAGGGTTTCGAAGGTCGGCAGCGCTTCTTCGGCCTCGCCGCGGTAGCCGAACTCCATCATGTCTCCGGTCAGCCCGGCCTGCCGGGCGGCGCGGTGGATGGTCCGCTCCCGGCTCGACGACCATGAACCGCTGCGTTTCACTTCCAGCGCACCCTGAGTAACCAGATCGTCGATGATCGGCTGGATGTACCACTCGTAGCGTCTGGTCTCCCCGGTCGGCAGCGTCCGCAACCGGGTGCCCGCACCGTCGAGCATCGCCCGCATCGCATCGCCGGTGCTCTCGGCCGGAAAGCTACCGACGAAGTGCACATTTCGCGCGCCCATACCGTGCATAGTAGATCTTCGACCACGTTCCCGAATGCACCGTTCACGGATCATTGTGTGGAGTATCGTCATTCGCCAGAGAATGGCCGGACTCGGAACCGCTCCTGGGAAGAATTTCGGTGATGAAGAAGCTCTATGCCCGTTTGATGAAGGCCTCGTGCCCCGTCGATCCGGAGTCGATGGCGGTCAATCTTCCCATCATCCAGGGTGAGGTCGTCCCGTACGCCATGTCGGATCCGGGTGCTCGCCAGATCTTCTTCTTCCTGGACGAGCAGGACGGGACCATGTTCTCGATCACGCTGTACGACACCGAAAAAGACCTCGAACACGCCATGCGGGACGCCGACAGTGAGCACCGCCACACGACGCTGGCGCGGCTGGGCTGCACGCCCATCGACGCGCGCACGCTCGAGGTGGTGGCGGGCGCGGTCGCCGACGACGCCGCGAAAGTGGACTTCAGCCAAGGGATTTCCTGACGTGCGCACCTCGTTGCGGGCGCTGGCCGTCTGCGCGGCCACGACCCTGCTCTCCCTCACTCCGGTACTGGCGCAGGCCGATCCCGAGGCCACTGGCGATCACTGCCAGGACATGACGTTCCCGGTTCCGCAGGGCACCATCGCGGGTACCCTGTGCCTGCCGGAAGGGCCTACGGACACGGTGATGATCCTGATGTCGGGATCCAACTACAACCACCTGTACTGGGATTTCCCGTACCAGCCCGACACCTACAACTTCCGGCGCGCCATGAACGCGGCCGGCTACGCGACGCTGGTGGCGGACCGGCTCGGCAATGGCGCGAGCAGCCGCCCGCCCAGTCTCAGCCTGACGGCCTCCGAGACCGCGGAGGCCCTGCACACCATGGTGCAGGCGCTGCGCGGCGGCTTCGCGGGCAATACGCCCTTCACCAAAGTGGTCACCGCCGGCCACTCGCTGACCTCCGGCACCTCGGTCATGGAGGCCACCAGTTACCACGATGTCGACGGCGTCCTGCTGACCGGCTATTCGCACACGCTCAGCGTGCCGGACGTGCTCGGCGTGATCAGCACCTACTACCAGGCGGTCAATGATCCCGAATTCTCCGGGCGCGGTTACGATCCCGGCTATCTGGTCACCCGCCCGGGCACCCGCGCCGCCGATTTCTATGGCATAAACCCGGACCCCCGGGTCGTCGCGCTCGACGAGGCCAACAAGGAGACCTTCTCCCTCACCGAGTACCCCGACGGCCTGCTCTCCACCCTGCCCGGCATGTCCAGCTTCATCACGGCGCCGGTGCTCATCGTGAATGGCAGCCGGGATCGGATGACCTGCGGCCCGGGTTTCGGCACCTGTACCGACACGGCCACCCTGGATGCGGCCGAGCGCCCGTACTTCTCCCCCGCGGCGAAGCTGCGCACCTTCGTGCTCCCCGACAGCGGCCATGCCATCAATCTCGCGCCGAATACGGGTGACTACCGCGCGGTGGTCCTCGACTGGATGAAGTCGCTCACCAGCTGAGATCCTGTGCGGGCCTGCCGAACTCAGGTCGAGAACGGCGAGCCCGCGCCCTCCGCCCGGGCCGTGCCCTCGCGCCGAGTGGCCGCCAGTGGCAGGGCGATGTCCTCGAGGGACCGGCCCTCGGCATCCACCCCGAGGAGCTGGGCCACCACACCGCCCGCGATCATGACCGCCGCGCCCAGCAGATAGCCGAGGAACAGGCGGACCGGATGTGAGCCGTCGCCGATCAGCGCACCGTAGATGACGGGCCCGAGCGCGCCGAAACACTGTGCGATAGCGAAGAATACGGCGATCGCCTTGGCCCGGACCTCGAGCGGGAAGATCTCGCTCACGGTGAGATAGGCCGAACTCGCGCCCGCCGAGGCGAAGAAGAAGATGACGCACCAGCACGCCGTCTGGGTGATCGCATTCAGGACCCCGGCGTAGAACAGCACCGCCGAGATCGCCAGCAGCACACCGGAGAGGATGTAGGTGCCCGCGATCATGCGACGGCGGCCGATGGTGTCGAAGAAATGCCCGATGGTGAGCGGACCGGCCAGGTTTCCGACCGCGAAGGCGATCAGATAGATGGGCGTGGACCCGGAGGGCACCCCGTAGAACTTGCCGAGCACCAGCGTGTAGGTGAAGAAGATCGCGTTGTACAGAAACGATTGGCTGATCATGAGACTCGCGCCCAGGATCGCGCGCTGCGGATACTCGCGGAACAGCACCCTGGTCAGTGCCAGGTAGCCGATGCGATCGGCGGGTTTCACCGCCATGGCCCGGGATTCGTCGACCGGCGGCAGCGACACCCCCGTCGCCTCGACCTCGCGCTCGATCTCCGCGATCGACTCCTCCGCGTCGCGGGCGTGGCCGTGCATGATCTGCCAGCGCGGGCTCTCCGGCAGATGGCGGCGCACGAACAGGATCACCAGGCCCAGCACCGGGCCGATGAGGAAGCCCAGCCGCCAGCCCAGCGACAGGCTCAGGTGATTGAGGAGGATGTAGGTGCCGAGCGTGCCGATAATCGCGCCGGCCCAATAGGTTCCGTTCACCGCGATGTCGACGCGGCCGCGATAGCGGGCCGGAATCAGCTCGTCGATGGCGGAATTGATGGCCGCGTACTCGCCGCCGATGCCGGTGCCCGCGATGAAGCGGGTGGCGTACAGGAAGACGACCCAGCCCGCGCCATTGCCGAGAGTCGCTGCGGTGAGCCCGCTTCCGAGCAGATAGATGCCCAGGGTGATCAGGAACAGCTTGCGCCGGCCCAGACGATCGGAGAGGTTGCCGAACACCAGTGCGCCGACCACCTCACCCGCCAGGTACACCGTCGCGATCAGGCCGACCGCGGTCGAGGACAGGTGCAGGGTCTCGGGTTTGGTGAGGGTGTCGGCGACCGCGCTGGCCACTGTGATCTCGAGGCCGTCGAGAATCCACGCCACTCCCAGCGCGACTACCAGCCGGGTGTGGAATCTCGACCACGGCAATCGATCGATCCGGGCGGGCACCAGGGTCCGCACCACGCCGCCGCTGTCGAGCGCCTCCGCCATCACGACTCCTGAGTCCGGTTACCGCGTCCTCTGTCCACCATCGAATGCCCCGACAAACGATAGGCCAATCCTCGAAGATCACCGCTCGAACTGCGAAGATGCGGGTCGATCGGAGCCGGAAAACGTGCCGGTCCGAATATTCCGCGATGAGTTTCGCGGAGGCTATGGCTAGCATCGGCATTCGTGCGTTCAGTTTCCGGGGGAGTTTTTCCAATTCGACTGATCGCCCTCGTGGCGGGGGTGCTCGGTGTTCTGCTGGCGGTGCTCACACCGCTGTTACCAGTCCGGCAGGATCGGGCCGGGCTCGATTGGCCACAGGCACAGGCGGTTCAGATGACCGCGCCGCTGGTGGATTACGTGCCGCTGTCGATGGATATGAGTGTGCCGTGCGCGGTGCTGCGGGACATGCCCAGCGGGACAGTGCTGTCCACGGTGCCCGCACAGGCCCCCGGCTCCGCCGCCAAAGGTCTGATCGCCCGGGTCGAGGACCGGCCGGGCACCGGCCGCACCCTGTCGGTGACGCTGCGCAATATCCCGTTGCTCACCGCCTCGATCTTCGAAATGACCGGCGTCGGAACAGCTTCCGACCCGGCCATCACCTCCCCCTCCAGCGTCACCCCGCAATCCGGCACCACACCGACGGCGACACCCGGAGCCACGCCGCCCGCCAATGCGAACCCCACGCCCGGAGCCACACCGCCGCCGGGCGCGAATCCCGCACCCGGAGCGGCACAACCGTCCGGCGCGAACCCTGCACCCGGCGCTGCGCAACCCTCGGGCGCGAATCCGGCCCCGGGAGCGACACCGCCCCCAGGCGCGAATCCGCCTGCCGGAGCGACACCACCGCCAGGGGCCACGCCGCCGGCGGGGGCCGCACCGATAGCGGGCTCGAATCCAGTGCGAGGAGCTACCCCGCCGCCCGGTGCCACACCGCCGCCGGGAGCGAATCCCCCTGCCGGAGCGACACCGCCGCCGGGAGCCACCCTGCCGGCGGATGCGCCGCTGCCGCCCGCCGGTAGCACCGATCCCGGTACGGCTGCCGGGCCCGGGGCCGGGAGCGGGTCGAATCCGAATCTCGTGCCGCACGCCGGTTGCGGTGCGCTGGTTGTGCATTCGAGTGCGGAGGTCACCACCGCCGAGTTGACAGGGTTGACCAAGTCGGACGGTTCGCCGTTCCGGACCACGGTCACGCGGGATGTGCGGCCCCAGATCGTCGGGGTGTACACCGATCTGGATCGGACCCGGCTGAGTGATGCCACGTTGCACGCCGAGGTGGATTCGCGGTTCTCGTCGAGCCCGAGCGTGCTGAAGCTGGCGGCCATGGCGGGCGCGGTGCTGTGCACCCTCGTCGCGCTGGTCTGCCTGTATTTCATGGATGCGGCGGACGGCAGGCGCAGGCGGAGGTTCCTGCCGTCGCGCTGGTGGCGGTTCACGCTCACCGATGCGGTCGTGCTTGCGACGCTGGGTGTCTGGCATGTGATCGGGGCCAATACCTCCGACGACGGTTACATCCTCACCATGGCGCGGGTATCCGAGTACGCGGGATACACCGCCAACTACTACCGGTGGTACGGGGTGGCGGAAGCGCCCTTCGGGTGGCCGTACGAACTGCTGGCGCAGATGACCCGGGTGACCGATGCCGGTGTCTGGATGCGGTTGCCGGCGCTGCTGGCCGCGGTGCTGTGCTGGTGGGTGATCAGCCGGGAGGTGCTGCCGCGCCTGGGTTCCCGGGTGCGCGCCGCACCGGGTCCGCGCTGGGCGGCCGCGCTGGTGTTCCTGGCGCTGTGGCTGCCGTTCAACAACGGTCTGCGGCCGGAACCCCTGATCGCGCTGGGCGCGCTGCTGACCTGGTGCTCCATCGAACGCGCGATCGCCACCAGGCGCTTGCTGCCCGCCGCGGTCGCGGTGCTGATCGCCGCGTTCTCGCTGGCGGCGGGACCGTCCGGATTGATATGCCTGGCAGCACTTCTCGCCGGTTCACGACGCGTGCTGCGAATTCTCCTCACCCAGGTGCGCGCGGAAGCCGGGGCGCTCCCGGCCCTGCTCGCGCGCATCGCTCCGGTGCTGACGGCGGGCACGCTGGTCCTGACAGTGGTCTTCGCGGATCAGACCCTGGCGTCGGTCGCCGAGGCCACCCGGGTGCGAAAGCTGGTGGGCCCCAACCTGTCCTGGCCGGACGAACCCACCCGCTGGATCTCGCTGCTCTCCCTGACCCCGGACGGCTCCCTGTCGCGGCGCTTCGGCGTGCTCGCCATGCTGCTGTGCCTGGCCGTGTGCGTCGCGGTGGCGCTGCGCAAGGGCGGCCGGATTCCGGAGACCGCCCGCGGGCCGGTGGCGCGGGTGCTCGGCATCGCCGTCATGTCACCGCTGCTCATGGCCTTCACACCGACCAAGTGGACGCATCACTTCGGCGTGTATGCCGGGCTGGCTGGTGTGCTGGCCGCGGTGACAGCGGTCGCGGTGGGCGGAATCCGGCTGCCGTACCTGCGCTCGCTGTTCGCGGCGGCGGTGCTGATCCTGGTGGCGTTCTGCTTCACCGGCTCCAACGGCTGGTGGTACGTCTCCGGCTACGGCGTGCGCTGGCCGGATCGCGCACCCGTGGTGGGGGGTACCAGCGTCGCCTCGCTGATCCTCGGGCTGGGCGCGCTGTGCCTGCTGGTGGCGGCCTGGCAGTACTATCGCGCGCCCTATCGACCGGCCGGAAACGGCGCGGCAACACAAGTTTTCGATCGGATCGCCATCCGGCCGCTCACGGTCGCCGCCGCCCTGGTGGTGCTGTTCGAGGTGGCGACCATGGCCTCGGCGGCGTGGACGCAGTACCCCGCGTACTCGGTCGCGCTGTCGAATCTGCGGGCCCTGCAGGGGAAACCGTGCTCCATGGCCGATGACGTGCTCGTGGAGACCAAGCCCGAGGAATCCCTGCTCACGCCCTACACCGGCGCCGCAGCCGACGGACTCGCCGCGGACAACAGCGGATTCACCGCCAATGGTGTCGGAGACCTCGCGCCCGAGGGCGCTGGCCCCGGCGGTGGCAGCGGTCCCGGTGGTGGCAGCGGCGGCGGGAGCGGCGGCCCCGGCGGTGGCGGCCAGCAACAGGGCACTCCCCCGCCCGGCGGCGGCCCCGCGGACAAACCCAAGGCCGACCCCGGCATCAACGGCAGTACCATCGCGCTGCCCTACGGCCTCGACCCCAAGCTCACGCCCATCCTGGGCAGTTACACCACCGGCCAACCGCAGCCCGCGCATCTCACCACCCAGTGGTACCGCATGGATCTTGCTGCGGCACAGCGGGATTCCAGCTACCACATCCTGGTGCTGACCGTGGCCGGCCGCATCGCGGGTGAGGAGCAGGGCCACCGGATCGACGGCGCTCAACTGCACCTCGAGTTCGCCCACCGATCCGACGACGGCACCATCGAATCCCTCGGCACCCTGGCGCCGCCGACGGTCGGCGGCGCCCCCGGCTGGCGGAATCTGCCCATCCCCCTGGACCGAATCCCCGCCCGGACCACCGCGATTCGCCTGGTGGCCACCACCGACGACCCGACCGGCAAGCAATGGCTCGCCCTCACCCCACCCCGCCTGCCCCACCTGGCCACCCTCGACACCGTCGTCGGCCACGACACCCCGGTCCTGACCGATTTCCATGTCGGCCTGGCCTTCCCGTGCCAGCACCCCTTCGACCACCTCGACGGCATCGCCCAGCTCCCGTCCTGGCGCATCCTCCCCGACAAGCTGAACGCCCAGGTCTCCGAAACCTGGCAGGGCGACAGCGGCGGCGGCCCCCTCGGCTGGTCCAGCCTCCTGCTCCGCTCCCAGCCCGTCCCCGCCTACCTCGACCACGACTGGACCCGAGACTGGGGCGAACTCCAGAAACTCACCCCCTACATCGACGCACCCCCCGCCACCGCCACCGTCCAACTCGAAACCCGCTGGGGCTGGACCAACGACACCCCCATCAAGGCCGCCCCCGACCCCACCCAAACCCACTAGAACTCGACCGAGCCGGGCCTTCGAGCCCGGGCTCGGCCGTGTATCAACGGAATTCGTGAACGACTTCGATCGGGCCCCACCATCGCCACACAATTCGCGCGTGGCCGAGCTGACGAGAAGAAACCCGCCGCGGTCCGAATGCTCGGACGGCGGCGGGTCTTTCGGTTCAGCGTCGTCGATTCAGTTGGGCCCGGTCAGTTTTGCGGGGCCGGGGGCCCCGCCGGCGGGGGGGCCCGGGGGGGGGGGGGGCCCCCCCCGGGGGGGGGGCGGGGGGTGGGGGGGGGGGGGGCCGCGGGGGGGGGGGTTTCCCGGGTGTAGTATAAAAAAAAATG
>NZ_JBHZAK010000001.1:450761-618587 GCF_042754165.1 Nocardia sp. NPDC059229
GGCCGCCCGGGGGGGGGGGGCGCGGTTCGGGGCGGGCCCGCGGCGGGGGGGGACGCCGGGGGGTTGGGCGGGCTGGGCGCCCGGGGGGAGGGGCTTGCCGATGTGCTGGGCGATGTCGGGGAGCATGCGGTTGGCGACCTGCTCCCAGTTGCCCCAGTTGTGGACGCCGATGCTCGGGAAGTCGTAGCTGACGTTGTCGTAGCCGAGGGACTGCAAGCGGGACTGGAAGGCCTTGGTGTTGGCCAGGGCGATGCCTTCCAGAGGCATGCCCTGGATGACCGCGTCCGCGGAGGACAGGTCCTGCTGGGCGGGGACGGCGCTGCCCGCGGCGATGTAGAGGCGGGTGTTGTTATCGATCAGCTGCTGGACGAAGCCGTACGGGTCCATCCGCTGCCACTTGGCGCTGCCTGCGGCGGCCATGGAATCGATGTTGTAGCCGCCGGCCGCGAGCAAGGCCAGGCGCAGGGCGTCACGCATGCCGGGCGCCGACATGTACAGGTAGCCCGACAGCGAACCGGCGTAGTTGAACTGGCCGGGGTGGTAGGCCGCCATCAGCAGGGCCGCGCTGCCGCCACTGGACAGTCCGAAGATCCCGTTGCGAGAGTCGCTGAACCCCAGTCGATCTCGCAGCGCATTACGCAGGTTCTGGGAGAGGAAGGTCTCCCACTGGTAGGTGTAGGACTTGCCGGAGGTCTCGTCCCAGCCCGCGACCGCCGAACCGGAATCCCGGCTCGGGAACAGCGACGCATCGGGATTGGCGCCGCCGAAGCTGCTCGGGGCATCCCAGTCCTGATAGAAGCTTGATTCGCCGCCGACCGGCATCACCACATTGATATTGAACTTGGCCAGCGCGGCCGGGATGCTGGTGTGAATCTCCCAGCCGTTGTAGTCGTTCTGCGCGCGCTCGCCGTCGAGCAGGTACACCACCCGGTCGGTATTTCCGTCGGCCGCGCGCACGATCCGGGACTTGATCGAACCCATGCTGGAGTCGACATAGAAGTCGAACGCATCCGGATTCGTGTCTGCCGCAGCCGGTCCGGCCGTCAACGCCCCGAACGGCAACAATACGGCCACCGCGGCTCCCGCCAGGCCCCGCTTGGCCCATCCACCCCGCATATCCTGTTGTGCCTTTCACTCCACGGCCGAACCCGGCCGCTCCCCTCGATCCTCCCCCGCTCCCCTGTTCCCGGCGCGGCGGTTCGCCGAGCAGCATAGCCGCTGCCGATGGATCGGGTCGCCCCGAATCAGATTGCGGCACTGGGTCGATCGGAATGCGCCCTACGCCGGTTCGATGCACACGAGTTACATTCAACAATATGTTGAAGAGTTCTTCAACAAGATGTTGATACCCCTGCGGCGCAATGATCCGTTAAGCGAACTGGAAGGTTTCACACGAAGGCTGGCACCGCGAACAGTTCGAGCCCTACGGGACCGAACACCGGCGGAAGGGGACGGGGATGGAGGGGCGGTGCTTGTCTTCGGTGTGTTGTTCGGGATTCCGCTGGTACTGCTGATGGCGTTGCTGCCCATCGCGATCCTGGCCGAACGGGATCGGAAAGCGCGACTGCGGGATTGGGCCGTGGTCAATGGCTGGACCTTCCAGGAACGATCGTTCGCGCCGTGGACCGCGCGGCTCCCGGGACGCAATCCCCGCGGGCTCGGCGTCACCCTGACCGGACGAGTGGGCGGGCGCTGGGTGACGGTCGCCGAGTACTCGTACGAAACCACTTCGAGCACAGGCGAATCCACGACCACCACCACACACCGCTATCTGGTGGCGCTGGTGCTGCTGGACCGGCCGCATCCCGCCCTCGCGGTGCGGCAGCGCGGGCTGATGTCGCAGTTCGGCCGGGCCCTGTTCGGCGACAAGCCGACCGCCACCGGCAATGTGCTGTTCGACGCCCGCTTCCGGATCGATGCGATGGCCCCGGCGTACGCCAAGGCCATGGTCGGACCGGCACTGGTCGCCGCGCACATCGCGGGCGCGGTGCCGCAGTGGAGCCTGGTCGGCAGCGAGTTGCTCACCTTCGCGCCCGGCGGAAAGCTGAAGGACCCGAACCTGATTCCCTGGTTCGCGGGGCAGCTGTGCCAGGTGGCCGACCTGCTCGGTCCGGTCGACTTCGCCGCCCGCCCCGGGCTGCCCGACGCACCGCGCTAATCGGCACCGGCGGATTCGGCTGCCCCGGGATCGACGGTGAAGACCGGGCTGCGCCCGCGGGCGTCCAGCCGGCCGTCGCCCCAGCTGGCACTGCCGTAGGCGTCGATATCGATGGCATATGTGCCGGCGGGGAGCGCCTCGGGTAGTTGGATCGAGGTCCGATCCTGCCCGTCGACCAGCTTCAGATAGGTCCGGCAGGGCCGGGAACCGATCGCCACCAGGAAGATTCGCGCTGATTCGAACCGCCGGTAGGCCGCCGCGTCCACCGACCAGCCCACCCCCAGCGACCGATGGGCCGCATCGGTGAAATCGACGGTGACGCGCAGCGCCGAGCGCTCCCCGAGTCCTGCCCGGTCCTTCACGGCTGCCTCCTCGAGCACCCGGCCGGACGCACATCGACATGCCCGGGCGGATGTCCCACTGCAACCAGGCTGGCACGGACCCCGCGGCGCGGCAACGCGAATCCGCCCGGGGAGACGCTCAGCCGCGTCGTACCGCGTTCTCGAGATAGGCCATGGCATGCGCGCCGTCGGCGGCGAAGTACACGAGGTCGGCCAACGGCAGCGGCAGGAAGCCCTCCGCCTCCATGCGCTCGAACTGCTGCATCAGCCCGTCGTAGAACCCGGCGGTGTTCAGCAGGACCACCGGCTTCCGGTGCATCCTGTGCTTTTTCATCTCGAGGATCTCGGTGGCCTCGTCGAGGGTCCCGGTGCCGCCGACCATGATGACCACGCAGTCGGCGAGCTCGAGCAGCTTGGCCTTCCGCGCGGCCAGATCGGGGGCGATGATCATCTCGTCGGCGTTGGCACGCGCCTTGCCGCGCAGGAACTGCGCCGACACACCGACCAGCCTGCCGCCGCTGTTCTGCACCCCATCGGCAACGACCTTCATCAACCCGGCTTCGGACCCGCCCCACACCAGCGTGTGCCCGCCCTTCCCGATCAACTCCGCGAACTCGCGGGCGGGCCCCGTGTAGCGCTCGTCGAGGTCGGCGGCCGACAGAAACACGCAGATGTTCATGCAGCCACTGTATTGCCGAAATGGGCCGCGGCCCGGCCGCGGTGGCGCTCAGGCCTCGTCGTCGAGGGTGACCCGCACCGAGACGCGGCCGTTGTCGCGCTGGGTCACCGCGTGGCCCGTGCGATCGACGCCGTTCAGGTGCAACGAGATCGGCCCACCCTCGCCCTGGAAGTTGCGCCACCAGCTCTTCTTGTCCGGCATGCCGACGCCGATGACGACTTCATCGCCCGAACGCCAGTAGTTGACCGGCGTGGAGAAAGTCTTGCCCGAGCGGCGGCCGGTGTAGGTGATGACGACGAATCCGCGGCCCATGACCGGGCCGATCACCGGGAGCTTGGTCAGCGCCACGATACCGGCATTGACCCCGCCCACAACCTGTGCCACAACATTTTTCACCATGTGTGCCCTCCTGTTCCGGGGCACGGTAGCACGGGTGAGAGAGGGGACCGGGGCGGCGGACCGCCCCGGGCCGGCGGCTCTACGGGAGGAACCACTTCGCGATGAGGGTGTTCACAGCGTCGATGAAGTCGCCGATGAAGTGCGGAATCATGGGCCTTTCCTCCTTTGTGGAAAATTCTGAACGAATAACCGTTACCAGTCGGTTCGTACCCGAACCGACAACGGTGCTGATCACCTATTCGTTACCGGAGACTGGACGGATGGCAATCAAATCCATTCCTGCCGGAATAGTCCGGGAAATACCTTGGAAAGGAACAAAATTCGCCGCCGGACCGCACCTTTCACCCCGGCAGCGTGTTTGCCATGAATTTCCCAGGCTATCCCGTCCCCGGTACCGCATCGTCACGGCAAATCACGATGAATGAATCGGAGTATTCGATCATCGACCATGGCCCGCCGCGAATCTCGTGTATGTCAGCCGACGCGGATCGGATCCGCGACCGCTGCCCGGGGCCGCTCGACCTCGGCGCGGCGCGCCACCGACAGGCCGTACAGCAGGGCGAACACGTACACGATCACGTGGGCGTTCTCCAGAATCGGCTCGGTGTGCCAGGGTTTGGGCAGGACGAAGACGCCGACCGAGGCGAAATCCGGGGTCCACCGGTACGTCCATGCCCCGGTGGCCACGAACAGCAGCGCCGCGGCGAGCCACCACCGCGGCCGGGTCTGCGCTCGATGCACGAGATGGACCAGCAGCGGGACGAACCACACCCAGTGGTGTCCCCACGAGAACGGCGACACCGCACAGGCCGTCATTCCGCCCAGCGTGACCGCGAGCAACCGCTCGCCGCAACGGTCCAGCACGGCGACGAGCGTCAGGCCAACGCCTGCCACCACACCCGCGAGGATCAGCCACAACCAGACGGGCGCACCACCCCCGGTCAGGTGCGCGAGCACGCCGCGGACCGATTGGTTGGCCGGCTCGGTGTCTGGCGCGATGCGCTCGGAGTGGAAGAAGGTCGAGAACCAGTACTCGCGGGAATCACCGGGCGAGACGAGCCAGGCCAGGGCGACCGTCGCCGCCAGCGTCACCGACGCCGTCGCGGCCGAACACCATTGGCGCAGCACCAGATACTGCACGATGAAGAAGGCTGGCACCAGCTTGATCCCGGCAGCCACCCCGACGCCGAGGCCACGCAGCCGCCCGCCCTCGGGCCGCGCGAAGTCCCACAGCACCAGCAGCATGAGCACCAGGTTGATCTGCCCGTAGAACAGCGTGGTGCGCACCGGTTCGAGGAAGACGCACGTAATCGCCAGCAGCGCACCGATACTCGCCACGTGTGCGTTCATCCGGTAGCCGAGCATCCGCCAGCACAGCAGGACACAGGCATACAGCACACCGAGATTCACCAGCAGGAACGCATCGGTGATCCAGGCCGCGGGCACCGCGAGCCCCGGGATGAACACCATGGCCGAGAACGGGGTGTAGGTGTAGAGCAGCCCGCCGACCGTCTCGTCCCGATACAGCGAATGCCCGTGCAGCAAACGCCAGGCACCCTCTCGGTAGATGTGCACATCGAGCCCGCCCGCGAGAATTCCCGCCTTCTCCAGCCACGGATCGACCGTCGTGAACACCAGCGCCAACGCCAGCAACGCACTCAGTGTGAGCACGAAAAGCGTTGTACCGGAGCGGGAAACCTCCATCGAGCGTGAATCCGACACAACCGATTAGCCTAGTGAATGACCTGGCGCGATCACGACCGCCCGTTCGGCGTACCCGACACGGTGTTCGCCTGGGCGATGATCGCCGACCCCATCCAGCGGCGCAGGTATCGCCGCAACTCCGCGTCTCCGCGCGGCGGACTGCCCGGCGAGATGAAGAACGACTGCATGGTGCGCAGCAGGAATTCCACCAGCTCGTGCAGGGATTCGTCGTCGTAGCCGTAGTGCCGCCAGTCCACGTCGAAGCGTTTGATCATGGTGATGCCGAAGGCCTGCGCCTCCGCGGAGGTGATACCGGCGGGGTCGGCATTGGAGTAGGTGGCGGCCAGCAGGATGCCCAGGTGCGGCGTCCGGCGCACCTCGGCGAGGGTGTAGACGACGCCCTCGGTCATCGCCTCGACCGGATCGGTCATGCCGCTGACCTGCGCGGCCAGCCGGTCCAGGAAGTCGTCCACCGAGGCGATGGCCGAGGCCCGCATGAGCGCGTCGGCACTGGGGAAGTACCGGTACACGGTCTGGCGGATCACCCCGAGCGATTCCGCGACGTCCGCGATGCTGATCTCCGCACCGGTGCGCGCTATCAATTCGACTGCGGCGGCGACGATTCGACGGGATGCCTCCTCGTCGTTCTCCGGCGGACTCCCGCCCCACCCGCGCCTTCGTGCCACGGCCCGACCGTAACACGCGGGATCGTCCCGTCCAGTACGGCATACGGTCTGAGCTGGGTTTTCCAATCATACACTTGTACGCGCCTGTGTATGTTTGTATGTTCACAGCGGCATCGGAGCGCGCGACCCGGGCCACCGGACCCATCCACCGCCAGAAGACGAGGTATCGCCCGACATGACGGATTTGATTGTGCGGAAGCTGACATTCGCGTTCGAGGAACACGACGTGCCGTTCCTCTGGAATCCCGAGAACCCGGCCTTCTCCAGCATGGCCAACGCGGTGTCGTTCCTGGCCATCGGTTTCGAGAAGATGATCGTGCAGATGATCACGCAGGCCAAGCCGCAATTCAAAGATCCCGCCGTCGCCGAGGAGGCCGACGCCTTCATGCGGCAGGAGGGTCAGCATTCGACCGCGCACCGGCAGCACGTGCGTGGATTGATCCGCGCCTATCCGGGATTGCAGGAGACCCTCGACGAGGTGGTCGCCGAATTCGACCGGCTCACCGCCGAGACACCGCTCAAGTACAGGCTGGCCTACACCGCCGATCTGGAAGCCACCTTCACCTCGGTCTTCAAGCTCATGCTGGACAACGAGGCGTCGCTGTTCCGGCCCGGGGACGACCGGGTCGCGTCGCTGTTCATCTGGCATTTCGTCGAGGAGGTCGAGCACCGCAGTTCCGCGCTCATCATCTTCGATTCACTGGTGGGCAGCGACCTCTATCGCATGCGGGTGGCGCCGTCCATCTTCCGACATGTGCTGCGGGTCGTGCGCATCGCCTGCGCGGGGTTCAACAAGCATGTGCCACTGGAGGATCGGAGGATCGACGCCATGTCGATGTTCGCGACCTACCGCTACCAGCAGTTGCTGGGCAAGCTGCTGCCACGCTTCGCGCTGCCCTACGCGGGCCCGGGGCCGCGCGCCTTCGACGACCTGCCGCTGGGCGAGCAGCTCACCGCGCTGCGCGGCATCATCCGCAGCCAGCTACCCAACCATGATCCGGCACACGAGAACACGCCGGCACTGGCCGATGTGTGGTTCGAGCGCTACCGCAACGGGTACGACGTCACGCGCTGGTACACCGCGGCGGCGACCGGGGCGGAGGCGAACTGATGGCCGGCCACTGCGCACCCACCTTCGACCAGCTCGCCAGATCGCTCGGCTTCTCCTGCGACACGGCGGGCGGGCTGGTGGAGGTGAGAAACCCGCTGGTACTGGAGAACTGGACGCTGCCCGTCCTCGAGCTGACCGTGATCCTCGGCTCGGTGCTCGCGCTGGTGTGGGCCATCGTGCGGCTGCGCCGCCACGGCGATCCCACCAACCTGGTGCTGTGGTTCGGCGCCACCGCGTACCTGTTCATCATCGAGCCACCGCTGTATTTCCCCGCGGCGTTCGGTATTTCGGGGCATGTGGACACGATGTTCGCACACAACGTGTTCACGGTGGATTTCCTGTGGGGGCGGTTGCCGCTCTACATCGTGGCGATCTATCCGTTCATGGCGACGCTCGCGTACGAGATCGTACGCATGCTCGGGGTCTTCCGGACCTACGGCGCGTTCGCCGGGGCGGCCTGCGTCGGATTCGTGCACCACGCGTTCTACGAGATCTTCGATCAGATCGGGCCGCAGCTGCGCTGGTGGGAGTGGTCGACCTCGAACCCGCTCAACCAGCCCATGTTCGATTCGGTACCGCTGCCGAGCGTGGTGGTCTTCGCCGCACTGTGGCCGATGTCGCTCGCGTTCTGCGTGTACTGGTTCGTCGGTCGCCGCGTCGACGGCGGCGAGCGCTTCACCGGCCTCCAACTGGTCTGGCGCACCATCGCGATCGGCCTGCTGGCCTCACTCGGAACCTTCATCCTCCCGCTGCCCGCCACCGTGCTCGGAGCCGGCAGCACGACCGTCCGCGGCATCATCTACGCGCTCGAACTGATCGTTCTCACCCTGGCGGCGATCGTGCTGATGTACCGCCAGTGGACGCGCCGGCGACAGCCCGGATCGGCCGACCCCGGCTACGACAACCGGTTCGTCCGCACCTACAGCGTGGTCTACCTGCTCGTCATGGCCGTCCTGTGGGCCACCGCCCTCCCCGACTTCCTGGACGCCACCGGCGGAGTCACCCGCAACGGCGACCCCATCGGCAACCTCTGGTACACCCTGGCCTGCTTCGCCATCGGCATCCTCTGCGTCGCAGCCGTTTTCACTCTGCCGGCCACCGCCGCTTCGGAGAAGGAGGATTCACCCGCGACTGCCTGATCGAATGCGGTACCGGCGCACCCGATCCCGGTGACTACGCGACGCTCTGCTCGGAGCAGACGGTGGAACCGACGAAAGCCCGGATGGTTTCCAGCATCCGGTAGCGGCGGCCGTCGAACTCGACCAGGGATTTGTTCACCAGGCGGCTCAGCGGGTCCAGGATGTCGCCGGGGCCGGCCTCTTGGAGGGTGTCGAGGGTCGCGCCGTCCGGGAACAGCCAGAGGCGTTGGGCCAGGCGACGTTCCGGGGCGGCGAGGGTGTCCCAGCTCCATTCGATGGCGGTGTAGAGGGAGCGGTGCCGTTCCACGGCGGAGCGTGTGCCGGCCAGCAGGCGGAAGCGGTCGTCGAGGCGGCGCAGGATCTGGGCGGGGGTCATGGTGTGGACGCGGGCGGCGGCCAGTTCCAGGGCCAGCGGGATGCCGTCCAGGCGGCGGCAGATGGCGGCGATCGTCTCGTAGTTCTCGTCGGTCAGGGTGAAGCCGGATCGGACGGCGCGGGCCCGGTCGAGGAACAGGTGTACCGCGGCAGCGCCGAGGGCCTCGGCGGGGGCCGACCCGGGCGGCGGCGACGCCAAAGGCCGTACCGGGAACAGGGTTTCGCCATTGATGCCGAGGGGCTCGCGGCTGGTGGCGAGCACTGTCAGGTCGGGGCAGCGGCTGAGCACGTCCGCGACCAGCTCCGCGATATCGAGCACGTGCTCGCAGTTGTCGAGGACGAGCAGCAGCTTGGCGCCGACGGCCGGGCGGTGCATCGGGCAGGCGTGCACCGAATTCGGCTCGGCGCGCAGCCCGAGCGCGGCCAGCATATGCTCGCCCGCGGTGGCGGCATCGCCGATCGCGGCCAGCTCGACCAGGCGGCAGCCGTCCGGCCAGCGAAGGGCCAGGCGGGTGGCGGCCTCCAGGGCGAGGCTGGTCTTGCCGATCCCGCCGGGACCGGTCAGGGTCAGCAGCCGGGTCGAGGACAGCAGGGCCGCAAGTCGGTTCAGGTCGGGTTCGCGGCCGATCAGGCTGGTCAGGCGGACCCGCAGGGCAGGCGTGATAGCGGCTGCGGGGCTCTCGCCGCGGTCGAGGGCGAGGACCAGCTCGCGGGACGGCGGCACGCCGAGCTCGCGGCGCAGCTGCGTACGGGTGGCGTCGAAGACCTCCCGGGCCCGGCCGGACCGGCCGGCGGCGGTCAGCGCGTGAATCACCCGCACCGCCAAGGACTCTCGCAATGGCTCGTCGCGGAGTTCCGCCTCGAGCGAGGCGACCAGCTCCCGTGCCCGTCCCAGTGCGAGGTAGGCGTCGGCACGGGCCTCGACCGCGTGCAGGCGCAGCTGGTTCAGCCGGTCCGCGTGCCAGTACAGGTCCGGGTGGTCGGCCAGGTCCGCGAAGGCCGCCCCGCGCCACAGGCCGAACGCGACATCGAGGGTGCGGGCGGCGGCGGCGACCTCACCGGCAGCCAACCGGCCGATGCCCTCCTCGGCCAGGCGCGTGAAGCGGTGCATGTCGATGTCGTCGGCCGCGAGGCGCAGTCGATACCCGCCGCCGTCCGATTCCACCGCCGCGTGCTCCGGCAGCAGCGCGCGCAGCCGTTTCACCAGTGTCTGCAGGGCATTCGCCGGATCGGCCGGCAGGGTGTCACCCCAGATGGCGCCGATCAGCGCGTCACAGGTCGTGGCCCGGCCGGGCTGCAGGGCGAGCAGTGCCAGCAGCGTGCGCACCCGCGGGCCACCGACCCGTTTCACCTGCCCATCGGCCGAAATGCCCACTCCACCAAGGAGCGTTATCTGTCCCACACGTCCCTCGCTCGACATCAACCCACTCGATTCGGCTCCCCCGCATCGTCAGTTTCATGGGACGACCGGTCCGTCGACGAGGGTTGATTGCGCCAATCACAAGGCAAAAACGTGCCAATCCGGACGAGAGTGCGTCAGTCCTGCCACCGTTCCACCGCACGGCGGGCCGACCGAAGATCCTTGTAACCGAGTAGTTCCGCCTGTTCCGACCGGGTGAGCGGGCCGTCCACCGCGGCCTGCTCGTACCGTCGGCGCCGGGCGCGCTCGAGCTCGGTGCGCCAGGTCGTGCCGTGCTCGGCCAGGCGCCGCTGCAGCGAGCGGCGGCTCAGGAACAGGCGGGCGGCGACCTGGTCGATGGTGACCGAATCCTGCTCCAGGGCAGCCGAAATGACCAGGCCCAGGTGGTCGGTCCAGGTGGTGGCGCGCGGCGGCACCACGGGCTGGCTGGTGGCCGCGTACCGCTGGAGGATCTCGGCCAGCCGCGGGTCCGCGGTGCGCAGCGGGCGGGCCAGATCGGCGGTGCTGACCGTGATGCTGTCCGCGGTTGCGCCGAAATCGATGGCGTCGGTGCCGAACAACTCGACCAGCCGGTCGTGGTTGCGCGGCGCCCGCTGGTGGAACGCGATACGGACCGGGCTCACCGGACCGTCCATGACCAGCCTGCTGCGCGTGAAGATCGCGGCCAGGCCCCACTGCGCGGCCAGCTCCCGGCCCCGGCCCTCGCCATTGATCATGCCGATCTCGAAGGTGACCTCCTCCTCGGTCTCGAGGCCCGGCTCCATACGGAAGTTCGTGGTGATGGCCCCCAGGTACGTTCCGCACAGTTCCAGCCCGGCCCCCAGCGTCGGCGCGGTGCTGAAAAGGTAGTCGTACAAGCCCACTTGGCCCAGGACGTAGCGCTCGGCGATATCGAGCGCCGCGTCCGGGTTGCCGAGCCCGTGCTCGACCACCTCCCAGGTGCGCAGGTATCCGGCGCTGGGGACGCGGTACTCCTCGCCGTCGCTCAGCGACCAGGTGGGTACCCCCGAATCCCGGGTGAGCTGCCGCGGTTCCAGTCCCGCCGAAACCGCGTGCCGCAGTATCGATTGCGGCAGCCGGACATTGTCGGTCGCCTCGACCTGCACGCGGAGCTCCTCCTCCGCCGAAACCGCAACCATCGGCCTACCTCCCTACCTCGCGCACACGCCAGGTTCAGCGCGTTCGCCCTCACCTAGCTTGTGGCGCGACGGGATCCGGAACAAGAGCGATCGTTGAGAAGAGCGGTTCAGCCCAACGGCCGTCCTACTGCCAGGGGTTGCGGTATCCGCCGGAACCTGCGGGGCAGGCAGGACGAACCCGTCCGGTGTTACTGGGCGAAGCAGGTGCTGCCCAGG
The DNA here is from genome assembly GCF_042754165.1 of Nocardia sp. NPDC059229. Lineage (NCBI taxonomy): Bacteria > Bacillati > Actinomycetota > Actinomycetes > Mycobacteriales > Nocardiaceae > Nocardia > Nocardia sp. NPDC059229. The sequence goes on from NZ_JBHZAK010000001.1 coordinate 462,129, forward strand.
TTGACCCCGGCGCCGCCGACCTGCACGGTCGTCGTCGCGGGCGCCTGGTCACCGGTGGTGAACAGGGCCGTGATGACGTGGGTGCCGGTGGTGGAGGGCGTCCAGGCCAGCGAGGCGGTGTTGCCGGAGACCTGGAGGTTCTGGTTGCTGCGGATCGGATAGTCGTTGTCCATGAAAGTGATTCGGTAGGCGTCCTCGTCCACGGTGGCGGACACCTGGTAGCTGCAGCCGGTGCCGTAGCCGCCGCCCACGCCGGGGGCGACGGTGACCGCGGTGATGGTGTGCGCCGCGGCCTGTGGCGCGGTGACGACCAATCCGGCTGCGACGGAGGCGAAGACGGCGATCGGGGCAATGCGGTGCGCGGCATTCGGCAAAGGTGACTCCTTCGGTTGGTACGGACGTCGGTGCGGTGGAACGGCTTTCATATAACCGGACGGCCGCCGACGCTTCGCACGCCACCCTGCTCCAGTCTGCGAGACCGTCCTGGCGAACCGCTGTCAGCGCACTGGCACCGGCGGGACCTTGCGGTGCAAGACAATTCGAGCATGGGATACAAGGACGAATGACCCCCCGGGTCTGCGACCGGGGGTCATTCGCGTGATACCACCGCACAAACCGTGCGGTGCCGATCAGGGTCAGATTTCGCGGTTACCAGAATTCACAACGGTCATCGCGGCGGCCCCACTGATCATTGTCATTGTCGTGCCAGTAACCATTCCGATCACAATGCCGGTCACGATCTCGCGGACCGTCATCACCGCGCCAATCGCGACCATCGTTGGGCCATATCCCTGCCGACCCGGGCGGCGGCGGTTGCTGATGCGACGGGACCGTGGCGCTCGCCACCCCCGCGAGCGGAGCCGACATCAATACACTCACCGCGATCGCGGCGAATACCCGGCCAACCTTCTCGTGTGCCACAGTGAGCCCCTTCCAGTCGTTCGACCTCGAAGAAGAACCGCAGACAGCGAAATACGGGACAGCCTAGATCTTCTTGCCCACGGCGCCGTAGAGAGACACGACCTTGTCGTGGCCGGATGGGTGGTCGATGCCCTCGCTGCGCCAGCGGTGGATCACCTCCACGCCGGGGGGCACCAGTTCCAGGCCGTCGAACAGGCGCTCGACCTCGGCGCGGGTGCGGGGACGGACGGGAATTCCGCGGTCGATGTAGACCTGTAGCAAGCGGGCCATGCCGCCGGGATCCGAGTCGCCGTCGTCGAAGTCCGTTGTCACATGCGAGATCGCGAGGTAGGAACCCGGAGCCAGGGGCTCCATGAGAGTCTGGACGATCTCGTGGACGTCGCCGGGCACGAAATGGAGCAGGGCCATCAGCGAGACCGCCACCGGCTGCGAAAGATCCAGTGTTTCCCGCAGTTCCGGGGCTGCGAGGATATCCAGCGGGCGCGCGGCGTCGGCCTGGACGTAGGCGATGCGGCCCTCCGGCGAACTCACCAGCAGTGCTCGTGCGTGCGCGAATACGAGTGGATCGTTGTCGACGTAGACGACCCGGGAGTCCGGCGCCAGTTCCTGCGCGACCTGATGCAGATTCGGCTCCGTCGGGATACCCGTGCCGATATCGAGGAACTGCGTAATCCCCTGCCCGGCGAGATAGCGCGTGGCATGCCGCATGAACTCACGATTCGTGCGCGCGGTCACCCGAACCGCGGGAAACTCCTGCAACGCCTTTTCGGCGGCATCACGATCCGCCTCGTAATTGTCCTTACCACCGAGGAAGTAGTCGTACATACGAGCCGAGTGCGGCACGTCGGTGTGCAGATCGATCTGACCGGACATCGGCAAGCCCCCTGTACGCTGAGATCTGAAAACCTGTATACCGCAGGTATACCCCACCCCGACATTCCATACGACACGATCACGAACAAGTGGCGCAATGGGCACGCCGCCTCGAGGGGCTTCGGGCATCCGCCACCGGCACCACTGTTTCGAGGCTTCTAGAATCCCGGCGTGGCTCTCACTCTTGCCGACCTCGCCGGCTACGCCGATCGTGATCTCGACGGCGATCTGGACCGCTGGTTCTCCGACGCCCCGACCGTTCAGGTGCCGGAGGAAACCCGCACGGTGGCACCGTTTCTCGCGCGTCTCACTGCGGGGGATGCCGCTGCTCTGGAGGCGTTCGATCGGCGAGTGCGGTCTGGACGGATGCCCCAGTTCTTGGACATCTTCTCCTGGTCGTACGGCTTCGACTTCGCCGGAAACGATTGCGGTATCCGCGATTCGGACTACACCACCGAGCTCACCGACGACGATGTGTACTCGATCGGCGCGGACGGTGGCGGAAACCTGTACGTCGTGCTGACCAATGGTCAGGTGGCCGTGTGGTTCCACGAGGAGGAGGTGCTCGAGGCCAACACCCGCTTCGACAACCTCGATGTCTTCCTCTGGTCGTTCGTGCGCTACCGCGCAGTGCGTGCGGGCAAGCTCCCGCTCCCGGCGGTCGAGGCCGAATTCCTCGCACTCGGCCAGGACGGCGCGCTCGTCCCAAACCTCGGCCTGCTGACCCTCATGAGGTAAATCGGGGCTCGGTTTGCACTGGAGAAACGACGGCGCGGCGACCATGGTGGTCGCCGCGCCGTCGTACGTTTGCCCCCGAACAGATCAGTCCCCGGTAGTCTCTATCGAAATCTCGAGTCTCAGTCGTCGCTGACCACTCGATTTTCCAATCGACTTGCCGGGGGCCTGGCCGAATCCTGTGGGCTCCACCGCTCATTTTGACGGACGTCTCCATCGCCATTGCGGCGTTCTCCGGTGTTTCGGTGTATACATAAGTTTCCTCCACCTTTGCCCGGAGTCAATACATGCGGGCACATCGGTGGCAATTTTTTTCTCGGCCCGCTACGCCGACCCGATCGCGGCGCGGATTCGGGCGACCAGGTTGTTCAAGCGGGGTTGATGCGAACCCTCCCAATAGATCCGGCCGCACTCCGGGCACTGGCGGAAGGTGTCGTAATAGCGGCGGGTGAGGGGTTGGAGCCGATCGATGATGTCCTGCTTGGGCACGTCGGTGAGCAGGCCGCCGCAGCGCAGGCAACGGGTGAAGGGGGCCAGCCGATCGGCCAGGTCGAGGCGGCGGATCACCTCCACCAGCTGTTCGAATGGGCGGTTCGAGCGGACGAAGACGCCGTGGGTCACGTTGCGTCGCTTCAGAAGTCCGCGGTCGCGGGTGAGCAGGATGCGATTCTCCGCGGCGGCCGTCGCGGCGAGAGTGGCGTCGTCGGCGTCCCACTCACAGCGAGCGTCGAGTCCCATCAGTCGCAGCAGCGGCCCGAGCCCGCCGAGATTGACGTCGACGACGAAACGCGGATCACGCAGCGGATGGGGACGTACCCGCGTCAGCGGCCCGATATCCAGCGTCTCGAACATCGGGTAGGCGACGAGCCGATCGCCCGACTCCGGGTGGTGGCCGAAGCCGACGGATTCGCCGTTCACCAGGATCAGATCGACCTCGGTGTGCGGGATACCGGCAGCCTCGACGACGTCTTTCACGGTCTGATGGGGACGGATCGGCCGAGGCTGCGCCGTGTACCGGACGTCCTGGTGCAGGAAGTCGTTCAGCTCGGCGTACACGCGCAGTTGGACACTGCCGGTCATATGACCATTGTCGGCCCCGCCACCCTCGGCCGTCGCCACCCAGCTCGGCATGCCCGGTATGGCTGCGACGCGGATCGCACGCTGCGGCAACCGAACGCACCCCTCATCGTGGTTCGGTTGCCGTCAGCGCGATCGAGGCGGCCTGTTTGCCCGGTTGACCACTGACTCGAGCGCTCGTCATCAGCCCGCGCCGACAGGCTACAGCGTAAATAAGGCTTACCTAAGTTAGACCACTGGCCCCGAGCTCGCGCGGCGGCAACCAGCGGGCCGACCAACCTTCGCGATTCTGTTGCCGATATCCAAGCCAGTACATTAGGTTAGGCATGCCAAACTTCATCGAGTAGTGTCGAAGGTGTACCCGTGCAGTTTTCTCGTCGGCAGTTCATCGCGGCCACCGGACTCGGAGCGGGCGGGTTCCTCGCCGCTACCGCGTGCCAGTCCTCGAACGGGTCGGACCATGCGCCGGGAAGTGGTGGAACCCTGCGAATCGGGGCCTTGGGCAAGACGTCGAAGATCGAGCGCGACCCGCACAAGACGTTGAGCAACGACAGCGACTTTCTGATCGCCTCACTGGTGTTCGACCCGTTGACCGTGCCCGCCGCCAATCCGAACGTCGCACCGCGACTGGCGTCGGCGTGGAAACAGCTCGATGATCCGCGCAGCTGGCGGTTCACCATCGCGCCGGGGGCGATCTTTCACGACGGAACACCGGTCCGCTCCGCTGACGTGGTGTGGTCGCTGCGCCGACTGCACGAGATCGCCGGGGCCACAAAGGTTCCGGTCGACTCCGCTGATGCCATCACCAGCGAGGGACCCGACTCGGTCACCATCACCACCGCTGCCCCCAATCGGGAGCTGCCGATGTTGTTGCGTCTGATGACGTTTGTCGTCAAAGAAGGCACTACCGACTTCAGCGCGCCCGTGGGTACGGGGCCGTTCCGGTTGGAGTCCTACAACGACGGCAATGCCCGCCTGGTGCGCAACGACCGCTGGCACGGCGGAGCACCGAAACTGGATGCCATCGAGATCCGCCGATTCGAGAGCACCACGGCGCTGGCCAATGCTGTCCTGGCCGGACAGATCGATCTCGCCTCCAACGTGGGTGCGGTCGCCGGTCGAACGGCAGAAGGACGGCGCGACCTCACAGTGGTCCGGCGCGCCAACGACGTCGTCATCCCGATCGTGATGCGCACCGCCGACGGGCCTTTCGCCGATCCCCGGGTCCGGACCGCGCTGCGACTGGCGGTGGACCGCGACGCCATGGTCAAGCAGGTCACCTCCGGATACGGCACACCCGCCAATGACGTACTCGGTACCGGGGACCCGACCTACGACACCGCACTGCCCGGACACGGCCGCGATCTCGGGCGAGCCAGGGCGCTGCTGGCCGAGGCCGGGTTCGACACCGGCCGCACCTACCGGTTGGCCACCAAGGACGAGGCGGTCGGCGAGGTGGATTCGGCGCGTTTGTTCGCGGCCCAGGTCGCCGAGGCCGGCGTGAAGATCGACGTCGTGGTCCAGGATGCGAACGTCTTCTACGACGAAACCTGGTTGAAGGCACCGCTTTACACCGCGAACTGGGGTACCAACGATTCGGTGATCTTCTTCGCCAGCAAGACGATGGTCTCCACCACCAAGTGGAACGAGACCGGAACCCACGATCCCGAATTGGACGCGGCGTATCTTCGCGCGCTGTCGGCCGCCGACAACACGAGCTATGTCAGCGCGAGCCACGACATCCAGCGCATTCAGTACGACCGGGGCGGTTACCTCGTCTGGGGCGTCGCCGACGGCGTCGACGTGGCGTCGGCGAAGGTTCGTGATCTGCCGAATCTCGCGGGTTATGGGCGGGTACAACTCGAACGTGCATGGCTGGCGCGCTGAGGCCCGGGCACGATGAGCGCCATTCCGATGTCCTGGATTACTCCCGTGATGGCGCGCTGGACGCGAATCCTCGCGCTGCGTACGGCAGGCCTGTTGTCCGTGCTGATGGTGGTGTTCGCGGCGGTGGCGCTGTTGCCCGGCTCGAGCGCCGCCGCGGTACTCGGCCGTGATGCTGCACCCGCACAGGTGTCGGCCTATACGGCCGCGATGGGACTGAATCGGCCTCTGCCCGTGCGATTCTGGTCCTGGCTGACCGGATTGCTGCGCGGTGATCTCGGGACCAGCCTGCGGGGTGCATCGATCAACGACATGCTCGCGGCGAAGTTCCCCAACACCCTGCTGCTGGCGGGCACAGCGCTGGGGGTCACCACCATTGCCGCCACGGTCGTCGGCTCGTGGTGGTTCTTACATCCGCGTGGACCCGCTCGGCTGCTGGGGCCGGGCACCACCGCTGCGGTCGCCGTCCCGGAGTTCGTGACCGCGACCATGCTGGTATCGGTTTTCGCGCTGGGTCTCGAGTGGTTACCCGCGGTGACGGTCACCGATGCCACGGGCGCGCCCGCCGATGCCACGTCACTGGTGCTGCCGGTGCTCGCCCTGGCAATTCCGCAGTCCGCGTGGAATATTCGCGTCACCCGCGCCGCATTGGAGGAAGCCGGGGGGCTACCCCACGTCGACGCCGCGCGGCTGGATGGATTCTCCGAACGCCATATTCTGGCCCGGCATGTGCTGCCCCTCGCCGCTCCGACCATCGCAGCGTCACTGGCGACCTCGGTCGGCATGCTGCTCGGCGGTGCGGTCGTGGTGGAGGCGGTGTTCAACTACCCCGGGATCGGGTCGGTGCTGGCCGGATCCATGAGCGATCGCGACAGCGCTGTCGCGGCGGCCGTGGTGGCTCTGACCGGAACGGCGATCACGGCCGTGCTGATCCTGGCCGATCTGGTCCGCGACTGGTCGCTGCGAGGACAGCGGTGAGGACGCCGGGCGGGACTATCCGACGCGGGCGTACCGCGCTGACCCTGCTTCCGGCCGTCGCCGTCGTCGCGGCGCTCGCCGCCGGGGCGGTACTCGCGCCGCAGCGTCGGCCCGGCGGCGTGGACGTTCCGTTCGCACGCCCCTCACGTGAGGCGCCGCTGGGGACGGATCATCTCGGACAGGACGTGGTCGAGCATCTGATCTCGGGCGGGTGGGGACTGCTGACGGTCGCGGCGGTGATTGCGGTGGCGGTGACCGCTTGCGCGGCCGTCCTCGGGGCGACCGCCGCGCTGCGCCCCCGCTTGGGCTTCCTCCTCGGGCGGGCCACCGATGTGCTGATGCTCGTCCCGCCCATCCTCGCGATTCTGCTGGTGATGTTGTCCTGGCCCGGATCCGGAACGCTGGGGCTGGTCATGGTCGCGATCGTGATCGGAACCCCGTATTCGGCACGGGTCTTCGCCGCGGCCGCTGCGTCGATCGCGGCAAGCGGCTATGTGGAGGTGGCGGTCGCCAGCGGGGAATCACTGCCGTATCTGCTGGGGCGTGAAGTGCTGCCGAATCTGCGTCCGACCGTCCTCGCCCAACTCGGCCTGCGGTTCGTCGAGGCCATCTATCTGGTCAGTACCGCCGCGTTCCTGCAACTGCCCGCGTCCCTGGGCGAGTCGAACTGGGCGATCATGGTGCGGGACAACAGCTCCGGCATCATGCTCAATCCGTGGGCCGTCATCGCACCCGCGACCGCCATCGCGATGGTCTCGATCGGTGTGGCCTTCACCACCCGCACCCTCGGCACCCGGAAGGTAACCCGATGAGCCGACCACCCGTCAGCGTCGAGCACTTGACCCTGACCGATCGTCGCGGCGACAGCCCAGTCCTCGACAACGTGTCGATGACCCTGCATGCCGGGACCGTCACCGCTCTCACCGGCGGATCCGGGTGCGGTAAGACGACACTGATGAAAGCGCTGCTGGGTTGGCTGCCCCGCACGATTCACCACACCACCGGAACCATTCATGTTGCCGGCCGAGAGGTGCTGCGACTGAAACCCGAAGTCTTGCAAAGATTTCGCCGGACCGAGGTGAGCTACGTCGGCCAGGATCCGGGCTCGGCCCTCAACCCGGTGATGCCGGTGCACACGATCCTGCGCGAAGGAGCCGCCGATCCGGACTCCATAGCGCGGGCCCTTACGCGCGTCGGATTACCGCAGGCACTGCTGCCGCGGCGTCCCGGCGAGCTGTCCGGCGGCCAGCAACGGCGGGTGGCCCTGGCCCGTGCGCTGCTGCGCCGGACACCACTGTTGATCGTCGACGAACCCTTCGCCGGTCTCGATCCCCACGCTCGACGAACGGTGGCCGACCTGCTCCGTGTACTCGCGCACGAGGAAGGCGTGACGGTGCTCGTCTCCGGTCATGACCTCGTCACCCTGGACGCTCTGGCTGATCATCGAATTCAGCTGGGACAGCGCACCATCGTGTTGCCAGAGGCCGACGAGCCGCTGCACGCGACGTACCCGGGCCCGAGTCGCCTGGTAGCCCAGGCACTCGAATTGCGGCGAGCCGGACGGACGGTGCTGGCCGGCGTCGATCTCACTGCTTCACCCGGTCACGTCACCGCGGTACTCGGTGAATCCGGTGCCGGCAAGACCACACTCGCACGTATCCTGACCGGCCTCGAACCTACCGCGACCGGAAGCCTGTTCGTTCGCGATCGTGAGATCCACGTGGCCGGGCGCCGCCGCGACAAGCAGACCCGAGCTCGCATTCAGCTGGTGCCTCAGAACCCGCTCTCGACCCTGAATCCGCAACGCACCGTCGGCACGATACTCGAGCGGCCCCTGGTACGTCGGGGGATACGAAGCCGCGCGGCTCGCATCGCCGCCGTCCGAGCCGCACTCGACGCCGTCGAGCTGCCGCAGGATCTCATCGACCGCCGTCCGGACGAGCTGTCCGGGGGACAACGCCAGCGCGTATCGATCGCTCGCGCACTCGCTTTCGAACCCGACATTCTGATCTGCGACGAACCGACCTCCGCACTGGACGCCGCCACCGCTGAAACGATCATGGCGCTGATCGTCGAAACCGCTGCCCGCGACGACATCGCCGCCATCGTCATCAGCCACGACCACGAGTTGCTCACGCGCTACTGCACCGCAGGCATCGTCATCCATGAAGGCGCACTTCTCGCCACCGGACCGGTCCCCGAATTGCGGGCGCATCTGGGATCCACTGCCTCGCGGCTGTTGTGATAACCAGTCAGTCGGTCCGGGAAGCCGCTCGGCGCCAGACGACCACGACGGTGACGACGATACACGCTGAGGGCCGGCGCCGGTGTCAGCCGAGCGTGGCGAGCAGGGTTGTGAGGGACTGGATTTCGGTTGCCTGGTCCGGCTTGCTCGCGCGCACCGCGTGCAACGCACTGTCGATCTGGCCGTCGAGGACATTCCACGAGGAGCGGTCCAGCGGCTTCAACGTGGATTCGTCCTGATCCCAGGCGGTTTCGAGGTCCTTGATCCGAGTCTTGGCCTCGCCCTGCTGACCGGCTTGTACCTTCGTGAGCGTGTCCTGGGTGATGGTGTGGAACTTGGCGACTTCGGTGGGCGGGAAATGCGCCGTGGCCTGTCCCGGAGCCGCGGTGGCGGACGCGGCGGGGGATTCGTCGTCGCCGGCCCGAGCGGCATGCGGCTGAGCGGCGGCCCACGCCAGCAGCGAACCGGCGAGGACCGCCACAATCGCGTAGTAGCCCAGCATGATTCGCTCCCTGGCCGGGCTGGTGACCGAGACCGGCGCCTGTTGCCGATCCTCGAGGACATCTCCGCGCGTGCGGGTCAGGAAGACGACGACGGCGAGGATCGCGGCAAGGAACACGACACTGGTGACAGCGGTCCCGAGACCGAGTCCGTGATCGTCGGTCGGGGAAGCCAGCCAATCCCCGAGATTCGCCCCCAACGGCCGGGTCAGGATGTAGGCCAGCCAGAACGACAGCACCGCATTCGCACCCAACCGCCGGCCGAGAACGATCGCGATAATCAGACCCGCCGGCAGCAACACCGACGTGCCCGGGCCCCACCCGGTTGCCTCGAGCGTCCAGTCGCCCACCGCCGTGCCGAGCGCGAAGGTCACCAGAACGGCCAGCCAGTAGAACAATTCCCGTGGCAGCGTCACGATGCTGTGGATCGACAGCGTGCGCTCTCGCGCGAACCAGATGCCGAACACCACCACGAGGACGATGGCGAACACCGTGGTGCTCGCTGCCAGAGGAACACCGAGATCATCGGTGAGGATGTCGGTGTACAGCGTCCCCGTGACGCTCAGCACGACGACGGCCAGCCAGTAGACGAACGGGACATAGCGGTCCAGGCGCACCTGCCAGCCCAGCACCGCGGCCAGCACCACGGTGAACACCAGGGCGGTGACGTCCAGCCCGGCGCCGAGCGAGGTATTGATCCAGTCGGCGAACGTCTCCCCGACCGTGGTGCACAGGACCTTGATGGCCCAAAACCACACGGTGACCTCGGGCACCTTGCTGAGCATGCGCCGGGTCGTGCCAACGCCCGAATTCACCATCTCTGTCACAGCCCGCGACGGTAGCGACCGGCCGCTGTGACGACGCTGAGAAAGCACCGACCAGGCCGACGGTTTCCAGACGCCCCATCAGGTGCTATAAATTAGGGGAGGCTTACCTGCACAAGCGGTGGGTCTCGTCGCCAAGTCACTCCCGCCAGCGAGGCCCGCCCGTGTATGTCTGCATCTGCAACGCCGTCTCCGAAGACGATGTGCACGACTGCGTTTCGCGCGGCGCCCACTCCGTCCGAGAGGTGAAACGCGCTTGCGGCTGGCAACCGGGTTGCGGCAACTGCGCGAGGCGACTGGCGGAGGTTTTCAGCCAGGCTCGGGCGTCGTCCGGCGCCGAGTCGTCAGCGGCCTGATCCGACACGCGCGCTCGCACCTCGCCACCCGGTGTGATCTGTGCCACGATCACGCCCATGAAGGGCGACAAGGACATCATTGCACTGCTCAATGACCAGCTGACGGCCGAACTCACCGCGATCAACCAGTACTTTCTGCATGCCAAGATGCAGGAGCACTGGGGCTTCCCGAAACTGGCCCAGCACACCCGCCACGAGTCGATCGACGAGATGCGGCACGCGGAAATCCTCACCGATCGAATCCTGTTTCTCGATGGGCTTCCCAACTATCAGAAACTCGGCCTGCTACGTATCGGACAGACCGTCGCCGAACAGCTGCAGGCCGATCTGCAGATCGAAATCGACGCCGTCGACCGGCTGCGCCCGGGCATCGAGCTGATGCGCTCGCGAGGCGACGCGACCTCGGCTCGCCTCTTCGAGCAGATCCTCGAGGACGAAGAGCAGCACGTCGACTACCTGCAGACCGAACTCGACCTCCTCGGGAAGCTCGGCGAAGCGCTCTATCTCCAGCGCTATACCGACGCCCCGGAGGACTGACCCTGCCTCGTCACAGCCGGCACACCGTTGACCGTGGCGACACCCAGGCGCCGGGCCGTGAGCCGCGCGAGCGCGGCATCGGTGAAGACCGACAACCCGAGGTCGGGGTTGTAGCCGTGGATTTCCTTGACGTCGAGCTCGGCCAGGAAATAGAGGATCTCCCGCGAGATCACCTGCCCAGGGACCAGCACCGGGAAGCCGGGCGGATAGGGGACGACGAAAGTCGTCGACACCAGGGTCTTTCCCTGGGCGATCCGGCGCCCGGCCTCGCCGAGCAGGACGTGTTCGCGGTCGGACTCCTCGTATCCGGCGTAGAAGGCCGATCGCATGTCGCCGAACGAGCTGGCGCCGTCGGGACGGAAGGCGGTGTCGAACTCGCTGAAGTCGGGTAGCGCGGGCAGATCCTTGGTGATCGCGTCGACCCGGCGCAGGTGCAGGGCGCGATCGGCCTTGCCGGCCGCGCTCTCGCTGCGCTCGAAGTCGGTGGCGATCCGCCGCAGCACGTCGAGCAGGTACTGCACGCTCGACCACGTGACGCCGATCGTGAAGATCAACAGCACACTGTTGATCGAGGTCTTGTTGATCTGGATGCCGAACCGGTCCATCAGGATCTTCCCGCGGAACTCGTATCCGTTCATGCCGGTCTTGCCGATGAACAGGGTGACCCGCGTCGCGTCGAGCACGAACTGATCGGACCGCCACGCCTCGTTCCACTCCGCCAGCCCACCCTGCCTGACCTGCCGGTACGAGCTGACTTCGGAGGCCCGGAACTCCTCGGGCACCAGGTCGGCCTCGTCCAGGATGCGGAACCACTTGCCGATCAGCCGGTCCTTGCGGACCCGGTGCCGGAAGACCAGCGCCATGTCGTAGACGTTCCGGACCAGCTGGAAGCCCTCGATGTCGACCTGCCGGCGCGCCAGATCCAACGACGCCAGGAGTTGCTGGTTCGGCGAGGTCGAGGTGTGGGTCAGAAACGCCTCGGTGAACGTCTCGCGGACGAGGGCGGCGAAATCCTGGTCGCGGATATGGATCATCGACGCCTGCCGAAGCGCCGACAGCGACTTGTGGGTGGAATGCGTCGCGTATACGCGCACCCGCGCGCGCCCGGGGTCGGGAAGCAGCCGGCGGTCGGCCCACTCGGCACGGTCCACGCCCTCCATCGACGCCTGCCACCGGCGGTACTCCTTGGCGTACCCGGGCGAGGACAATGTCGATTCGAGTTGCTCGGCGGCGACCATCGCGGTCCGCTGCCGGGCCCACGGCACCGCGGTCGCGAACGCGTACCACGCCTCGTCCCACAGGAAGCAGATGTCCGGCTTGATCGCCAGGACCTCCTCCATCACCCGCCGGGGGTTGTAGACGATGCCATCGAATGTGCAGTTGGTGAGCAGCAGCATGCGCACTCGGTCCAGCTGCCCGGCAGCCTCGAGGTCCAGCAACGCCTTCTTGATGGTGTGCAGGGACACCGCTCCGTAGATCGCGAACGGCGCGAGCGGGTAGGCGTCCAGGTACATCGGGTACGCGCCGGCGAGCACCAGGCCGTAATGGTGCGACTTGTGGCAATTGCGGTCGATCAGAACGATGTCACCCGGCCGGGTCAGGGCCTGCACGACGATCTTGTTCGCGGTGGATGTTCCGTTGGTGACGAAGTACGTCTGATCGGCGCACCACGTCACGGCGGCCTTGTCCATGGCCGCCCGGATCGTGCCGTGCGGGTCGAGCAGCGAGTCCAGCCCGCCGGAGGTGGCCGACGTCTCCGCCATGAAGATGTTGCGGCCGTAGAACTCGCCCATGTCCTGCAGCGACTTGGAGTTGAAGATGCTGGCGCCGCGCGCGACGGGAAGGGCGTGGAATTGGCCGACCGGTGCGGCCGCGTAGGCCCGCAGAGCATCGAAAAACGGTGTGGCGAAACGGTTCCGGATGCCGGCGAGCACGGTGCTGTACAGGTCGGTGACATCGTTGAGCCGGTAGAACGTGCGGTCGTAGACGTCCAGCTCGCCCTCGGTCTCCGCGGCGATCGACTCGTCGGTCAGCAGATACAGGTCGATATGAGGCCGCAGTTTCCTGATCCACTCACCACATTCGACCCAGTCGTGGGTGCGGTCGGTCACGACCACGTCCTCGTTGGCGCCGAGCAGCGTGTTCATCAACGGCACCCGGTCGCGGGAACGCAGCGGCAGGTCGTGGCGGATGATCGCCGCCTGAATCTCGCCGTTCAACGCGACGGCGGTGATGGCGTCCTCGATGCTCGTGACGACGAGCAGCTCGAACTGCACATCGTCGGACGGGTCGCGAAGCGCCCGCAGGCTCTCCGCCAGGCTCTCGGGAGCCTCGGGCGGGGAATCGTCGCCGAGCACGACGGTATAGAACTGCTGCTGTTTGGTCCGAGCCACGAGTTCCTGATCGGCCAATGGCGCGGAGGTGTCGAACAGAGCTGTGCGGTCGCCGTACTCGGAGAGCAGGCGCACGGCCAGCGACACCTCCTCGGTGAGCCGCGCCGTGGCCAGGTCGGCGACATATCGGTGAAACGCCGCCAGTCGCTCCGCTCCCGGGTACAGCCAGTACCGCTCGTAGGCGCCGAGACGATCGAGGAGACGTCGCACCACGGCGGCTTCGTGTGTGGTGTCCTGGCCGGCACGGTGGACATCGGCCAGCTGACGGCACGCGTCGTCGAGCAGATTCCACGTGTCGATGCGCGAGTACGACGGGTTGGCGACCGCCGCCAGCGCGGAAACACTGAGCCGTTTCGGTCGCTCACCGTCTCGGTGCATGTCGGTTCCGCCCCAATCAGTGCAGACGAGGTGGGTCTGTCGAAATCGACAGATCGCTCTGGAACAGTCATCCCTGCAAGTATTGTGTCCCGTTGTCGAGCAAATTCCTAGCTCGCGTTCGGCGGCAGTGCGCCGCCACCGGGTTGCCCCGCGGCGACGCGCGGGGCGATGCCGTGAATACCGGATCTCGGGTTGTTTTACTGGCAGGGTGCTCGTTCAGGGCAGTCGCCAGCACGTCGCCGATCTCGATGCACGCAGGAATCAGCAGGAATCAACTGTGAGGAGGGCTAGTGACGAAGAACGTGATTCGCGGGGTTGCCGGCGCGGTCGGCAAGCTGGGTTTCGCGGGTGCAATCGCAAGCGCGCTGGTTCTGGGGCAGCACGCCGTCGCTCACGCCGCGGAGACGACCACGTTCCAGCTCCCGTTGATGGAAGTATCCCAATCAATGGGTGGTCCGAAGCAGTTCACGATCGCCTTGACGGCGACCGTCGGCGAGCAACGCGGAGTCACCACCTTCGGTGTCGCCACCCCACCACAGTTCGACGGTGGCAGCATGCTCGACTCGCCCGTCCAGATCCACTGGGCGAACCTGACGACCGGAAAAACGGGTGTGTCCAACCTGCCAATTCGAGCAACGGCGCAGCAGCCCTGCGACTGCGCCCCGGCATCGGTGTCGGTTTTCACCGGAGCGGGCCGGATCGTCGCTGCCGCCACCGCCGACGGCGTAGCCATCAACCTGTTCTCGGGGCTCGGTACGTTCACGGCTTCTTGAGCCCCGCGATCTCCACGAAACGCCTGAAGCTCGGCCAGCGGTTCAGTGGGTCAGCCGGAGCACGGCGCTCCACGGGATGACCGTGCCGGGCTTGCGTGGATTCGGTTGCGGCAGACGGGAAAAGAAGCAATACATCGGTGAGAGCCGCCGAAATCGGCTCGCTGCCTGCAGGATCGACTCCATCTCGAGCACTTCCCATCCTTCGTCCTCGAAGAACGCGACGCCATTCGCCGGTGTGAAGGTGAAGGGCGCGTTCTTCAGCAGGCCGTCACCACTACGCTCCAGACGCTCGGCAATCACGACGGACACGATGTCGACCACCCACCAGGCGATCTCCTCGCGCCGGAAGTCCACTGCCAGCTGCCGGACCTCGTCGGGCTGCAGATACATGACCAGTCCCTCGGTGATCACGAATGCGCGGGCGGCCCCGGCGAGGGCGTTGTTCAGAAACGCCCGCCGCGCCACCGAATCAGAGAGGTCGACGGCGCGCCTGATCAGCCGGCAACGCGGCGTGTACCGGTCGAGCAGCCGCTTCTTCTCCTCCAGCAGCGCCGGCAGATCGGCTTCGATCCACGTCAGGTCTACGGGCAGATCGAGCCGGTAGGGCCTGGTGTCCAGGCCCGCCGCCAGGTTGATCACCCGGTCGCAACCGCCGTTGATCGCCGAGCTGATCATGTCGTCGATCAGCTTGGTACGGGCGACGATCGGCCACCCGTGATCGCCCATCGCACGGGTCGTCTCGGCCGCGATGACGGGCCCGACGTCACCTGCGAGCATGCCCGCCAGCGGATCACGGAACAGTGCGTCCGGGCGCGCCGACTCGATCGCCCGGTACACCGCGACCCACCGTGCGGTGTCGGACACGCTGGAGATGATCGGTTTCGGGAAGACGCTCACCAGACGGCGGCTATGGCGGCCGCGATGCGTGCGCGGAGTTCGGGAACGGAGACGACCGCGTCGACCGAGCCGACCTCGACCGCCCGCTGGATGCTGTGCACGGCATCGAATTCGGTCCCGAGGGCGGACAGGTGCTCGGCCCGTACCGTGGCACGTTCGTCCGCCAACTCGGTGACCAGCTCGGCCCGCTTGCCGGGGTCTTCCGTCATGGCTATTTCCTCCTGGAGACGGCGGATACGCGGATCGGCTGCGGTCCGAGCGTCGACGGTACGGGCGAACACCATCGCCGCGGCAGGAGCACCGCCGATCACCGATGCGAACGAGCCCTCGACGGCCAGCACCGTCATGTTCGGATTGAGCGCCTTGGAGAACACCATCATGTCCGGTGGCGCCGGCAGCCGGTCGAGGTGGAAGTTGCGCAACCGCCACAGATGCAGCCGGCGGCCCACCAGCGGGTGCACCCCGCGAATCGAACGGCGCCGGGAGCACCGTTTCCATCTTCATGCTCTCGAGCACGAGAACCGGTGCGCCCGCGCTGACCTCGGCGCCCTCGGCGACCGGCGTGGCGACGACGAGAGCGGGCGCGGGCGCGCGGACGGCGCCCCCTTCGTCGCGACTGACCCGGTGTGCGACGCCATCGACCTCGACGACCTGCACGGTGCCGTGTGTCGCCGTCACGACGCGATAGGTCCGATCGCCGACACCGAGCCGGCTGGAGTACGTGTCGATCCGCGTGAGGTCGACATCGAAGCCGGTGTCGTCGCCGATGCCGACGCGGAAGCTGTTCGCACCGGTCCTGGCCGCGATCACCCGATGGCCCCGGCCTGCCAGCTTCACCTCGCTGCGCGCAGCGGTTCGTCGAGCACCTGCGGGCGGCCCCCGTGGCCGGTCTCCCACAGGCGGATCCGGCGCGCTGCCTCGTCCGCCTCGTAGCCGGCGATGGCGGCGGCCGCGAGTGCGATACCGGTTCGCTGGGCCGCGTGCAGCTCACCTGCGGCGCGGGCCCGGTCCACCCAGCGGGTGTCGACGGTGGCGTGCACCACCTCGGCGGACTCCAGCAGTGACATCAGCAGGCCCTTGTTGGTGGCGCCGCCTTCGATGACGACCGTCGTCTCGGCGACCGCCCGGCGCAGGCGGGCAATGGCCTCGCCCCGATCCCGGCCGTACGCGATGATCTTCGCAATCATCGAGTCGAAATCCGAGGGGATGTCGTCGCCTTCGACAACACCGGTGTCGATGCGGATGCCGGGCCCGACGGGCCAGCGCAGCAACTCGATCCGCTCCGGCGCCGGGGCGAAATCACGGTCGGCGTCCTCCGCGTTCAGGCGGGCCTCGATCGCGTGGCCGCGCTCCACCGGCTTGTCACCGCGTAGCGGCAATCCGGCCGCCACTTCCAATTGCGCTTTCACCAGGTCGATTCCGGTCGTGACCTCGGTGACCGGATGCTCCACCTGCAGCCGCGTATTGACCTCCAGGAAGGCGAACAGCAGTTCCTGCGGCTGGTAGAGGAATTCCACCGTGGCGGCCCCGCAGTACTCGACCGCCAGGGCCAGACGCTCGGCCGAATCCTTCACTGTCGCAATCTGTTCCGCACTCAGCAAGGGCGAGGCGGACTCCTCGATGATCTTCTGGTTGCGCCTCTGCACGGTGCAGTCGCGCACACCCAGCGCCCAGGCGGTGCCGTGCGAGTCGGCGATCACCTGTACTTCGATGTGCCGGGCACCGGAAACCAGCCGCTCCAGAAAGACGGTCCCGTTGCCGAACGAACGCGCCGCCTCTTCGCTGGTCCGCGCGTAGGCGTCACGCAACTCCTGAGGCGTCGTGACAATCCGGATGCCCCGTCCACCACCACCGGCGGTCGCCTTGAGCATCAGGGGGTATCCGATCGCTTCGGCCGCGCCTAGATCTACCGCTCGGCGGCCCTCAGGGCAGCAACTTCTGGATTCGAGCCCGGGCATCCGGCCAGGACAGCGGGATGTCCTGCGTGGTCGCCGTCGAATCCACGAAGCTCGGGTTGCCGATCCGGCCCTTCATATCGGCGAGCATTTTCGCGTGAGTGCCGCTGTGCGCGAAGCTGTCCATGGCCTCCTTGTCCGACCAGGCGGACAGCGTCCAGAAGGTTTTGGTGATCAGCTTGGCGTCCAGCGCGAACCCGACGCAGCCGGGCGCCGACTGCAACTGGCTGCGGATCCTCATGGTCCAGTACAGAAATCGGGGCACGTCGGCGTAGCTCCGAAGCGGCAGCCGTGAGGTGAGAACGTGGAGTTGATCACCGGCGGCGGGCTTGTGAGTTCCTTTGGTCCAGGGCAGAGCGGGCATGACGGGCCTCTTCTTTCTCTTGTTTTCTCTGATTACGAGGGGGTCCGGAGACCGCTGGTTCCGTAACACTTGCGGGCTGCTCGATCTCGCCTGCGGGCTGCTCGATCTCGATGTCGCCGTCCGACTCGCGGATTCCGAATCGGTCGTAGAGGCGACGCAGGGGCCCGGGGCCCACCAGCCGAGGTGGCCGAGCAGTCGCAAGATGGCCGGGACGAGCAGGATACGAACCACCGTGGCGTCCAACACGATTGCGACGACCATGCCTACGCCGAACAGGATCATGGTGAGGACCTGACTGGAGGCCATCGCCGCCAACGGCACGCACATCAGCAATGCGGCGCTGGTGATGAGCCGGCCGGTGCGCTGCACGCCCGTGGCCACCGCGGCGGTCGGGTCGCCGAGCGTGTCGTACTGTTCGCGCACCCGCGAGAGCAGGAAGACCTCGTAGTCCATGGACAGTCCGAAGATCAAGGCGAACAACATGATCGGCATGTTCGGTTCGATATTGCCGGTGGGCTGGAAACCGAGCAGATCGGCGAAGTGCCCGTCCTGGAAGATCCAGACCAGCACGCCGAAGGTCGCCGACAGTGACAGCAGGTTCATCACGATCGCCTTCAGCGGCAACAGCACCGAGCCGAAGGCCAGGAACAGCAGCAGGTAGGTGGCGACGGCGATGTAGATCAGCATGGCGGGCATCGCCGAGCCGGTTCAGGGTGTCGTCGTAGGTCGCGGTCTCGCCACCGAAATACGCCGATGCGCCTTGGGGTTTCGGCTGATCACGCAGCCGGTGCAGCAGCTCGCGGCTCGGCGTGGACACCGCCACGCCGTCGTAGGCCACCGATACCCGCGCGACCGTGCCCTGGGCGCCGGTGATCTCCGCCCGGCTCGCGCCGGGTACGCCGGCCAGCCGGCGTGCGTAATCCGCCAGTGCCGCGCGGCCGCGCTCTCCGGCAGATTCGGCCTCATACATCAGCCCCGCCGTACTTCCCCGCTCCAGCTATTATGCCGCTATCGTTACCTCGCCGAAAAGCCCAGTGCCAACGCCATGTTCGTGCCACGATTACCATCGCCGATTTCCCTCACGATTCCCACACACGATGCACCGGGTTACCCCTCGGAGACATCCCGGAGTCAAGCCGTACTGTACCCAAGGATCCCCCGTTCATCGACCGATCCGGCGCTCATCACAGGGCTACCGATCGGTTCGCAGATCGGGCAAAATACCTGGTGAGTCGCCCATTTCGGCGTGGTTCACGCCGCGTTCACCCCAACCCCCTCGATTTCACCATGCGCACACGCCGAACCTGTCCTATCAGGGGCACTTCGGCAGACGACAGGGGCGGCCGAGCGCGCACATTAATGCCTCCTGAACACCTGAAAGCCGTTGCGGGAAAGGAACATGCAGCGTCCGTCACACGAGAATTGAGTAGCGGTGGATGAGCTGCCGGCCGATACGCTGAGGGCGTGTTCAGCTGCGGCAAGCTCGGAATACTCACACTCGGACTGGTGGTCTCACTCGGACTGGGGGCGTGCTCGGCCACCGATACCGGCGACAGCGCCACCAAGGGCAATGTCACAGCTACGCTGGGAGACGCCAACCCGCAACCGATAGCCTCGGACCCGCACCCGACGCTCCCGGTCACGGCTCACAGTTTCGACGGCACCGACGTGACGATCCAGGACTCGAGTCGCATCATCGCCGTCGACCGGTTCGGCACCCTCGCGCAGACCGTCTACGCGCTGGGCCTCGGCAGTCGTCTCGTCGGGCGCAGCATCTCTGCCGAGATCCCCGCGATCGCGGGCCTGCCCAACGTCACCCCGGACGGCGAGGCCATGAGCGTGGGAGCCGTCCTGGCCCTGCACCCGACCATACTGCTGACCGACACCACCACTGGAACTCCCGCGGTATTCGAACAGCTGCGCGCCGCCGGGGTGCCGATCGTCTTCTTCGACCCGGCACGAACGCTGAACGGCACCGGCCCACAGATCCAGGCGATCGCCGATACGTTGGGTGTCCACGACCAGGGCGTCGCACTCGCACAGCGCACAACCGCCGAAATCGCCACCGCGACTGCGGCTCTCCCCGCGCAGAATCCGAAGTTGCGCATCGCCTTCGTCTATCTGCGCGGCACGGCGCTCACCATGCTCGCCGGCCCGGGCTCCGGCGCCGACGCACTGATCACCCGCCTCGGCGCGGAAGACGCGGGAACCGCGGCCGGACTCGGCGAACCCTTCGTCGCCATCACCGGCGAGGCCATGATCGCGGCCCGCCCGGACATCCTCCTGGTCATGACCGACGGGCTCGATTCGATCGGTGGCACAACGGGATTGCTCAAACTCCCCGGCATCGCGCAAACCCCCGCCGGGCACGCGCACCGGATCATCGACATGTCCGACAGCGTCCTACTCAGCTTCGGCCCCAACACCGGCAGAGTGCTGGCCGCACTGCGATCGGCGATATTTCGCTGATCGACAAGCGACCCTCGGATATCGAACAATTCGGCCCGAGCAGCCGAAGCCGCCTCCGGCTACTCCCCGCGGCGCCGGGAGGACCCCGCGAGCGCGGCCACCCTCCCCTGACCGGGGCCTGGCGGCAGTACGAACATCCGGTCCGGACGAGAGCCGACGGAGATATTCTTCCGCTTCCGGATGCTCGAGACCGTCCAGGAATATGGTAGGCAGCAGGCCGAGGTCCGCGGCGAATACGTGGATTCCTCTCGGCGACACCAGGATTGGTGTCTTCGGCTGACGCTGCAAGCGGAGCTGGAATGGATCGGACCGCATCAGCTGCAGTGGGTTGCCAGACTGGACCGAGAGCGCGGATGACCACCGCCCTCTTCCCCTTCTGGATTATGCGCGGACGGCTCAGCGAGGGTCGCCGCTGGTCTGCACGTGCACTCACCCACTCGACCGGAGCGCAGACCACTGATCAGGCCAAGGCGCTCCATGCCGCCGAGGCGATGGCCACGCTGCAAGGTGACTTCGCCGACGCCACCGACAAACTGACCCAACTCAGGCACGTGGCCGAACGGACCACCGACCCTGTGGTCGGGGCGCTGCTCGCTCACGCTGCAGGAAACTCCGTTCTCATGAGGGGCGACGCCGACGTGGACCACGCGCACGACCTCCTGGCCGGCGCCGTCGATATCTACGAAGCGTTCGGTGAGCTCAGCCGGCAGTTGGATGCGCTGATCTCTC
This sequence comes from Nocardia sp. NPDC059229, assembly GCF_042754165.1. Taxonomy (NCBI): domain Bacteria; kingdom Bacillati; phylum Actinomycetota; class Actinomycetes; order Mycobacteriales; family Nocardiaceae; genus Nocardia; species Nocardia sp. NPDC059229. The sequence continues at coordinate 483,017 of NZ_JBHZAK010000001.1, forward strand.
TCGGATGGTCTTGCGCGCTCCTGGGTGACACCTCGCGGGCCATCGGATGCTTCGAGCAGGTGCTCGCAATCACCGAGTCCGCCGGCGAAACAATGCTCCGGTCCTGAGCGTCGTGGGCAGCGGGGTACACCGTATGGCGCGCGGGCGAGCCCGACCGCGCTGTGCACTTGCTGGAGGAGAGCATTCGGTTGGCCCGGCTGGCGGCAGATCCGCTCGTTGCTGCGGCCGCAGGTGCACATCGCCCTGAGCCAGGAACCGGGCTTGCTCGGCGAGGGTCAGCACCGAACATCTCCGGTCGTGGTGCGGCCATGAGGGCGCCACGCCGATGTCAATGCGTCCGACAACCTCTGCTTGAACCACCGCTCCTGCGAGCTGTCGGATCGCCGGGTCCACAGCCCTTCCTCGAGCAGCGTCATGAACCGCCGCCGGTCGACACCGAATGTCACGAACAGATCGCCCGCACTCGCACCGCCGTACGGCGCCCACCGGATCGCGAATTCGATCACCGACCTCGTCTCCGGTTCGATCGATCTGCCGGATGCGAGAAACTCCAACTGACTCAGCGCCGACCGGACCCAGAATGCGTCGCGACCACGCTGTTGATTCCGTCCATCCATGATGTTCCCGAGCGGTAGTGGCTGACCTGTCCTCCACCACCTTCTTCGGGAACAGCCGCTCGGACGACGGGAGATCTACCTACCCATATACCTGTTTTCAGCGCGCCAGTTTTCTGCGCGCAATCGGGGCGATCGGGTGACAACCAGGCTATTACTCGGATGTCGCAGCCGAGGTCGCGAACGGGATGCTGGCCTGCAGCGACGTCCCCTCTCCCGGATGGCTGGTCAGCTCCATCCGGCCGCCGAGAGCTTCGATGCGATCTCGCAGACCGACCAGCCCGGAGCCCTTGGCCGGGTCGGCGCCGCCGATTCCGTCGTCTCGGATCGAAAGCTGGAGCTGGTGACCGGCGGTGATGATGCGCACGGTCACTTCGGTGGCCTGCGCGTGTTTGGCTGTGTTCGTCAGCGCCTCTGCCGCGATGTAATAGGCGGCTGTTTCGGTGGATTCGGGCATGAGCGTGCCGAGGTTCAGGTCGAGGTTCACCGGAACGGTGCAGCGGCGGGCGAGCGCCTTCAACGCCGGGCCGAGTCCGCCCTTCGACAGGATCGCCGGATGGATCCCGCGGCAGATCTCGCGGAGTTCGTCCGAGACGCCGACCAGGCCCTGCACGACGTCGGAAAGTTGCGCTTCGAGCGTGGTCAGCTCGGGTGGCACCGATGCCTCGGCGGTGCGGAGCGCGAGTCCCAGCGAGACGAGGCGTTGTTGCGCGCCGTCGTGCAGATCACGTTCGATCCGGCGCCGTGCCTCGTCGGCGGCCGCGACGATGCGGGCGCGGGATGCGGTGAGTTCGGCCCGGGCCTCGGTATTCGCGATCGCGGTCGCGACGAGGTCCGCGAATTCGGCGAGGCGCTCCTCGGTATCGGCCGGCAGGGGCTCGCGGCGCGACGATCCGGCGACGATCGCGCCCCACAGGTGGCCGTCGACGACGATCGGCGCCCCGACACCCGAGCGCAGACCCAGCTCACGGATGCGCGCGGCGGCGGAGCCGGTCGCCTGGTCGTGGCTGTCCATCCGGGCGGTGCCGCCGGTGCGCAGCACCATCGCCGCGATGTTCTCGCCCTCGAGCGTGAACCGCTCGCCGACCGGCATCCTGGGCAGTCCGGGTTCGTCGCGTGCCGCGACGAACGTGCCCGAGCCATCGGGTGCGTAGAGGAACAGGGACGCGTTGACCACGCCCAGACACCTGGCCGACTCCTGCGCCACCGCGGAGAACACCTCCGACGATGTCGCACCGCGCGCGACCAGGGTGGCGACCCGCCGCAACGCGGCTTGCTGCTGGGCGACGAGGTCGGCCGCCCGGCGGCGGCGATTCGCCTCCGCGGCATGCGATCTGGCCACTGCCGCAAGGGTATTGGCCAGTAGCGCCACGCAGAGGAAAACCGCGATGGTGACGCCGTTCTGGACTGCGGTCGGGCTGGATTGCTCCGGCCAGTTCTGGAAATAGCCGAAGGCGATGGCGCTGGCGACCGATGTCGTCACCGCCAGACCGAGTCCCCACACCGTCGACACCACCAGAACACCCAGCAGATAGACGACACCGAAGGCAGTGCCGGGAGCGATCTGCCCGAGCCAGAGGACGAGAACCGACTCCGCCGCAATGAAGAACGCGGCCACCGCGACGCCCAACGGCAGGGGCGGGGTGGTCGGGCGCATCGACCACGACAGGACATGTGCACGCATCGAGAAGACGGGCTTATCGGGCTGGTGACGCGCGGATATCGCACCTGGCGTGGAAGTTGGCCAGCCGTGCACCTCAGACCGTTTCCACATCATCACCCAGCGTTCACGTCTGGCCGACAGGCTCGGACAAGGTCCTCGAATTGGATCTCGATCGTCACCCTGCAGCCTACGCACCGTTCGACACCTGTCCGGCGAGGACATCGGAGTGGCGGGTCAGCGGCCCGTGACGCCATCCGGGCCGGCACGCACGGCCGTCACGACGTCTGCGCATTCGCGAAGATGCGCCGCGCCCACTCGGCGTCCGCCAGCAGGTCGCCGTCGCGCCCGGACGGCAGCGACAGCAGCAGCCCACACGCGGGCCCTGCCGAAGTCCCGACAGGTAGCGTAATTCCGCAGGTGCCCAGGTAGCTGAGGACCATCGTGGTGCGCAGAGTGGCGGCATTCGCGCTGTCGTAGTCGGCCGGGTCGCGGAGATCGGCCAGGCGCGGCGGTGGGTGACGCACGGTCGGGCACAGCAGTGCCGCACCGTCGAGTTCAGCGGCGAATTCCGCGCGCAAGGCGCTCATCCTCGCGTACACCGGGGCGATGGAATCCGCTGTGTGCGAGTTGCTTTCGAGCCTTCGCCGGGTGGCGGGCTCGATCGGCAGGCCGGAGCCGAGACGGTGACGGTGCAGACGGTATGCCTCCGCGCCCACGATGGTGCCGACGCCGTCCATCAATTCCTGTGCAGCACTCAGCGATGCCATGTCGCGCCTGCGAATATCGGCTCCGGCGCGGCGGATTTCGGCAAGAGCGGCCTCGAAGTCGGCGGCGATCCCGGGCGTGAGGTCTGCTGTCCACTCGCCGCCGGGCACGACGAAGCGCCGAAGCGGCGTGTGCTCGCCGCGTCGAATGGGCGCGAAAATCCGGTCGAGAGCGATGATGTCGTTCACGCTGGTGGCGAGGATGCCGGTGCTGTCGAGTGTGCTGGACAGCGGCGCGAAGTCGTTCGCACCGTAGCGTCCCGGGCTGGCGCGATACCCGATGATTCCGCAGTAGGCGGCGGGCACCCGTACCGATCCCGAGGTGTCGGTGCCGACCGCCAGCGGGACGATGCCGCGCGCGACGGCCACCGCGGATCCGGATGAGGAGCCGCCCGGGACCAGCTCCGGGTCGACGGGATTGGCGGGGGTACCGAAGTGGAGGTTGATCCCGAGACCGGAGAAGGCGAACTCGCTGAGGTTGGTTTTGCCGATGGTGACCAGCCCGCTGTCATGGGCGCGCCGGACGAGGCGGCTGTCCACCGCGGCGGGTTCGTCGTGCAGGTGGCTGGCCGAACCGCTGGTCGTGACCGTGCCCTGGATATCGAAGACGTCCTTCCACGCGATCGGGACTCCGTCGAGCGGACCGCGCCGGGTGCCGCGCAGGCGGCGGCGATCGGCAGCCCCGGCCTGGTATCCGGCGCGCTCGGCGGTGACGGTGACGAGTACCGCGGTCGAATCCGATTGCTGGGCCCGGTCTACGGCGACTGCGGCCAGGTGGGCCGAGGTCGTATCGCCCGCTGCGAGCGCCTGCCCCATGGCGGTGGCGGTGGTCATGGACAGGACGCTACCCAGCAGTATTTCCGCTTCGATATGTAGGAAGATCCACCGAACTCCAATGATGCTGTGTGATCATCCATTTCGACAGCGCCCTGTCGTTCGGTTGACTGACCTCCATGACAGTGTTGAGCCATCCGGAGCCGATTACCGTGCCGGCGAGGCGAGCCCGAGCGGTGACCCTCAGCACCGGCGAGAGGTTGCGGATCACCGACGTCGATGGCGGCCAGGTGGGTGATGTGTTCGCCTACAACGCCCACGACCTCACCGAGCACCACAGCGCCTCTCACACGCGCACCCACACCGCGCGACTGTTTCCCGCGCTCGGCGAGTCATTCGTGACCAACCGGCGGCGACCGATCCTCACGTATATCGACGACACCTCGCCGGGCGTGCACGACATGCTGATCGCCGCCTGCGACCCGGAACGCTATGCGGCGTACGGGGATCCGGAACACGCCAACTGCGCCGACAATCTGCGCCGAACAGTGACCGAGCTGGGATACGGTGCGCCGCCGTTCATTCCGCAACCGATCAATGTGTTCATGCGCATTCCGGTAGCCGCGGACGAGAGCCTGACCTGGCTCGAGGCCGACACCGCACCCGGGGACGCCATCACCTTCCGCGCCGAAATGGACTGCCTGGTGGTGGTTTCCGCCTGTCCGCAAGACCACAACCCCATCAATGGGGCACGACCCACGCCACTGGCCCTGACCGTCCTTCCCCCGACCAGCGAGGAGAACCACCGATGACCACCACCGAACTCGCCCACCCCGCGCTCGAGCCGTTCGGGCTGGACACCCTGAAGCTCCGCAACCGATTCGCCGTGGCGCCGATGACCCGGGTCTCGGCCACCCCCGACGGCACTCCCACCGAGCAGATGACCGCGTATTACCGCGAATACGCGCTGGGCGGATTCGGCCTGATCATCACCGAGGGCATCTATCCGGACGCCGCCCACAGCCAGGGTTACTTCAACCAGCCCGGCCTGGTCACCGAACAGCACGTCGCGGGCTGGCGCGCGGTGGTCGACGCCGTACACGCGGCCGGGACTCCGATCGTCGCGCAGCTGATGCACGCCGGAGCCATTTCCCAGGGCAATGCGCACGGTTTCGAGACCATCGGGCCGTCCGCGGTGGCGCCGCGCGGGCAGATGATGGTCGATTACGGCGGGGTCGGTGGAGCGTGGAACGCGCCCCGAGAGATGACCGCGCACGACATCGACGATGTCGTGGCCGGTTTCGTCGCAGCGGCGGAGAACGCCCGTGCGGCCGGTTTCGACGGCGTCGAGATCCATGGGGCCAACGGCTATCTGCTCGATCAGTTCCTGACCGACTACACCAACCAGCGCACCGACGAATACGGCGGGCCGGTGCGGAATCGCATCCGGCTCACCGCGCGGGTGCTGCGTGCGATTCGTGACGCCCTCGGCGACTTCCCGATCGGAGTCCGGCTGTCGCAGACCAAGGTCAACGACTTCACCTATCGCTGGCCGGAGGGTGAGGCCGACGCGCGCACCATCTTCGCGGCCCTGACCGAAGCGACGTACCTGCACATCGCCAGCGAGGGCCGGGACTTCCTCGAGACCGCGAAACTCCCCAGCGGCACGACCGTCACCCAGCTGGCTCGGGAGGTGTCCGGTCGCCCGGTCATCGCCAATGGGGGCATGCACAATCTGCCCCAGGCCGCCGATGTGCTGACCGGCGGGCACGCCGACATCCTGTCGCTGGGTACGGGTGCACTGGCCAATCCGGACCTGCCGCGCCGGGTCGAGACCGGGGCTGAACTCTCCTCGTTCGATCATGAGATGCTGCACCCCATGGCAACCCTGGACTGCGCCGCGGCCTGGCGCGAGCGCACCGGCGAATGAGCGCTCGGACCTGGACCCGCGGCGGGGCCGCGGTGGCGACGCTGACCTTCGACGTGGACGCCGAGACGCCGATCCTCGCCGAGGGCCGGCACTACGCCGAGCACCCCATGGTGATGTCACACCAGGCCTACGGACCGGATGTGGGGGTGCCGCGCATTCTCGACCTGCTCGACGAGATGGGTGTTCCCGCAACGTTCTTCGTACCCGGTTGGGTCGCCGAACAACGCCCGGGACTGGCCGCGTCGATCGTCGAGCGCGGGCACGAGGTCGCGCACCATTCCTACAGCCACCGGCCGCCCACCTCGCTGCCCGCCGGCGCCGAGCGCGCCGATTTCGAACGCGCCCTGCAGGTATTCACGTCCCAGGGCATCGAGATCGCCGGGCATCGCGCCGCGATGTGGAGCGCCAGTCGCGAAACCCTTTCCCTGATAGCGGAATACGGGCTGGCCTACGACTCCTCGCTGATGGGCGACGACCGGCCGTACCACGTGGACACCCCACGGGGCTCGGTAATCGAACTGCCCGTGCACTGGTCGTTGGACGACTGGGAGCAGTACGCCTACCTGCCCGCACCGCGCATCGGCTCGGTCATCGAGTCCCCGGTCAAGGTCGAGCAGATGTGGCGGGCCGAGCTCGACGGCATGCGTCACTACGGCTGCCTGTTCAACGTGTGCATGCATCCGTTCCTGACCGGCCGTCCGGGCCGAATGCTGGCCCTGCGCAACCTGATCGCCTACGCCCAGGAACGCGGAGACGTCACCTTCGGCCGCTGCCGCGACGTAGCGACCTGGGCACGGGAGGACGCCCACACCCCGACCCGTCCCCTGCCTGCCTACGACGTGGACGAAGCCGTCTACCCGCAGTAGCGCACCGCTCACGGGCCCAGCGGTTCGGCCACGAGGGCCAGGTACAGGTCGATGGTGTCCTCGAGGCGATTGACATTGCGGCCGGTCAGCTCGGTGATGCGGGCCATGCGATTGCGCAGGGTGTTGACGTGGACGTGCAGGGCAGCCGCCGTGACCGCCCACTGGCCGTCGTGTGCGAGGAAGGTGCGCAGGGTGTGCTCGAGGTCGGTGCGGGTGCGGGCGTCGTGGTCACGGATGACGCCCAGCACCTGCTCCGAGAACCGTTGCCGCACCTGGTCGTCGAGCAGGCCGAGCAGCATCCGGAAGGTCGCGATATCGGCGAAGACAGCGGTGTCCGGGCCATGCTGCACTCGCAAGATCTGACAGACCTCGCGGGCGCGCACCAGCGATTCCCGCAGTCCACCGGCCGTGGCGACATCTCCTACGCCGATCACGACCCGTTCGGCGGAGACCCGTCTGCCGACCTCCGCGGCCAGGTCGCGGGCGAAGCGCGCCAGCTCGTCCGCCGAGCGCTCCCACAGGCAGATGGACACCACATCCCGGCTGCCCGCCGCGGTGAAGACGGGTATGCCGTGGGTGGCGAAGAACGCGCCGACCGCGTGGGCGATATCGCCGGGCAGGGTATCGGCGTCGGAGGCGGCGACCGGTGCGGACACGAGCACTCCCAGCGGCCGGTCCGGTGGCACGCCATAGGTGCGCAGGCGGCGAATCACCTCACCGCTGCTTCGCGGCCCGGAGAGGATCATCTCCAATAGCTCGGTGGCGAAACGCGCCTCGATGGCGTGTACGGCCTGCTGTTTGGTGACCTCCAAGCTCAGGAAGCGCGCCGCCTGGGCCAGCGCGTCCCGATCGGCAGCGGTGAGAGTCGCGGCCGGTTCCAGGCAATAGAGCCCGGCGTCGATCTCCCCCATCGCACCCTCCACGAGATACAGCACCGCCGGTCCGGGCCCGAGCAGATCGACCTCGATCGGCGGCGGGGTGCGATTGAGCGCGGCCGCGGCCATCCGCACCTGCTCATCGGTCGGCTCACAGCCGATACTGGCCAGGCGGCGACCTTTGCGATCTACCACGAGCAGCGGCAATTCCGTTTCACCGCGCAGGATTTCGAGCACACCCGCCGCACCGCTGCCGCGCGAGAGAGCGGTGGCGAGGGCGTCGCCACGATGGACGGTGGCAGTCAGTTCCGCCTGCAGCACCTCGTTCTGGATCCGGGCGGCCGCTCGGGTGAGCGCGGCGAACGGCACCCCGACACACAGCTCGATGAGCGGCAATCCGTGTGAAAGACACAGCGCGGCAAGCCCTTCGGGCAGCGACGGGGTTTGCGCCGTGAGCCCGAACACCAACCCGGCCGCACCCGCCCGCGCGACGGCCGCCACGAACCGGTCCGCCGAAACATGTGACAGCCACAGGCCGTTGGTGAGCACGAGTTCGCCGGACCGGACATAGGGCGACGGGTCGGCGAGCTCCGTCGTGTGCAGCCAGTGGATCTCCGTCCCCAAGGATTCGGTGAGTTCCGTCGTCACGACTCGCAGCCCCAGGGCGGGATCCGCAACGAGTCGGCCAATAGTCAACACCTGGTGGAATGTACACGGAGAGCCGGTAATTGGTGGATGAACATCCATCCCTTCATTGGCATTGACGGTGCTGTTATGAGGTACCTCACTACGAAGGAACTCCGCTATGTCCTCTCCACAACCTCCCGGCACCGCTGAGATCACGTCTCCCACCGATACTGGCGTCCGCTTCGACGAGCACGGCATCCTGCCCATCCCCGACCAGGAGCGCGACTGCTCATCCTGGGAACTGTTCTGGATCTGGTGCGGCGCGAATATCGCTCCCATCAACTGGGTGCTCGGCGCGCTCGGCATCACCCTCGGGCTCAGCCTGTTCGAGACCCTGATCGTCGTCGTGGTCGGAAATCTGTTCGGCTGCGCGATATTCGGCCTGTTCAATGTGATCGGTCACCGCACGGCCGTCAACCAGATGGTGCTGGGGCGCTCGGCCTTCGGTATCAGCGGCGCGGCGCTGCCGGCCATCGTGCAGGGTCTGCTGACCATGGCCTGGGTCGGCGTGAACAGCTGGGTGGTGCTCGACCTGGTACTGGCCGTACTCGAACAGATAGGCATCCGAGGTGGTCTGGGGCTGAAAATCGCTGTGGCGGCGGTCATCATGGCTGTGCAGCTCGCCCTCGCACTGTACGGCTTCTACGCCATCCGCGCCTTCGAGAAGTACACGGTACCGCTCACTGTCGCGGTCATGGTGGTGATGACGGTGGTGGCGCTCGCCCGAACCCACCTGGACTGGTCACCTGCCAAAGCCGACACCCCCGCCGAAAAGCTCACGGCCATCACACAGCTCGTCACCGCCATCGGCGTCGGCTGGGGCTTGACCTGGATCCCCTACGCCGCCGACTACAGCCGCTTCGCCCGGCCGAAGCTGCCCGCCCGGACCGTCTTCTGGGCTTCGGCCTCCGGCATGTACATTCCGACGGTCTGGCTCGCTGCCCTCGGCGCCTGTCTCGCGAGCGCCGGCGGCAGCGCCGACCCGTCCACCCTGGTCGTCGGCACTTTCGGTGCCCTCGCGATCCCCGTACTCCTGCTGATCATGCACGGCCCGGTCGCCACCAACATCCTCAACCTCTACTCGTGCTCGCTGGCCGCCCTGACCATCGGCATCCGCATCGCCCGCTGGAAGGTCACCCTCTTCGCAGGTGCGATCGCCGCTGTCGTTCTGGCCATCTTCATCAACTCATCGAGCTTCGCCCACGCCTTCGACAATTGGATGGTTTCCATACTCATGTGGATCAGCCCCTGGATGTCCATCCTGCTCGTCGACTATTTCCTGATCCACCGCCGCACCCCGTCAATCCCCGACCTGTACCGCGATGCCACGTCCTCGGCCTACGGCAAGTTCAATATCCCCGGCCTGGTAAGTGTCGTGGCCGGCTTGCTCGCCAGTTGGGGTTGGCAATACGGCCTGGTCCCCGCGATGCAAGGCCCTCTTGCCAAGGCCCTGGCCAATACCGACTTCTCCTGGCTATCGGGCAGTCTTGTCGCCGGCGGGCTCTACGCCTTTCTCACCGCCGCCCGCCGGCGGCGCTGCTCGACGGCCTTGCACCAGGAGCGCGGGCGAGCGTGAACGTGCCGGCCCCGGTGCTGGTCACCAGCTCACACACTCTCGGGAGACGGCCCGGCGATCGGCATGGCCCATGCCATGATCTTGTCGATCTCGTCCAGGTCGGATTCGTCGAGCACGATGTCCGCGGCGCGGAGGCTGTCCTGGATATGGCCGGCGTGCCGGGCGCCGACGATCGCGACGTGCACGGCGGGATTCGCCAGCGTCCAGGCGATCGCCAATTGACCGACCGTGATGTTGCGGTCGGCGGCAAATGTCTCCAGTTCCCACAGGGCTGTCAGGTTCTGCCGGTAGACGTCGCCGGTGAAGTCGGGGCTCGTGCTGCGCCAGTCGTCATCGGCGAACGTCGTGTCTCGATGCAGCGTTCCGGTCAGCAAGCCATGTGCCAACGGCCCGTACACCAGCACGCCGATGTCCTGAACCCGGCAGTACGGCAGCAGGTCGTCCTCGATGTCCCGCCGGAACAGGTGGTAGGGCGGTTGCACCGTCTCCACCGGCAGCACTGCGGAGAATTCCGCGATCTGCGCCGGGCTGTAGTTCGAGACCCCGACGTGGCGGATCTTGCCCGCGGCGACCAGATCGGCCAGCGCGCCCGCGGTCTCGGCGGCCGGCACGGCCGCATCCGGCCAATGCACCTGATAGAGGTCGATGTGGTCGACGCCGAGCGCGGCCAGGCTGGCGTCCACTCCCCTGCGCAACCAGTCGGGGCTCGCATCGCGGACCAGGCCAGTCTCGGTCCTGCGCAGCCCGCCCTTCGTGGCGATCACGAGTTCGTCACGGGCGCAGGTGAGTTCGCGGCGCAGCGCCCGGCCCAGGATCCGTTCGGACGCACCGAAGCCGTAGGCCTGCGCGGTGTCGAAGAAGTTGACGCCGAGATCACGGGCGCGCCGGATCGCCCGGATCGCGGCGTCTTCGTCGAACCGGCCCCACTCGCCGCCGAGTTGCCAAGTGCCGAAGGCAATTCGGGAAACGTGCAGTCCGCTTCTGCCCAAAATTGTTGTCTTCATGTCGCTCTCCGAATCTCCGTAGGGGTCTTGCTGCCTACTGTCGCGCTCCGGAGGGCGCTTTGTCGCCACGGCCAGCGCCCATCGACGATTCCTGCCAGCAGCAATCCCGGCCTTCCCGGCAGCTGCACCTGCCCTGCGTCGGCGCAGGACGACGGCACTGCTGCGGGGCGGAGGAGCGGATCGGGTCAGCGCGACTCGAGGAAGGTGATCACCGCCAACACCCGGCGATGATCGTCGTGGGTCTCGGCCAGATTCAGTTTGGTCAGAATGCTGCGCACGTGCTTCTCGACGGTGCCTTCGGTGACCCACAACTGCCGGGCGATCCCGGCGTTGGAACGCCCCTGCGCCATCAGGGCCAGCACCTCGTGCTCGCGTGCGCTGAGCGCTGCGAGCGGATCGTTGCGCCGGCGGGCGGACACCAACTCCGTCACCAGCACCGGATCGACAACCGCCGCGCCCTTGGCGATTCGCTGGAGCGTGTCGATGAAATCCTCCACATCGGTGACCCGGCTCTTGAGGAGGTAGCCGATCCCCCGGCCGCTGGCCAGCAACTCCATCGCATGCTCGACATCGGAGTGGGCCGACAACACGAGAATGCCGGTTTCCGGGAATTCGTCGCGGATCGCGCGGGCCGCGTCGAGCCCCTCGGTGGTGTGGGTCGGCGGCATTCGAATGTCGACCACCACCAGATCGGGCAGCGTGTCCCGGACCAGCTCCAGCAAGTGCGAGGCGTCCCCGGCCTGCGCCACGACGTCGAAACCCGAACGCGTGAGCAGGCTCGCCAAACCCTCCCGGAGCAGCACATCGTCATCGGCCAGCAGCACCCGCAACGGAGTCGTCACTGAACTCTCGCCTTCCTTGGCTGCGCCGGACGTGGATGGCCGATAGGCGTCGAGCATAACCGGGCCGATTGCAGGTAGCCGCCATACCCACTGTGGTGCTGGCCGGGAGCAACGATGGATGTCAGCAGCGACGACACCAGCTCGGGTGACGGCGATTCTGGAAGTCCCAGAAGGCAAACCGAGGAGTCGCGACATGGTCACATTCGAAGAGGCCGCCGCTGTCCGCCCAGCTGAACCGCACCGGGCGGCCGCCGCCCGCCGGACCGCGGCGAAGTACGCCGTCGAGCTGATCGGGACATTCTTCCTGGTGTTCACGGTCGGGACGGCCGTCCGCAGCGTCGGCCCGTTCGCACCACTGGCGATCGGCGCGGTGCTGATGGTGATGATCTACGCCGGTGGGCACATCTCTGGGGGGCATTACAACCCGGCGGTCACCCTGGCGGTGCTGGTGCGACATCGGATCGCGCTGCGCGATGCCGTCCGGTACTGGATCGCGCAGCTGGTTGCCGGACTACTGGCCGCGATGGTGGCGCGTGCTGTCGTGGATCCCGCGCAGCCCGCAGCCCCGCCGCATCCGGCCCTCACCTTTCACACCATCGCGGCCGCGTTCGTGGTCGAGCTGCTGTTCACCTTCGCACTGTGCTACGTGACGCTCAACGTCGCCACGAGCAAGAGCCATCCGGACAACTCGTTCTACGGTCTGGCGATCGGATTCACCGTCGTGGCAGGCGGATTCGCGGTCGGCGCGATCTCGGGCGGAGCGTTCAATCCGGCGGTCACGATCGGCGCGGCGGCGATGGAGATGTTCGCCTGGCCGACGCTGTGGGTGTACCTCGCGGCTCAGCTGATTGCCGGCGCTGCCGCCGGCGCCGTCTTCCTCGCACTCGATCCCGACGATCGATGATCCGCCCCCTCCGCCACAAGAAAGGCAAGACCATGACGAACACGGCGCCCCGAGCAACGACGACCGATGCCGGTATCCCGGTACAGAGCGACGAGCACTCGTTCGAGGTCACCACCGACGTCAGCGCCTACACCAAAGCCGCTGTGTTCCAACCGGATACGACGACCGAGCTGGTGATCAGGTTCTCAACCGTGGCCGGTGAGCACGGCAGCCCCAACCCCTGGCGCGACCCGCGCGGCTTCGCCAATGTCGACAAGAACCTGGGCGACCGCATCGAGCAGGGTGTCCGCGCCCAGCATGCCTGATCGCCGGAACCACCCGGCCCGAATAGTCCACCACCCCAACACATTCAGGAGCACCATCATGACCACCCACATGGAATCGGCAATCGCATTTCGCGCGTCGTCACGACTGGCGGGCAATCTGCAGCAGGTCCTCGTCGAGCTCACCGCTCTCCACCTCAACGGCAAGCAGGCGCATTGGAACGTCGTCGGTCACAACTTCCGTGACCTGCACCTGCAGCTCGACGAAATCGTCGATGCCGCACGCGAAGCCGGTGACACCATCGCCGAACGGATGCGCGCCCTCGACGCGGTGCCGGACGGCCGGCCCCAGACGGTCGCGTCGACCAGCCTCCTGCCGGAACTCCCGGCCGGTGAGCAGCACACCGCCGTGATCGTCGACCTGGTCACCACACAGATTCGCGATGTCGTGGCGACACTGCGCGCCGTGCACGACGACACCGATGCCGAAGATCCGTCCACCGCGGACCTGCTCCATGCCGTCATCAATCAACTCGAGAAGCAGGCGTGGCTGCTCAGCAGCGAAAACCGCACTGCGGGATAGACAGCGGCGATGTCGGACGAGGCGATGTCGGACCAGGGGAGGACGATGAATCGGGCTCGGTCCGTCCGGCCCGGCCCCACGGGCCTTCGACCTGGAGACGGCCGCCGTTCAGCCAGTCGGCCGACGACGACAACGAGGAGTGTGCGATGACCGGAATGACAGTTGGTTTCATCGGGCTCGGCGCAATGGGACAGGGCATGGCCGCCAGCCTGCTGCGGGCCGGCCATCGGCTCCGGGTCTGGAACCGCTCCCCCGAGCCGGTCACCGCGCTGGTCGCCCAGGGCGCCGACGCGGCCGGGAGCCTCGCTGACGTGTTCGCCGCCGAGGCGGTCGTCTCCATGCTGGCCAACGACGACGCCGTCGAACAGCTGCTGCTCGACCCGGCGCTGCTGGCCGGCGCGAAGGCCGCCGTGCATGTCAACATGGCGACGGTCTCGATCGCGCTCGCCGACCGGGCCGCAGCCCTGCACGCCGAGCACGGCATCGGATACGTCGCCGCGCCCGTCCTCGGCCGGCCCCAGGTAGCCGCCGCCGGCGAACTGAACATCCTCGCCGCCGGCGGTGACACGCCGCTGGCGCAGGCAGCACCGTTGCTGTCCGCGATGGGCCGGCACACCTGGCCTTTCGGCACCCGCCCCAGCCACGCCAACGCCGCGAAGATCAGCGCCAACTTCCTGATCGCCTGCGCCATCGAGTCCATGGCCGAGGCGTGCAGTCTGGCGGAGTCCCACGGTGTCCGGCCCACCGACCTGGTCGAAATGTTCAGCGGCACACTGTTTCCCGGTCCGATCTACACCGGCTACGGCGAAATGGTCGCCGACCGCCGCTACGAACCGGCCGGCTTCCGGCTGCCACTCGGCCTCAAGGACGTCAACCTCGCCCTGACCGCCGGCGCCGCGGCGAACGTCCCGCTACCCTTCGGCAGCGTGCTACGCGACGCCTTCCTCGACGCCCTCGCCCACGGCGACGGTGACAAGGACTGGGCTGCCGTTGCCGCCGTGGCCCGCCGCCGGGCCGGCCTGCCGGCATAGCCGAGGCAGCCACCTCGGCACCACAAACCGGCTGGTCAAGGGCCGATAAACCGGAACTGCAGACGCCGAACCGGTCCCACGGAGTAGCGTGCGATCCATGAGCGCATGCGAGGTTTGCGGTAACGATTACGCGATGCCGATCGTCGTCGAAGCTCAGGGAGTGCGGCACGTTTTCGACTGCTTCGAATGTGCGATCCACCGAATGGCACCCATCTGCGAGCACTGCAACTGCAAGATCATCGGTCACGGCGTGGAGGCAGACGGCAGGTTCTTCTGCTGTGCGCACTGCGCCTTGTCCGAGGGTGCCAGGGGCCTGGTCGACCACATCTGAAATCCCCAACCCGACAACGAGAACGGGGCCGAAGCCGCAAACCCTGCAGCCTCGGCCCCGCCGGGACCATCAGGTGCTCAGATCGCCAGGAAGAACAGCACACTCGTGGCGAGACATTTTCGTGCCGTGGAGTCAGGGTTGTGCCCGCAGTAGATCGGTGGTGAGCGAATTCAGTTCCACGGCACCGTCTGCCCCGACTACGACGGTACCGCCGATGTTCGCGAGCCTCCCGCCAATAACGCAGTTGGGTTCGAAGGCGAACACCATGCCTTCGGCCAGTGGCAGATCGCTGCCGATGGTCGGCACCTCGGCCAGTAGTCCGTACTCGGCGGCCTCCGGCAGTTCGCGCATCCCGCCGCCGAAACCGCACACGGTGCCATAGGGATTCATCCCGTGCACCAGTGGATGCACGTTCCAGCCGCCCGCCGCGTCGAGGGGGGCCTTCATGGCGTCGACCACCTGACCGAAGGTATTGCCCGGCCGCAGCGCGGCCACACCGGCTTCGTAGGAAGCGCGCGCCACCTTCGCCGCCACCTCGATATCCGGATGCACCTCACCCACGGCGATGGCCACCTGATGCTGGGATTCGCGCATGCCGTACTGGCAGAACACTTCCGCCAGGATCACGTCGCCGTCCTCGATGGTCCGCGGTTCCTGCGGGCGGTAGGACCAGACCGGCGGTCCCCAGCAGGCGAAGCCGGGACCGGACTGGATGAGCATGCCGGGCGCGACCGTGCCCAGCCGGAACGACGTGGACATGCCGGCCGCATACACCTCGGCCTCGCTCACGCCGGGCGCGGCGACGTCCAGCATGGCCTGCGCCATCGCCTCGCCGATCTCGGCCGAACGCCGCAGCACCGCAAGCTCTTCCGCGGACTGGGTCAGGGTGCGCAGCAGGAACGGAAGCCACATCGGCTTGACATTCACCTGCGGCAACTGCTGCAGGACCGCCGTCCACAGCCCGTACGGCATGATCGGGTTGAAGTGGAACGGCGGATACGGCTCCAGGCCGATCACCCCGACCGCCGACCGCTCCAGCCCGTGCTCCTTCAACACGTCGACGACGCCCTGGGCATGCTTGGCCACCCGCATGTTGTGCGGTTCGGTCCAACAGGCCTCGCCGCGGCGTCGGGCCTCGATGTGGTCGGCGATGTGCATGGGCGACCACACCAGCGAGATGGGGTCGGCGTCGCGGGGAAAGACCACGATCGCGCCGGGACGCTCATTGGTGAAGTAGACGTCGGGCGCGAACGGTGCGGGGCCGCCGGTCTCGTGCTCGCCGTAGATCACCAAGGCGTCGACGCCCTGGTCGTCCATCAGCTCGCGGGCCAGCGCCCAGCGCCGATCACGTTCGCTCAGCGAGTAATTCGGATGCATACCAGCTCCTGATTTCGGTGGGTATCGACTGGTAGGGACGCTATGGTGCCGCGCTGCAGAAGAATTCAGTCAATCGACCGGTCCGTGATCTGTCATGTCCCTTAGGTAGGGTCCGTCGAGTGCTGTACGGGCGTGCCGAAGAGCTGGCGCTGATCGATCGACTGCTGGCGGATGCGGTCGCGGGCCGCAGCGGAGCGCTGGTGCTGACCGGACCCGCGGGCATCGGCAAGACGGCATTGCTCGACTACGCCGCGGCGCGCGCCGGCGGACTGCGCGTCATCCGGGTCTCCGGTATCGAACCTGAGGCGGAATTGCCGTTCGCCGGACTGCATCTGCTGCTCCGACCAGCACTCGATCGGCTCCACGCCCTGCCCGAACCGCAGGCCGCCGCCTTGCGCGGCGCCTTCGGCCTGGCCGCCGCGGAGACCGGTGATCGTTTCCTGATCGGTCTGGCCGTGCTGTCGATGCTGGCCGAACTGGCCGAGGACGGGCCGGTACTGTGCCTCGTCGACGACGCCCAATGGCTGGACCGATCCTCTGCGGAGGCATTGACTTTCGCCGCCCGCCGACTGCATCACGAGGGCGTGCTGCTGCTGTTCGCCGTGCGCGGCGGCACCCACCCCGTGGCCGGGCTCACGGCGCACGAACTGAGCGGACTCGACCGCGCGGCCGCCGCGGCCCTGCTGGACGAACGGTTCCCCGAACTCGCGCCGCAGGTACGGACCCGCATGCTCGCCGAAACCGAGGGAAACCCGCTGGCCCTGGTCGAACTGCCGTCCGCGCTGAGCGCCGACCAGCGGACCGGAGCCACCCCGACCGTGCCCTACGACCTCGCCATGCTCCCGCTGTCCACCCGGGTACAGACCGCCTTCGGTGCACGCGCCGCCCGCCTCGACGAGGCCGCGGCCACCCTGCTGCTGATCGCGGCGGCCGAGCAGACCGGGGAACTCTCGGTAGTGCTGGACACCGCCGCCACGTTCGGCGCGAGCCCCGCGGATCTGGCGGCGGCGGAACGCTCGGGACTGCTGGTGCGCCAGGGCGACCAGGTCAGCTTCCGGCATCCGCTGGTGCGCGCAGCCATCCTGCGCGATGCCCCGCTGCACCTCCGGCTGGCCGCACACCACGCACTCGCCGAAACGCTGCACCGCAGCGGTAGTACCGAGGCTGCCGACCGGGCAGTCTGGCATCGTGCGGCGGCGGCGACCGGTCCGGACGACACTCTCGCCGACGACCTGGAGGCCGCGGCCGGTCGCGCATACGAGCGCGCGGACCATGCCGCCGCGTCCGCGGCGATGGAACGCGCGGCCGAGCTGACCGTCGTCGCGGGGACCGGCACCAGGCGCCTGATCTGCGCCGCCAAGGCGGCTGCCGTCGCCGGTGATCTGCACCGAACCGGCGCCCTGCTCCGCCGGGCCGGGCGAGGACCTGTCGGCAAAGCCGACGCCCCGCGGCTGGCCGCGCTGCAGGCCGCGGTCGAGGCCGAATTCGGCTCCCGCCACACTGCCGCGCGCATACTCGTCGACGCCGCCGCCGGGGCGCCGGACGATGCGGCGGGCCCGATGCTGGTCGACGCGGTGCGCAACGGTTTCTTCGTCGGCGATGCCGAACTCACCGAACGCGCGGCCACCCTGCTGGACCATCGGTTCGGACCCAATGCACTGACCGAGGGCCTGATCGGGATGGCCCGAATGCTCAGCGGCGACGACGAATTCGCGCTACCCAGGTTGCGCGCCTGCGCGGAATTCGTGCATGCGCGGTCGGCGGACCTCACCCAGGACGAGCGAATGAACGGCGCCGCAATGGGCCTCATGACCGGATTCGACCTCGAAGCCTGTGAACTGCTCGAAACCCTCGTGACCGAGGCGCGCGAGCAGTCGATGCTCGGCGCGCTGCCCATGCGGCTCTACTATCTCGCCTCGGCCGAATTCGCCACCGGGCGCAATCGTGACGCCACCGTGCACGCCGAGGAGGGACTCGCGCTCGCGGACGCCATCGGCCAGCGCAACCAGATGGACGGCCTGCGTTGCACTCTCGCCTGGGGCGCCGCACTGGCCGGTGACGAGACTCGCTGCCGCGCACTCGCCGAGTCGACCCTCACGGCCGCCCTCGACCGCGGGGAAACCGCCACCGCGGTGCTGGCCACTACCGCCCTCGCCCTGCTCGATCTGGGTGCGGGCCGCTACGACCTGGTAGCCGACCGGCTCGAATCCGCCGCCCGCGGACCGATCTCCGGCCACTACATGGCCGTGTCCTTCATACCCCTGCGGGTGGAAGCCGCGGTACGCACCGGGCGGACCGACCACCTCGCCGAATCCCTCGACAAACTCCGCCGCTGGTCGGCCGCCAGTGGATCCCTCTGTACACGTGCGGTATACGAGCGCTGCCTGGCCCTGACCGTCCCTGCCGACGAGGCCGAGAGGCACTACGAGGCGGCGGAGCGCCTGCACGAGAAAGGCGGTCGCCCCTTCGAACGGGCTCGGACCGCCCTGCTCTATGGCGCATGGCTGCGCCGATACCAGCGCAAGGCGGAAGCCCGCACCCGGTTGCGCGCCGCCGCGGAGACCTTCGACCGGCTCGGCGCGCACCCTTGGGCCGAGCGCGCCCGCGCCGAACTCCGCGCCACCGGCGACACCGGCCGACGGCCGCCCACCGCTTCGGTCCTGGATCTGCTGACACCCCAAGAACTTCAGGTCGTGCGCCTGGCCGCCGAGGGACTGTCCAATCGCGATATCGGCGGCCAGCTCTTCCTCAGCCCCCGCACCGTCGGCTACCACCTGTACAAGGCATTTCCGAAACTCTGTGTGGCGACGCGGGCCGAACTGGCCGCCCTCCTCCACGAATCACGCTGAGCGGGACTGGCTCCGGTAGGTCGCCAACACATTGAGCCGGTGCAGGTTCCGGCACAGCATGAGCAGGCCCTGGGTGGCGATCTCGGCCGGAACCGCGTAATCATGCAGCGCGGCAATCAGACTCGGCACCAGCGTCTCCGCCCACGGATTGGTGACCTGCGACTGAACCTGTTCCAGGGTCTTTCCCGCGGCAACCGCCACGGCGACCTCGTCCCGGAGCTGCTCCAGGTATCCGATCAACCAGTCGACGGCCTCGAGCGCATTGCCCATCGGCCCGTGCCCCGGCACCACGATCGCCATGTCCGGCAGTGTTTCCCGCATCTTCCGCAAGGAGGCGAGATAGGGCTCGGGCCCGCCCTGCAGCAGCATCGGCGCGATGCCCGCATGGCAAACGTAGTTGCCGGTCCATGCGGTGCGGGTATCCGGGACGTACACCACGGTGTCGCCCGGACCGTTGCCCGGCCCGAACTGCCACAGCTGCACGACGCGCCCGCCCAGATCGATCTCGGCGAAGTCGTCGAACACCACATCCGGTGTGCGCCAACGGGTCACCGCGTCGAACTCCGCCTCCGCGCCGTACATGTTCCCGGTCCGCTGCCGCTTCTCGTTGTCCAGATCGGACATGTTCTCCTTGTTCAGCCGCGACGAGATCACCACCACCTCATCCGGGAACGCGGCATTGCCGAACGTGTGATCACCGTGATAGGTCGTATTCACCAGGTACCGCACCGGCCGATCGGTCAACACGGCCGCCTGCGCCTGAATCTGCGCCGAAATGGCCGGCGTGATACCGGCATCCACGATCAGCGCCGCGTCGCCGCCCACGATGAGGCCGTTGTTGTCCTTCGGCGGCAGCGTCGCCATCAGCGCGACAACCCCGTCCGCGAACCACTGTGCCCGATGTTCGAGCCCCACCGGTGACAGGTTCGGTCCCTGATATCCGTCTGGCCGCTCGGTGAGCTCCCGGTCCGGTACAGCTTGGGCGTTCATCTCATTGCCTTCCCTCGAGAACGGTGAACCCGCCCAACGCTAAGAACCGGCCGCGTCAACGGAATCCGTCGAACGACTGGGGTCGGTCACTGTTCTTGCGGTGGTGATCGTGAGAACCGGGGGTATCAGTGCGCGGCAGCGGCATTCCTCTCAGCTATCAGCCAATTCCTCGGCTGATTCGTGCCCGGCGGAGCCGGTTCTGCGGAGGAAGTCGGCGATCACCTCGAGTTCGGCCTCGGAGTAGTGGTCGCACAGTTCGTCCATCCTGTTGTTCATTCCGGCGAACACCCGGAACAACTCGGCGTTGCGTTCGCGGACGCCCCGCAGAGCGACTGCACGGCGGTCCGTCGATTCGGGGTCGCGCTCGCGCACAATCCAGCCGCCCTTCTGCAACCGATCGAGAATTCCGGTGAGCGTCGCGGGATGCAGGCCGGCCCGGCGCGCCAACTCGGTCGGGGTCAACGGACCGTGTCGATTGATGAGGTCGAGGCAGGTCCAGTCGACGTCTCTGAGTTCGATTCGGCCGCCGAACCGGCGGTTGAGCAGCGACAGCTGAATGTTCAAGTCGCGCAGCGCATCCTTGACGGCAACCGTGAGCTGCCTGCGGCGCCGAGCCCCTGCCTGATCCGCTGTCGAACTCATACGCGCTACTTCCGATCGGTTTGTACGGATTCCGTATGATATTCGATCAGATCGGCTCGACGCGGAACACCGCGATCCGATGCGCCGCCGCAGCGACTCCATTCGGAGTGGACGTCTCGGCGAGACCCGTAGTCACGAAGCGATTGCCGACGCTGGCCGGGCTGGTGGTCACCAATTGACGCAGCAGCGGCGGTCGTTCGTCCACCGGCACCTCGACCAGGCGGACGGTCGAGGACCGTCGGCCGCGGGCCAGCTCGACGGTCTCCGCGGCCCGTGCGTTTGCGACCCATGCGGCCTTCGGGAAGGCCTGGAAGATGTACTGCCCGCCGTCGAGCGCGATCACCGCGATCGGGAAGGTCCGCAGTTGCCCACTGCGTCGCCCCCGGACCGTGAGCAACTGCATCGGACCGAAAGCGATTCCGCGCCTTTGCAATCCAACGATGAGGGTGTTGATCGCGTTGGTCAGGCGACGGTTGGTGTCGGCGTTCATGAGGTGCTCTCCCATCGGGACCGGAGCCGATCCCTCTCCGAAAATACGTAAACCATAAGCTATGGAATTAATATAGTATCGAAACCATACTAGATGGCAAGTAGGAGGTTGCGATGCAAACAAGGACAGAACGAGTGCGGGTGCGGTTCGCCAGCGGCGACGTCGAGTGCGTCGCGTGGCACTACCCCGGCACCAACGGCGCCTGCGTGGTCATGGCGGCAGGCGGAGCGGTCACGAAGGGCTTCTCCCTGACCGGCGGTCACGTCTTCCGGGTTGCGGCGCGGCACCCGCGTCTCGGCGCGGCCGTCGCGCAGACCCCGCTGGTCGACGGCGTCCGCGGTGCGGCACAGGCTGGACGCCATCAACGCCCGCTCACGATGCTGCGTGTTCTGGGATTGGGAATTCTCGATACCCTCGGTGGCCTGGCCGGACGCCGGCCGCTGCTGATACCGCTGGCGGGCGAGCCCGGTACCGTCGCGATGCTCACCACACCCGACGGCCTCGACGGCGACCGAGCACTGAACCCCGGCAACCGCTATCCGGAATGGCTGCAGATGATCGCGGCCCGGAGCGGGATCCGCATCAGCCTGTATCGACCCGGTCTCGATGCGCCCCGAATCACCGGCCCATTGCTGGTTCTCGTTGCCGACCAGGATCAGACCGCTCCGGCCGAGCTCGCGGTCGAGGCGGCGAAGTCGGCACCGCACGCGGACATCGCCCACGTGCCTGGCGGGCACTACGCGCCGTTCCTCGACGCGCATGAGCAGGCCGTCGACACCCAATTGCGGTTTCTCCGCAAGCAACTGCTCGCTCACGGCCGAGCGCCGGGCGAGTTCCTCACCGCCACTTCCGAAAGCGACCGAATCAGATGAGCAACAACAACGCAGCACCGCGGATCGACCCGGCGACAGTCGATTACGAGCGGCTGTACCGCGGTGAGGAACTCTTCCCGGGCGTCATCGTCCGGCGACCGCCATGGGATATCGGCAGGCCGCAACCGCTACTCGTGGCATTCGAGAGGGCCGGCCGTATCCGGGGCGAAGTCCTCGACGTCGGCTGCGGCCCCGGCGACACCGCCGTCCACCTCGCCTGCCTCGGCTACCGGGTAACCGGCCTCGACGTCGCACCCACCGCCGTCGAACAGGCCCGCCAACGTGCCACGGAGCGCGGTGTATCGGTGACATTCGAGGTCGCCGACGCGACGACCCTGGATGGTTACGACAACTGTTTCGACACGGTAGTGAGCAGCGCGCTGCTGCACTGCCTGGATCCGGCGCAGCGCCGAACCCACGTGAGCGCGCTGGCTCGGGCAATCAAACCAGGCGGCAGATTGATCCAGTTCTGCTTCACCCCCGCCGAACACACCGAGCTGTACGCCCCGCACCCGATCCCCGAGCCGGAGTTGCACACCCTGTTCGCTCCGCCGAACTGGGCGATCACCACTCTGCGAGCCGATCGCCTGGAGACGACAGCGCCCACCGAGCAACAGTCGAACCTGTTTGCCCAGAACAACTTCCGTCCCGACCGCGACGAGAATGGCGCCCTGCTGCTTCCAATCCTGGTGCTCGAGGCGCAGCGCACCTGAATCCTGCGCCGGCTCGAGCGTTGATCGAGACACTCCGCATCCCCTGGGCGGGAAGACAACGAGGTCGGTGCCGCACAAGCGGTTCCGAGGATTCCACATTGTGACCCTGATTCACACCTCGAGGTCTGCGGGTGCCGCGGCCAGGACGTACACCCAGGCTTGCCCACCGGAGCGCAGCGGGAGCAGCACCCTGGTGTAATCGGAGACCTCGTAGGCGTCGGCGGCGGCCAGGTCTGCGGTCGAAATCGTGAACACGGTGCCCGCGACCCCGTCCGAGCCGGGGTCTGGTAGCAGGATCGGGTGCACTCGGCTGCCGCTGGCGGCGATGACCTCCGGATCGGTGATGGTCAGTTCACCGAGGACGTAATCGATTACCTCGTCGGGTCGCCCGTCGAGTTCACGCCCGAAGACCGCGCGCTGGACCTCGGGCTGCCGCAGAGTTCCGTAGGAGAACAACAAGATATCGGTCATCGTTGCCAGACATACACTGCACCGCAGGACACGTCGAGCCGAAACTGCCTGGAATCAGGTCGGGTTGGTTTCTCGAACGTCATCCATGTAGTGCTCAGGGTGCTGTGACCGGGGTGTTGCAGCTGGCTGGGGGATCGACCAGCTCGCAGTCGGCGGGGGCGCGGACCGGTAGGTACTCGGCCGCCACGCCGTTGCGGGCGATGATGTCGTGGTAGGTGTCGACCGCGTCGGTGGGTACGCGGTTCAGGGCCGGGTCGGTGCGTACGTTCACGGTGTAGAGACCGAATCGCGGTGTGTAGGAGCCCCATTCGTAGTTATCGGTCAGGCTCCAGTAGTTGTAGCCGATGAGGTTCATGCCATCGGTCTTCGCACGCTGCAGCCAATAGACGGTGTCTCGTAGATGCTCGGAGCGGGTGTAACCGTCTGCGCGGGATTGCCCGTTCTCGGTGGGCATGCCGTTCTCCACGATCCATAATGGCTTGCCGGGAAACCGTTGCGAATAGTGTTGCAGCGCAAAGTAGATGCCTTCGGGCCGGACCGGAAGATCCCACATTCCCGCCGGGGCGGGTGCCGAGCCGCCGGGCGTGTTCGCGGCGGCGAGGTCCGGTGGTTGGTAGCCGAAGTAGTAGTCGATGCCGATGAAATCGAGTTTGTCGCCGATGCGTTCCAGCAGAGGTCCGTTGACCTGCGACTCCGCCCCGGCAACGTAGCCGACATTGCTGGTCACCAGTGCGTTCGGCTGCACCTGATGGATGTAGTCGTAGATGCTGTCGTGCGCCTGCGCCACCTCGTTCAGCATCTGGTCGGCGTCGGTCCGGTTCTGACGTACCTCGTGCATGATGTAGGCGACCGGCTCGTTTATCGTCACCCAGATCGGGTTGCGAGCCGCGTAGCGGTCGACGACCTTCCGCATATTGGTGAGCCAGTCCGCCACCATTCCGGGATTGCGCCAGCCACCTCGGTCCGCCTCCCAGCCCGGATACACCCAGTGGTCCAGGGTCAGCATGGGGCGCATACCGGCTGTCACGATAGCGTCGATCACGTCGTCGTAGAAGGCGAAGGCGGCCGGATCCCATACTCCCGGTTGGGGTTCCAGCCGTGCCCATTCCACGCCGATCCGAAACACCTTGACGCCGAGGTTCTCGGCCAAGGCGATATCCGACCGGAACCGGGAATGAAAATCGACGGAATCGCCGAGGCGGTCCCAGCCCGGATTGTCCTCGATGTAACGGGTCCAATTGCTGTCGGGTGACTGGCCTTCGGATTGGAATCCGGAGGCCGCCACACCCCACAGAAAATCGTCGCCGAGCACGCCGATGTGTCTTTCCGGTGCGGTCCGGGCGGCCCCGGGCACCAGGAGCAGGGTGGCGGCCATGACCAGCCCGACCGCGACGAGACAGCGAAATCGAGTGCGCATCAGCACTTCCCCAGGACCAGTACTCGAAATGAGTGAACGCAGTTACTTACTCCTGGATAGCTGCGATTCGTCTCGGGAATGTGCCAGGTCGATAGTGGTTTGGCACAACCACGGTCGAGATACGTGCCAACGCCCTGTGGCGGCTGGGTCTGCACCCGCGCGGGGCAAGCGTTCTGACAGTGGCGTAAAGATCCTGCGTCCCAACGCCTACAGTGCGTTCGCCCGCAGACGCGGGCTGACCGTGCGGCCGCGCCCACCGGTCCATGACGACCTGGTCCGCCGCGACACTCACAAAAACTGAATCACGATCATTTCAGAAACTGGTCCATTGACCATTTCACCGTGATCTAATGCTGCCCAACTCGGGTGCGGCAACCCCTCGACGACCGTGTCGAGGGACACCCGATGTCTGTGGGAGAAACAATGATGGACAGCAGTATGCGGCGGGCGGCCGGTTCGATGGCCGTGTTCGCGGTGGCGGCCGGTTTCGCGGTCGCCGCGATCCCCGGCACGGCCTCGGCCGCATCGGGAACGGTCACCTGGACCGACGGGAACAGCAAGTTCACCCGGACGGTCTCGGACACCAACCCGATCGCCGGCGAAACCATCACCGTCACGACAATGTTCGAGCGGACCGGCATCCCGGTCGAGTACATCTACTCGGTCAAGGACGCGCACCCGACCTGCCTGACTCCGGTCGCGGGCTCGGGCAAGATGGGCGGCGACCAGGTCACGCTCGACACCTCGGCCCCGGACTCGGTCAGCGCCTCCTTCAGCATCGTCAAATACCCCGTGTACCCGAACATCTCACCGAAGTCCCAGACCTTCGAGGTGCAGTACACCGTGGGCGTAAACTGCGCCCGCGACACCCCGTTGCCGACCTCCATGAGCTACAACGGCTCCCTCGGCTCCGGCAACTACACCGACAAGGGCCCGGCCATCACCGTGTCCAGCGACGCCGTATCGACCACCACGCTCGCCCCGGTGAGCGGCGCCCAGGTCAACAATGCCGTCACCCTGCAGGCGACCGTCTCCCCGGCGGCAGCGGGCGGCACCATCCAGTTCAAGGCGGGCGACCAGGTTCTCGGTGACATCCCCGTCGCCGCGAACGGCACCGCCTCGATCGTCTGGACCCCGGGTGCCGCGGGCACCTACAACATCGCAGCCACCTTCTCCGGCCGCACCGGCGTAGCCGGTTCCACCACCACCCAGGCAGTAACGGTGGCCGACGCCCCGACCCCTACCCCCACTCCGACCCCCAAGCCCAGCACCGGCTCCTTCGGCTGATCACCGCACCCGACAATCCGTGACCTCTTGCAGTCGGGGGTACCCACACCGCAAGAGGGCACGTACATATCGAACTCCTTTACAGGAGGGCAATTCCGGGACCTCGAGCGCTAGGCACCCAGGACAGGCCGATCGACAGCACACAACGCAACCCCCGCAGACCAAATCTCTCGGCCCCCAGCCTTGGACCTGTGCTCGGCCCGTGCCTTCCAGCAGCGGAGTCATCAAGACCGCAACGGGCAGATGGAAAGAGAGCCGGATTGGACCACGGACCGCGAGATCAATACTCGCCAGGGTCTTCCGAAGTCCGGGCGGAGCCGTCACGATCTTCCGCCGCCTGATAACTGTTGCAATGAGAGACGAAAACGCCTCTGACCTGTGTGAGTCGAAGTGGACCTGACGTACCAGCATCCGAACCGCGCCGTGCTGGTGGACAGGCCGGACGTCGCGATTCGCGCGTTGGGTGCCCGCAAGGCGGTGACGAGCCTTCACCCGAAGAGCTGAACTAATTCAGCAGTGTCGGCTAACATGGATGCATGAGGTCACTACCCTTCAGCGAGCTGATCAGGAAACAGACATCGGTGTTCCCACTCCTGGAGGATGCCGACGTACTGCTCGAGCGGCGGGACGCGGAGAACGTCGTGCTGATGCGCGACGAACGGTATCGGGCGATGGATGGCGCGCTGCGCATCGCGGCCAGGTCGCTCGCTTTGGTAGCGAAGGCGAACCGAGTAATGGCGGAAGAGGTGCTGGCTGTCGAACTGCCCTGGCTGGTTTGGCTGCCGCCGGAGCACCGCAGCGAAGCTGTGACGGAATTGCTCGACGATCTGCTCGCCGGTGTGGACACCGGCTACTACCTGCCGTTCATGCGGAACCTGATCGCGTGGAAGCACACTGCCGAGATCCACACCGATCCATCGCTGGTCGCGCAGCTCACCGGACCGTTCCAGCGTGCCGACTTCAGTGAGGTACAGCGACCTGGAAATACCGGATGAGCAAACTGAAGCGCGGCGACGAAGCACCGCGCCCAAGCCGTGGCGAATCCTGCTGCACAGTACCCAGGCGGCGCGCGGCTGGACGGAGATGCAGCGGAACGCAATCGATGCGCTCGACCGGGCCTGGGTCGACATCACCGCCGACCCCCGCAGCGTCGCGAAGCCCCAGCGGCAGCACCGCCTGAAAGCCGATCTGAAATCGGTCAAGCTCGGCGACGAGGAATTCGAGCAGTGGCAGTACGAAGTCACCGCGGGTGGACGTATCTGGTACGCGATCGACGACGCCACCCGAACCCTCTGGGTTACGAAGGCCGACATGGGACACCCGGGCACCACTGACAAGGGAAAAGGCGGCGGTCGCCGAATTCGTTGACACACACCCAAGATCGGGAAGTGGCAAACGGAACATAGGTCCGGTCGTATCGAACAGCTCAGGCCCGGCGATCCGCCGGGCCTGAGCCTTGTGTTCGAGTGGAGCTGAGAGGACTCGAACCCCTACTTCCGGGGCTCGGAGGTCCTTCTCATTCGGTCGAGCTGTCAGCGCTCTTCGAGAACTGGATCTGGCACGCACTTGGTGATTGACCCGGTTCGGGATGTGTTGGGGTGCTTGATGGTTGACTGCCAACTGTGTATCGAGGTCGCCACGGGTGGCGAACCAGTTGATTGCCCGAGTTGCTCGGTACCGTCTCGACGGGTCCACAGCCGCTATCGGCGGCGGCTGTCCGATACCTCGATCACCGACCGGGAAGTGGTGATCGCGTTGCGGGTCTGCAGGTTGTTCTGCGACAACTTCGATTGCGGGAGGCGGACTTTCGCTGAGCAGGTGCCGCAACCGGCCGCCCGCTACGGTCGGCGGACACTCCTGTTGCAGCGGGTGTTGTGCGCGGTCGCGCTGGCGTTGGGTGGCCGCGCCGGCGCTCGGTTGACCGGACATCTGGCAGCGCGGGTGAGCCGGATGACCTTGCTGCGGCAGATCCGGGCTCTGCCCGATCCCACTCACCCAATTCCGTCACCTGCACCAGGGCAGCACCGGTTCGCAGGCATCGATCGCCGATCTCGTCGACAAGCTTCTCGGCGACTTCGCCTGCGCTCCAGCCGACTTCGCGCAGAGGTATCGAGATCTTCTCCCGGCAGGACTGCGTTGGCAAACCTTGGGGGTGCACTGTTCGGGCTTCGGGCAGTGGCAGTTACGGCCTGAACGATGTGGTGGGTGATCAACCGAGCATGTCTCGCGCAGTACGAGTGATGATTGTGTGGCGTTCACGGTCGGTGAGTAGAGCGGTGAATGTGGCGTATTCGCTTGGGGGGACGCAGATCTGCCGGTGTGGCAGTAGACGTAGCCTGTCGGGGTATATGTCGTTGGGGGTGACGACGGTGTGGTCGGGTTGGTCGGTCGTGTTGTGCTGGCGGTTGATCCAGGCTTGCATGTCGGGTGAGTTGATGCTGGGCAGGCTCGCTACAGCATGAACCCAGTCCAGTCCCGTGATGGCTATGGCCGTTTCTGCGACGGTCACCATCACGGCGTCGGTGCTATGCCAGCTGCCACCCATCGCCGATCGCGCCTTTCGTGACGACCACTGAGGAAGATGACCCGAAAGGGCCTGGACAGGTTCGGCAGCGGTGAAACCCCTCTACGTCAACGATAGACGCAATTCGTCGGTATGAGCCGTCCGATTCGCTGCGACCGCCGACATGCCTACGCCTCTCGGCTCCGCGGTGCCACAAGCGTCGTCCGGCCCGGGTTCGCAAGCGGGGGCTCGATGGGCACGGAGAGGGTATAGCGTGTGGATATAGCGGTGATTGCGCGCGTACCGCCGTCCAGGCGGTGCCATCACCCTTCAGCCGACCAGTCGATGGTCAGACGGGAGCGTCGCAATGACGCTGCTCTACAACGGTTTTCGATCCTTTTCCACCTGGCCGCGGCCGGGGTGCGGGAGATGAGCGCGCAGGATGACGCTACCGGCTCACGCCGGGCATGTCTGAACGAGGCGCTGAACGAGAGAGCCGGCGATCTCACTGATGACGATGCGGGGGTGGCAGCGTTTCTGACCCTCGGTGATGATGTGGTGCGGAACCTTTTGGATGTGCTGCAGCGACTCGACCGGCTACGCGGCGTTATCGAGGACACCAAGTCCACGCTGTTGCAAGTTGGTTCCGCCCGTATCGACCTGCGCGATCTGGTCGCCAGGCTGGAAACCGATTTACGTAGCGCGAACACCGCCATGCTCGCCATCGCCAGTAACTGGCTCATGTCCTCCCCCGAACGCGGCGGCCCCCTCACCATTCGGTCCACACCCCGCTGACAAGACGCGGCATTGGTCCCAGGCGACGGCTATGGTCGAGCGAGACCTTAGCCGCGGCCGGTGAACACGGCGATCCGGCAAGCGATGATGCAACCGACGATGCGGAAGCGGATCCGGAACATGTTGCGCCGCAGTCGATCTATCGTGCAGGCGGACCGGTCAGTCGAGGTAGTCCTGCAGTGCCTGTGAGCGTGACGGATGGCGCAGCTTCGACATGGTCTTCGATTCGATCTGGCGGATTCGTTCACGCGTGACGCCGTAGACCTTCCCGATGTCGTCGAGGGTCCGGGGCAGCCCATCATCCAAGCCGTAGCGCAGGCGCATCACGCCTGCTTCCCGCGGGTTGAGCGTGTCGAGCACCGACTGCAATTGGCGCTGCAGCAGGCTGAACGACACGGCGTCGATCGCGACGACAGCCTCGGTGTCTTCGATGAAGTCGCCGAGCTGGCTGTTACCCTCGTCGCCGATCGTCTGATCCAGTGAGATCGGTTCACGCGCGTACTGCCGGATCTCCAGGACCTTCTCGGGTGTGATGTCCAGTTCCTCCGCGAGCTCTTCGGGCGTGGCCTCGCGGCCCAATTGCTGCAGCAGCGCACGCTGGGCACGTCCGAGCTTATTGATGATCTCCACCACGTGCACCGGGATGCGAATGGTGCGGGACTGGTCGGCCATGGCGCGACTGATCGCCTGCCGGATCCACCACGTGGCATAGGTCGAGAATTTGAATCCCTTTCGGTAATCGAACTTTTCGACCGCGCGAACGAGGCCCAGATTGCCTTCCTGGATCAGGTCGAGAAAGGCCATACCGCGTCCGGTGTACCGCTTGGCGATCGATACCACCAGGCGCAGATTCGCCTCCAGCAAGTGGTTCTTGGCCTTGATGCCGTCCTGCACGACCCAGGTCAGGTCGCGGCGACGCGCGGCGGTGATACCGGACCCCGACTCGAGCTCCTCGTGCAGCTTCTCCGCCGCATACAGTCCAACCTCGATCCGGATCGCCAGATCCACCTCCTCTTCCGCAGACAGCAGGGGAACACGGCCGATCTGCTTCAGGTACGCGCGCGTCGAATCCCCACCGGCCGTGAGCGCGGCTTCCTTGCGCGCCCGTCGCAGCGCCGGAGACTCTCTGTCATCCCAGTCTGGATCATCCCCGGCACCCCCTCGCTCCGCTGGGTCGACTGCGACCTCGAAGGTTGAATCCTCTTCTGGCGCATCGGTTTCGACGCTTACCGAGGTCATATCGACATCCGATGGAGGCTGGTCGGTCGTTTCGTTGGCGGAGGTTGCCACATTCGCCCTTTCGCGGGATCAGGGCGGCACCGCGATGTGAGATCCGCAGAGAGGCCTTGGACGCCCTCGGCAATCACCGAAGCCACCGGCCAGTGTACCGGCCACCAGCCGGTACACCGTGGCTGCAGCGTAGCTCGGGCAGGCAGTAGCCGGCACCGATGCGGCTGCATGCCGATGGATTTCCATTCCGTCGCCGAGTCCTTTGTAGGCGGCGTGTCCGGACGGGCCGGGTCAGGTCCGGGCCAGCAACTCCCGGCTGATCGGCCGGTTCAGAATCTTGGTGATCTGGGTCTGTTCTCGATCGTTTGGAACCGTCGGCTCTTTACAGAATAGGTCCGGAATGGGACATTATCTGTCATGAACGAGGGCGACTTCGTCAGCCTCGAAGCAGCAGCCGCAGCGCTTGGTGTTTCCGTTCGACATGCTCGTCGCCTCACGAATTCCGGACGCCTGACGCGAGTCGCCCGCGGACTGCTTGATCGCGACTCGGTGGATCGTTATCTGATGTCGCAGCGCCAAGGTCGCACCCGGGCTTGGGCGGAGCACACTGCATGGGGAGCGATCACCGTTCTCTCGGGTGGACGAGCCGACTGGCTCGGGCCTACGCAGACCTCGCGGATCCGAAGCACGCTTCGGAAGCTGACAGACCCAAGCGAACTGTCAGCACGGGTGCGCGACCGCGCGCATGTGCGGGTATTTACGGCTCACCGCGCCGCGCTACCTCGACTTCGCACGGCCGTCGTATGCCCTGACATGGGTGCTCTCGGCATCGTCGACATCAACGAAGACCATCTCGATGGCTACATCGCCACGCACCGACTCGACAACATCATCCGAACCCTTGGACTCCGGGCAGCACCGTCCGGCAACGTCACCCTGCGCGTCACCGACTTCGACTTCGAACAAGTCGGCAAGCTCGCCTCCACAAGCGCCGTCGTTGCGGCACTCGACGCCGCAACCGCGCTCGATCCGCGCATCCGGGGAGTAGGACAACGCGCTCTGACCGAGATGCTGGAAGCCTATCGATGAGCGATCAACGACCACGACCGACACTCGAGGTCGCGTCCCCGCCCGGTGGCTGGCCTCCACCCTGGCCCAATGTCGCCGAACTGGCCGACGCGCTCCCACGCGACAAATGGACTCTGGTCGGGGGACTCATGACCCAACTGCACACGATCCACTACGGACTCGGCATCGTTCGCCCGACCAACGACGTCGACATCGTGTTACACATCGAAACTCAGCGAGGCATCCCGGCAGCCTCGGCGACCGCCCTCGAAAATCTCGGATACCGTCTGCTGCCGTCCATCGACCCACGCAACAACACCGCGCACCGGTTCGTCCGCGGAACGACAACCGTCGATCTCGTCGCAGGGGTCTCGTCAGAAGAGCACGTCGACGTCCTCATCGCCGACCACCCGGCACCCAAGGTCGTCGAACGACTCCGTGGTCGCGAAATGGTCCGCGTCGAAGGCGGCACCCAAGCGCTGCGCCGAACCATCAACGCACGCATCGAGATCGCGGCGGGGATAGTCGCACACATTTCCGTACCGCGCCCATTCGGGGCCCTGATCCTCAAAGCTGCGGCCTACACGACGGATTCCCGCGATCGGGATCGCCACCTCTACGACGCCGCGGCGTCGTAGAGGTGGCCTGCATCGAGGATCCGTTCGCGGAACGTGACGACTTCGCCGGCTCCGATCGACGCCGAATCTCCATGCTCGCAACCCAACTCGTACCCGACCATTCCGCCTGGCGGGCGCTACCACGCCAACATCGTGGGCAGGGCGAGACCGCCCTGGCCATCCTCTCCAACCCGGACCCGTGACACCGGAGCCAACGACTTATCCGACAACAAATCCCCCCGAAATAGAGAAAAAGGTCAGGCCCGGCGATTGCCGGGCGTGACCTTCAAGTGGACCTGACGGACCAGCGTACGAACCGGGCGGTGCTGGTCGACGGGCCGGACATCATGATTCGTGCGGTGGGTTCCCGGCCGGCGGGCTCGGTTGGCAGTGCCCGATGATCGCGATCACTCCGCCTGCCCGACCACAACGAATCAATTGCGGATCAAACAGCCGACTCATCAACATCGCTCTGCCAAGGCAACGGTTCCAGCGGCGGCAAGAAGCGCACGATCACAGCGGCAGAACGCGCACAAACTTTGCGGCAGAAGTCGCATGCATTGTGCGGCAGATCGCGCACAATCTATGCAATAATATCGCGGTGAGCTCGTCCTTCTCGTCATCGCCGATTGGTCGGATTCTTCCCCGTCACGCCCATTCGGCAGTCCATGAAGCACTAGCAGATACTCGCGTCGTCCTCGTCAACGGAGCACGCCAATGCGGCAAGAGCACACTGGTCGCCCGGATAGGCAGGGAGATCGGCGCGACCTGGCGAAGCCTCGACAAGCCGGAGACTCGGCAGGCAGCCGGCTACGACCCCACGCAGTTCGTCCTCGACGATTCCCTGTTGATCATCGACGAGGTGCAGCGAGTACCGGAACTGCTGCTGGCTATCAAGGAGACCGTAGACGCCGATGGACGACCTGGCCGATTTCTGCTGACTGGGTCCGCTCATGTCATGGCGCTTCGGAGCGTCCCGGATGCACTTCCCGGACGCATGGAAACGATCGAACTCTGGCCGCTGTCCCAAGGCGAAATCGACGGCGCGCCGGACAGATTCATCGATTGCGCCTTCGAACGCGGACCACAGCTACGGTTCGACGGGATCGAGAATCGCGATGACTACATCGAACGGATCGCACGCGGTGGCTTCCCCGAAGCTGTTGCGCGAGAGGGCAAACGGCGTTCTCGATTCTTCTCCTCCTACGTCGCCGACCTGATCAACCGAGACGTGATGCAGCTGTCCGAGATCGAACGCACCGCAGAGATGTTCACCCTGGCGAACCTCGTCGCGGCCAGGTCCGGTCAGCTTCTGGTGCCCGGCGCCCTCGGCAATGAACTCGGCCTGCCCAAGGACACCGTCGCCCGCTACCTCCGCCTCCTGGAAGAAGTCTTCCTGATAAAGCGCATCCCCGCTTGGTCGCGAAACCTGACCACGCGCGCCGTCGCAACCTCCAAGGTGTTCATGGTCGATTCCGGTATCGCGACGTATCTGTGCGGTGCCGACCCACGCGCGCTGCGGGCGGTGAACGGCCCACTCGGACCACTGCTGGAGGGCTTCGTAGCCGCCGAACTTGCGCGGCAACTCACCTGGTCCGATCAGAACGCCCGCATGTTCCACTACCGCACTCGCGACAACGTCGAAGTCGATATCGTTCTCGAGAACCACCGCCGAGAGGTGATCGCCATCGAGGTGAAAGCCGCCGCCACCGTCAAAGGCGAGGACTTCCGCGGTCTCCGGCACCTCGCCGAACGCCTGGGCGACGACCTCCTCGCCGGATACGTGCTCTATACCGGCACCGAAACACTCCCGTTCGGACCGAAATTCCGCGCCATACCAGTGAGCGCCCTGTGGAACGCGCGACCATGATCCCCTCGAACGACGTAAGGCCCAGTGATCCACAGAGCTCGATCATTGCCCGCGGCTCGTCCCGCACAGGTCACCCGACGCGAATGCTCCGCCTCCGGTTCGCGCATTGCCACCAAAAGCAGTAGAGCCGCAGGCCATCGACCTGCGGCTCTACTGTTCTGTGGACCTGACGGACCAGCATACGAACCGCGCGGTGCCGTCCAATGAAGCGACCGCCCACATCCTGAACCGAGGCGACGAGGCGACGTTCGCGGCCTCCTCGCCATGACGCGGGATCTAGAGGAGTCCGAATAGAGCCTCACGACGGATCGCTTGGGCCAGTTTGAGCTGCTCCCGGACCAGGCGCTCGGAATTGTCCAGTCGAGCCATCACTTCCGCGATCGCTCGCTGCCTTTCGAGATCTGGTAGGACGACCGGTAGGTTGCCTAATGCGTTGAGTGAGATGGTCTTCATGTTCATACCCCCGGTGGAGTGAGCCTCGAGCCACTCACGTGACATTGGACTGCGGAGGTACGCCGCGAGATAGTCGGGGTCCAGCGTCTTCGGTAGGCGAAGCACGAAGCATCCGGTTCCACACACCCAACCTTCCTGTTCCTTGCGGGCCACGGCGCAGCGGCCGAGCTCTCCGCGGCGAGCAAGCACGATATCGCCAGCGCGGAGGCGGAAGCGTTTCAACTCCTCTGCCTGTTGCGGAGTGATGTATCTGATACTTGTTGTCTTGAAACCCGTTTCGGTCAGGTCTTTGGGCATGACTACAGGGATGCCGTCGGAATCCACGTAGTCTTCGGCGCGGATGAGACTCCCGGAAGGGCCTGCAAGAATCGCGGGGCCGCTCAGGATGGTCCGAAGCGCTACTCGCGGAGACTCGTAGTTGTCGGCCTTCTGCCGACACGAGCGGAACGCGTCTCGGAGTTCAACGAACGAGTTGAATATCGCCCTGTCGCGTTGATCGAGGTCATCGAGCATACGGCCGGGGTCCTGTGCCTTCGACGGTTCCACTCGCGGTTTGTCGACATAGCGTCGAGGATCGAGACTTCCAGCGTTCTCGAGGATCTCTTCATGAGAGACAGAGCAGGAAAATCCGGGCTCATACGCCGCTGTTCGGGGCGACCGCAGCCACTCTCGAAATCGTCTGCTGACCCGTTCGGCGTCTTTTGCTGTCAGCGTTCGAGGCTGCCTGGGCACCTGCGTGCCGAGTTCGGCAGCGTCGATGAAAAGGACTTTGTCCTGGTCAGTTTCTGGCAGTTGTCGAGCCTTGTCACCGGCCAGTATCCAGACATGCACCGGGATTGCGGTCTCCCGGAACAGATTCGGTGGCAATGCGATTATGGCGAGGACCGCTCCGCGGGCGACCATCTCGCTGCGGATCTGCGCCTCCCGTCCAGAGGACCAGGCAGCCGTCGGCGGCATGATGATTGCTGCAGTGCCATTCTCACTCAGCCGGGTCCATGCGAGCTGAAGCCAAGCGAAATTCGAGCTTGACTCTGGAGGCGGGCCGAAAGGTAAATCGATGAAGTCGATGCTCTCAATGCGGCGATTGAATGGAGGGTTGCTCAATACCCGATCAACAAGGCCCGAGCCCCGGCGCTGGAACATCGCAATCGGATTGGCAGGAAGGGCCGCTGGGCGATCCACGCCGTGAAGCGCCATATTCAACAGTGCCAGTTGCGTATTGTCATGGTCCATGGCGTGGGCCTCGAAAGATCCTCCATCGACGCGATCGTGCGACGCGATTCGCTGAGCCGCGGCGGCGAGAAAGCCCCCGGTTCCGCAGGCCGGATCCAGGATGCGATCTCCAGGTTTCGGGGCGACCAAGTCCACCACAAGACGAACGACCCCGCGCGGTGTGTAGAACTCACCGGCTGGATAGGGGTTTTCTTGAACGTGACGCTCCAGCAGCAGCTCACAGGCTTCTTGCAGCACAGCGCCATTCGGCGAAGGAACCGTGTCCAGCGCCGCGAGGAAAGGCGCGACCCATGGGACATCGTCGAACCTGGAGTCACCGAAGACAGCTCTGTCATTGAAGGAAAGAAGGTCCGGCACGGGGAAGTTGCCCTGCTGCGTTGCGGCCCTCATCGCGGCCCGCAGGTCGGTCAGCGGCGAGACGCCACGCCGAGCATCCGCCACGGCCCGCGCCCACCGCCTGGCAGATTCGATCTCCGGTTCGCTCTCCGTGTCGATGAATCGGGCGAGGAGCAGGATCGCGAACATACTCGTCAGATCGTTGAACGTGTTCCGACCTTGCTGAAAGGGCAGATACGCCCGCCAGATCCGTTCTACTACGTCTGTGGCGTAGTCGTGAGTATCCATGGATTCCATACGCGATCCTCCTCGCTCGCCCGCAGCGGCCTACGTCAGATGGATGATGAAGAATGCCGCTGCTGCGACAAGCATCAGCAGGCTGAGCCGGAGCGTCATGCCAGTGCTTTCCATAGCCTTCCCCAACAACTCGACGAACGTTTTCACTTCGGCACTCCCTGCCCGATGTTATATGCGCAGTCCAACTGCGCACAAGCCGACTATGCGGCGTCAATGGAGATTTCGAATCTTCGGAAGTTCGCGACGAGCGCTTCCGAAGATGAATCTATCAGCCTGATCTAGGGCTCCGCGATCAATCTAGGGGGCTCCGCGATCGCGAATCGAGCCCCTACCACGACCGAGGCACGTTGCGCAGCGCTGCTGCGCAAAAGAGGCTGCATCGACGTCGCTGGTCGCGCTTGTGGGTAGCACTCGACAGGTGGGCCATCGGGCGGTCAATACCGTGACGCAGATCACGTGATGGCGCCCGCCGGATGAAGCGAGGGGGAACGCACTGTGGGTTCGCGATCCACGCGCGGTACACGCCCGACCGGTAGATCACGATCACGCCACGTGGCATGTCGCACCTGGCGCGTCGGCGGCCAGATGTACATCATGTACATGATGTACATCTGGCCGCAGCGGAAGAGATCGAGGGACCGATGACGACCACAGAGCGAATCACGTCTGTCGAGCGATACAGCTCCATGAACAGCGCTAGAGAACACTTCGCCCAAATGCTGACGGCCGCCGAAGAGGGCAACGTCGCCGTGGTATCTCGTAAGGGTAAGGATTCCGCGCTCGTGGAGGTTGGGCGGCTCCGGTGGCTGCTTTCCCACATCATCCGTGTCCACGAACCGCAAGTAGTGCGGGAAAACAACAACTGGGTCGCATACCTGCCAGGTCTTCCACTGGCCGTGGAGGAGCCCGACCTCGATACAGCGATCACCGCCCTGATCGAAGCCATGCGCGAGTACACCGCTGACTGGCAGGACCATCTCCATGCCGCGCTCAACCATCAGAAGAACGTCGACTTCGTGCAGTTCGTGGAGCTATCCACGGACGAGCAGCTGAGAGAGTGGTTGACGGCGG
Source organism: Nocardia sp. NPDC059229 (assembly GCF_042754165.1). Taxonomy (NCBI): domain Bacteria; kingdom Bacillati; phylum Actinomycetota; class Actinomycetes; order Mycobacteriales; family Nocardiaceae; genus Nocardia; species Nocardia sp. NPDC059229. The sequence continues at coordinate 520,305 of NZ_JBHZAK010000001.1, forward strand.
CCGAACAATGACCCAGCACCCTCCGGGTAACAAGAAGGCTCACGAAACGTTCTGCCACCACGATGAATGGGTGCGCGTCCGCAACGCCACAGGTGGTGTGGTCAGGCACCACAGCACATGGGAATTGCCGCTTTCGGACGGTCGCGTCTTGCGTACCCGGATCTCGCGGCCCATGGACAACACCGACTACGGATCCAAGCTGTGGTGCCAGATCCTGAAGGACCAACTCGAGGTCAGCGAAGCCCAGTTCTGGGCATGCGTAAACGATCGAGTTCGTCCAGTACGCACCCCAGAATCTGTCATGATCCCCGACAAGGAGCCAATCCCTCTCGGTGTCGTCGAGAAGCTCATACGCCTGGTTCACCTGACCCCAGAGGAAATCGAGGAGATGACCAAAGATCAGGCGGTAGCCCGGCTCAACCAATTCTGGGCTGAACAGTGAGCTCCGCCCACTCCTCATGTAGATGAAAGCCCGAAGAACCGTGGGGCTACCACCTTGGCACTAGCTCGGCGGTGATGCCCGATGAACGGCCAAGGCGACAGCACGGCGGCGGACGGGGCAGCGATTGGGTGCGCGGATGGGTCGGCAGGTGCCCGGCGTCCTATAGCCGCCAACCCAAACGCCGAACACGCCAACGGTATCCGGGCTGCTCGGGCACACATTCGAGGTACCTGGGCGAAATCCAGAATGAATAGCAAAACTCATACGCATCCCCGGTAGGGGCGTGCAGTGAACGCCGCGTGCACCGCCGCGGATGTCCGGACGCCGGTACCTGGTTCCACCTCCGCGACCGCGACCGACGCCTCCACTCCCTCCTTGCACCGCAAAGTGCTTACCGCCAACCAGATCACAGCACTCGAATTCGTCTCTACCCATCGCGTACAGGATCGGCTAAGCAAACTCCGTGAGTGGGCAGACCCTTCGCTTTCTGTGAATCCCTCGGTCCAGGGAGAACGACTTCCCTTGCCCGGCAGCGCCATCGAGTCAAAAAGGTCGAGCCGCGGAGCCTTGGACCTTGCCACCTTCGCGCTCTCCGACCTGATCGGACCGGCTACCGTCCCCACCTTTCGCATCTCCCAACTCGGAAACGACATTGGGGCTGGTACCGCTTCTGCGGTACCAGCCCCAATGGAGTCGGTTCGTGCAATGACACGATTGGTGGAGCTAAGGGGACTCGAACCCCTGACCCCCACACTGCCAGTGTGGTGCGCTACCAGCTGCGCCATAGCCCCGGATGGTTGCCGCGCGGTTTCCCGGGCGACTGGGAGAAGGTACACCAGGGGACCCCCTCGAGTGCAAATCGGCTGGAAATATGGGTGGGCGGGGGGTGGGTGGGCGCGCGTACAGTGGGCGGTGATTCGTTGTCGTCCGGGGTGGTTCGCGGGGAAGGCGGCCGCTCCGCGGGGAAGGTCGGACGCCGGTGAGGCTGATCAATGGCCGGTACGAGCTGCGGGAGCTGGTCGGCAAGGGCGGGATGGCCGAGGTCTGGGATGCTTGGGATCGGCAGTTGCGCAGGCAGGTTGCGGTCAAGGTGCTCGATGCGGGCAGTGTCGCGGTGCGGGCGCAGGACGAGCGGGTGGCCTGGCAGCGGTTCGAGCGGGAGGCGCGGATCGCGGCGCAGATGAACTGCACCAATGTGGTGATGCTGCACGACTCGGGGGTGTTCGCCGAGAACGGGTGCCGCTCACCGTTTCTGGTGATGGAGTTCATTCACGGGGAGAATCTGCGGCAGTTCATGCGGGGCCAGGAGAACTGGTCGCTGCCGGCGCTGGCCCGGATTCTCACCGACGCGCTCAGCGGGCTGGTGTACGCGCACTCCAAGCAGGTGGTGCACCGCGACATCAAGCCCGAGAACATCATGATCTGCCGCGACGGCACGGCGAAGCTGGCCGATTTCGGCATCGCCATCGAGATGCGGGAGAACATGCTGCGGCTCACCCGCACCAACCAGGTGGTGGGCACGCAGAACTATTCCGCGCCCGAGTATCTCGAACACGGCAGGTTCACCCATCTCAGTGACGTGTACTCGTTCGCGGTGGTGTGCCATGAGGTGCTGGAGGCGGTGTTCGCGCCGGCGCCGCTGCCCGGCCGACTGAAATCGGTACTGGATCAGGCGCTTTCGCCGGATCCGTCGCTGCGTTTCCAATCCGCGGCCGAGTTCCAGCACTACTTCCGCGACGCGGTCCACTCCGAGACCCGCAGCCTGACCCGAACCGTCAAGGGCGCCAGGCCGGAACCGGTCACCGTGCCGGTGCGCGCGCAGACCAGCGTCCTGACCCCGGGCCCGCCGGTGCGGCCGCCGGAGGAACGGCACGGCGTCGACCTGCCCGAGACCGGGCTGTGGGGCATCTTCGTCCGCCCGGCCCTGGAATACCGCCAGCGCGTCCTGGAGGGACTGACCCGCGACGATCCCCGCTACATCGGCGGCGTGCTGCTCGGCGCGGCCGGTGCCGGAATCGCGGTGGGCTGGCTGGTTTTCGTGCTGCTCGCCTGGGTGATCCTGTCGATCGCCCATCACCTGTGAGGAACTGCGATGAACAACCGACGGGCCGGCCTGGCCTGGCAGCAGTACGTGTACGCCGGATCCCGCTCCTGGCACTGGCTGCGGGTGGCGTCCGCGGTCGGTGGGGCCTTTTTCCTGGCCACGCTGCTGTGGCTGACCTACACCGTGCTCTGAGGGGTGCCCGTGCGAATCGTCTGCCTGAACTGCCTGGCGGAGTTCAAGTTCGATACCGCCCGCCGCTCCTGGATCTGGGTGCTGCGCCAGCCCAACGGCGGGTTCGCTGCCCGCGTCGGGGACTATTCGCGGCGCCTGGATCGGCGCTGCCCGAACGGCTGCGAGATCGACGAGGAGATCCTCGACCATCCGACCACCGTGATCGGCTTCGTCGGCGAATCCGCCTCGTCCAAGACGCATCTCATCGTGTCGATGATCTATTCGGTCATGAACGACCCGATGCTGGCCCGCGAATGGTCCATCGTGCCGTCCCGCCGTTCGACGAAAATGCTGGCCGCGCTGGAGAACACGCTGATGAACCGGCAGGCCATCGGCTACACCCAGAAGCGCGGCTACGTCGGCGCGCAGCAGCGGCAGGAGAACGGCATCGGGCCGCTCGGCGCACCGCAGCCGCCGGGTCTGCCGCAACCCCCACGCCCGCCGCAACCACCGATGGCGCAGCAGCAGACCCGGACCCACGCCTGGAGCGGCTGGCAGGTCCGCACCCCGATTCTGATCAAGTTCACCTCGCTGTCCACCAGGCGCACGGTGAATCTCGCCTTCGTGGACGTCGCGGGCGAGGATGTGGCCGACGCCGAGATCGCGGCCAAGGTGAGCCCGCACCTGGCCATCGCCGACTTCCTCTGGTTCGTGGTGCCGTCCACGTTGAACAAGCAGTACCTGGCCATCATGCGCGAGCACGCGGGACCGGCCAACGAGGAGAGCCTGAACAACAATGTCGAGCACTCCCAGACCGTCGGCCGCACCAAGATGATGATCGACCAGATCGCCAAGCTGTGGCGCACGGCCAACAGCTATCCGCTGGATCTGCCCATCGAGCCGCCGCGCCTGCACGCCTCGACCATCATCGCGAAATCGGATCTGCTGTCGCTGATCAACCTGCCCGAGGTCGGCCTGGTCGCGCCGCCGCCGGACTGGGCGGATACGCCGTACAGCCTCAATGGTGCGGGCAATCTGTATCAGCCCGGCCAGATCGACTATCGCTCCGACGCCACCAGAAGCCTGGTGCGCAAACTGTTTCCGGCCGTCGACGCCACGCTGTCCATCCATTTCCCGCACAACCGCTACTTCCCGGTCTCGGCGGTCGGGTGCGGCAAGCGGGCCGACAACACCTATCCGGTGTTCAAGCCGTTCGCGGCCGTGGACCCGGTGATCCACATGCTCGACCGCATCGACCGGCTACGGGCGGACCGATGACGGGTTTCGCGCAGCTGCTGTGCGGCTGGGCCATGGTGACGCTGGAGTCCTCCGGGACCGGGGTCGGCGTGGTCGCCAGGTCCGGAAACTGGCCCGCCGCACTGGGATCCACCACGCGAGAGCTGGGGTCGCTGGTCAGTTGGGATGGTTCGCCCGCGTCGCCGGAGGCGTTCGCGCTGGAGTTCACCGTGGTGCGGGGACTCGCGGTGGCGGTGCTGAAGACGCCCGCCAATGACCGGCCGGGCACCTGTGTGGCACACCTCGTCGCGGGTGGTCGCGGAACACTCGACGGCGCAACGACTTTGAACCTCCACGACGCGGGACGATTCCGCACCTCGCTCGACGACGCCGAATTTCCCACCGATCACTGGCCGCCGCTGCCGAATTCCGTGGAGCACAGTCCCGCCGTCACCGCCGCGGCCGACGCCTACCTCGACCTGGACTGGCTGCCCGCGCTGCTCGGCTACACCCTGGCGCATCTGGCCGGGCGCGGCCCCGCCATCGAACTGCATGTCGAGAGCAGCACGGACGCCGTGGCCATGCTGCGGGCACTCTACGGCCTACTACCCCGGAACAGCCTGCGGGACTTGACCTTCTGCACCTCCAGCACGCCATCCTCGGCTCCCGTCGCGATCACCGCGGTGACCCGCGACAGCCCCGCCCCGCCCGGCGGCGCGCGCCGCATCGTCACACCGGGCGATCCCGGCGACGAATCGGACCCGTTCGTCCTGCTCGGGCAGCAGATCATCGGCCACCGGCGCGCCGGTGTCACGCTGCCCGAATCCCTGTCCACCGCAGACGAAATCGGCCACTGGTGCTATCGATGGCACCTGCGCACCCTGGGTCCCGCCGAGCTGGACGACGACCACCTGGCCGAGGTGATCACCGACCCGGAGCTGAACCCCGACTGGCTCCGCGACGACGCGGTGGCCGGGCGCGCTGTCCGTCTCGCCATCGGAAGACCCAGCGTCGCACAGGCATTGGCGCGACTCGACCACCGTCCCAGCGTCCGCCGCACCTTCGAACAGGTTCTCACCGACCGTGTCCTAACCGACGGCCGCGACCGTACCCGCACCGTCGAGGTGGCCCGGCAGCTCGGCATCGATCTCAGCGCGGCGCTGGCCACCTCCGCCTGGCACCGCCTGGAATCCGGGACCGCGCCGTTGACCTCGTCCGATGCCGAATCGGTCTGGCCGCGCCTCCAGCGGGACTGGGGCACCGGCGAAGTCGAGCATCGCCGCATCGTCGCCGCCCATCTGCTGCGTCACCGCGCCCTGCGCGAGCAGGCGATCGGCTCCCGGGACCGGGCCCTGGTGTACGAGGCCCTCAGCGCCGAGGTCGACGATCCGGGCACCCATACCGGCGGCAGCCGAATCCTGCGCCAGGCCATGCACACCAACCTGGGCATCGTCGCCCAGCTGGTGGTGAACGTCTCGTGCAACGGCCGCGATCGCTATGCGCTGGAACAGATCCTGGCCTGCGCGCCCGCCGACCTGCTGCCTGCGCTGCTGGCCGAGGCCACCCGCTACCCCGCGATCGATGCCACAGCCCTGCTGAAGGCCCTCACCCTCACCCGCTCCGAACCGGCCGAACTGGTGGCCGCCCTCCGCCCCGCATGGCGCACGCTGCGCAAGACCCTGGATCTTCCGGAACCGATCGAGGCCCTGGTCGTCCTCGCCGTCCCGGCGCCCACCGACGATCAGCAGCGAGACGGACTCCGCCTGCCCCGCAAAGCATTCGGATGGAGCCGGCAGCGCGGCACCTGGTCCCGCGCCGAACTCTCGGCCCTGCTGTGTACCCCGGCCGACGAACCACTGGAAGCCGAATCCCCCACCGGCACCTTGTCCGCCGCCCTGACCGCGGACCTCGAATTCGTCGTCTCCGCCCTGGTCTCCCGCTCCCGCACCCCCGACGCCGTCCCCGCCCTGCGCCGCATCCTCGCCCTCACCCCCGCCGAGCAGCTCCCCGCCCTGATCACCGCCTGCGCCCGCCAATGGGACATGCCCCCATCCATCCTCCTGTCCGCGGTGGCAGCCCTCGACCTCCCCCCGGCCGATCTGACCGAAACCCTCGCCGGCGGCTGGCCCTGGCTCCGCACCCGCCTGGACCTCCACCAGGCCATGACCACCCTGCTGGTCCTGGACCCCGCGGACACCCTGCCGCCCGCGGCGACACTCATACCGCAGGAACAGGATTCACGCCGTGCCTGGCAGTTCTGGCGTTGACACGGCCTGAATCAGCGGCAGCTCCGCGTCGCCGACCAGCACCCGGTACCGTCGCAGCACGTCCTGGAGATCCGCGTCCTCCGGCACCGACTCGCGCGCCGACCGCACGATCATCGCCGCCTGCTCCAGCAGAATGCTGCGCCGCTCGGAATCGGTGGTGTGATCCGAGATCTGGGCCAGCGCTTCGAGCTGCCGGATCATGACCGCGGGCATGCCGCGCGCGGACTGTCGAATCTTCTCGAAGGCCCGCTGCACCAGCCGCTCGTAACTCGCCTGCGCCGCGATGACGCGGACATAACCGTTCTTGCCGCGGTAGACCGGGCTCGGCTCCCACGCCACCGCGGCCCGCGAAAGGCAGTCCCCGAGCCAGTCGATACAGGTCAGGGCGGTGAAGGTGTCGTTCACCGCGGTGGACAGCGCGCGCACGGCGATTTCGACCAGCTGGTCTATGCCGAAGGAAATGTCCTGGGCCAGCGACCGGGTGGGCCCTGCCATGTGCCCGCGCGAGAAGTTCTCCGCTATCCGCCCGGCCGCCGACGCGGGCCAGACGGTGGCCACCACCTGCCCCTCGGTGAGGAAATGCCCGGGCCGGTAGGGCAGGTGAATCACCGCGTCCGCCTCGGTCGCGAGCCGCACCAGCTGCTCGTAGCGGATGTAGCGCAGGTATCCGCTGCCGGTCACCCGGACCTCACCGCCCTCGCCCGCCATCCGTTCCAGCAATTCGGCCGCCGTCGGCCCGCAATGCGGGGTGGTGGGCGCGTCGCTGCGCTGCGCCTCGATTCCGGCCGCCACCTCACCCGCGATCTCGGCGATGACATTGGGCAGCTGGATCGCCATGGCGATGTGATTGATGAAGTAGATCAGTACCGCGAGATCGAGCACCAGCGACGCGATCGACACCGTCGTGCTGATGTGCGGCACGAAATCCGATCCGATGGACACCAGCGCGGCGATGGCGTAGACGAAGGTCGCCACGAAGGTACCGAGGGTGACCTGGGTGCCCCGATCGCGAATGAAGGTGCGCAGCATGCGCGGACCGAACTGGGTGGAGGCCAGCGTCAGCGCCACGATGGTGATCGAGAAGACCACACCCACCACGGTCATGATGGCGGCGGCGATGGCCGTCAGCACCTGCCGCGCCGTGTCGGGCGGGCCGCCGATGACCCAGGACGGAAACGTGAACCCGCCCCGATATGCCGCCCGGTCCAGCAGGTAGGTGATCCAGAACAGCCCGACCGCCGCGAGCACCTCCACGGTCGGCACGAACCACAGATTGGTCCGCAATGCCTCGCGGCGGCGGTCGAATTCGAGAGGAATGCCGGCCACGGTCGAGCCTCCTGCGCTGTTCCGGCGTCATGTCCTGACGCCGACCAGACTTCCCGGCTCACCCATCCGAGATCCCCGGACGTCTGATCACCGTACCCCCTGCTCAGCGCCACGCCGCGCGCAGGGTCAGCGAACGGCATCCCTCCGTTCGAGGTCGAGCTGCCGATCACCCCGGAGGAATCGGCTCACCTCCGGGGCGAGTTGATCGGAAATCACGACCAGACCCAGATGACCGTCGTGGTACACGTGCAACCGCGCGTCGGGTATCAGCCGGGCCATGATCTTCGCGTTCACGAGCGGAATGATCGGATCGTCGTCGCCCGCCAGGATCAGCGTCGGCTGGCGGATCAAACCGAGGAACGGGAGGCTGGTCCACCCGGTGCCGGCCAGCAGCTGCAGCAGGTAGCCGCGAGCGGAGGACGCCGACGAGTGTCCGGCCAGCAGGGTGGTCACCCGGTCCGGATCGGTGCGCAGCCGGCCACCATAGAGTTCCGCGGCGATCCTGGTGGCGTACTCGGCGTCGCGGTATCGGCGCGGAGTGATCATCTTGCGCAGCACCTTCGGGTGCGCGGGGACCATCATCCAGCCGGTGGCGGTGCTGACCAGGACCACGCGCCGGCAGCGCCGGGGGTTTTGCAGGGCGATCTGCTGTGCCAGGCCGCCACCCCAGGAGATGCCGAGCACGTCGAAGGTGTCGTAGCCGAGTTGGGTGAGCAGTGTGGTGACCCGGCCGGCCAGCGTGGCCAGGAGATAGGGCCGCCGGGGCAATGGCGAACGACCGATCCCCGGTGGGTCGAACCGGATCACCGGAATCGCCGGATCGAGCTCGTCGACGAATGGCTGCAGCAGCTCGAGGCTCGCGCCGATCCCATTGCACAGCACCAGCGGGACGCCGACGCCGGGACGGACCACAACGCGCAGGCGGTCGCCGGATACCGTGTACTCCCGGGCATTTTCACTCGCCATTGGGTGTCCTCGTGGGTATCGGAGCACGATCCGAGCACCAGAGTACGCATCGCCCCATCCGGGATGAATGTGCTCGACCACATCGTTAGCGGCATTTCATGTTTCCCGGGCACATAGGTTTGCCCGCGCGGCTCTCCGACGATTGACAGGTGCGAGTCATCGTCGACCTTCGCCCATCTCATCGAACGTGAAATCGTCTCTCCCAGAAGGACTGTCATGACCGATCTGGATGTCTCCGCACCCCCGGACCTGATCCTCACCGAGGCCACGACCAGGATCGCCCGCCGGTTCCTGCCGGGGCGCTCGGGACTGAGCCTGCTCCTGGCGATGGCGCGGCGGCCCCGGCGCGTCGCGAACCGGGCGGCAACCCTGGGCGCGGAGCTGACCCGTATCGCGGCCGGCTCCTCCACCGTCGCCCCGTCCAGCCGGGACAAGCGGTTCGCCGATCCCGCCTGGGCGGGAAATCCGTTGTCGCGCCGCGTGGTACAGGCCTATCTCGCCGCCGGGATCGCCGCCGAGGGCCTGGTGCAGGACCTGCCCCTGGAGCGGCAGGATGCCGAGCTACGTGCTCGATCTGGCGCCGGGGCGCAGCCTCATCGAGTACCTGGTGGGGCAGGGCCAGCAGGTGTTCGTGGTGTCCTGGCGCAATCCCGATGCGCGGCACAGCAAGTGGGGCTTCGACGCCTACGTCGAGGCCGTCGTCGGGGCGTTCGACGCCGTCGACGAGATCACCGGTCACAGCACGGCACACGTGCTCGCCGCCTGCTCGGGCGGACTGCTCGCGGCGATGGCGGCGGCCTATCGGGCCGAGACCGCGGGCTTCGACCGGCTGGCCAGCCTCGATCTGCTGGTGACCATGTTCGACCAGGCCCGTGAGGACGCGTTCGGCGCGATGGTGGACGAGCAGGCCGCCGCCGCCGCGATCGCCCGGTCGCGGCGACAGGGTTATCTGGACGGCAAGCAACTGGCCGCGGTGTTCGCGTGGCTGCGCCCGCGAGACCTCGTCTGGAACTACTGGGTCAACAACTATCTGCAGGGCCGCAAGCCGCCGGCCTTCGACATCTTGTTCTGGAATGCCGACACCACCCGGATGCCGGCGAAACTGCATCGCGACTTCCTCGACACCGCGCTGGGCAACAAGCTCGCCCGGCCCGGCGGCGTCACCGTGCTCGGCACCGAGATCGACCTGAAGCGGATCACCGCCGATTCCTACGTGGTCGCGGGCTCGGCCGATCACCTCTGCCCGTGGACCAACTGCTACCGCAGCAGCCAGATGCTGGGCGGCAAGGTGCGTTTCGTGCTGTCAACCAATAGCCACATCGCGGCCCTGGTCAACCCGTCGGACAATCACAAGTCCAGCTATCGCGTTTCCGACGACAACAGCCTCGACCCCGAGGCGTGGCAGCGCACCGCCACCACCGAACAGGGTTCGTGGTGGCCGGATTTCGCGCAATGGCTGGGCGACCGCTCCGGTGAGCTGGTGCCCGCACCAGCGCATCTCGGTAACGCCCGATACCAGCCGATCGAGGCCGCTCCGGGCAGTTACGTGCTGGACCGATAGGAGGCGGACTGCCGCCAGGCCGCGCGGCGCAGCAGGCGCAGACCATTGAGGCCGACGATCACGGTCGAGCCCTCGTGTCCGGCGACGCCCAGCGGCAATGGCAGGGCACCGACCAGGTCCCAGATCACCAGGACCGCAATGAAAGTCGCGGCGATCGCCAGATTGGCCACCACCACCCGGCGAGCGCGGCGGGACAGGGCGATGACGGCGGGGATGGCGGTGAGGTCGTCGCGCACGACCACGGCATCGGCGGTCTGCAGGGTCAGGCCGGAACCCGCTCCGCCCATGGCGATTCCGGTGTCGGCGGCGGCGAGGGCGGGTGCGTCATTGATGCCGTCGCCGACCACCGCGACCCGGTCACCGGCCGACTGCAGGGCCCGCACCGCATCGACCTTCTGGTGCGGGAGCAATTCGGCGCGGGCGTCGGTGAGCCCGACCCGAGCCGCGAGCTGATGCGCGGCGCGACTGTTGTCCCCCGTCAGCAGAATCGGGGCGGCCCCCGTCACGCGGGCCGTGAGATCGATCGCGGTGGCGGCCTCGGGGCGGAGCTGATCGGTGATCGCCAGCACTCCGATCGGACGCGCATCACAGGCGACGACGACCGCGGTGAATCCCTTCTCCTGCAATCCGTCCACGGCCGTGCGGGCGGCACGGTCCGCGTGCGGCGCACCCTGCCCGGAGCTCGGCAGCAGCGCCGCCGGAGAACCGACCGCGATCCGGCGCTGCCCGATCCGGGCGCTGACGCCGCGCCCGGGATCGGCGGCGAATCCTTCGACGGCCGGCAGCTGCTGCCCCGCGGCGCGGGCCGCGCGCACGATGGCCGCCGCGAGCGGGTGCTCGCTGTCGAGTTCGGCGGCCGCCGCCAGCCGCAGCACCTCCGGCTCGCTGAATTCCGGATCGACACTGCGGATTTCGTCGACGTGCGGGGCGCCGCGGGTCAGCGTCCCGGTCTTGTCGAAGGCGACCCGCGTGGTCACACCCAGCCGCTCCATGACCACGGCCGACTTGACCAGCACGCCGTGCCGCCCGGCATTGGCGATGGCGGCCAGCAGGGGCGGCATGGTGGCCAGCACTACCGCGCACGGGGAGGCCACGATCATGAAGGTCATGGCGCGCAACAGGGCTCGCTGCAGCGGGTCGCCGAGGGCGAGGGGAACCGCGAACACCGCCAGGGTCACCGCGACCATGGCGAGGGAGTACCGCTGCTCCACCTTCTCGATGAACAGCTGCGTGCGCGCCTTGGTGTGCCCGGCCTGTTCGACGAGGACGGCGATGCGCGCCACCACCGAGTCCTCGGCGCGGCGATCCACCCGGATCCGCAGTGCCCCGTTGCCGTTCAGGGTGCCGGCGAACACCTCGTCGCCGGCGGACTTGTCCACAGGCAGCGGTTCGCCGGTGATGGTGGCCTGATCCACTTCGCTGCCGCCGTCGATCACGGTGGCGTCGGCGGCGATTCGCTCGCCGGGGCGGACCAGGACCACATCGCCGATGTTCAGGTCGGCGGCGCGCACGGTCTCCTCACCGGTGACGGTGAGCCGGGTCGCGGTCTCGGGCGCGAGGTCGAGCAGGCCGCGCACCGAATCCTCGGTGCGCGCGGTGGCCAGCGCCTCCAGCGCCCCGGAGGTCGCGAAGATGACGATCAGCAGAGCCCCGTCGGTGATCTGCCCGATGGCCGCCGCGCCGAGGGCCGCCACCACCATGAGCAGGTCCACGTCGAGAGTCTTCGCGCGCAGCGCCTGGAGCCCGGCCCAGCCCGGCTCCCAGCCGCCCGCGGCGTAGCAGGCCAGGTACAGCCCCCACCACAGCCAGCTCGGCGCGCCGGCCAGCTGGGCGGCCAGCCCGAGCAGGAACAGTGCGAGGGCCACTGCGGCCCATCGCATCTCGGCCAGTTCGAACAGGCGGGTCCGGCGGACCGCCACTTCCGGCTGCGCGGATGCCTGCACCGGCGTCGCCACGACCACGACTCACCTCCATTGCTACCCCTGACGGCCGCGACGATACCAGAACACATGAAGACGTCTTCATGTGTATAGAGTTCCTCGAGGTACCCTCCTGTGTTATGGGACATGGCGTCGAGGGCCGCGATCGGCCGACGGCACGGCTGGACGCCGAGGCCGCCACCCATGTCGCGACCACCCTGCAAGCGCTGGCCACCCCCAGCCGGCTACTGATCCTCAGCGAGCTCCGCCAGGGCCCGCTCGCGGTCACCGAACTGGCGTCGTCGATCGGCATGGAGCAGTCGGCGGTCTCGCATCAGCTGCGCCTGCTGCGCAATCTCGGGCTGGTCGTGGGCACCCGGACCGGCCGCAGCATCGTCTACAGCCTCTACGACAACCATGTCGCGCAACTGCTGGACGAGGCCATCTACCACAGCGAACACCTGCGCCTGGGGCTCGCGGACCGCCCCACCACCGCCTGACCCGGACGCGGTCGGCGGGGCGAACCCGACGAGAAGCGTTGCGAGGCAGATCAGTTGGGCGCGAGAGCGCCGGGGTGGTAGCTGACCGCGGGATTCCAGAGGAAGAAGCCGTTGTAACCCGCCGCGTAGGTGGCGTCGATCTGCGCCTTCACCTCCGCGTCGCCGTAGGCCACGCCGAGGCTGAAATCCTGGAGCCACGGGATGATCTGGGCATTGGTGCCCGCGGTGCGGGCGCGGAAGTCCTGCAGGGACCGGAAGATGATGTCGTAGGGCTGGGCATTCGGATTGGCGACGTCGTATTCGCCGGAGTGCCAGTGGCTCGGGTAGAGCATCGGGGCCAGAAAGTCGGCGTAGCGGGCCATGGACGGGATGTCCTGGGCGATCTCGTCGGGGCGGGTGGCGGCGATACCGAAGACGGCCGCGCTCAGCGAGGCTCCGGCGTCGTGCACGGGTTCGCGGCAGTCGCGCAGGAAGTTGGCGATGGAGTCCGACGGCGATTCGGCCAGGCCCGGGAACTGCATACTCGCGAGATTGCCGTCGGGGCGGCGGATGTAGTCGTACATGACGCCGTCGAAGCCGAGCCGGGCCGCCTCGACCGCGAGATCCCGGTTGTAGGACCGGATTTCGGGGCTGGCGAAGTTGGTGAAGGCGATCGCGCCGTAGCCGCTGGAGTACGGCTGGCCGGACGGGTTCTGGATCACCCAGTCGGGGTGACCGTTGTGCCAGGCCCAGCCCGCCAGGGTGGGATCACGGAAGGCGACGATGCGGCCGACCACCTTGATGCCCATGTCGTGCAGTTGCTTCAGCGCGGCCGGCGCGTCGTAAATCGTAGTGGCGGCACCGGATTCGCGCGCCAGCGGCACCTGCGAGTCGTAGCCGACCATCCCGTCCTCGTCCTTGATATCGAGTTCGACGGTGTCGATGCGGCCCTCGCGTGCCATGTCGAGCACGGCATCGCGCATGGGGTCGTAGGCCCAGGCGTAGGCGGTGACATGGACGGCCCGGATACGCGGCAGTGCCACCTCCACTTTCAGCGGGGTGGTGACGCGGTCGCCCGCGGCGCCGGTGGCCACGACGGTGGTGTCGAGCGGTGCGTGCGGCAGCTGGATCTCGAAGGATCCGTCCTTGGCCGGCTGGACGGACCGGTCGCCCACCGACACCTGCTTCGCGCCGATCGCCGTGCCGCGCACCGTCACCGGATCACGGTAGGAGGTCGCGGCGGCCGTCGGGGCCAGCTCCAGGCGGGCCGGGCGGGTGTCGGCACCGGCGGCGGAGGGGCGGCTGCGGCCGAAGACGAACACCAGCGCGGCGAGCACCAGAACCACGACCGCGCCGATCGCGAGCAGGGTGGACCGCCGGCGGCGGATCGACCGGAGTCGCATGAGCAACGTACACACCAACTTCCACTGACAGCTGTTGGCATCACTATCGCGCCTGCACGCAGGCATCGGCCGTTTTTCGCCGAGATCACCTCAAAACCGTTGTCGCCGCGTAGCGTTGCGGCGATGAAGGCGTCGACGACGCTGCGGATGGTCGCGGCGGCGCTGCTGTGCGCGACCGCCACCGCCTGCGGAGCAACCACCGCCACCGTGCCGCGTCCCGCGGCCGTCACCGCACCCCCACCGACCTCGAGACCGCCGGATCCGGCCACGGTGGCCGCCAATGAGCTGGGTCGGATCCCGATCCTCATGTACCACCGCATCGAGGCCGAGCCGGGCAGCGAATACGACCAGACGCCAACGAAATTCACCGCCGAGCTGGACCGCCTCTACACCGACGGCTACCGCCCGATCACCATCGCCCAGTATCTGGCGGGCGCCATCGACCTACCCACGGGCACCCACCCGGTGGTCCTGACCTTCGACGACTCCACCCGAACCCAGCTCACCCTCAGCGATTCCGGCGACCCCACCCCCGACTGCGCGGTCGGCCTGCTCGAGCAATTCCATTCCCGCCACCCGGATTTCGCCGCCACCGCCACCTTCTACGTCAACAACGAGCCGTTCGGCGACGACTCCCGCGCCCTGGCCTGGCTGGTCCGCCACGGCTACGACATCGGCGCCCACACCGCCACCCATCCCAACCTGGCGCACCTGTCCCCAACCGACGTGCAGCGCGAACTGGTCCAGAACGTCCGCGCCATCGCGACCGCCGCGCCCGGCACCGTCGTCCACTCCATGGCCCTCCCCCTCGGCGTCTACCCCGCCGACCACGCCCTCGCCATCGCCGGTACCTGGGACGGCACCCCGTACACCTTCGACGCCGTCCTCCTCGTCGGCGCCGACCCCGCCCCCTCCCCGTTCGCCGCCGCCCTCGACCCGACCGGCCTCCCCCGAATCCGCTCCGGCCGCACCGCAGTTCCCTTCGACTCCACCTACTGGCTCGACTGGTTCGCGGCGAACCCCACCGCCCGCTACACCTCCGACGGCGACCCCGCCCACCAGTCCTTCCCCCGCCCCCTCGCGGACCAGCTCTCCCCTCGCTTCTCCGCCACCGCCCAGCCGTACTGATCCGGATGAAGCTCCCGGAACCTGATTCGGTGCGATGACCGCCTGATTCGGTTCGATGACGCGGCCGCCGGTCATGTGCCACGGTGGACACCGTGTTCGGCGAACGTGTGGCGAGAATGCGGTGGCGGCCCGGCTCCGGCCGGCTGGTGACCATCATGGCGGTCTGTTTCGGACTCACCGTGGTGATCACGCGGCTGTATCTGATGGCCGCGGGCTATCCCAAGATCGGCGGCAGCACCTACCACATCGCGCATGCGCTCTTCGGCGGATTACTGCTTGTCATCGCCTGCCTGGTGATGTTCCTGTTCGCCGGGCGCGGGGCGCTGACCACCGCCGCGGCGTTCTCCGGGGTCGGGCTGGGCCTGTTCATCGACGAGGTCGGGAAGTTCATCACCTCGGACAACGACTATTTCTTCCCGCTGGCCGCGCCCATCATCTACCTCGCCTTCCTGCTGATCGTGCTGGTCGCCCGCTATGCCGCGCGCAGCCGGGTGCGCCCGCCCGCCCTGGTGCTGGCCGACGTCACCGAACAGGTCGGGATGGACGTGGGCGGCACGATCGACGTGGAACAGCGCAACTACCTGCTGCACAGCCTCGACCGCATCGACCGCAGCGGTTTCACCCCCGACACCGTGGCCCTGTGCGACGCCCTCGCCACCTACCTGCGCACCACCCACGAGACCGCCCAGCCCTCCCGCTTCGCCCGGCTGCGACAGGCCTACCGGCGCGCCGAGGACGTGATCCTGCCGCAGCGGGTGCTGGCGGCCGTCCTCATCACCGTGCTGATCGGCCACGCCGTCTGGACCCTGCTGCGGCTGGTGCTGGCCGTCATCGTGCTGGCGGGCTGGCACTCCCCCTGGGCCGCGCTCAACCACTTCCTCGACGTCACCCAGAACCACGGCTGGAAGGCCTTGGTGGGCTTGGGCATCGCCGCGGGCGCCGAAGTGCTGGTCGGCGTCGGCTGCGCGGTGGCGGCCGCGGCGTGGATGCGCGGCCGCGCCGATATCGGTGTCCGGCTGGGCATCTGGTCCAACATCCTGTCGCTGACCGTGGTGAATGTACTGGCCAGTTACTTCAGCCAATTCCTCACGGTGTTCACCGCCATAGCCGAAGCACTACTGCTTTGGCTCCTCATCCGCTACCGCACGCGATACTGTTCGGTGTGAGCGCATTTCGGCACAGCCCTCCCCCGGCAAGGTCGAGAGGGCGAGTTCCGCGCAATGCCGAGTTGCTACTGTGCGTGGCCGCGCTGGCCCTGATCGCCTTCGCCTACCTGGCCATGACCTCGGCCACCGGCAATGGCTTCGACGGCCAGAGTGTCCGCGCGCTCGGCGTTTTCACGGTCTTCGTGCTTGTCACCCATCTGGCCGTGCGCCGCTGGGCGCCCGCCGCCGACCCGGTGCTGCTGCCGTGCGTGGTGCTCCTCAACGGCATCGGGCTGGTGCTCATCGACCGGCTGGACCGCGCCGAGGTGGTGAAGGCCAAGAACGCCGGCGAGCCGATCCCGTCCTCGGACTCGGCGCATCAGCTGATCTGGACCGGCCTGGGCATGCTGCTGTTCGTGCTGGTGCTGGTCTTCGTGCCCGACCACACCAAACCGGCCCGCTACGGCTACACCTGCGGCCTGGCCGGGGTGGTCGCGCTGCTCATCCCCGCCCTGCTGCCCTCCCGCTTCAGCGAGGTCAACGGCGGCAAGAGCTGGATCCTGATCAGCGGGTTCTCGATTCAGCCCGGTGAGTTCGCCAAGGTGCTGCTGATCATCTTCGTGGCCGCCTTCCTGGTCGCCAACCGGGACCTGTTCACCACCGCCGGAAAACGCTTCCTGGGTATGACCTTCCCGCGCCTGCGGGATCTGGCCCCGCTGCTGCTGGTCACCTTCATCGCGGTGCTGGTGCTCGTGTACGAGAAGAACCTCGGCTTCTCGCTGCTGGTCTTCGGCACCGTGCTGGCCATGATGTACATCGCCACCGGGCGGGCCTCGTGGCTGCTCATCGGCCTGGCCATGTTCTCGGTCGGCGCGGTCATCGCCTACCAGCTGTACGGGCACGTGCGGGTCCGCGTCGAGGTGTGGCGGGACCCGTTCGCCACCTATTACACGACCGGATACCAGATCTCGCAGGGCCTGTTCGGCATGGGCACCGGCGGGCTGGCCGGGACCGGGCTGGGCAGCGGGCGGCCGCAGGACGTGCCGTTCGCCGGTACCGACTTCATCATCTCCACCATCGGCGAGGAGCTCGGGCTGATCGGCCTGGCCGCCGTGCTGGCGCTGTTCCTCATCCTGTGCGTCCGCGGTTTCAGCGCCGCCCTCACCACCCGCGACGCCTTCGGCAAGCTGCTCGGCGGCGGGCTGGCGTTCTCGATCGGCTGGCAGCTGTTCGTGGTGGTCGGCGGTGTCACCAAACTGATTCCGCTGACGGGTCTCACCACCCCGTTCATGTCCTACGGCGGTTCGTCGCTGCTGGCCAACTACATCATCCTGGCGCTGCTGATCCGCATCTCCGCCGACGCCCGCTCGGCCCCGCCGCCGCCCACCCGGCCCACGCCGACGGTGCCGCCGATCGCGGACGCCATGACCGAACACGTCTCCCGCCGCCTGCTGCCCCGTCGGCGCTGACCCGAATCGCGCTGTCGCCCGGGGCAAATGGGAGGAAGCTGGTTCGGTGACCTCTTCACGTTCAGCGAGCCGGACGGCGCTCGACAATGTCCGCGTCTTCGACGGCCGCGCGCTCACCGAACCCACCACGGTCGTCATCGACGGCGACCGCATCGGCACCGACGACACCGGCGCCGAACGCCTCGACGCCGGCGGCGCGATCCTGCTGCCCGGCTTCATCGACGCCCACGTCCACATCCACGATGCGCAGACTCCCGGGCTGCTCGCCGCCCACGGGGTCACCACCGGGCTCGATATGGCCAGCCTCGCCGAAGTGGTGGCCGAGCTCCGGAATACCGTCGGCACCAGCGATATTCGCAGCGCGGGCATGGCCATCGTCGGCCCCGAGGGAATGCACGGCAAGTTCCTCGGCGAACCCGCCATCATCCGCAGCGCCGACCAGGCCGAATCCGCTGTCTCCCAGCGTCATTCCACCGGCTCCGACTACATCAAGCTGGTACTCGAAGCCCCCGGCGACGGCGGCCCCGACGCAGCCACGGCCAAAGCCGTTGTGGCCGAGGCGCATGCCCGCAATCTGCTGGTCATCGCTCACGCCACCAACCCGGCCGCCTACACCATGGCCCTCGATGCCGGCGTCGACATCATCACCCACATCCCCGTGGGCTTCGCGCTGCCGCAGGCAGTGATCGCCCGCCTGGCCGCCGAGGGCAAGGTCGTCGTCCCGACCCTGACCATGATGGAGGGCATGGCCGCCGCCCACGGCGTCCCCGGAGCCTTCGCCGACGCCCTGACCAATGTCGGTGCGCTGCGCGCCGCGGGCGTCCCGATCTTGGCGGGCACCGACGCCAACGCCTCCCCCGGCGTGCCCATGAACCCGGCCTTCGGCGCGAGCCTGCACCACGAGCTGGAGTTGCTGGTCAGCGCCGGCCTGTCGCCCGTCGAGGCCCTGGATGCGGCAACCGCCCTGCCCGCGAAGTACTTCGGCCTGACCGATCGCGGCGCCATCGCCCCGGGTCTGCGCGCCGATCTGGTTCTGCTCGACGCCGATCCGCTCGCCGACATCACGGCCACAACGCAGATCCGCAGCGTCTGGTCTGCGGGAATCCCGGTCCCCCGGTAACTTTCATGATCGGGGAGCTCCGGCTGCGGCCAACCGCGCAAACCCGCACTCGGAGCTCCCCGATCCGGCCCGTGCTACGGCAGAGCGCGCGCGACGGCGCGAACGGCACGCAGCCGGCCGTCGGCGAGCGCCCGGGTCAGGTTCTCGATCTTCACCGGGAAGTTCGGGACGAAGGCCTGCAGCCCAACGGGATTCGGCGGGGCGGCCAGCACGGCCCGCATGATCGTGCCCGCCTGGTCGGTGAGGTCGTCCCAGTGGTCGAGGGCGAAACCGGAGCGCTCCAGGGTGACGCGCAGGTCGTCCGGGGTCACCAGGTGGCTCTGCTCGGAGCGGTCGGCCCACGGGACGGGGAAGTCGGGGCGGGCGCCGGAAGTGGTGGTGATGTCCCAGATGGCCAGCAGGCCATCGGTATTCAGCAGCCGCCGTGCTTCCCGATACAGCGCGTCCTTGTCGGCGATGTTCATCTGCACGTGCTGGCTGAATACCACATCGAAGTCGCCGTCGGCGAAGGGCAGCGCGGTGACGTCGCCCTGCCGCACGGAGATCCGGTCGTCCAGTCCGACCAGGCGATTGAGCCAGCGCGACGTCTCGCAGTAGTCCTCGGTCAGATCCACCGCGGTGACCCGGCATCCGTAGGTTTCCGCGACATACCGAGCGGTGCCGCCGATTCCGCTGCCCGCATCGAGCACCCGGGACGCCGGGGTGAGACCGGCCAGTTCCGCCAGCGCACCCGTGGCGATCCGGCCCATGGTGTGGAAGTCCTCGACCAGCGCCAGGTCGGCGAGCCGTAGCCGATCGAGGTCGTGCCCGGCCGCGAGCAGGGCCTTTTCGATATCCGTCCGGGAGTTGCCGGAGGCGTACGGGGTATCGATGGAAATGTCGTTCATATCAGCACTTTTCATTCGAAGACCGGGTGGCGGACCATGATGTTTCCATTGGTCACATCTACGAGTATGTGAGCTCATGTGACCGTCGTCAACATATCGGCCGAATGTGCAATCCTGACGTTATGAGTCCAGCTGCCCCCGACCGCCGCACCACCTATCACCATGGCGCCCTGCGCGCGGCCCTCGTCGACGCCGGGCTCGCACTGGCCGACGACGGCGGACCCGACCGAGTGGTCCTGCGCGAGGTCGCCCGCACCGCCGGGGTGTCGCATTCGGCCGCCTACCGGCACTTCGCCGATCGTGAGGCCCTGCTCGCCGAGGTATCCCGCCGCGCCCGCGCGGCACTCGCGGCCGAGATGCGCCGGCGCATCGCCCGCACCGACGACCCGCGCGGCCGCCTGCACGCGGTCGGCGCGGCCTACATCGATTTCGCGCTCACCCACACCGGCCTGTTCCGCACCGCCTTCGGCGCACACTCGCCCGCCGCATCCGATGCCGCGGACGAACCGGCCGACGACCCGCACCGCATCCTCGGCCAGGTCCTCGACGAGACGCAGGCCGCCGGACTCCTCGACCCGAGGCTGCGGCCCGGTGCGGACATCGCCGCCTGGTCGGCGGTCCACGGACTGGCCGCCCTGCTGCTGGACGGGTCACTGCCCACCACCCGCGCCGACATCGATTTCGCGGTCGATCAGGTGCTCGGCCTGGTCAACCGCGGCCTGTTGGACAACCCGGCGCGCGGGTGACCCATGATGGGGACGTGAATCGGATCCGGAAATGGTTGCGGCCCTCGCACTGGGGGTTGCGGATTCGGTCGGCCATCGCGGCCGCGCTGACCGTGGGTGCGGTGCTGCTGCTGGCGGCGGGAGCCATGCTCGGACTGCTGAATCGGTCGCTGCTGCGGGAGATCGATACGGCGGCCGGCACGCGGGCCGAGACCATCGCCAGTGAGCTGACCCGGAATTCGGTGGCCGAGCTGCCGAATTCGCTGTTCGAGGCGACCGGGCAGATCGGAGTGGTGCAGGTCATCGACCCGCAGGGGCGGATCGCGCGGGAGTCGAACGCGAAGCTGTCGGCACCGCTGCTGGACCCGGGGACCGTGGGCGCGAGAGAGACCGCGCGCCGGCCGGTCTCCGCGTACGACGAGGACCTGCGGGTGTCGGCCCACACCCTGTCCGCACCGGGCGGCCGGTACCTCGTGCTGGTCGCGGGCGACAGCGAACCGGCCGAGCACGCGGTGAAGCGGGTCGCGGTCCTGGTGGCGGTGGGCGGGCCCCTGGTGGTGGCGGCGGCCGCGCTGGCCACCTACCTGCTGGTGGGGCGGTCACTGCGATCGGTCGAGGAGATCCGCAGCCGGGTGGCGGGCATCGGCGCGGCCGGACTGTCGGAGCGGGTGCCGGTGCCGGTGGCGCGCGACGAGATCGCCCGGCTGGCCGAGACCATGAACGACATGCTCGCCCGCATCGAGGCCGGGCACGCGGCCCAGCGGCGCTTCGTCGGCGACGCCTCACACGAACTGCGCAGCCCGCTCGCCGCGGTCACCGCCGCCCTCGAGCTCGCCCGGGACCGGCCCGAGGTGCTGGACGCCGAATTGATCGGCGGCACACTGCTGCCCGAGACCGAGCGCATGCGGCACCTCATCGAGGATCTGCTGACCCTGGCCGCCGCCGACGAGAGCGGGCTCGACATGCGCACCGGCGATGTGGATCTCGACGATCTGGCCGGCGAGCAGGCCGCGGCCCTGCGGGCGCGGGGCGGCTTCACGGTGCGCACGGCGATCGAGCCGGTGCGGATCCGGGGCGATCAACCGAAACTGGCTCGGGCACTGCGCAATATCGTCGACAATGCAGCCGCGCACGCCCGCACCACGGTGGCGGTGACGGTCCGGCGCGACGGCGACACCGCCCTGGTACTGGTGGACGACGACGGTCCCGGCATCCCCGCAGCCGACCGCGAGCGCGTCTTCGGGCGCTTCGTGCGATTGGAGGCCGACCGCGCCCGTGCCACCGGTGGCTCCGGGCTCGGCCTGGCCATCGTCGCGGAAATCGTGGCCGCGCACGGCGGTTCGGTCAGGATCGGCGAATCACCGTGGAGCGGAGCCCGATTCGTCATCGACCTGCCCGTCGCCGGACCAGTCGGGGTCGACCATGCGGTAGCCGACGCCCCGTAGCGTCTCGATGCTGGTGCTGCCGAACGGCGCATCGATCTTCTTGCGCAGGTAGCCGATGTACACCTCGACCACGTTCTCCGGACCGTCGTAGTGGGCGTCCCACACATTGCGCAGAATCTCGATCTTGGTCAGCGCCAATCCCTTGTGCCGCAACAGGAATTCCAGCAGCCCGAATTCGCGCGGGGTCAGCGTCAGCGCGGTCTCGCCGCGCCGCACCGTGCGCCGCGCCGGGTCCAGGACGAGATCGCCCGCCGTCAGCAGCACCGGTTGCTGCGGTGCGCGCCGGCGCAGCAGCGCGCGCAGCCGGGCGATGAGCACCACGAAGGAGAAGGGCTTGGTCAGGTAGTCGTCCGCGCCGAGATCCAGTGCGTCGGCCTGCTCGTAGTCGCCGTCCTTGGCGGTCAGCATGAGCACCGGCGTGGTCACGTCCCGGGCACGCAGCCGGCGCAGCACCTCGTAGCCGCTCAGTCCCGGCAGCATGATGTCCAGCACGATCACATCGAAGCTGTCCTCGACCGCCGCCCACAGCCCGTCGGTCCCGGTGTGGGCGAGCTGCACCACGAACCCCTCCAGCTCGAGCCCGCGCTGCACCGTCCGCGCCAGCCGCTCCTCGTCCTCGACCACCAGCACCCGCACGGGCACCAGCATGCCCGACGATCCGGCAGCGGGCGGCCCGGCCCCGCCCGGCCGCGCTCTCAACGTTCTCTCAGCGATGCCATGGCAACCTCGGTGGCATGCTGTCCTCACCCCCTGCGCAGAAGGAAGCGTCCACCACGAAACGGCCAGCCGGATTCCCCGGCCGCACCCTCACCGGCACGTTGGTCGCGCTGGCGCTGGCTGCCGTGATTCTCGTCCTGACCTGCGTGGTGGTCTGGTACAACGGCCCGGCCGGACCGGATTCCCCCTGGTTGCAGTGGTTCATCGACCAGCGCACCGCCACCTGGACCGGCCTCGCGAAGGCGGTCAGCGCGGCCGGTGACACCACCTCGGTGGCGATCTACGCGATCCTGGCGTGCGTGCTGCTGGCGTGGCGGAAGTACTGGGACCAGGCGGTGCTCGTCGCCGTCGCGGCGGCCGGCGCGGGGGCGCTGGTCTTCTTCGGCAAACTTCTCATCGCCCGCGATCGACCCCCGGTGATCGACCATCTGGTCACCGAGACCAATCACTCCTACCCGTCCGGGCACGCCCTCGGTTCGACCGTCGTGGCCGGCATCCTGGTCGCGGTCCTCCTGCCGGTCCTGGCCCGCCGGATCACCCGCATCCTGGTGATCACCATCGCCGCCCTGTTCGCCGTGGCGGTCGGCCTGTCCCGCCTCTACCTGGGCGTGCACTGGCCCACCGACGTCCTGGCCGGTTGGCTCATCGGCGCGTGCTGGCTCTCGATCTGCCTCACCCTGCGCCCGTACACCCGCCTGGTGACCGACCGCCTGCCCGGCTCGTTGCGCTGAGCCGGACCGGCGGCGGTACCGCACGGAGGTAGCGCTCAGCGCAGCGTGACCGTGGTCGGCAGGCTCGCGAAGCCGCGGTTGTTGGAGGCGTGGATGCGCTGCAGCCCCGCCGGGTCGACCTCGAAATCGGTTACCCGCGAGGCGATTTCCTGCAGCGCCGTGCGCAGTTCCAGCAGCGCCAGGTTGGAGCCGAGGCAGTGGTGGCGGCCGCTGCCGAAGACCAAGGAGGCGGAGGTGTCGCGGTCCAGGTCGAAGGTGTCCGGATCGGCGAAGACCTCCGGGTCGCGGTTGGCGGCGCCGGTGAGGAGCAGGATGCGGGCGTCGGAGGGAATCGACACGCCGTGCAGTTCGACCGGTTCGGTGGTGGTGCGCAGCTGGGTCTGGGTGGCCGGGTCCCAGCGCATGGCCTCGGCGATCCAGTCGTCGATGCGGCCATCGAGGGCCCGCCGGCGCTGGTCGGGGTGCAGCCAGGCGGCGTGCCAGGCATTTCCGAAGGTGAGCATGCTGGTCTCGATGCCGGCCCCGACCAGCAGGATCAGGACGCCGACGATCTCCTCGGGGGTGAGCCGGTCATCGCCGTCGGCGGCATCGAGCAGACCCGAGAGCAGATCCTCCTGCCGGGACTTGCTGCGCTCGATGGTGAGCTCGGTGTAGTAGCCCACCAGCGCGCCGATGGCCTGCATGGCCTCCGGCCGCAGATCGGTGGACTCCTCCTCGGTGTACATGATCTCCATGCCGAGCTTGCGCAGCATCTCCCGATCGTTCTCGGGCACGCCGACCAGTTCGGAGATCACCTCGGTCGGGAAGGGACCGGCGAACTCGGCCATGAGATCGAAGCTGCCGCGCTCCAGCAGCGGTTCCAGCAGGCCGATCGCGATCTCGCGCAGCCGTGGCTGCAGCGACTGCACCCGGTGCGCGGTGAACGCGCGCGTCACCAGGCCGCGCAACCGGGTGTGCTTGGGCGGGTCCATGGCGACGAAGGAGAAGAACCGTTCGGCCTGCGGCCCCCAGAAGGCCGGTTCCATGCGCAGGCCGTTCACGCTGGAGAAGCGGTCCGAATCGCGGAGTGCGGCGAGGACGTCGGCGTGGCGCGAGAAGGCCCAGAAGTCGTCGGTGTCGTTCCGGTAGACCGGGGCCTCGCTGCGCAACCTGGCATAGTAAGGGTACGGATCGGCATGGACATCGAAATCGAACGGGCTGTAGCGCAACTGCATGACGAACCTTCCGGCGATGCTGCGGGGGCGGGCGCACGGCTCTGCCGGTTTCCGAAGGTACAGAGTCGCTACCGATCCGCAACTGGAGCTGACAGATTCAGACAGTAGCCGAAAAGGATTGTGAGCGTTTTGAACTCGGAATCAGCGGCGGACCGCGTCGACACCACCAAACCGCATCCGGCGCGCCGGTACGACTACTGGCTGGGTGGCAAGGACAACTTCCCCGCCGATCGCGAGTCCGCCGACGCGGTGTCCGAGGCGTTCCCGACGGTGCAGCTGTCCGCGGTGGAGAACCGCAACTTCCTGCGCCGCGCGGTCGCCTATCTGACCGGTGAGGCGGGCATCCGCCAGTTCCTCGACATCGGCACCGGCCTGCCCACCGCCGGGAACGTACACGAGATCGCGCAGGGCATCGCCCCCGAGTCCCGCATCGTCTACGTCGACAACGACCCCATCGTGCTGGTGCACGCCCGCGATCTGCTCAACAGCTCCCCCGAGGGCCGGACCGCGTATCTGGACGCCGACCTCCGTGACCCGCAGCACATCCTGACCCTTCCCGACCTGCTGGCCACCATCGACCTGAGCAAGCCGGTCGCGCTCATGGTGGTCGCGGTCGCGCACTTCATGACCGACGAGCTACGGCCCTACGACCTCGTCCGGCAGCTCACCGACGCCCTGGCCCCCGGCAGCTACCTGGTCATGTCGCACGCCACCAACGACTACCTCGACGAGCACGACCTGGCCCGCTCCGCGGAGGCCAATGCCCGCAGCGGCGTGCCGTTCCAATTGCGTTCCAGCGCCGAATTCGCCAAGTTCTTCGACGGATTCACCCTGACCCCGCCTGGCATCACCGCGGTCACCCTCTGGCGGCCCGAGGAGTACCGGCCGCATCCGCGTCCCGAGGCGGTGGCCATGCTGGGCGCGGTGGGCCGCATTCCCTGATCCGGCGACCCGCCGCGCGCACGGTCAGAGCCTGCCGACGTCCTCGAGCACCCGCCGGGTCTGGGCGAACAGCATGCCGACATTGACCGACTTGCGGCACACCACCACCACGACCACGTCCTCGCTGCTCTCGGCACGCACGAACAGGTGGGTGAGGTTGTCGCTGTTGACCAGGATCTCCTGGAAGTAGTGGCGCTCCAACCGGATTCCGCGCCGCTCCTTCCAGATGTTCTCGATCATCACCACATTGCGGCCCTGGAACAGCTCCAGGGTGGCCGCGGCCAGCAGATCGAGGACCTCCTGGGGATGGTTGTCGACGGTCTCCACCGCCAGCAGCATCCCGGTGGCCATGTCGATCGCGCCCGCGGCGATGCATTCGGGCACCTCCGAGCGCAGGACCTTCACCAGCGTCGACACCCGGTCGGTCATGCTGCCGGGGGCACCTGCATTGCTCGATGTGTTCATTGCGTCCTCTCTGGTTTCCTCGGGGTGAGGGTTCGTTGACCGCCGCGCAGCATGGGCTGCGGCGGTCGCGGCGGGAGCATGTCGTTGATGCCGCTGGCGCCGCGGCGGCGGCGCGGCAGCAGGGACCGGCCGGGTGCGCCGTGGGGCGGCTCGAGGGCCGGCAGCGGCGGTTCGGGTTCCAGCGGGGCAATGGCGAGCAGGTCGTCGTCGAGCATGCGAACCACCTGGACGCTGACCGCATACAGGCTGCGGCACAACAGCTTTGCGAAATCGCGGCAGCTGCGCCGGCCATTGGCCCGGAGCAGGATCTCCCGGCGCCGGCAGCCGCCCGGGTGCGGCGAGAGCTCCCGTAGTCATGCTCGAACTCCTGGGAAATAGGCACGGCGAATGGAGGCGTATCGCAGCCCGGAAACATCCGAATGTGAAAGTTGCACGCCTGGTCGACAATTCGACGGTGAATCGCACCGAACCCGTTCACCGCGTGTGGGATATCGTGACAGCCCAGCAGTTTTAGAGCAATGGATTCCGGTGAATCGATTACCTAAGTCCCACGACATTGCGCGACCCGGCGCGCAGGGAAACCAGCATCACCAGCGCAAGCGATCCACTATGTGCGCCGCCTACGGGTTAAGCACGCTTGACGGTTGCATCAAAAAAAGATATTGCCGCGCAATATGAACCGTCCGGTCGAATTCATTTGTCCGAATTCGATTTATCGCTGCCGGCACAACCGGCCAGCGCCAGCAGATCCTCGGCGGGCGGCCCGGCGAGCATGGCCGCGGCGGAGCGCACGTGCCGGTCCTCGCCCGCCTTGAGGGCGATGCCCAGTTCCCGGCCGAACCGGTCCACAGCCGCCACACCGCCGGGCGGCCGCGGCGCAGCGGGTCAGCGGCGGCCCGCCCGATCGGCGAGCACGCTGGCGAAGGGGCCGACCAGGCCGGTGATGACCGGCCTGGGACGGGAGGCCCGCAGGGTCTGCTCGGAATAGCGGCCGGTGCTGGTGTGCCAGTGCAGATTTCCGGCCATGTGATCACGCAGCCGGTCGACATGGCCGAGCAGCGCCGCACGCACCTCGCCGGGCAGCTCGTGGTCGGCGAAGAATTCGGGCAGCCGTTCGCGCGCGACGAGTTCGAACTGCGTCAACCGTTCATTGGCGAGATCGACTACGATATCGGCCGCATGCTCTCGGGAACAGCCCAGGAAGGACTGGGTGAGATACACGAGATTGTAGATCTCCTCATCGTATTCGATCTCCTTCTGATACGAATAGAGGTCGTTGACGAGGGCGGCGTAGTCGTGGGCCGAATTCTGCAGCTGCCGAACAATACTGGAGTCCGATATTTCCGAAATCCGTGGGTCGGCGGCAATTTCGGACGAATACAGGGCGTCCAGTGCGCAGAACAGCGGCCCGCCCGAGGTGAGGCGTCGCTGCTCGAGATAGTCGACGGGATCGGGCAGCCGGTGCCGAATCTCGTTCTCCAGCACGCACTCCCAGCCCTCGAACAGCTCGATCAGGGCCGCCCGCAAGCGTTCACGCCCCGCCTCGTCACAGCCCGCCGCGGTATCGCGCCACAGCGCGGCCAAGCCGTATTCGAGTGCGGTGAGCGGTACGGGTGTTCTGTCGGAGAGCTGAAGCGGCAAGCGCCGCAACTGATCTCGGCCGGATACCGGCTCCACCCGGAATACCCGGGTGGCCAGGTCGTCGGCGTAGGTGCCCCAGGTGCACCAGCGGGTGCGCAGCAGCAGCGCGGCCGCGTCGGCCCCGGGATCGAGCATGGCCATCAGCCCCGCGAAATCGGCGGCGGTCACGGTCTCGGCGGTCCAGCCGACCCGCGGATCCAGCAGTCCGACGGCCGCGGCCCACCTCGGCCCGTCCGCGCGAGCCAGCGCCACCTGCGGATTCATCGACACGGGATACGGCATCACCAGCCCGCGCACCGGCAGCGGTCCGGGTGTTCGCGGCGGCGGAACGTGCTGCTCGAGCTGGATTCGCAACCCCGGCGCGAGCCGGGCGGCCGCGCTGCCCAGCCCGGTCGGACCACGGTCGACGCCGCTGTTCATGTAGCGGCTCGACCGCAGATGCCACTCGTGCCCGCCGGACTGCCAGTCCTGCAGGCCCCCGATGTACCGCGCCACGGCGAGCTGTTCAGCAGGAGTGGCCGCGCGTTCCACGAACAGCTGTGGCACCTCGACCGACGCGGTGTCCTCGAACTGCTTCAGCCGCGAGGTCAGCATGTCATTGGTCAGCTCCGCGGCCGCCTGCGTGGGCAGGCCCAGGAACCGTTCCAGCACCAGCACCATATTGGCGTTCTCGCCCTCGACCCGGACCTCGCGCTCATAGGAGAACAGGTCGTTGCGCAGATGCACTGCGTCGGAGAAGGTTTCGCACAGCACCCGCAGCGGCCGCTCGGCGGCGAAACGGCCGGGCACCTCGGCGCCGCAGGCGAACTCCACCAGATTGGCCGACCAGGGCGCGCCGCCCACCCGGCGGCGCATCTCGATGTACTCGACCGGATTGGCCACCCGATCGCGGGCGATATTGTCCAGTTCCCAGAGGGATTCGACCATGAGGTTGTGGGTGGAGCGGCGCATGCGCTGCTGCCAGCCCGGGGACATGACCGGCACGGTCCGGGCCCAGCAGTCGGCCAGTCCGGCCTCCGACGGCGTCTCGGGTTCCGGTGCGGGACAGCCGGGTTCGGCCATGAACAGTTCCAGGCGCGCGAGATAGCGGGTGGCTTCGGCCCGGTTGCCGGTGTACTTGTACTCGGCAAGGAACCAGTCGTCGAAATAGAAGACCCAGATGTACCACTCGGTGAGCAGCGCCAAAGCCTCGGCGTCGCAGTCGGGATGGGTGTACGCGCACAGCAGCGCGTAGTCCATCCGGTCCAATCTCTCGGCGTCCCAGATGGGTTTGCCGTCGACTCCGAGCTCGCCGAGCATCCCCATGCGCTGCGCCCATGCGGTGGAGTGCGCGCGGGCGTACCCGTGATGGGGATTGAGCCGGGCGGGATGCGGGGTGTAGAAATCGGGCAGGGTGAAGGGCTTCAATTCAGGGCCCTCTCGCTGGAGGTTGTGCATTCCGGTCGCCGGGGGCGCCGGTATTGCGCTGCTGTTTGCGATATGTCGAACGAACCGCGTCAGAACTCTCACTGCGACAACGTGATCAGCGTCACAACCATGGTAGAGGCCCGTCGCCGTCTCGCCAACACCGCAATCTTCTCCGACCGACCGGTACCTCCCGAACCGGCCGGCCCGCCCCCGCCCGAGATAGCCTGGGCGCTGCGCCACCCGCACCCGCCACCCACACCAGGAGGATCGTCCATGCCGAATCCCGCCGCCGACCGCGCCCCGATCCTGCAGCGACTGGGCGACCGTGGCCGGGTGCGCGTGATCGTCGCCGGTGGCGGCACGGGCGGGCACACCTATCCGGCGGTGGCGTCCGTGCGGGCGCTGCGGGATCTGGCGGCCGAGACCGGGGCCGCGGCCGAGGTGCTGTGGGTGGGCGTGCCCGACAGCCTGGAGCAGCGGGTCGCGGCGGAGAACGACATCGACTTCACCGGCATCAAGGCCGGCAAGCTACGCCGCGACCGCAATCCGCTCAAGATGCTCAACAAGGACAATGCGCGGGATGCCCTGCGCGTGCCGGTCAGCGTCCTCACCGCCCAGGGCGTGGTGCGCCGGTTCCGCCCGGACGCGGTGCTGTGCACCGGCGGCTACGTGTGCGCCCCGATCGGCATGGCCGCCGCGCTGCGCCGGCGGCCGCTGGTGATCCACGAGCAGACCACCGGCATCGGCAAGGCCAACCTGCTGCTGGCCCGGATGGCCGACCGTATCGCGCTCAGCTCCGAGGCGTCGATCGCCATGCTGCCCGCGCGCGCCCGGGACCGGGCGGTGGTCACCGGCAACCCGATTCGCCCGACCCTCACGACCGGCGATCCGGCCGCGGCGGTCAAGGCTCTCGACTGGGAGGGCTACACCCCCGGCCTGCCGACGGTCTACATCACCGGCGGCGCGCAGGGCGCGGTGCAGATCAACGAGCTGATCGGGCAGCTGCTGCCCGAACTCCTCCACTCCGCCAATGTGATTCACCAGTGCGGGCGGCTCTCCTTCGAGCAGGTTCGCGACCACGCCGCCACCCTCCCGGAGGAGGTGCGCGGCCGCTACCTGGTGCGGGAGTTCGTCGGCCCCGAGCTCCCCGATGTGCTGGCGCTCACCGACGTGGTCGTATCCCGTTCCGGCGCAGGGACTCTCGCCGAGCTCACCACACTGGGCAAGCCCTCGGTGCTGATTCCGTACCCGCATTCGGTCGGCGGCGAGCAGATCCGCAATGCCCGAATCCTGGCCGACCACAATGCCGCTCGCGCCCTCGTCGGTGACGATGCCACCGTCGCGAACCTCCGCACGGCCCTCACCGAACTCCTGACCGATGCCGGGACCCGCGCCGCCGTGTCGGCCGCCGCCCGCGCCCTCGGCCACCCGGAGGCCGCGACGGACCTCGCCCTCACCGTCCTGGATCTGGCCACCCGCTGAGCGGGGAGCACGAAAGCCGCACGCCACCACGCGATCTGTTCCACATGCCGCTCTCAGTCGGAGTAGGTATGGTCGGAGGTGTCAGCAAGCCCTCGGTTACTCCGGGGATTGCTACCCGAGAGATTGGAGATGCCATGCAAATCCAGGTCTTCGCCGACAAGAACATCGGCGGCGGCGCGATCGCCCAGGAAGCGACGGACACCATCGCTTCGATTCTGGATCGATTCGCTGATCACCTCACCCGGGTCGAGGCCCACATCACCGATGTGAACGGGCACAAGGGTGGTTCCGAGGACAAGAAGTGCAGCCTCGAGGCGCGGCCCAAGGGCCAGCCACCGGTGGCGACCACCCACCGCGCGGCCACCGCCGAGGACGCCTACACCGGAGCCGCCGACAGCATGGCGCACCTGCTCGACAGCAAGTTCGGGCGGCTACATCACGCCAAGGGCGGTGAATCGATCCGCCACCTCGTGTCGGACTGAGTCCGGCCGCGGGCCGCTGCCTCCGACCTTCGGTTACGGAAGGAGCCCGAGGCGGCGTGCGCGCACGACCGCCTCGTGGCGGTTGTGCGCGCCGAGTTTGGTCATGGCGCTGCGCAGATAGCTCTTGACCGTCTCCGGGCGCACCGAAAGTCGCTGCGCCGCTTCTAGATTCGTGCAGCCCAGCGCGACGTGGGCGAGGACGTCCAGTTCCCGGGGCGCGAGGCTCACCGCGTCGTCCGGGGCCGCGACGCCCGACACCAGGCGCGCGAGCTTCTCGGTCACCTCGCGCAGGCGCCGGCGGGCCGAGGCCTCCGAGACCACCTGGGTGATGCCGCGCAGTTCCGCATGCAGATCCCGGAGTTGTTCGGTGACAACGGCATTGGCTTCGGCGACGAAGGCATGGGCGCTCGTCGTGGACTCCCGCGCGAAGGACAGCCGCAGCCGCCGATCCACTTCATCGCGAATGGCCAGTTCCGTCGCGAGCCGGCGCCCGGCCTGCACCATCTCGTCGGCGATGCGGTCGCCGATCACCCCCGAGTCCCGATTGGCCACGTACAGCACCGCCCGTGCCTCGCCCCTCACCACCACCGGCACCGCCACCACCGCGCGCAGGCCCTCACCGAGCACCGGGGCGTCGTAGTGGTGGGTGATGGTCGAGGCCGAGCGATAGTCGGACACCGAGCGCGGCTTGCCCGTCACCACCGCCGAGCCGCCCAGCCCGGAGCTGGGTGCGACGGCCAGCCCGCGCATGCCGTTGGTGCGGGTGCCGACGAATTCGCTGAGCACCAGCATGCCCGCGTGCACCTCGCCGCCGAAGACGACCGGAAGCTTGCTGGCGGAGGCGAGAGTGCGCAGCTCAGCACGCAGAGCGTCACCGTCGCTGGGGCGCAGGAGCCCGTCCGTGGCCGAAGTCATCGGTCAGCCCCTTTCGGGGGTAGTCCAGGGTGAGTGTGACGTAGATCCTACTGGTGTGAGCGAGAGCACGAGCTACACCTTCGGAGTCTGGGACGCTCCCCTGCTGGGCGAGACCATCGGCGCCAACCTGGACCGGACCGCGGCCGCGCATCCGGACCGCGAGGCCCTCATCGACTACACCACCGGTATCCGCTGGACCTACCGCGAATTCAACGCCGAGGTCGACACGCTGGCGCTGGGCCTGCTGGCGGCCGGCATCGGCAAGGGCGACCGGGTCGGCATCTGGGCGCCGAACTGCCCGCAGTGGACGCTGATCCAGTACGCCACCGCCAAGGTCGGCGCGATCCTGGTCAATATCAATCCGGCGTATCGGGCGCACGAACTGCGCTACGTGCTGCGCCAGGCCGGAATTCGGATGCTGGTCGCGGCACCATCGTTCAAGACCTCCGACTACGCGGCCATGATCACCGAGGTGCGCCCGGAGTGCCCGGAGCTCGAGCAGGTGGTGCTGCTGGACAGCCTCGAATGGCAGAGTCTGTTCACCAGCGGCCGGGCCGCGAGTCCGGATCTGCTGGCCGCGGCGCAGTCGGCGCTGTCCACCGACGATCCGATCAATATCCAATACACGTCCGGCACAACGGGTTTCCCCAAGGGCGCGACCCTCAGCCACCACAATATCCTCAACAACGGCTATTTCGTGGGCGAGCTGTGCGGCTACACCGAGCAGGACCGGATCTGCATTCCGGTGCCGTTCTACCACTGCTTCGGCATGGTCATGGGGAATCTGGCCGCCACCACGCACGGCGCGGCCATGATCATCCCGGCCCCGGCCTTCGACCCGCGCGCCACCCTGGAAGCCGTTGCGGCCGAACGCTGTACCTCCCTGTACGGGGTGCCGACCATGTTCATCGCGGAACTGGCCGATCCGGAGTTCGACACCTACGACCTGTCCTCGCTGCGCACCGGCATCATGGCCGGATCGCCGTGCCCGGTGGAGGTGATGAAGCAGGTCATCGAGCGCATGGGCATGCGCGAGGTGAGCATCTGCTACGGCATGACGGAAACCAGCCCGGTCTCCACCCAGACCCGCGGCGACGATTCGCTGGTGCAGCGCACCGCGACGGTCGGCCGGGCCGGGCCGCACATCGAGGTGAAGATCGTGGACCCGGTGACCGGGGTGACCGTGCCGCGCGGCGCGGCCGGCGAACTGTGCACCCGCGGCTACTCGGTGATGCTCGGCTACTGGGGCGAACCGGAGAAGACCGCCGAGGCCATCGACGCCGCGCGCTGGATGCACACCGGCGACCTGGCCACCATGGACGACGAGGGCTACGTGGCCATCACCGGCCGCATCAAGGACATGGTCATCCGCGGCGGCGAGAACATCTACCCGCGCGAGATCGAGGAATTCCTCTACACCCATCCCGACATCGTCGACGCCCAGGTGATCGGCGTGCCCGACGTCAAATATGGCGAGGAATTGATGGCGTGGATCCGGATGCGTCCGGGTACACCGCCTTTGACCGCCGAGAGTCTGCGTGAGTACTGCGCCGGCAAGCTCGCCCACTACAAGATCCCCCGCTATGTGCACGTCGTCGACGAGTTCCCGATGACCGTGACCGGCAAGATCCGCAAGGTCGAGATGCGCGAGATCGGCGCGCGACTGCTCGGCCTGACCGAGGAGAACGCATGACGAACACCGAGGCCTACCGCGCCGCCCGCGACGGACTACTGGCCGTGTCGACGGACTACGACGCGGCTCTGCGCGAGTTCGAATGGCCACGGCTGACCGGCGAATTCAACTGGGCCACAGACTGGTTCGACCACATCGCCCGCGGCAACGACCGGCCCGCGCTGTGGATCGTCGAGGAGGACGGCTCCGAACAGCGGATCAGCTTCGCCGAGATGGCCGAGCGCTCGGACCGGGTGGCCACCTGGCTGGCCGGGCTGGGCGTCGGCAAGGGCGACCGCGTCGTGCTCATGCTCGGCAATCAGGCCGAGCTGTGGGAGGCCATGCTGGCGGTGGCCAAGCTGGGCGCGGTCATCATGCCCACCACCGGGGCGCTGGGCCCGGCCGATCTGAGCGACCGGATCGAGCGCGGCGGAGCGCGTTTCGTCATCGCCAATCACGGCGATACGGGCAAGTTCGACGAGGTGCCGGGCGACTACACGCGAATCGTGGTGGGCGAGCCGGTGTCTGGCTGGCGCGACTACGCCGAAGCGGCGTCCGTCGAATCGGCCGGGCCGTTCCGGGCCGTCACCGAGGTGACCGATCCGCTGCTGGTGTACTTCACCTCCGGCACCACCAGCAAGCCGAAGATGGTGCAGCACTCCCAGATCAGCTACCCGGTCGGTCACTTGAGCACCATGTACTGGATCGGTGTCCGCCCCGGCGACGTGCACCTGGCCATCAGTGCGCCCGGCTGGGCCAAGCATGCCTGGAGCTGCTTCTTCGCGCCGTGGCTGGCCGAGGCGACCGTATTCGTCTACAACTACGCGCGTTTCGACGCCGCGGCCCTGCTGGCGCAGCTGCGCCGGGCCGAAGTGAACACGTTCTGCGCGCCACCCACGGTGTGGCGCATGCTGATCCAGGCCGATCTGGGCGAGCGTCCGGCCGGGCTGCGCGAAATCCTCGGCGCGGGTGAGCCCTTGAACCCCGATGTCATCGCGCAGGTCGAGAAGGCGTGGGGCCTGGTCATCCGCGACGGCTTCGGCCAGACGGAAACCACCCTGCAGGTGGGCAATACGCCCGGGCAGCCGCTCAAGCCCGGCTCCATGGGGCGGCCCGCGCCGGGCGTGCCGGTCGTGCTGGTGGATCCGATCACCGGGCAGCGCGCCGAGGAGGGTGAGATCTGCCTGGATCTGGCTGCGGCGCCGGTCAATCTGATGACCGGCTATCTCGGCGATCCGGAGCGTAATGCCGCGGTCATGGACGGCGGCTACTACCATACCGGCGATGTGGCCGTGCGAGACGCGGACGGATACATCACCTATATCGGGCGCACCGACGACGTTTTCAAGTCCTCCGACTACAAGGTGTCCCCCTTCGAGCTGGAGAGCGTGCTCATCGAGCATCCGGCCGTGGTGGAGGCGGCCGTGGTGCCGCAGCCGGATGACACGCGGCTCGCGGTGCCCAAGGCATATGTGGCACTGGCTGCAGGATGGGAGCCGAACCGTGAAACCGCCCGCGCCATCCTGGAATACGCCCGCGATCACCTGGCGCCCTACCTGCGTGTCCGCCGGCTGGAGTTCACCGAGCTACCGAAGACGATTTCCGGCAAGATCCGCCGCGTCGATCTGCGCCATCGCGAGGAGCAGGCGCACGCGGCCCGCGCGACCATCCCCACCGAGTACCGCTACGAGGAAGTACTGAGCGACACCATCCGCTGAAACCGCACCGCCCCATGCCCCTACGACAGACCGGAGCTCCCATGCCCCACACCGTGGAATCCGCGACCGCCTACGTCATCGCCGCCCTGGAGGCCAAGGGGACGGCGACCCGGGAGGACTTCGATATCCCCGGGATCGTCAGCACGACGCACAGCATCACGCAGACATGGGATTTCCAGGCGGTCGACCGCCGCCGGTTCTGGGGCATAGCGGCCACCTTCCTCCGCGCCTGACCCGCGGAAAGACCAGGGAGCGACACCCGCTCGCCCGGACCCACACGAAATCGGGGACGAGCGGGTTGTCTCACAGTTCGGCGAATTCGCGGTTTCCGGCCTCGAATTCCCCGCACCATTGGCTGATGCACACCTCCGACTCCGTG
Organism: Nocardia sp. NPDC059229; assembly: GCF_042754165.1. Lineage (NCBI taxonomy): Bacteria > Bacillati > Actinomycetota > Actinomycetes > Mycobacteriales > Nocardiaceae > Nocardia > Nocardia sp. NPDC059229. The sequence goes on from NZ_JBHZAK010000001.1 coordinate 555,803, forward strand.
CTGCTGCCACGTTTCGTCCTGTCGCGCGCCGCGGCCGCGGGCCTGGACCCGGCCCGCCTCGCCCGCGAGGCCGGCATGCCGGGCTGGCTGCTGGAGGACGGCGATGCCCGGGTGTCCAGTGACTACTTCCCGCGGCTGTGGGAGCTGCTGGAGTACGAGCTGGACGACCCGGAGGTCACCCTGCGGGCCACCGGCAGTTACCGGCTCGGGGAATTCGGGCTGATCGACTATCTGATCTCGACGGCCGAGACCGTCGGCGCGGGTTTCGGCGTGATGGGCCCGTTCGTGGGGGCGATCTCCACCAACTACCGCGTCGAGCCCGGCGCGCAGACCGAGACCGAGTCCACCTTCGACATCTACACCGTCAATACCGAGGGCCGCGCCCGCGACCTATCGGTACAGATGGCGCTGGCCTCCCTGATCTCGCGCATGCGCCAGACGACCGGCCGCCCGATGGATCCGGTGCGCATCCGGCTGCGCGAGCGCGCGCCCCGCCGCCTCGACGCCTTCTCCGAGCAGTTCGGCACGGCGCGGCTGGATTTCGGCGCTCCGGTCGACCGGATCACCTTCCGCAACGCGGACTTCGAGCTGGCCCAGATCACGGCGGACCCGTTGCTGGCAGCGGTATTGCGCCGCCACGCCGCCACCATGCCGCCCCCGCCGCCGCGCGCCACCGAGTGGCCGGACCGGGTGGGGGCGGTGCTGGCCGAGGTCCTCGACGGCACCGACGCGCTGCTGGACCAGGTCGCGCGCCGTCTCTACACCAGCCCGCGCACCCTCCAGCGCCGCCTCGCCGAATCCGGCACCACCTGGCGCCTCGAGGTCGACCGCGCCCGCAAACGCCACCTCGAAGATCTCGAATCCGGCTGGGCCGCCGGACACGACGGCGATACGCCATGATTCGCCGAAGTTCCAGGGGGTGCCCACTCCGGCGAGGTGACCCGAGGTGGCGCGGGCGAGGCGGTGTGGCCGGGCGAATGGAGCAGCGATCATGACCACCTCGGACAGTGTGCTGCTGGCCCGGTTCGTGCTGACGCGAGCCCGGGCGGCGGGGCTGGATCCGGTGGAATTGGCGCGGGCGGCGGGAATCGGGGCCGGCGCGCTGGACGGGCCACCGGGAAGCATTCCGGGGCAGTGCTATCCGCGATTGTGGGAATTGTTCGAGCGCAGGGCGGAATTGCCGCACGTGGGACTGCGGGCGGCCGAACGGTACGGAATGGGGGAACTGGGGATGATGGATTATCTGCTCGCCACGGCGTCGACTGTGGGCGAAGGGTTGAGGGCCGCAGGGGAATTCGGATCCGCGCTGTCGACCACGCGGCGCCTGGCCGTGGTCGGCGAGGACGACCGGCACGTCACCTTCGCGGCGGAGCCGGCCGGGGAGGGCCGGGGCACGGAGGTCGCGGTGCAGGCGAGCTTCGCCTTCCTGACCGGTCGCGCGCGGCTCGGTGCCCGGACGCGGATCGCGCCGGTCGCGGTGACCCTGCGGGAACGCGCGCCGCGCCATCACGCACCGTATACCGAGTTCTTCGGCACGGCCGCAATCGATTTCGGCGCCGAGGCCGACACGCTCACGCTGCACCATGCGGACCTGGACCGGCGGCAGTTCACCGCCGATCCGGGGCTGGCGGCCGTGCTACGCCGGGCCGCCACGGTGGCGACCCTATCCACCCCGCCCGCGCGCGCCTGGGCCGATCTGCTTGCCGCCGAGCTCGATTCACTACCGTCGCTGGACACGGCGTCGATCCACGGCACGGCCCGGCGGCTGGATACCAGCCCGCGCACCCTGCAGCGGCGACTGGCCGCGGCCGGAACCAGTTGGAGCCGGGAGCTGGCGAGCGCGCGCCGCCGGGCGGCGTGGTGATGGGCGGCCGTGACTACTCGATCCGACTCTCACGACAGCATTCTGATGGCCCGGTTCGCACTGGAGCGGGCGGCCCGGGCGGGGCTCGACCCGGAGCGGATCGCCCGGCTGGCCGGGGTCCCCGCCTGGCGCGAGGGCGGCGAGGGGACCCGGGTGTCGTCCCGGTACTGCCTGCGGGTGTGGGAGCTGCTCGAACAGGAAACCGGTGACCCGGATATCGCCCTGCGCGTGGCCGAGGACAGTGCGACCGGCGAATTCGGTCTGCTGGAGTATCTGTTCCTGTCGGCGGAGACCCTGGGCGCGGCACTGGACGCCTGCGTGCGCCACACCGGCAGTCTGACAACGAGTTACAACTTCCGGATCACGCATCGCACCGAACACGAGGTCTGCTACGAGGTGCTGTCCGGGGTGGAGGACTGCCGCGGGCGGGAACTGTTGGTGCAGGCGGCTTTCGCGCTCCTCGTGGGCCGGGGCCGGGCGGCCACCCGCTACCCGATCGTGCCCGCGCGGGTGACCTTCCGGCAGCCCGCGCCGGTCGACCTCGCCGCTGTCACCGAGCTGTTCGGCACTCGCGCAATCGATTTCGGGAGTCTGGTCGACTCCCTGACGCTGCGGGCCGCGGATCTGGCGCTACCCATGAAGTCGGCCGATCCCGAGTTGACGGCCGTGCTGCTGTCCTACGCGGCCACGCTGCCGGCCACTCCCGAGTCCGGCGTCACCTGGCTGGAACGGCTCGGCGACGTCCTCGACGGCGCTCTCGACGAGGGCACGGCGACACTGGAAGTGGTAGCGCGGCGTCTGCTGACCTCACCAAGATCACTACAACGCCGCCTGACCGAGGCCGGAACCACCTGGCGCCGGGAGGTGGACAGGGCGCGGCGCCGCAGATTGCAACGGGCCGAACACCTTCCACGCGCTCAGCAGGCGGAATTCCTGGGATACGCGGATCCGGCCAGCCTGCGGCGCGCCGTACATCGCTGGCGCGATCGCGACGATTCCTGAAAGATGGACCCCGCGCGCAGGCCGAAATCGCACCTACCGTACGGTATTCCGGCAACCACACAGCAAGGTTGGCGTGTACCGGCCCGGTTTGGCGTCTTCGGAACTCCCGCGCGATGCGGGCGGAAATGAAACTGGACGGAAACGCCACGACGTGCCCGCCGCGAGGCTCGCCACGGCGTTTGCGATGCGTGGTTGTGGCCGACGCTGTCCACGGCCACGTGTCCCTATCCGGTCCCGGTCCTCGATTGGAGCTTCCTCGTGCCCCACACCGCAGAAACCGCCACCGCCTACGTCGTCACCGCCGTGGAGGCCAAGGGCACCGCCACCCGGCACGACTTCGACATCCCGAGCATCGTCAGCATCACGCACAGCCTCACCGAGAGCTGGGATTTCAACAGCGTGGACCCGAACATGTTCTGGAACATCGTCGCCACCTTCCTCGAGCACTGAACTCGGCCGCGCCCTTCGGCCGTCAGCCCCGCCCCAGCTGAATCGCCTTGACCAGCAGCAGAATCGCGCCGACGACCAGATAGGCGCGCAGGGCGATCATGCCCAGCCGGGTACCGGCCGACCAGGTCACCGGTTCCAGCAGCGTCAGCGGCGGCATCCGCCAGGTGTCCTTCGCGGACGCCTCGAAGCGGGGCCGCGGCGTGGGCGCGGGCGCCCCGCGCTGCGTGAACCTCAGCGCCACCACCGCGATCACGACCAGGAGCACCAGCGCCACCGCCAGGTATCCGGCCGTGGCGACCACATCCAGGTCCGGGAACAGCGTGGTGGCCATGAGGATTCCCGACAGCAACAGCAGCACGCCGACGATGATCGCCGCCACGATGTTCAGCCAGGTGCGATTCACCCACGGCCCGAGCACCTGCGGGTCGTTGCACAGCAGCAGCAGGAACACGCTGGCGCTGGGCAGCAGCAGCCCGGCCAGGGCCTGCACGGCGGTGGTGATCAGCCCCAGGGGCGCACCCGGAATCAGCACGATGCCCGCGGCGAGCACCACCATCGCGATATAGGACAGATAGAACTGCCTGGCGTCCTTGAACCCGCGGTGCAGCGAGTGCTTGATGCCGAACACATCGCCGAAGGCGTAGCTGGTGGCCAGGGTGACCGCCGCCGCGCCGATGATCGACGCGTCCAGCAGCACGATGGCGAAGACCGACCCCAGCAGGTGGTGGACCTGGCCCAGCAGGTGCGCGATCTCGCCCGCGTCGATGAACTTCCCGACCGCGTCATTGGCGCGCGCGGCGTAGTCGGCGGTCATCATGAGCGCGGCCGCACCGGTCACCACGACGAACGCGCCCAGGGTGGTGTCGGCCCGCTCGTAGCCGATGAACCGCGGGGTGATGCGCTTGTCGACGATATTGGACTGCTGGAAGAACAGCTGCCACGGTGCGACAGTGGTGCCGACGATGGCGATGATCAGCAGCACCGCGTCGGAGGTCCAGCTGCCCTCGACACCGGGCACCACGAAATCCTTTGCGGCGCGGCCCCAGTCTGGATGCGACAGCAACAGCATCGGAATCTGCAGCAGGGTGATCAGGATGAAGACGAACATCGCCCGTTCCCACCGCCGGAAGCTGCCGGTGGCCATGATCGCCACCAGCGCCGCGGCCGCCACCGGCACCACGACGTACTTCGAGATGCCGAAATACTCCGCGGCCAGGCTGACACCGATGAACTCGGTCACGATGGTGAGAAAATTCAGAACGAAGAGATCGCCCACCGAGAACCAGCCCCAGCCGCGGCCGAAGCGCTCGTTGATGAGCCGCGCATGCCCGACGCCGGTGACCGCGCCCAGGCGAACCACCATCTCCTGGTTGACGATCAGTACCGGGATCAACAGCAGCAGCACCCACAGCAGGCTGTAGCCGTAGTTCTGCCCCGCCTGCGCATAGGTGGCGACACCACCGGCGTCGTTGTCACCGACCATGACGATCAGCCCGGGGCCGATAATGGCCAGCAGCGTCAGCATCCGGGTCTTGAACGTGCGCGAATGCTCGATGTCACCGATCTTGATCTTGCCGAGCGCGCCCTCGATATCGCCCAGGTGCGCCGAATCCAGCACGGCCGACCGACGATTCGCGGAACGGTTTTCCTCGGCATTGGTCATGGCCGTGCCGCGCCGTCCGAGTCGTCGCCGGATCCGGTCGTGACCGGCCGGGCCGGCCGGGGCGCGGGTTCACGACGCCGCCAGTCCTCGGGAATGACATCCTCGAGCACATCGTCGACGGTGACCACGCCGAGCACCCGATCCGCGTCGTCCACCACCGGCACGGCGTACAGGTTGTAATCGGCCATCAACAGGGCGATGTCGGTGATATCGGTGTCGGGCGCGACCCGCACCGGATCGTCGTCCATCAGGTCGGCGACCGGCGTCGCCGGGTCGGCCTGCAGCAGCGCGATCACCGAGACCACGCCCACCAGCCGGCCGGAGTCGAGTACGTGCACCTTCAGCAGGGCCTCCGGCTGCACTGCGTGCGCGGCGGAGACCACCGAAAGCGCCTGTGCCGCCGTAGCGTCCAGCGGACACGAGACGAAGTCGACGTTCATCAGCCCACCGGCGCTGTCGGGATTGAACCCCATCAGCGTGACGACCTTGACGCGCTGCCCGGGCGGCATCAGATCGAGCACACGCCGGCGGCGCGATTGCTTGAGCTCGATGACGGAGTCGGCCGCGTCGTCGGCGCGCATGCGCCCGAGCAGCGCTGCGACTTCCGCATCGGACATGTCGTTGAGCAGGCGGCTGGACTTGTCGGAGTCGAGCTCCTCGAAGACATCCGCCTCCAGTTCAGGGTCGTCGTGCACTTGATCCAGGATCTCGTCCTGCTCGTGCTTGTCCGCGTCCTCCAGCAGGTCGGCGATCTCAGCGGGCTTGAGCCCGCGCAACCGGCTGCTGAGCCGCAGGGTCAGCGACTGCTCGTGGCCGATCAGCGGCTCGAACGCCTTCCAATCCCGGGAGGCGTGACCGCCGCCGGACTTGATCAGCCCGAAAAGGCGCGCTGGGCGGCGAGTGTCCAGTCGCGCCAGCACCCAGCCCGAACCGGAGTCGTCGGGCACACCGACCCGATCGAGCTCGACATCGTAGGCGCGCACCAGCTCCACCGCCTCCACATCGATCAGCCGGTGACCCAGGATGTCCGCGCGCAGCAGCACCTCACCCGCACGCCGCTCGAAGGACCGCAGGTCGACCTTGTTGACCGAGAGGACGATGCGATCGGCTTCGAACAGCCGGATACGTTCGGCGGAGACGAACACATCGCGCCCACCCATCCCGACGACCACGCCCATCACCGGCGGATAGGCGTCGCCACCCGGCAGGCGCACGATGAGGTCGTCCACCCGGCCGATGGTCTCCCCCGACGCGGCGATCACCGGCGCCTTCAGCAACTGCGACAGATGCACCGTCGCAACCGATTCCGGCTTCGACGATACTGTGGGTTCGGTCATATGCGCTCCTGACTCGGCGACCCGGAATTCCGGCGGCCACGGGCGAACATTGCATGTCCGAATTGACGAATCAATCCTCTACTGCCAGACTTTGCGGCGTCAATCAGCACCTCGCTAGGCGAGGCTCCTGTACGAACACAGGCCACTGATCCGACGACGTCGAGAGACGCCCAGGGTTAGGACAGGTTTCCCCGGATTAAGGGGTCACCCGAAGTGGCTTCCCAAGGCCTTTCATTGGGGATACGTCGTGCAGTGCCGAAGCTCTGACGAGAGGGGTGCTCGCCCTCCGGCCTGCTGGCGTGGCGACTCCTCGTGTGCACCCTGGTCAGCGCCCTCGTGCGCTCCGGCCGCAAGGAGGTGAGGACGACCCATGACCCCCGGCGATAGTCCGTATCCGAGTGATCGGTTCCACTCACCCGTTTGCGGGTGAAAACACGCCACACGACTCTGACCTTTCACCACACCACGCACGATGCGTATCCCCATTACGCGGCCGTGTAATACGTGCTGGCCTTTTCACCCTCATTCGAAATCATCCACCCAGAATTTCGGAGGTTCGCCAATGAGGAAAATCACCGCGTACACCCTGGCCGCCGTCCCCGCCCCGGGCCTGCCCGCGCCGGGGCTGAAGACCGTCGCGAGCCAGGCTGACCAGGATGCCGCGTTCTCCGCAGCGGTCAACCAGTTCGGTCTGGCCACCTCGGTGGGCACCCTGATCGGCACCCTCATCGGCGGCGCGGCCGGTTGCGCCATTGGCGCCGCGGGCGGCGCCATCGCCGGCGTCACGGTCATGTCGGTGCCGACCGGCATCGCGGGCTGCCTCACGGGCGCCGCCATCGGCATTCCGCTGGGTGCGGCGGCCGGTCTGGTGCTGACCGGCGTACCCGCCGCCATCGCGGTCGGCATCGGCCTTGCCCAGCGCCTGTCCGCGCCCGACTCCACCCCGGCTCCCGCCGACGCGGCGCCTGCCGTCTAGCGGGCGGGTCCGATTGCATCGGTGAAACACGTTGCGGCGGTGAGTGTCTCGACCATCGCCGCCGCTGTCTTCTTGTCCGGCAGCAGGTTCGGGACGGTCACACACCGTCTACCGAGAGGGTGGCCTGCATGAGAGTCATGGCCCCCGCGCACGGGTCCGGTTGCGCCGCGTGGTCGCGGTTCTGGACCCACCAGGTGACAGTGCCGGTGTCGGAAGTGGTCACGGCGCAGGTGCTCGGATCCTTCGGGTCACGCCAGTACATGCCGCCGAAGTGCTTGATCACCAAACGCTCGACCTGATAACCGAATTGGTCAGCGATCTGGACCTCACGGCTCAAGGTGTCGTTCTCCAGCCAGGCGTAGGTGATGTCGACCGCACCGCCGTTCGGACTGGTGGCGGTCCAGTTGCAGATGGTGGGGGCGCTCTGCTGCTCGATGCCCGAGACGTGCAGGTTGCTCGCGATCTTCTGATCCTCCAGCGGGCCGCAGCCGGCCAGCAGGTTCGGGGCGTCGGCGGCGCGCACGGGTGATTCCTTCGGGCCCTGCGAGCACCCCGAGAGTGCGGCGATCAGTAAGGCCGCCAAGGCGATTCGTGTTCGAGCCCTACGCATTACCCCTGCCCAGCCTTCGTCAGAGTGGACGCCGCCAGCTGTTCCAGTCCCTTGCAGGGCTCCTTGGCGGTCTCGGTGATCGCGGCCCGCTCGGACCAATCGATGAAATCGCTGTCCCCGAACGGAAGTGCCACCTCGCACGACTGCGGCCCCTGCCATTCGATGCCGGATTGCCCGGCCACCTGAACGTCGGACGGGCGCGCGTCGGTGATCCGGGTCCGGCGGTCCGCGAGCGGACTGCCCCGGAACCAGTGGAATACCACCGCGTAGTCACCGCCCGCGGGCCGCTGCCACGCGCATCCCAGCGGATTCACCGCCACTCGCTGCAGCCCATTGAGCCCGGTCGCCTGGCCGACATCGGCATCGGCCACCCCGCCGCACAGTCCGATGGTGTTCGGTGCCGGCATCACCGCCGCCTTGGATGTGGTCGTCGCCGGGGCCGCCTGCTGATTCGACGAGCCGCCGCAGCCCGCGATCGCCGCCCCGATCAGGGCGATCCCCGCCACCGCGCCCACCGCTCTCATCACGCCGACCAGCGTAGGCGAACCGCCCGAATCATGCGATCGGCGACACCGCGGACACATTGTGCGCCGAGAGACGCCCAGGGTTAGGACAGATTTCTCCGGATCAAGGGGTAATCCTGCGCCGACGCTCGTAACTCTTTCCGGTATTCGGCGACACCCCCGGCGCTCGCCTATTTCCGCGTGCCCTTTCTCGAATACATGCGGATTCATCCAGTACGACGCCGACGAGCACCTGCTGACCCGGGACGCGGCGGCCCGAGTCAGTTCTCCCGGCGGGCGCGGGCGCGGCGCTTGCCCTCGTGCATGGCCTGCACCCGCGCCACCGGGATGGTGTGCCCCTCGGCGATGAGATCGGCTGGGAGAGACTGGGGTTCGGGCATGGCCTCGGCCCAGGGATCGCGGTCGCCGAGCATCTTGGCCGCCGTGCGAATCGTGAAGTCGTGCGGGTCGACGTCGGGCAGGTCCGCCCAGGCGACCGGGAACGAGACGGTCGCGCCCGGGCGGATCCGCGGGCTGTAGACCGACACCACCGTCGCGCCGCCGGCGCGGGTCGAATCGAGAAAGACCTTGCCGCCCCGGTCTTCTCGAATGAACGCCGTGGTGGCGAGCTGCGGATCGAGACGTTCGGCGCGCGCGGCGATCGCCCGGGTCGCCGCCGCGGCATCCTCGAGATCGACGCCCGGCACGACCGGGACGAAGATGTGCACGCCCTTGGAGCCACTGGTTTTCACCGCGCCCGCCAGCCCGTCCGCCGCCAGCGCTTCCCGAATGAGCTGCGCGGCCCCGACCACCTGAGCGAAGGGCTGATCCGGCGCCGGGTCGATATCCAGCACGAGATGCGTTGGGCTGCCGGAATAGTCGGCGAGACCCTCCGCGTACAGCAGTGTCACGTGGTACTCCACCGCGCGCTGATTCCCGAACCACAGCAACGTCCGCACGTCATCGCACAGCGCGTAGGACACCTCCCGTTTCGAACTGCCCGCCCACAGCGTCACCCGCCGCACCCACTCCGGTGTGTACTTGGGCAGATTCTTCTGCATGAACGGCTCCTGCCCCGGCCGCACCCGCACCACCGACAGCGGCCGCTCCCGCAACGACGGCACCATCCGCTCCCCGATCGCCTCCAGATAGTCGATCAAATCGCCCTTGGTGGCCTCGGCCCCGTCGAACAAGGGACTGTCGAGACTGGAGAACTTCAGCCCGGCCCGCACGTCATCGCCCATCGGCCCACCATGCGCCACACCCGTACCGCCGTCAACCATCCCGGCCGTGGCAGTCCGCGCCGTCACCCGATATCGACGACCCTTGCCCAGGCGGGCGGGCGGTCCGGTACGTACTCCGGATCGTCTTCCCGCCAGACGGGGTCCCGGCGGAACAAGCCCACGACCGTGCGGCACGCGGGGCGGGCGGCCGGCCACGGCGTCTGACCGTCCGTCAGCACCACGACCACATCCGGACGAGGTTGCGCACGTAGCGCTTTGGCGAAGCCGGTGCGCAGATCCGTTCCCCCGCCGCCGATCAGCGGGATGCCCTCGGCACGGCACAGCGGATCCGCGATCCGGGCCGCGGCGTCGCACGACAGCACGGTGACCAGGTCACGGCGGCCGCCCACGGTCCGGGCGATGGCTGCCGTTTCGAGCAGCGCGCTGCCCAGTTCGGCGTCGCTGACCGACCCCGAGGTATCGATGATCACGGTGACGCGGGGTGGGGTGCGCCGCAGGCTCGGCAGGACGACGCCGGGCACTCCGGCCGAGCGCCGCGCGGGCCGCCCGTAGCTGTAGTCCGCGCCGGCGCCTGGGGCGGAAGCCGCCGAGCGGATCGCCGCTCCCAGCAGATCCCGCCACGGCTGCGGCGGGTGCACCGCCTCCTCCGCCCACCGGCGCCACCCCTCGGGTGCGTGCCCCGGACGGGCGATGATGCCCTGTGCCACGCGAAATCGGACGGCGTCGCGTTCCTGTTCGCTCAGTCCGTCCGCGCCGTCCGGCCCCAGTTCCCACTCCCGGTCGAGGCCGTCGGCGCCACTGCCGCAGTCCAGCCAGGCCAGGTCCGCGGTGCGCGGCCCGAGGCGGAACTGACGCAGATAGTCCTCCATGAGCTCACCGGAGCCCAACCCCAGCGTCGACGGCAGCACTGCCCCCTCGGGCTGGACCAGGCCGTCGCCGAACGCGTCGTCGTTGATCTCGGCATCCGCGGCGATATTCATCCGCAGTCGCTCCGCCGGGCCGGTCAGGTCGTGCTCCCGGGCGAATCGGTCACTGCGCCTGTGATGTTCGCGCAGCAGATGCGACACCTCGTGCACCAGGACCGAGGCCAGGTCCGCCACCGGCGTGTAGTTCACGAACGCCGGCGACACATAACACCGCCAGTACCGGTCCACACCCATCGTCGGCACCCGCGGCGACTCGACCAGGTGCAGGGCGAACAGCGCGGTCGCCAGATATGGCCGGGCCCGGGCGGCCAGCAGCCGGGCGGCGAAGAGCTTGTCGAAGTCGAGCCGCGCGGTGTCCGGTGTCATCGGCGCGCCTGCGCGGCGACCCGGGCCGCGGCGCGATCCGCGCCCTGCGACACCGACACCATGCCGGCCAGTCGTTCGATCGAGGCGGGCACGTCCCAGTCGTCCCGGCGCAGGGTGGCGAGGGTCGTCGCGGGGACGACCACCAGGTCCGGCGCACCGGATTCCACGGCCTTCACCAGCAGCGCCCACGCCGCGTCCCAGCGGGATCGCTCCGGGCGCAAGCGGACTGCCGCCACCACACCGTCGAGCACGGCCTGACGGAGATCGCCGCGCTCGGGCAGCTCGGCGGCGGCCGGATCGGCGAGCAGCACCTCGGGATCGGGCAGGTCCATCCGGTCGATGCTGGTCAGCAATTCGAAACCTGGACCGTCACCGACGGCGCCCCGGACCAGCAGGGACAGCACATCCCGTCCGGAGCCGGCCGCGGTGGCGAAGGCGATCAGCCGCACCGTCATCTCCCAGCTGCGCGGCGACGGCCAGGCGCCACCCCTGCGGGTTTCGGTGCTGGGCAGTTGATGGACGAGTTTGGGACGCGCCGCGAGCAGCGCGCACACCGCGCGGCGTGCGAAAGCCACTGCCTCCGTGACCTTTTCCGGATCGAGCGTGGGCAAGGTCGCGCGCGGCCAAGTGCCGCCGAGGCCCCGGACGACCACATCGTGATCGTGCGTCCACTGCAGGTGCACGAAGCGGTTGGCCAGCGGCGGACTCAGCTCCCAGCCGTCGGCCGCCGAGGAGCGCGGGTTGGCGGCGGCGACGATGCGGACACCGTCGGGCAGGCGCAGTGCACCGATCCGCCGTTCCAGGACCAGGCGGAGCAGGGCGGCCTGCACGGCCGGCGGTGCGGTCGACAGTTCGTCCAGGAACAGCAGCCCGCGACCGGCCCGCACCAGGCGGACGGCCCAGTCCGGCGGCGCCATCGGCACGCCGTGCGTCGCCGGGTCGTCTCCGACGATGGGCAGACCCGAAAAGTCCGACGGCTCATGGACACTCGCGATCACGGTGGTCAGTGGAAGATCCAGGGATGCGGCGAGCTGGGTCAGGGCCGCGGTCTTGCCGATCCCGGGCTCGCCCCACAGCAGCACCGGCAGGTCGGCGGCGACCGCCAGTGTCAGCGCGTCCAATTGGATATTCGGGCGCGGCTCGGTGGTCACCGCGCCCAGCAGGTTCAGCAGTTCACTTGCGACGTCGAGTTGGGAAGGGTGGGCGTGCTCCGCGGCCGGAGCACACGTGGTTTCTACAGGCATGTGTGAATCACCTTTGGGTGTAAAGGAATTGGGGAAGGATCAGCGTGCGGTCGCGTGGCGCGGATGCGCGCGACTTGCGCTGCGGCATCGGCGAGCATGATCGTGTTCGGCCGCCGGTGGGGTCAGCGCTGGTCTGGTCAGCCCGGCCCGGAACAGTCCGTAGCCGATCCGCCGTTGCGCGGAAGCCTCGAGCTCGTCTCGCAGCGCTCCCGCACGCAGCAGCGCGTCGGGGCCGAGCAGACTCTCGACGACGGCCAGTGCACCGGCGGTGTCGCCGTGGTCCAGCCGTTCACGAACGCCGACAAGACAATCCGGATGCCGATGTGCCCGGTCGATGGCCTGCAGACAGGGCAGCGGAGTGCCGGTCAACGCGACCAGCAGCTCCTCCCTGCGGATCTCCGCCGGATCGTGGTCCAGTGCGGCCAGCACCCCGTTCACCAGTCCGATGCGGTGCAGCTCGCCCCGGCAGTCCACCAGGTGCGGCCGGCCCGCCGGGTCGGCAATCGGGGAGACAGCGGCCGGCGAACGGTCCGGCACCAGTGCCGACGCGACAAGTGGATGCAGCAGATCCGGCGTGATCGCACCGGCACGAAGCAGTTCCAGATCGGGTAACGCCCAGGTCGCCGCATCCGGCAGCACTGGCAGCGCGGATATCCCGCCCCGCGGAAACGTCTCCTCGATCCGCAATACCGGCGAATCATCCTCGGGCACAGACACATCGGCGACGACGCGCCGCCGTGCGCCACACCGCACCAGGACCGGCCCGGCCCGGCGCCCATGGGCCTGCAGCAGTATTCCCGCCTCAGCCGCCCATCGGTCGACGGCGCACCCCGGCGGCACCAGCTCCGACAGCCCGGAGTCCGGCGTGCCTTCGTCGGCGAGTCGCGCTGCACCGGAACGCATCCGCAGCTCATCACTGCTGCGGGCATCCCACAGATGACGGTGCAGATCGAGCCGGAACCGCCGGTTGGGACGGGAGTGCGGGTGCAGGCCGGCACCGGAGCGGGATCCGTCCCAGAGTGCGAGGCTGATTCGCTGGCCCGCATCCGCCCAGGCGGGCGCGGTCCGGACGACCAGATGCACGGAATGCTCTCTGCCGCAACAGATTCCGCAGTCCTCCGGATCGTATCGTGCCAGGGTGATCGTCAGCCCCGGCCGAAGCAGACCGTCGGGAGCAATCCGCGGCATGTGCCAGCGCAACAGGTCCGGTGCCAAGTGGCGCAGATCGGCCCGCACCCGAGCGGCGAGTTCCCGGCCGTGGGCGCGCACCAGCGAACGCATATCGATATCGACATCGAAACCCGCTGCGGCACAAGCCCCAGCCCAGTCCCCGACACAACGCCGGGCAGTCGCGGTCTCGATCATGGACGGCGGCACGGCGTACTCACGCACGCGCAGCCAGCAGGAAAAGCGGGAATCGTCCCTATTCGTACTCGAAGTGCGCATCAGCACTCACCTGGCACGAACGGGACCCCCAATCTTTGTTCAGAAGGAGTCAACACCTGGCCGAGAATAACCCCTTCCCCCGATCCGGTCCAGCCGCGGTGCATTACCGCGAGCTGATACAGGAAATGGTGAAACAGGAAGGGGCCTAACGGACCAGCGCGCCAACCGCATGGTTCTGGTCGACCGGCCGCGCGCGCCGGGTGCTGAGCAGGAACAGCGCCACCAGCAGCACGCTGAACCAGACGTAGGTGTTGCCGATGAGGTGCTGCCAAGGCGTCCAGTGCGATTCGCGATGTTCACCGTCCGGGAGCCAATTCTGCGGGCCGATCACGAAGATCGCGGCCGTGATCGCGGTGACCAGGTACCAGCCCGTGGCACGGCGCCAGGGCAACCGGGTCGCGTAGCCGAGCATCGCCAGCAGGGCCGGGGCGATCCAGATCCAGTGGTGCGACCAGGAGATCGGAGACACCAGCAGCGTGAAGACCGCGTTGATTCCGAGGGCCAGCGGCGGGAAGTCCGCCGCGCGGCGCATGGCGGGCACCACCAGCGCCAGCAGTGCGGCGCTCAGCACCAGCCACAGAATCGTGAGCAGTGGCTTGTGGATCTCGAACCGAGCCAGCACCGCCTGAATCGACTGATTGGTGTGGAATGCCGAACCGCTGAGCCCCGACACATTGCCCAACCCGCCGAACCAGTACTTCACCGACGCCTGCGGCAACACGGCAAAGGTCAGCGCGGTCGCAACGGCACCGGTGACCGCGGCCGTGACGGCGGCCTTGTAATCACGGCGGATCAGGAAGTAGAGGATGAACGCGGCCGGCGTCAGCTTCACCGCGGCCGCGATACCGATCAGCATGCCGCGTCGCCACTTCGGCTTCTCCGTCAGGCAGTCGGCCACCACGAGCACCATCAGCAGCAGATTGACCTGCCCGAAATCCAGCGTCGAGTGGGTCGGCTCCAGCAGCAGGGCCAGCGGCGTGGCGCAAGCGGTCACCCACAGCCCGAGCCGCTGCCGGCTCTCCCCCGGCCACACCCGCAGCGCCACCAGATAGAACGAAATCGCCAGCGCGGCCACCGAGGTCACGAAGAACCCGGTGCGAGCCACGTCCCAGGGCAACGCCGCGAACGGCGACAGCACCAGCGCGGAGAACGGCGGATAGATGAAAGGCAGCCCGATCCCGATCGTGGTCTGCGGCAACTGCCCGTACATATCCCCGCCGTGCCATAGCGTCTGCACGCCCAGCCGATACACCTGCAGGTCGATGAACCCACCGGTGATCTGCTTGAACGGCCACACGGGCAGCATCAGGCACAGCGCGGTGAAGGCCACACACAACGCCGGAACCAGCCACATCACCCGCCCGAAACGGCGGGTCAGCGACTTCGGGTCAGCAACAGCGGTAGAACAACTCATCCGACATCACATTATCGGCGTCCCCTCCCAGGCATGCACCCGCACCCACCGAGACTCGCCAATGGAGATCGATGCCGGTCACAGACGGCCGCGCGCACCGCTCGGACCAGCGCGGCCGCCGCGCCCGTGTGGGGCTCCCGACCGCTGGTCCTGCCGCCGAGACGACTCCGATGCCGTATCGGGGTTCGGCTCGTCCGTGCCCGCGGCACACGTATCGGATGCGGACGCAACCCGTTCGAGTGCCTCGATATCTTTCTCGATGACCCCGTAGAGCAGATAGGCGAGCACGAAGCCGATGATGCCGCCGATGCACAGGATCCGGACCGCCCAGATAATGGATTCGATCTCCGCACCCGGAAGGAACGTTATGCCGGTCACGCCGACCAGCGGCACCGCGGCCGCCACGGTGAGGTAGAAACCGGTGCGCCCGGCGAGGCGGCCCAGGTGGTCGATATCGGCGGCGTCGGACCGTCCGTGCACCAGGAAGACGGGATACAGGCACCGCACCACGTACCAGGTGACCGCGAAGTACGGATACGCCACCGCGATTGCGCCGCACACGACGACCGACAGCAGGAAATGCACGTAGGTGCCGCGTGGAACGCCGCCTGCGATCAGGTTCAGCATCAAAGGGACAATCACGCCGCAGAGCACCCAGAACACGAAGGCAATCCGCGCCGCCCGGCTACCGAGCCGCAGCGCATCGATACGCGTCCGAGTGAGGGTCTGGTCGCTGTAGTTCCATCCGAGCCGCAAACCAATGGGTACGACAATCAGGCGGCGCGACGCATAGAGAATCAGGATTCCGCCCACCGCGATAGCGAGCGGATACAACACCGAGGCGACATAGTCGAAGGACCGCTGAGCTGCGGGCGCGAGCTTACTGACGATGAGCGTTTTGTTGTAGTAATAGTTGTACCCAGCCGCCACCACATTCGGTATCCCGATCGCTATCGCGATCATCGGCAGCGGCCACAGCGGTCCGGTCGGCCGCCGGGAGTGCTGCGGCGGGTCGACCAGATCCCGGGCCCGGGGGTCGAGGCACAGCTCGAATTGCTGAGCCAGCTCCGCGCCATTGGCCCACCGATCATCCCGTCGTGGCGACAGGCAGGTCAGCAGCACGCGGCGCAGCGAGGCCGGGCAGTCGGCGGGCAGGTCGTCCAGGAATTCCTCGGCGATCGGGCGGCGGCGGATCGCGAGCTCCTGCTCGACATAGTCCTGCGAATCCTTCGCCTCGACCCGGGGGAACGGCCGCCGCCCGGTCAGCAGCTCCCACAACACGACGCCGAGGGCGTAGATGTCACTGCGCGTATCCAAGTCGTCGACCGTGCCGGGCAGCGACGGGTGGCTCGCCGCGAGATGCTCGGGCGACATGTAGGCCAGGGACCCGCCGAAATACGCCACCGGACTGCTGCCCGCGAGGTGGTCACTGAAACTGATATTGAAATCGGCCAGCTTCGGCACACCGTCGGCGGAGAGCAGGATGTTCGCGGGCTTGATGTCGCGGTGCAGTACACCCTGTCGCTCGGCGTAGTCCAGTGCCTCGGCGAGCCGGCGTCCGAGCCAGGCCACGGTCTCCGGCCACGACAGGTCGGCGATTTCCTCACGCACCCGCAGGCCGGTGGTGCGGATCTCGCCCTTCTCCTCCAATGCCGCGTCGACGGCGTCCAGCAGCAACCGCCCGCTGCGTTGCTCCGGCCGGGTCTCGCGGACCCGCGTCAGCACCGCTGACAGCGTTCCCCCCGGCAGGTACTGCATGTACAGGAGTTTCAGCCCGAGGCCCGGCAGCACCCGCTGGTCGTAGACCCGAACGATGTACTCGTGCTCCAACCGGGCGAGCGTCTTGGGTTCGATGCCGTGGTCCGTGGAAACCTTCACCGCCACCAGTCGCTGCATCGAGCGCTGCCGGGCCAGGAACACCCTGGCGAACGAGCCGTGACCCAGCTCCAGCAGCAGATCGAAATCGTCGATCCGATTCCCCGGCTCGAGTTCGTCACTCGCGATCGGCGCGCTCGACCGCTCACTCACCGCCCGATCGGCCAATGGATCGAAGGCAGCGGTGGCATCGCCGGTCGGCCGATCACCCATTGCACATCACCCCGAGCTGAAACCCCGAGCCATGATCGATTTTATCGCGCGGCGAGTTGCAGAGCGCACCGATCTTCGTGGAGCTGAGGGGACCATCCATGGGCACGGATGCGACGGAAATCCGAGTGACCGTTGCCGGTTGACGAGCCGGGTCACGGCACCGGGCGATGCGAATGGCGATGAATTGCACAACATCCCGAGCCTGGCATCGGAATTGCGTTGCGAGTCAATGAAATACGTCCGCTTCGGGCCCCGCGGCTCCGTTCACGGCAGCCGCCGTCGCCGGCGGATGGGCCCGGGAGCTGCCACGGGAAGGGGTCCTCACCAGCCGTGTCGGGGGTGGGACGGGACTTGTCGGTGGGGTCACATACCTTGGGCGCATCGTGATCGACCGGGAGGGAGAACGATGGCCTCGAATCCGAGTGCCACGCCGGGTGAACCGGCTTGGGAAAGCGCTGCTGTGGTGCGGGTTTTGCCCGCTGTCGCGCCGCGGAAATTGAACAAGGTGCCGTTCGTCGAGCTGGCCGACGGACGCCTGCAGGGGGTGGTGTCGAGTGGCTCCGATATCTCACGGGTGTACGTGGCATCGGTGACCGCGGGGACGCACGGGCTGAGCTGCAGCACCAACAACAACCGGCCGTGCGGCGGGTTGAACCAGGGGTGGGCCTGCAAGCATCTGGACGCGCTGATCGATGAAGCGGTGCTCCAGTACGGGCAGGATCGGGTGGCGCGGTTTCTGCGGGTCGAGGTCCCGGAGGGTTCTCGACTTGCCCACTGTCTCAATGGAACTCGTGATCCGGCTCCGGCCGCCGCGGTGTTCAGCCGGTTCCTGCGGCATCTGACCTATCTGGAGCTGCCGGGTAGCGCGACGCCGATTCCGGAGCTGCACTGGTTCCCGGCGGGGGTGGGTCGCTGATGCAGGCGGTACAACTGGCGGCGCTGGTGGATGGGCCCGTCGGCGTAGAGGCAGCGCTGGACGCGGTGAGCGGGTTCGATTCCGCTCTGGTCAATGGCTTCGCCCGGGTTTCCGAACCGCAGAGCGCGGCGCTGGCGGCACTGTCCGCGGCGGTGGCGGGTTCGCCTCTGGCCGAGGCGGTTTCGGCGGCGGTGTCGAAGGTGAGCACGGGGGCGATCGGCACGGATGAGCTGTCGGCGCTGGCCGCCGCCCGGGCCGCCCTGCTGGGCGCGGTGCACGACGCACTGGTCGACCAGGCCGATACGGCCATGGGCCGCAATCGATCCGAGTGGACGGGCACGCCGGATGCGGCCGCACCGAGCCCGCTCGCGGCGGGTTCCCGCGCCTGGCTGGGTGAACTGGCCATCGCCGGATGGCGCGGCGTGGACCATGACCTGGTGGCGGCCGCGGATCAGACCGTGGAGTCGCTGCTGGCCGAACCCGCGCGGCGGCGGCTGGCGATGCTGCTGGACGGCTTCACCGCCGAACTGGGCGCGTCCGCGCCGATCGCCACCATGGACCGGGTACCCGCGCGACGCTGGGCCGATCTGTGGACGCGCGCCCTGCTGCTGTCCTGGCGCGGCGCGGAATCCGCTGCCACCGAGCCGGTTTCGGGTCGCCTGCTCCCGCTCGGCGTGGACCTGCACGAGCACGGGACCGCGGTACAGGCACAGGTGCACGGCGTGCTCGAGGTCGCGGGCGCACCGGCCCGCCGGGTGCGGGTGTCGGTGGCGGCGGCCAAGGTGGACACCATTGTGGGACCGGCGGTGTGGCAGCTGCTGGGTGTGCATCGCCAGTTGCTCACCGCACTGGCCGGGCAGCGCGCCCTGGAGCTCACCGATATGCCGCTGACGGCGACCGGTGACCTGCTGTGGGATGACGATCGGGCGAAGGCTGGGGAGGCCGCCGATCCGTTCGTCACCGCCACCGTGCAACTGCCGCAGGCGCAGGCCCCGGCCGTCGCACCGCTGGATCGCGATCCGGTGCACATCGCCGAACCGGTTGTGCTCGAGGGGTACCGGTTCCGCGACGGCGTACTGGAGATGGGTGACCAGCGGATCCGGGTGGAGCTGGACGCGCTGCCGTCCGCCGGTCCACTCACTCCGGCCGGGGTGACCGGGTCCAGCGTCATGATCGGATTGCTGCGCTGGGATGCGGGCGTCTGGTCGGTGCGGCCGCTGGCCGTGCAGCGCAAGGTCAAGGGCGCGCTCACCGCCTTCCACAACGGTGATTGGGCGCTCGGCCCGACGGATCCGAAAGTCGCCAAGGCACAGGCCAAGTCGGGCGATGCCGTGGCGGTGCTGCGCGAGCGCGCGGGACGGCTGCTGCGCAAATGACGAATCATGAAACGCGACGCCAGATCCTGTACTGGCGTCTCCTGGCCGGTGTCTTCACCGGAGATCAGCAAC
Organism: Nocardia sp. NPDC059229; assembly: GCF_042754165.1. Lineage (NCBI taxonomy): Bacteria > Bacillati > Actinomycetota > Actinomycetes > Mycobacteriales > Nocardiaceae > Nocardia > Nocardia sp. NPDC059229. The sequence continues at coordinate 575,300 of NZ_JBHZAK010000001.1, forward strand.
CGGCGCTGGAGCAGGCCAGCGCGGGCATCGTCGACGATCTCGGTCTGCCGCTGGCCGTGCTCGATCCGGGCATCTCCATCGACAATGTGGTGCAACGCTATCCGGAGATGCGGGCGGAGTTCGAAAGCCTCGACTTCTCCGAAACCGGGGACTCCGCGACCGAGGGAGCGGCGGCCGAAGACGCCGGGAGCGAGACCGAAGACGCGGCGCTCCAATCCATCGGCGCGGCCGATGTCCGCACCGCCGCACTGGTTTCCAAGCTGCTGCTGAACGTCTTCGCCACCGGCTCCGGCCAGGTCAGCGCCACCCAGCTGGCGGGCTGGCAGTCCGATGCGAACTGGCTGCGGCGCTGCCTGGGCGAGGAGCAGGCCGGCGCCGTGCAAGGCGTGCTCACCGGTCTGGAAGGCGAGCTGGTGTCCCGCATGCGGCTGCGCGAGGTGCTCGCCGATCCGCACCTGGCCGCCCAGCTCACCCCGAGCATGTCGCTGATCGAACAACTGTTGCGCGACAAGCACAATCTGTCCGGCGTGGCCCTGGCCAATGCCAAACGCCTCATCCGCCGCTACATCGACGAGGTCGCCGAAGTGCTGCGCACCCAGGTGCAGCAGACCAGTGTCGGCACCGTCGACCGCTCGGTCCCGCCCAAGCGCATCCTGCGCAACCTGGATGTGGACCGGACCATCTGGAAGAACCTGCCCAACTGGAACCCCCAGGACGAGCGGCTCTACGTCGACCGGCTCTACTACCGCCAGACCGCCAAGCGCACCGTCCCCGCCCGCATGATCGTGGTGGTGGACCAGTCCGGCTCCATGGTCGACTCCATGGTGAACTGCACCATTCTGGCGTCGATCTTCGCGGGCCTGCCCAAGGTGGATGTGCATCTCATCGCCTACGACACCCGCGCCCTGGATCTCACCCCGTGGGTGCACGACCCGTTCGAGGTGCTGTTGCGCACCAATCTCGGTGGCGGCAACGACGGCCCGGTCGCCATGGCCATGGCCCAGCCCAAGATCACCGACCCGAAGAACACCGTGCTGGTGTGGATTTCGGACTTCTACGAGTTCGATCGCTCCCAGCCGCTGTTCGAGGCCATGGAGGCGGTGCACCGCTCCGGGGTGAAGCTCATCCCGGTCGGCTCGGTGAACAGCTCGGGCCACCAGAGCGTCAACCCGTGGTTCCGCGAACGGTTCAAAAACCTTGGCACCCCGGTGATTTCCGGACGCATCCAGAAGCTCGTGCACGAACTCAAGAACTTCCTCGACTAGGAGACCCATCATGAACGACGTTTTGCGCGCCCCCGCCGAGGTCAAGTACGCCGAGGAACTGGATTGGCTGGAGTCCATCGACGACGGCCCCAAGCCGTTCGCGTGGCGGCTGAGCCCGAAGATGGTGCGGCTGTTCATACTCGGCTCCGAACGTGCCGACGGACTGGACCGCGAGGTGGAGCAGAAGTGGTTCGGTGACCGCAGTTTCGTCGAGCGCAGCATTGTCACGCTGGCCTCGGACCGGGGTCTGCTGCTCATCGGCGATCCGGGTACCGGCAAGAGCTGGCTGGCCGAGCTGCTGTCGGCGGCCATCAGCCGCAATTCCACGCTGGTGGTGCAGGGCACCGCCGGCACCACCGAGGACCACATCAAGTACTCGTGGAACATCTCCATGGTCATCGCCAAGGGTCAGTCGCGGGAGTCGATGATCCCGTCCCCGATCATGACGGCCATGGAGCAGGGCGTGATCGGCCGCTTCGAGGAGCTCACCCGCTCCACCAGCGATGTGCAGGACGCGCTGATCTCCATCCTGTCGGAGAAGTACGTCTCGATCCCCGAGCTCGATGACGACAATGTGGTGTTCGCGCAGCCGGGCTTCTCCATCATCGCCACCGCCAACAGCCGCGACCGCGGCGTGAACGACCTGTCCTCGGCACTCAAGCGGCGCTTCAATTTCGTGCGAATTCCGGTGGTGTCCAACAAGAAGAGCGAGGCGGAGATCGTGCGCTTCCGCACCGCGGAACTGCTGCGTCGCCATTCCATCGAGCTGGAACTGCCACCCACGCTGCTGGACATCCTGCTGGAGAGCTTCGCCGATCTGCGCGCCGCCGCGGCGGCCGCCACCAGCGACGACGACAAGCTGGAGTCGGCACTGTCCACCGCCGAGCAGATCGGCGTGCTCGAGGACGCCATCCTGCACAGCCAGTTCTTCGGTGCGAAGGAACTGCGCGCGGAGACCCTCGCCGGTTCGCTGGTCGGGTCCCTGGCCCGGCGCACGCCCGAGGATCTGGCCATTCTCAACAAGTACCTGCACGGCGTCGTCGAGCCGCGCACCAAGGACAAGAAGGGCGATGCCGCCTGGGGCGAATTCCTCGAGGGCGGCCGGGCGGCGATCGCGAGGCTGTCGTGAGCGTGTCCGACATCCGGCCCGCGCCGAATACCTTTGCCGCGCTGCGTGATCAGCTGGCGGACGCGGCCGTCGCGTTCGCCGGCGCACCCGGGGCGGCGGGCGACATCCTGGCGGGCATCGTCGACGATGTCGACCGGGCGCTGTCGGAGCGGCTGGAGATCTTCCCGGTCTGTCACCACTCGCCCGCCTCCGGTCTGGCCATGGTGCGACGGCTGCGCGAGAAGCAGCCGAGCGTCATCTACCTGGAATTGTGCGAGGACATGCGGCCGCTGCTGGACGAGCTGCGCAACTGCCGCCTGCCGATTGCGCTGCAGGCCTTCGCCACCGAGATCGAGGGCTTCCCCGCGGAATGGGCGCCGCTGTCGGTGGTCGCGCCGATCACCGAATCGTCGGCCGAGTACCAGGCCATCGCCTACGCGCTCGATACGCCGGGCGTCGAACTGGTGCTGGTGGATCGGTCCACCGATCACGTCTTCCAGTGGGCTCCCGAGGCGAAGCAGTCCGAGACACCCGCCGACGGCGAGCAACCCGAGGACGACGGCCTGCACGGCGGCGCGGTCGGCCTCGAAATCGGTGATCTGCGACCGCGTTTCGCCGAACTGGAAGAACACCTGCTGCACCACGGCAAGGTCCGGCACTGGTCGGAATGGTGGGACCAGTACGTCGAGCAGCCCCTCGTGGACGCCGACTACGACACCTACCGCCAGGTCATGGTGATGATCGGCAGCCTGTTCCGGCGACTGCGGCGCGGCAGCACCGTCGAGGACGAGGACCGCGAACGGTACATGTGGACCCGCATGCGGGAACACCTGGCCGCCAACGACATCGATCCGGCACAGGCGTTGTACGTGTGCGGCGCGGCCCATGCGGCCAGCCCGGTCGAACAGTTCGGACTGGCCGCGTCGGAGCCGTTCGAGATCTCGCCGCGCTCGGCCACGAAATGGCACTACGGGCTGATCCCGTCCAGCCACTCCGCCATCGAGGCGCAGTTCGGGCTGGCCGGCGGCGCGGTGTCGATCGCGGCGGCCACCTGGGCGAAGGGATTGCGGCGCGGCAAATTGCAGTCGTTCCAGCTGGAAGGCCAGCAGGGAGCGAAGAAGCGCGCCAAGCAGCCGCCGTTTCCGGCGGAACCGGAAGCCGGAGTGACGGACCGGCTTTCGGGCTTCCTGTCCCGGCCACCGGTCCTGGACCCGCTCGACGAGGCCGAGCTCCTGGAATGGTCGGTGGATATCGTCCGGCTGGCCCGGCGCAACGGCTACCTGGCCAGCACCGCCGACGCCATCGCCATCTTCGAGACCTCGATCCTGCTGGCGGGCTTGCGCAATCGTGCCCGTCCGACGCCGTACGACTTCCAGGACGCAGCCGTCACCTGCCTCGAGAAGGACCGGGTGCCGGGCCGGCGGGATGTGCGGCGGCTGTGCGAGATCCTGCTCGGCGGCGACCGCATCGGCCAGGTCGGGTACGCGGCGCTGCCGCCGCTGGCCCGCGACGTGCTCGACCGGCTGGCACCGCTGGGACTGGATCTGTCCAAGCGGACGCTGCAACGCGCGCTGCTGGACCTGAAGGCGAATCCGGACCTGCGGCCCTGCTCGGATCTGCTGTGGCTGCTGCGCAGGCTGCTGCCGCAGGACGCGCTGCGGCCCATCATGGGCTCACGCGGACTGGGCGAGACCTCGATCCAGGAGAGCTGGGACATCGGGCTCGGCAAACATCAGCGCTCACTGGTGGAGCTCGGGTACGAGGGCGTGTCGGTGGAGCAGGTGCTGGAGCAGCGCCTGCGGCGCGCGGTCGCCGCGCCGGACGCGACCGCGGCCGTGGCGCTGGGCGCGGTCGAGGACGCGCTGGTGTATCTGGGCTCGGTCCGGCTCGCCGACGAGCTGGGCCACCGCGCGGTCGAACTCCTCGCCGCCGAACGGACAGTGGACGACGCGCCCGTCGTGCTGCGGCGGATCCGGGTGCTGCTCAACTACTTCCGCTCCACCGAGGACGGCCTACCGGCCTGGTGCGAACGGTTCGTGACAGCCGGGTACGCGCACTACTGCACCCTGCTGCCCACCGCCTTCGCCGCGGAGGAGACCGGGCCGGCGCAGGTAGCGGCCATGCTGGGCTTCCTGTTCGGGATGGAGAACCTGGCGCTGTCGCTGGGCTGCGATCACACCCAGCTGGAACTGGCGGTGCTGCAATCGCATCCGGAGGCGCCGGCCAAGGTGGCCCTGCTGTGGGCGGCGCGGTTCCAGCTCGGCCTGTTGACCATGGCCGAGCTGCGCGCGCGGTGCGACGGGATGCTGGCCAATCCGCTGGTGCTGCCGACGGTTCCGCAGTACGTGAGTGGTTTCGTGCAGGCGATCGACCCGGCTCCGGCCCTGAAACCCTTTGTGGTGGAGCTGTTGTCGAAGGCCTTCGGCACGCTGCCGGACGCGGTGCTGCTGCCCTGGCTGCCGAAGTTGATCACCACCCTGAAGCATCAGGCGGGCGACCTGATCCCGGGCCTGGTCCGGGAAGCGGGCCGCACCTTCCCCGGCGCGCTGCCCGCCGTGGACGCCTTCGTCCCGCCGTGGTCGGTCGAATTCACCACGGCCGCACCGCCGGTGGCCGCCGCACCGCGCGGGCCGGTCACCGAACTGCTGGCCGCCCACCCCGCCGCCTGCAACGCGCTCAGCGGACTGCTCGGCATCGAGGGCGGCTGGCAGGAGGCCGGCCCGGCCGGAAACCACGAGGTAACCGGCCTGCTCGAGCGATTCCCCGGCACCGCTGCGGCATTGGCCGCGCTGCTCGGCGTGCCGGCCGCGCGGAGCTGACGCGGGTCCGGCCGGCTCGTCCTTCCGACGGGCGGCCGGCCGGACAGTCATTCGAACCGTGCATTGCTGGTAGGCGGGCCGCACAGCACAATTCAAACGGTTCGGTCTCGAATTCGGGAGCGCCTCGCGATCGGGCACGAGAACACGTTACAGTCCGCCCGTGAAATATCTTGTGGGATGCGCAATGGCCCTGTCGTTCGCGGCGGGTTCACCGGTGGCGCAGGCGGATTCCGCACCGACCTGTACCGACACCCCGAACGCCTACACCGCCGGCTGGCAGACCGGCTGGGCTACGTATCAGGCCGAGCAGAAGAGTCCGTCGTCCGGCACGTCGTCGCGGACGGTCGATCTGCCGATCACCATCAATGCGCCGATCGCCAAGGTATGGACGGTGTACTCGAACCTGCGCAACGACATCGGGCGGCATCCGTTCCTGAAGGACATCATCGTGCATCGCACCTGCACCGACGGCGCCACCGAGACCATCGATTTCACCGCGCTGGAGAACATCCCGATGGGCTCGGTCGACTACCCCGCGAAAACTCAGGCCGAACAGCGCCTCTACGCGGTCGATCACTACTACCTCACCGACAGCTATGACTCGCCCGGCGTCATCACCCATCAGAAGGTCACCTTCGTCGACAACGGCAACGGCACCACCTCGGTGAACGAGCACCTCACCTTCATCGCCAACCCGCTGCTCATCAACTTCACCGTCGACAACGGCGTCTCATCCCACCAGGCGTACCAGGCGGCCCTGAAACGCGACATCGAAAACGGCACCCTCTGAATGCGGAAAGGCCCGGTCCATCAGGACCGGGCCTTTTCCCATGAGCAGGGTTGCTCGGGCACGGCGCGCTCGGTCTCCGCGGTCAGGCGATCGAGCCCATGCGATTCGAGACGCCGTCGCGAGCCCGGCGGCCCGCACGGACCGGGCGGGAACCCTCCAGGAATTCACTGCCGAGCAGGCGATGCCGCAGCGACCGCGTGTCCTGGTTGGGATCGATTTCGAACTGCTCCCGCAGACGTTGCGCACACAGCGCGTACCACTGTTCCGCCTGCTGCAGCTCCCCGCGCCGGGCGTGGATCGTCATCAGTCGGCGAAAAGCCGCCTCGTTCGCCGTATCGATGGCCAGCGTGCGGCGGCACGCGTCGGCGGCGTCGGCGAGTTCTCCTGCCTCGAGCGCGTATTCGGCCAGCGTGTTCAACGCGCTCAGGATCATCGAACGCAGCCAGTGCCGGTGTTCGATCACCCAGCTGTCGGATTCGCCATCGAGAAACTCGCCCGAGTAGAGTGCGGCGGCCCGTCGATACAGGCCCAGTGCCTCCTCCCGCAGGCCCCGCGCGGCGGCCTCACGCGCGGCCGCCGTATACCGCTCGAATTCCTGGCAATCGACGATCACATCGTCACTCACGTCCATGATGTAACCGAAATCCCGGAACTCGATGCGCAGGTCTCGCCGTTCGGTTCCGAAGTGGGTATCCAACGTTCTGCGCAGGGCGTGCACCGTAACCTTCAACGACGTACTGGGCCCATCGATGTCCGGCCACAACAACTCTCGTAGCCGCTCCTTGCCCACAACGCTGTTGCGGTTCACGAGCAACACTCCGAACAGTGATCGAGCCTTGCTCGCACGCCACCGAACACAATCCGCACCGGAGACCGAAATGGCGAACTCGCCCATCAGTTTGACATGGATCGCCCGTTCACCAGATGCTCTCAATGAAACTCCTTGCGTCATGGGCGAACCGCAGAAATATTCAAATCTATTTCGCCACAATCCATCTCGCATCCCATTTCCGCTGGCGGCTATGTTCGCACGGCCAACTTGCCTGCGCAAGTGGATGTTTCGCAAATTGACTTCAGCCGCGAGACTTCTTCAAACGACCCACGAAACAGTAATGTTTCCTTCACGCCGCTACCTGGCCGATCGGACGAAAAGTCATGTTCCGCTCATGTTTTGCCGCCACGCCGAGTCGTCTGCGATCATGATCGCGTGTCCGAGCTAGGGCGCCTCCGACGCGCACCTGTGCAGTCGCGCAGCAGGGAACGTGTCGAGCGCATCCTGGACGCGGCACGGGAACTCGTGGACGAGCACGGCGTGGAAGCCGTGACGACCCGCGCGATCGCCGAGCGCGCCGCCGTGCCGATCGCGACGCTCTACCAGTTCTTCGCCAATCGGGAGGCGGTGTTCCGCCAGCTACTCGACCGCGACCTGGACCGGATCGACCGGCGGGTCGCGGCGGAGATCGAAACGCTTCGCGCGGACAGCATCCCGCACGCGATCGACCTGTTCGCCGCCGTGCATCGCACCCACTTCCTGCGGCATCTCGAATTCGTCGCGCTCTACTTCGCCTACGGCGACAGCGACGTGGTCCACGTCCATCAGCGCCGTTGCGCGCACTCGTTCGGCCACCTGCTGCTGAAATCCGGGGTGATGCCCGCACACACCGATCCCCGGGTGTTCGGGGTCGCGATCGCGATCGCCGAGGGCACCATCGAACACGCCTATCGGGACGCTCCCCGCAACGAGTGGGTGGTCAGCCAGGGCCGGCTGGTACTGCGGCTCTATCTCGAAAGCCACTGCGGCTGAGGCCGGATCGCGCCCGCCGACCCCTAACCCGGTCCTAACCGCCCCTGGTTAGCGTCGCGCCATGTCCAGTTACCGCACGAGCAGCGGCCGGCAGAAAAGCGGGCGTCGCTCAGATAGTTACTGCGTGTTTGGTTTTCCTCGAGGACTGCTCGAGCCGGGATTCACATACTCGGGGCGAGAACAGCGACGTTCGGGATTTGTCTCGCAGTAGCCGTGGCTACCGGCAGGATTCGGAAGACAACATGAACGCCAATGTGATCGCCATGTTTCCCGGCCAGGGTTCCCAGCGCGAGGGCATGGCCGCCCACCTGATCCGGGAACACCCCGGCACGGCGGGGGTGGTATTCGAGCGCGCCGACGAGGTGCTGGGCCTGCCCCTGGGCAAGCTGTGCACCGAGGGTGACGCGGAACAGTTGCGGGCCACCGAGATCGCGCAACCCGCGATCCTGGCCACCTCCTTCGCGATCTTCGAGGTGCTGCGCGCCGAGGGCTTCTCCCCCGACATGGTGACCGGGCACAGCCTCGGCGAGTTCACCGCCCTGGTCGCGGCCGGGGTGCTGGACCTCGCCGACGCGCTGACCCTGGTGCGACGCCGGGGCGAGCTGATGGCGGAAATCGCCGCGGCGATACCGGGTGCCATGACGGCCGTGTCCGGGGTGCCGGCGGCGCGGATCGAGGAGATCTGCGCGGGAGTGGCGGGCGTGGTCGAACTCGCCAACTACAACGCACCCGATCAGTCGGTCATCTCCGGCACGGCGGACGCGGTGGACGCCGCCGTGGAGTTACTGCGCGAGGAAGGCGCGGGCTCCTTGGTCGCGCTGCGGGTCGGAGCGCCGTTCCATTGCTCGCTCATGGCCGCGCTGGAGGAGCGGTTCGCGGCCGACCTGCATCGTGCCGAATTCCGCGCCCCCGCCATCGATGTCCTCAGTTCCGTTACCGCGCAGAAGATTTCGAGCGGCAATGATGCCCGCGACCTACTGCGCCGACAGCTCACCGCCCCCGTCCGCTGGATCGAGGTGATCGGCACCGCCGCCGATCTCGGCTGCACCGACTACCTCGAGATCGGTCCCGGACGCGTGCTGTCCGGGCTCGCCAACCGCATGCTGGACGCGGCCACCGTGCGCAGCACCCAGGACGCCCGCCGCATCGCCGCGGCCATCGCCGCCTACGCCTGATCCGCCGAATCCGGCCGATCCCCACCCCTGTGGCGTCCCGCGCCCAGGGGACCCAACGGTGTCCCCACCACGAAGGAAGAGATAACCATGCCCGAAACCAGCACCGATTTCGCTCCCGCCGTCATCGACGCGATCGCCGACGCCCTGGGCATCGACCAGTCCGAGGTGACCCTCGGCGCCACCCTCATCGACGAGCTCGGCGCGGAATCCATCGACCTGCTCGACATCCTGTTCCGCATCCACCGCGACACCGGCGTGAAGATCGCCGTCGCCGATGTCCAGGAGCTGCTGCAGGGCGGTATCCCCGACGACGAGTTCGGTGACGAGAACGAGATCGTCTCCGACATCGGCCTCGCACACCTGGAAAAGGTGCTGCCGCAGTTCGATCGGACCAAGCTGAACGGCCCACTGCGCGGTGAGCAGGTGCTCGGCCTGGTCACCGTGCGCAATCTGGTGGACCTGGTCGCCCAGCGCGCCGCTGCCGGTCCGGCCGACGCCGAGGCTGTCGCCTGATGTCCGGCGACTTCGCCGGCCGGGTCGCGCTGGTCACCGGCGCGTCCCGGGGCATCGGGCGGGCTGTGGCCCTGACGCTGGCCGGTCGCGGCGCGGCCGTGGCCGTCAACTACCGCTCCCACAAGGACGAGGCCCTCGAGGTGGTCGCCGAGATCGAGCGCTCCGGCGGGCGCGCGGTCGCTATCGGGGCCGATGTCGCCGACGGCGGCGCGGCCCGCGATCTGGTGGAGCAGACGCGAGAACAGTTGGGCGGCTTGCACATTCTGGTCAACAACGCGGGCATCACCCGCGACGGCCTGCTGCACGACATGGATCCCGAGGTGTGGTGGGAGGTCATCCGGGTGAACCTGGGTGGCGCCTTCAACTGCACGCATGCCGCGGCCGGGCACCTCATGGCCCAGGGCGAGGGGGCGATCGTGAACGTGTCGTCGATCATGGGCGAGAAGGGGCTCACCGGGCAGTCCAACTACTCCACCTCCAAGGGCGCGATGAACGCCTTCACGCTGGCCTGCGCGGTGGAGATGGCCCGGTTCGGGGTCCGTGTGAATGCCGTTCTGGGCGGCGTGATCCCGACCGATCTGATCGGTGACCTGCTGCAGCGCGACGGCGGGCGCGGGCGCACCCATGTCCCCATGCGCCGCTACGGGACCGTCCAGCAGGTCGCCGAGGCGGTGGCCTACCTGGCGAGTCCGGCCGCCGACTACGTGACCGGCGAGTTGCTGCGCGTGGACGGCGGACTGGCGGTGCAGCTCAGCAATGGCCGCCTGGTCTCCCGCTGAATCGGAAAAGGAGTGACTGCCGTGCGATTTCATCTCATCGACCGCATCGAGTCATGGGAACCGTTGCAGCACATCACCGCTCGCAAACTCACCTCGGTCTACGAGAACGTCTGGCAGCCCTCCGCCGGCGGCCCGGTGCTGCCCTTCGGCCTCGCGCTGGAGGCGCTGTGCCAGGCCGGCGCCTGGCTGGTGCTGCTGAGTTCGGCGCACACCCGCCGGGCCGCGCTGCTCACCGTGGGTGAGGTGACCGTGTACCGCGACGCGGTGCCCGGTGACGTGCTGCGCATGACCGCACAGGTGGTGCACGCGACGCCGGAGGCGGCGGTGGTGGACGGCTGGATCGAGGTGAACGGCGAGCGAATCCTGTTCGCCCGCAACATCATGTGCGCCCTCATCGAGGCCGATCGGCTCGACGATCCGGTCGACACCGAACGGATGGCGCGCCAGCTGCTCGGCGAGGAGCTGGTCTGATGAGTGCCACGAACGCGGCGGGACTGCGGCGGGTGGCCGTGACGGGCGTGGGAGCGGTCACCCCCCTGGGCGTCGACGCGCCGACCACCTGGGCCGGAATGGTGGCGGGCCGCAATGCCATCGGGACATTGACCACTTTCGACTGCACCACCTTCCCGGTCCGGATCGCCGGGCTGGTGCCCGACTCCTTCGATCCGGCCACCGCCGTCCCGGCGGCCGCCGACCGGCGCTGGATGTCGCGGCCGGGGTTGTTCGGGCTCGCCGCGACCGGCGAGGCCCTGCGGTCGGCGGGCCTCGACCCGCTCACCGAGACCCCCTACGCGCCGTCGGATCGCGGTGTCGCCATGGGCGCGAGCGTGGGCCGCCCGGATCTGAACCTGGTGCTGAAGGTATCCGAATTGCGTTCTCGCACCGGGCAACCCGATGCCTTCGTACGGCCCGCGCCGTCGGCGACCCTGACCGGGAATCAGAACCTGGCGCTCAATGCCATGGTGCGGCTGATCGGCGCGACCGGGCCCATGGTGGGCATCCACACCGCCTGCGCCGGCTCCGGGCACGCCCTCGGCGAGGCGTTCCGGCTGATCCAGGAGGGCGATGCCCGCATGATGGTGGCGGGCGGCTACGACTCGCTCACCACCTGGGCCGACATTCTCGGATTCGGTCTGCTGGGCGCGATGACCGACCGCTACAACGACAATCCCGCCCAGGCGTCCCGGCCCTTCGACGCCGACCGCAGCGGGTTCGTCATCGGCGAGGGCGCGGTGGCCTTCGTCCTGGAGGATCTCGAGTCCGCGCTGGATCGGGGTGCGCCGATCCTGGGCGAGTTGCTCGGGTACGGGTCCACCATGAACGCCTGGCGCATCACCGACTCGCCACCGGACGGCTCGGGCGCGATCGAGGCCATGGAGTCCGCGCTCGGCGAGTCCGGCTTGGGCACAGCCGATATCGACTACATCGCCGCGCACGGCACCAGCACGCCGGGCAATGACGTCTCCGAGACCCGGGCGATCAAGAAGGTCTTCGGCGACGACGCGCACCGGCTGGTGGTGTCCTCCCCCAAATCCATGACCGGGCATCTCACCGCCGCCGCGGCGGCGCTCAATCTGCTGGCGGCGCTGGGCGCGCTCCGGGATTCGGTGGTGCCGCCCACCCTGAATCTCGACACCCCGGACCGGGCACTGGATCTCGACTACGTCCCCCATCGCGCGCGCTCCATGCCGGTGCGCGCGGCCATGATCAATGCCCTCGCGTTCGGCGGTTCCAATACCTGCCTCGTGGTGGGCACACCCCAGGAGCTGCCATGACCGCGTCCTACACCGTGCCCACCGCACTCCCGACGCCCGCCGAAGTCCCGGCCGCGGGTATCGGCACCCCGGGATTCGATCGAATCCTGGAGGTGAGTCCCGGAATTCGCGCCGAGGCCCTGCTGAACGTGACCGGCACCCTGCCGTTCTTCGACACCCATTTCCCGCGCCGGCCCATCCTCCCCGGCGTGCTGCTGACCGAGAGCATGATCGCGCTGGCCGTGCTCGCGGCCGGTGATCCGCTGCTGCGGCTGCGGGCCGCCGACGGGCTGCGCTTCCGGCGCTTCGTGACGCCCGGCGACCAGGTGCGCATCACCGTCGAAACGGCCGGTGCCGGCCCGGATCCCGCCGAATCCCGGTGGAAGGCCACCGCTCGCGTGGGCGAGGCCACCGTCGCGGCCGTCCGCACCCTGCGCCTGGTCCGCGGGCCCGTCGCCGAGGTAAATGGGCACACCGCGGAGGCGAATGGGCGTACCGCCGAGGCGAAGTCGTGAACGCGCGGCGCGTCGTGATCACCGGGATCGGTCTGGTCACGGCGCTCGGCGAGGGTGCAGACGACACCTGGTCGGCGATCGTGGCCGGGCGCACCGCCATCGGCCCCCTGCGCGCCTACGATCCGTCGCCGCTGCGCACCCGGCTCGGCGCGGAGATCCCCGACTTCGACCCCAGCCGGTTCCTGTCGCTGCGCTCCATGCGCACCTCCACCCGCGGCGACCAGTACGGCGTCGCGGCGGCCACCCTCGCGCTGCGGGACGCGGGACTCGAGGAACGCGACCTCGGCCACCGCACCGGCCTGTATCTCGGTGGGAACAAGGACATCTGCCAGCGCGACGACTCGATCGCCGATATGGAGGCCATCCGCGGCGCGGACGGCGGACCGGACATGCGGCGGCTCGGGGAGCTGGCCCGCTCGATCGTGCCGCCGCTGGCGTACGTGGAGGGTTTGCAGAACGGCGGGACCTACCACATCTCCTCGCTGTTCGGCCTGCGCGGACCCAATGCCTTCTATGCGGGCGCGGCGGATTCCGGGGCGACCGCGATCGGGCGGGCCATGCGGGCGATCCGCCGGGGCGAGGCCGATATCGCGGTGGCGGGCGGGTACGACGACGCCACCAACTGGTGGGCCATGGCCAAACTGGACGGGCTCGGGGTGCTCTCGCCACGCAACGACCTGGGCGGCAAGGCTTTTCGCCCCTTCGACAGGGAGCACAGCGGTTCGGTCATCGGTGACGGCGCGGCGATCCTGATCCTCGAAGAGCGTGATCGGGCACTGCGACGCGGCGCGCGCTGTTATGCCGAGCTCGCGGGCTATGGCATGGGCAACGACTGTGTGCGCGTACCAGCCTCCGATCGGGACGGACGGGGACTGGCCCGCGCCATCTCGACGGCCCTGTCCGACGCCGGAGCGCCGGCGGTGGACGCCGTGTTCTCCCACGGCTGCGCCACCGCGCTCGGCGATGCCAGCGAGGTGCGCGCCCTGCGCACCGCCCTCGGTCCCGAAGCCCACAGAGCCGCGGTGACCAGCGTCAAACCACAGACCGGTCACCTGGTGGGCGGAGCCGGTGCGCTCAATGCCGCACTCGCGGGACTGGCCCTGGACTCCGGCGTCGTGCCCGCCACCGGCAACCACGAAACACCCGCGCCCGGCTGCGATCTCGACATCGTGTCCGGCGCCGCGCGCCAGGCGAATCCGCGGGTCGCGCTGGCCCTGGCTCGCGGCCTGGAGGGCCAGGCCGTGGCGCTCACCCTCACCGCATCGAACTGACCGACAGGAACTTCGGCCATGCACGAAACCCCCCATCCCGCGCCGCACCGGCGCATCGTGATCACCTCGCTCGGTGCGATCACCGCGCACGGCGTCGGCGCGGAGGAACTGTGGCAGCGGGTGCGCGGCGGCGAGGTGGCCATCCGGCCGCTGCGCGAGCTCGCGGTGCCCGGACTCGCCGGAGCCATCGGCGGCGAGATCCTCGACCCGCCGCGTCCCAAGTACGACTATCTGACCCCGCTGGGCCTCACCGACCCCGAACCCGCCGTCGACTACGCGCTCATCGCCGCCGAGGAGGCCATGGCGGGCGCGGGTCTGGGCGTGCTCGAGGACGGCGCGGAACCGAGACCGGACGCCCTACCCGCGCACCGGTGGGGAGTGGCATTCGGCAGCTGCAACAGCGGAATCCGCAGTGCCGAGAAGGCGGTGCGCCGCGCGGTCGCCGCCGGCCGGTCCGTCGACGCGGACGGGCTCGGTCTCGGTGACGACCGGCATCTGCTGCTGGTGCCGCCACAGTTCTGCGCGGAGGCGCTCAGCGCGGCATTCGGACTGAAAGGTCCTGTGCTGTCGGTGAATACGGCGTGCGCGTCCAGCGCTCATGCGCTGGCGCACGCGGTCGAACAGATCCGCGCGGGCCGGGCCGACGCCATGCTGGTGGGCGGCAGCGACGCGCTCACCGAGATGGCGTACTACGGATTCACCAGCGTCGAATCGCTGTCCGCGCGCCCGGCCCGGCCGTATTCCCGTGATCGCGACGGGCTTTCGCTCGGCGCGGGCGCGGGCATGATGGTGCTGGCGGCCGCCGAGGTGGCGCTGGCGGCCGGTGCGCCGATCCTCGCCGAGGTGCTCGGCTACGGCATGTCGGCCGACGGCTACCACGCCACGGCCCCGCATCCGCAGGGCGCGGGCGCGGCCCGGGCGATTCGCGCGGCCATCGACACCGCCGGTCTGGCGCCCGAGGATGTGCCCTACATCAACGGCCACGGCACCGGCACCCCGAAAAATGATGCGGCGGAGAGCAATGCGGTGCGGGCCGCACTGGGCGAGGCCGCGTCGACGGTGGTGCTCAGCAGCACCAAGTCCATGATCGGCCATCTGCTGGGTGCGGCCGGGGCGGTCGAGGCCATCGTGACCATCCTCGGGCTGCGCGATGAAATGGTCCCGCCAACAGCCGGTTTCGCCGAGACCGACCCGGCCTGCGGCCTGGACCCCGCACCCGAGGCGCGGGCGCTGCCCATGCCGGTCGCGGCGTCGAACAACTTCGCATTCGCCGGAGCCAATGCCTGTGTGGTGTACGGCCGGCCCGGTACCGCCCGCACCGATCTCGACCCCGTCGCCGCCGACGAGGTCGTCGTCACCGGGATCGGCGTGCTGATCGGCGGGGCATCCGATGCCGATCAACTCTGGGACGCCTGGACCGGTGACACCGTGACGACGGAGCCGCACCAGGGATTACGGCTCGCCCGCGTCGGCACCGACCCGGGTGCCGATATCCCGGCCAAGGCCCGCCGGCGCATGGACCGCCTCGGGCAGCTGGCGGTCGCGACCAGTCAGCAGGCGCTCGCCGCGGCCGGACTCACCGCCCACGAGGGCGTGGGTGTGGTCGTCGGCACCGGTATCGGGCCGATGAGCAGCATTTCCCGATTCTTCGAACCGACCGTGCTCGGCGGACCCACCCAGGGCAGCCCCGCCATCTTCCCCAACACCGTCTTCAATGCCGCCGCCGGACAGGTGGCCATGGCCTTGGGGGCCAAGGGCCCGACCTCCACTCTGACTTCGGGCCACGCCGCCGGGGCCGCCGCCCTCGGGACCGCGTTCGACCTGCTGCGCGCCGGACGCGCGGACGCCGTGCTGTGCACGGGCGCGGACGAGCTGTCCCCCTACGCTCTCGACGCGTACCGGGGTGCGGGGCTTTTCACCGGCCGCCACGGCCGGGGCTTCCGGCTCGCCGAGGGCAGCGTCACCCTGCTGCTGGAGCGGGCCTCGGTGGCGCGGCAGCGGGGCGCCACCCCGATCGCGGTGCTCGCGGGGTACGCGACCACCTCCGATGCCCTGGGCATCGCCCGGTGGGATCCGCGCGGCCGCGGGATGGAACGGGCCATGCGCGACGCCCTGGCCGCGGCCGGGGTATCCCCCGCCGACCTCGCCGCCGTCTGGACCGCCGCGGCGGGCCTGCCGGTGGTGGACGGCCCGGAGCGGCGTGCCATCGACCGGCTCGGTCTCAGCGCGAATTGCGCCCGGCCCGAGCCGAAGCGGGTCCTGGGCGATCCCATCGGCGCGGGCGCGCAACTGGCCGCCGCGCTGGCCATCACCGCCTGGCAGCGCGGCGGCGACCACGGCCCGGTGCTGGTCAACGGCTCTTCGCTGGGCGGCACCCACACCAGTTTCGTGCTGCGGCATCCCGCCGCGGTCATCCACTCGTGAACGGAGACACCACATGCCGAATCCCGAACCACGTCACGTCTCGATCCTGGCCACGGGCTCGTTCCTGCCCGGCGACCCGATCGACAATGCCACCCTGGAGCGCCTGTGCGGCGCCCTGCCCGCCGAGGTGCTCGACAATATCCAAGTACGCCAACGGCATTGGATGATCGATCCCGCCACCGGCAAGCACGGCACAGGCACCAACACCATGGCCGCCACCGCCGCACGGCGCGCCCTCGCCCGCGCGGACATCGATCCGGCGGAGGTGGACCTGCTGGTGGTGTCCTCGGCCAGCCCCGAATACCAGCTGCCTGCGGTGGTCACCTACGTCCAGGAGCAATTGGGCCTGGCGCACTGCGCGTCCATCGAATTCCGCGCCGCCTGTACGGGTTTCGTGCAGGGGCTGGACTACGCGCGGCGCATGCTCGCGGACGGCACCTACCGCACCGCCGTGGTGATCGGCGCGGAGGCGATCTCCCCGCTGCTGGCCCCGATGTACCTGGGCATGGACCCGGAGTCGGTGCGCATGCGTGACCGGCTGGTCATCAACTCCTTCGGCGACGGGGCCGGGGCGGTCGTGCTGCGCGCCGGGGGGCCGGGCAGCGCCGACCCGAACGGCGAATTCCAGTTCGCCACCGCTTGTTTGGGCGGCGACCGCAAGCCCGGCATGCAGATCGTGGGCGGCGGCACCCACGAGCCCGTGGCCGATCAGGCCAAACGCAAGCGCCTGGTGGAGATGAAGCTCGATGTCTCCGGGACCGCCACCTTCGGGCCGAAGGTCTTCGTGGCGGGCATGCGCGACATGCTGAACCGCACCGGGCTCACGGTGGCCGAGATCGACGCCTGCGTGCTGCCCGAGGGCAATGCCGACTACTTCACCGCCGAATTCGACGCCGCCGGAGTCTCTCCCGAGGACCAGGCGGTGCTGGCGAAGAACATCGTGGAGAACCTCGCCACCGTCGGCGCGACCGGCTCCGCCGCCGTGCCACTGGCCCTCGACGAGGGCTGGGTACAGGGCCGCGTCCGGCCGGGCGACCGGGTCCTGCTGCTGGCCGTGGAGGCCAGCCGCTACCTGTACGCCGGCCTGTCGCTGCGCTGGGAAGCGCCCGCGCCCGGTGAGGAGACCGCGAATGTCCACGCCTGAGCCGGTTTTCACCCCCGAGGACAATGCCCGCATCATCCGGCGGGTGTTCGACGAGTTCGTCAACGCGGGCGACTTCTCCGTGGTCGACGAGATCTACGCGCCGGACATGGTCGATCACCAGCCCCTGCCCGGCGCGCCGGAGGGCACCGAGGGCGTCAAGTACACCATCGCCGGTCTGCGCCAAGGCTTTCCGGACCTGCACGTCACCATCGAAGCGCTCAGCGCGCACGCCGACCACGTGGTCATCCACAACACCTGGCGCGGCACCTTCACCGGTGAGTTCCTGGGAATGGACCCCACCGGGGAACAAATCGAATTCCACGGTGTCGTGGTGTGGCGGCTGGCGAAGGGGCTGATCGCCGAGCGCTGGGGCATCGGCGTCGAGTCCTCCATGCTGGAGGCGCTGGGCCTGGGCTGGCTGATGTCGGGCGCGTTGGCCCGCAAGGGCCGACGCCGCGGCGGCGGGATGGATCTCGCGGACCTGGCGGCGGCCGCCACCGCGCTGACCGCGACGGAACAGCCGTGACGGCCCAACCGTTCACCGTCCTCATCTCCGGCGGCGGCATCGGCGGCCTGGCCGCCGCACTCGCCCTGCGGGAGCGCGGCATTCGCGTGCGGGTGTTCGAGCGGGCCACCGAACTGCGCGATGGCGGTGCCGGACTGCACATCTGGACCAATGGCACCATCGCGCTGCAACGGCTGGGCGTACTCGACGAGGTGCTGGAAACCGCGCCGATCCAGCACATCACCCACTTCGGCACCTGGCGCGGTGACCTTTTCGGCGCGTGGCCGGTCGGCGACTTCGTCGACCGGTACGGCGCTCCGACCATCGCGGTCGAACGCTCGGTGCTGCATCGGGTGCTCAGCGCTGCGGTGTCGGCGTATCCGGCCGGCACCGAGATCCGCACGGGCGCCGGAGTTGCCGGCTTCGAGCAGGACGACGCCGGCGTCACCGTGGAACTGTCCGACGGTGAGCGGGTGCGCGGCGACGTCCTCATCGGCGCGGACGGCATCAACGGCGCGGTGCGCTCCGGACTGCTCGGCGAGCGCCCGCCGCGCTACACCGGCTACATCGCCTGGCGCGGCAAAGCCGAACTGCGACACGAGAAGATCCCGCCGGGCACCTTCCACGCGCTGTTCGGTCCCGGTACCCGCTTCACCTTCTACGACGTCGCCCCTGGCGTCGTGCATTGGATGAGCGTCGCCAACGGCGCACCCGGCGGCCGCGATACGGGCGACGTCCGGGCGATGCTGCTCGAGCGCCATCGCGGCTGGATGCCGCCGATCGCGGACATCCTGGAAGCCACGCCGCCGGAGGCCATCATCCGCAGCGATGTCCTGGACCGGCCGCCGGACCGGCGCTGGGGGTCCGGCCGGGTCAGCCTGCTCGGCGACGCCGCCCACCCGATCACCTTCAATATCGGCCAGGGCGCGTGCCAGGCGCTCGAGGACGCGCTGGTGCTCGCCGAGGAACTGGACCCCATCGATCCCGTGAACGCGTTGCGCCGCTACGAGAAACAGCGCCGCGCCCGCACGGCCGGTCTGCAGCAGGTCGCCCACCGCATCGGCCGACTGGGCGCGCTGGAGAACCCCCTGCTCATTCGGCTGCGGGAACTCGGCATGCGCGCGGTGTGGCCGCGGCTGGTGTTCCGGATCGCCGAGCGCGACCAGATCGCCTACGCCACCCGCTGGCACACACCAGCGAAACCCCTGCCGGACAAGAGTTTTCAGACAGACGGAGCATGACATGAAGCAAACCCAGACGGAGAGCGACTTCTTCGGCGACTTCGCCGAATCCTGGTGGGACGACGATTCCGCCATGAAAGGGCTCACCTCCTTCCAGCGCCCGCGCTTCGAGTACTTCGACCGATTCGTGAGGGACTGGTCGGGCAAGAAGGTTCTCGACGTCGGCTGCGGCGGCGGCTTCACCACCGAGTTCCTCGCCGGGCGCGGGGCCGTGGTCAGTGGGATGGACCCGTCCGCCCGCCTGGTCGCCGCTGCCCGCGCGCACGCCGAGGCCACCGGCAAGGCCATCGACTACGCGGTCGGGCGGGCCGAGAAGCTGCCGTACCCCGACGCCGCCTTCGACGTCGTCACCTGCGTGGACGTGCTCGAGCACGTCGACGATCCGGCGCTGGCGGTCGGCGAGATCGCCCGCGTGCTGCGCCCCGGCGGAATCTTCTGCTACGACACCATCAATCGCACGCTCATGGCCCGGATCGTCATGATCTGGATCCCCGAGTACCTCACCGGCATGGTGGCCCGCGGCACCCACCATCACCACCAGTTCATCAAGCCCGCGGAGCTGCGCCGCCACCTCGACGCGGCGGGCCTGACACCGCTGGCGAAGCAGCGCGGGCTGACCATTCTCGGCAAGCGGCGCGACGGCAACCTGCTCATGTTCACCACCCCGGACCTGTCCTCCACTTACATCGGCGCGGCGGTGCGGTCGTGAAGGCGGTCTTCTACCGGCGCTACGGCGACGCGTCGGTCCTCGAATACGGCGAACTGCCGGTGCCCAAGATGGCGCTGGACGGGGTGCTGCTCGACGTCAAGGCGGCCTCGGTCAACCCGATCGACTGGAAGGCGCGCGAGGGCTATCTGGATCCCTTCGCCGACACCGTGTTCCCCATCGTCCCCGGGGCCGACGTATCCGGGGTGGTGCGCGAAATCGGCATCGGCGTGACCGAATTCGCCGTGGGCGACGAGGTCGTCGGCTGTGTCCGCGAGGACTATCTGAGCCGGGGCGCCTTCGCCGAGGTCATGCCCGCCCCGGTGCGAGCGCTCGCGCTCAAGCCGCCGAATCTGGGCTGGGCCGAGGCCGCCGCCATGCCGCTGGCCGCGCTCACCTCCTACCAGGCACTGGTGCGGGTGCTGGATGTGCGACGCGGCGAGACGGTGCTGGTGCACGGCGCGGCGGGCGGCGTCGGCAGCGTCGCGGTGCAGCTGGCGGTGCACCTGGGCGCCCGCGTGATCGGCACGGCCAGCGACCGCAATCACGCCTTCCTGCGCGAACTGGGGGCGGAGCCGGTGAATTACGCTGTGGGACTGGCTGATTCGGTGCGGTCGCTCGCGCCGGCCGGGGTCGATGTGCTGCTCGACGCGGTCGGCAAGCGCATTCAGCGCACGGTGCTGCCGCTGCTCGCGCCCCACGGCCGGTTCGCCTCGGTGGTCGATCCCAAGGCCCGCGAACTCGGCGGTGCGTACGTGTTCACGCGACCCGACACCGGGGACCTGCCGGTGGTGGCCGCGCTCGCGGGCAAGGGCGTGTTCCGGGTACCGGTCGGGGCGGTCTACCCGCTGCCCGACGCCGCGCAGGCGCACTTGCTCAGTCAGGGCGGGCATGCCCGCGGAAAGGTGGTGGTCGCCGTCGACGTGGCCGCCTGTGCGGAGGAAAGACCTTACGATGAACGGTAATTCGATGCTCGCCCGTCGTACCCAGGCGATGGTGCGGCAGGCGGCGTGGTCCCAGGCACTGGCCCGCATCGCCATCGGCACCGGCATGCTCACCGCGCCCGCGGCCGTCGCGAAGTCCTGGTCCGGTGAGTACGACGAGGACGCCTCCTCGCTGCCGACCCGCGCGTTCGGCACCCGAGACGTGGTGATCGGGCTCGGCACCGTCTGGTCGCTGCGGCGCGGACATCCGGTGCGGCACTGGTTCGTCCTGGGCGTCGCGCTCGAACTGGTGGATGCGACAGTGACGCTCAACAAGCGCGCACGCCTCGGCCGCACCGGGCCTCCGGACACCTGGGAGTTGCTCACCGCGGCCGGATTAGCGGGGGGAATTATGGTAGCCGCGGCCTTGCGCGAGTAATACCTGACCAGCTCCACTTATATCGGATCACAGCCCACACCGGGCGGGAACTGGCCATCGTGACAATCACAGCTCGGTGAAACCTGTTGTGCCGCAAGGTGCAACATACTATTCACGACACCTTGCGACGATAACTACGCCGAGGATTCTTCCCATGAATTATTTCTTACTGTCCGCCATCGGAATTTCAATCATGACGACGGCTGTGGTCTACGGGACGGATTTTTTCTGCGCCCTGGTGCTGCGCACGGCGCTGGCTCGCATCGACGACCGCGCGCTGACCGCCGCCACCGGACGCATTCACGAGGTCGCCGACAAGCGCATGCCCATTCCCGGCGCCGTCGGCGTGGTCGCGGCGGTCGTCGCCACCGGGGCCGCCTTCCTGGACGGGAAGGCGGTCGCGGGCATTCTCGCGGCGGCGGCCGTGGTGGCCCTGGCCATCTGGCTCGGTATCTACGCGCGGGTCAGCGCGCCGGTCAACAAGGAACTCACCGCCGCGGTGCTGGCCGACCGGGTGCCGGTCGACGTCCGGGACCTGCAGCGCACCTGGGACAGCGTCATCGTGGTCCGCGTGATCCTGCAGGGAATTGCCCTGGTCGCACTATTTCTCGCGGCGCTCTCGGTGTAATCGAGTGCGCCGCACCACAACCCGCCCGCGCGTTCGCGCGCGACGGCGGGAAACGAAGGCGTGGCAATGATTCAGTTCAAACTCCTGGGACCCGTGCAGCTGCACGTGCACGGCAAGATCGTGGACCTGGGTCCGCCCCGGCAGTGCAGCCTGATGGCCGCGCTGCTGGTGGATTCGGGCCGGCCGCTGTCGATCGACACCCTGATCGACCGGGTCTGGGGCGACTCCCCGCCGGCCGCCGCGCGCGACGCCGTCTACACCTATGTCGCCCGGCTGCGCGGTCTGCTCACCGAGGCCACCTCCGGCACCGGCGCGGACCCGGTCCAGGTGCACCGCGGCCCCGGCGGCTACATGCTCTCCACCCCGCCGGAATCGGTCGACCTGTGGCACTTCATGGATCTGGTCGACCGGGCCCGCGCCACCGACATCGACGATCCCGATCGGGTCGAGCGGCTGTCGGCGGGGCTGAACCTGTGGAACGGCAGTGCCATGACGGGTCTGGACAGCGAATGGGCCCGGCGGCTCAGCGAATCCCTGCACCGGCTCAAGCACGAGGTGACCGCGGACTGGGCCGACGCGGAGATCAGGCGCGGCAATCATTCGCTGGTCATCAACCGGCTGCACACCACGCTGCTCGAGGATCCGCTGGTGGAGGGGTTGCAGGAGCGGCTGATTCGCGCCTACTTCCTCAATGGCGAGACCGCCCAGGCGCTGCGGCAGTACGAGCTGGCGCGCCGGCTCATCGCCGACGAACTGGGCGCGGACCCGAGTCCGGGGATGCGGGATCTGCACAGCCGCATCCTGCGCGGCGACCTGCCCGAGCTGGACGCACCGGCCTACCCGCCGCTCACCGTGCGCGCCGAATCCGGTGGCCTCCGGCCGCACGGCCTGGCCCTCGCGCCCGATACGCTGCCGCTGGCTCCGCTCGGATTCAGCGGCCGGGACACCGAATTGGCGACCCTCACCGGCATGCTGACCGACGATCCCGCACCGCGGCCGGTGCTGGTGACCGGCGGCGCGGGGGTCGGCAAAACGGCGCTGGTCCTGCAGGCGGCGGACTGCCTGCGCGACCGCTTTCCCGAAGGACTGCTGTACGCCGACCTCGCCGAGGGGCCGTGCACCACCCCGGAGACGGTGCTCGGACGGCTGCTCACGGCGCTGGGCATACCGGCCGACGCCATGCCGAAGTCCCTGGCCGAGCGGGTCAATCTGTACCGGGCGCGGCTGGCGCATCGGCGGGTGCTCGTCATTCTGGACAATGCCGCCACCGAATCCCAGGTCATCCCGCTGCTGCCCCCGGGCGGCGTCGGCACCGCCCTGATCACCAGCCGATTCGCCCTGGGGCTCACCACCGTTCGCACCTTCGTCCTGCACGAGCTGTCCCGCACCCAGGGACTGCAGATGCTGGTCGCCACCGTCGGGCGCGCCCGCGTGCTGCCCGAATGGGAGGACGCCGGGACGGTCGCCGACCACTGCTCCGGCATTCCGCTGGCCTTGCGCGCCGTCGCCTGCCGCATGACGACGCGGCCCCATTGGACCTTCGCCCACATGCTCGCCCGGATCAGCGATGAACAGCGCCGCCTCGAAGTGGTGTCGTATCAGGCACTGGACATGCGCGCGAGCCTCGATCTCACCTTCGACCGGCTCGACCCCACCGCCGCCGGACTGTTCCGGGAGCTCGGTCGCCGGATACCGGCCGGAACCGAGTTCACCGCACCGGCATTGGCCGATCTGCGCGTCGATCAGGTGGAGGACGCCCTGGACCGGCTCGTCGACGCCTACCTGCTGTCCGAGGTCGGTCGCGACGATGCCGACCGCACCCGCTACCGAATGCTCGACATCCACCGCATCTACGCCAAGAACCTCGGAGACTGATCATGTCGCGTTCCGTGCAACACACCACCCCCTACCCGTACCCCGACACCCTGTTCCATCGCGTCCTCGGCTCCCGCGATTATTGGGAGCAGCGCATTCGCGAAATCGACGGTCCCGACGCGGAATTGGCCGCCTTCGATGCCGCGGGCGGCCTGGCAATGGTCACCGTGAACACCGTCATCCCGGCCTCGGCGCTGCCCGGTCCGGCCGCGACCTTCCGGCCCCACGGGGTGCGCTACGGCTACAGCGAGTCGTGGAACGAACCCGAGGACGGCGTGGCCCGGGGACGGATGCAGGGGCAGGTGGAAGGCATGACCATCTCACTCACCGCCGATCTGGTGGTGCGCCGCACGGAGATCGGTTGCGAGTTCACCATGTCGGGCTCGATCGAGGCGCGAGTTCCCCTGATCGGCAGGCTGATCGAGGCCGATATGAGCAAGACCTTCGCGAGCACCGCCGCCGCCATCGACGAATTCACGATGAAGTGGCTGGAGAACGCGGAATGAGCGACCCCGTGCTGATCACCGGGGCGACCTCGGGCCTCGGTCTGGAGACCGCGAAATGCCTGGCCGCCGCGGGTATTCCGCTGATCCTCGGATGCCGTGACCCACAGCGGGCCGAGACTGCGGTTCAGCGGATCCGCGTGCACGCGCCCGATGCCGGGATCGAACTGGTCGAACTGGAGCTGGCCTCGCTCGATTCGGTCGACGCGGCCGTGGCGGAACTGCGCCGCCGGAAGAATCCGCGGCTGGGTGCGGTGGTGTGCAATGCCGGCCTCCAGATCGTGGACCGCGTGCGGACCTCCCAGGACGGCTACGAACTCACCTTCGCGGTCAATCACCTCGGGCATTTCGCGCTCGTCACCGGGTGCGCCGATCTACTCGCACCGGGCGCACGGGTCATCGTGGTGTCCAGCGATGTGCACCAGGGACCGCGCAAGTCCATGGGCTTCCCCGCGCCGCAATGGCGTCACCCTGGCCAGCTGGCGGACCCGGACGACCAGCGGGACTCCGGTGTGGACGGCCGAATCCGTTATGCCACCAGCAAACTCGCCAATGTCTATTTCACCTATGAGCTCGCGCGGCGTTGGCACGACCGGGGTATCACGGCCAACGCCTTCGATCCCGGGCTGATGCCGCAGACCGGGCTGTCGCGCGGCTACCCGACTGTGGCGCGCATCGGATTCCGTTTCCTCGCGCCGGTTCTCATCAAGGTCATGCCCATTGCCCGCACCGTCACCCGGTCGGCGGCGGACCTCGCCTGGCTGGTCACCGCACCCGAACTCGCCGACACCACCGGTAAATACTTCACGGGGGCGGCGGAGGTGCCCAGCGCACCGGAGTCCTACGACGAGGAGCGAGCCACCGAACTCTGGCGGGTCTCCGAAGATCTGGTCCGGGCCGCGCGACACGTGCCGCCCGCCGAATGGCGGTGAGCCCCATGCTGACTCGAATCGCACTCTTCGCCCAGCGCCGCGCGCGGGCCGTGCTGGCGATGGCGGGGCTGGCAGCCGTGCTCTGCTACGCCGTCGGCTGGTCCGCGCCGATGCACCTGCAGTCCGGTGGCTTTCAAGCGCCCGACTCCGAATCCACCTGGGTGGAACAGTATCTCGAACAGCATTTCCCCGGTGCCGCACCGAACGTCGTGCTGTTGCTCACCGCGCCCGACGGCATCGACGGCCCGGCCGCCACCACGGTGGGACGGCAGCTCACCGATGAACTGCGCGCCGATTCGGATCTGCAAGGCGTGCAGTCGTATTGGAGCGTCGCAACCGAGATGCGGCCGGCCTTGCGCAGCAAGGATCAGCACAGCGCCGTCATCGTGGCCTTCGCGCGCGGCGATGACACCGCCGCGCCCAAGGTGGCCGACGCCATCGCCGAGAAGTACAACGGCACCCGCGACGGGGTCGGGATCCGGGCGGGCGGTGAAGCGGTCGCGCTCGCCCAGATGAGCCGCCAGGTGACCCTCGATCTGGTGCTCATCGAATCGATTGCCGTCCCGCTGGCCGGTATCGCCCTGGTGCTGGTGTTCGGCAGCCTGATCGCCTCCATGCTGCCGCTGCTGGTGGGTGTGGTGACCGTCGGCGCGGCGCTGGCGGTTCTGCGCGGGCTGGCCGCCGTCGGGCATGTCTCGATCTTCGCGTTGAACATGACCACCGCGCTCGGGTTCGCGGTGGCGCTCGACTCCAGCCTGTTCATGGTGAGCCGGTTCCGGGAGGAGATCGCGGCGGGCGCGGACACCGTCGAGGCCGTGGTTCGCACGGTGCGCACGGCCGGGCGCACCGTGTTGTATTCCGGTCTGACCGTGGCCCTGTCGCTGTCCGCGCTGCTGGTGTTCCCGCTGTACTTCCTGCGCTCGTTCGCCTACGCGGGGCTGGCCGTGCTGGCGGCGGCGGTATTCACCACGCTGCTGGTGCTCCCGGCGGCCCTGGCGCTCATGGGTTCCCGGGTCGACGCCTGGGATGTGCGGCGGTTCCTGCGCCGCCGTCTCGGACGCCCCGACCCCGTACCCGTTCCCGTCGAAGACGACCGCTGGTACCGCTTCGCCATGGGTGTGATGCGCCGTCCCGTGCTGTGGATCACCGCCGTGGTGGCGGTCCTGCTGCTGCTCGGATCGCCGTTCCTCACCGTGCGTTTCGGCTGGGCCGACGATCGGGTGCTCGCCGCCGGCTCCAGCCGTGATGTCGGCGACGCCTCCCGGTCCGACTTCTCCGAGAACCTGACCGCGGGCATCCTGGCGATCCTGCCCGATGATCACGGCGACACCGCGGCGGTCGGCGACTACGCGAAGACGCTGTCCCAGATTCCCGATGTCACGTCGGTACTGTCCAGCGCAGGGGCCTACGCAGGCGGATTCCAGGCGGCCGGACCACAATCCGCACTGACCGGGGACGCGGGCACGTACCTGCGGATCGGCACCCGCCTCGACCCCTATTCCACGGCGGCGACCACTCAACTCGACCGCCTGCGCGCGGTCCCCGCCCCGGGCCGGGTGCTCTTCGGCGGACCGGCGGCCCGCAATGCCGACTCGGTGTCCACCCTGGCCCGGCGAGTTCCCCTGGCGCTGAGCATTATCGCGGTGTCCATGTTCCTGGTGCTGCTGATGTTCACCCGCAGTGTGGTGCTGCCGATCAAGGCGCTGGTGCTGACGGTGCTGTCGCTGGCGGCCACCTTCGGCGCGATGGTGTGGATCTTCCAGGACGGACACCTCTCGGGCGTACTGGGATTCACCTCGACCGGCTATCTGGTCCCGACCATGCCGATCCTGATGTTCTGCCTGGCATTCGGCGTATCCATGGACTACGAGGTGTTCCTGCTGTCACGCATTCGCGAGGAGTATCTCGCCTCCGGCGCGACCGGTCGCGCCGTCGCCGTCGGAATCGCCCGCACCGCAAGGATATTCACGGCCGCAGCGGCCCTGCTGGCCATCGCCTTCGTCGGCATGGTGTTCTCCGGGGTGTCCTTCGTCCAGCTCTTCGGCCTGGGACTCACCCTGGCCGTGCTGGTCGACGCGACGATCATCCGCACCATCCTCGTCCCGGCCCTCATGCAGACCATGGGCCGCCTCAACTGGTGGGCTCCGGGCCGGCGGCATCCGGAACCAGCCGAAGTGGCCTGCAGCCCGTAGGTGTTGAAATCAGCAAGGCGGCGCTGTCTGAGCCTGCCGACCGCCCGGATTCATGCATCGCAGGAAAAGCAAAAGAGCCGCAGGTCATTGACCTGCGGCTCTGTCGTTCGGTGGACCTGACGGACCAGCATACGAACCGCGTGGTGCTGGTAGAAGGACCTGACATCGCGATTCGCAGTGGGATCCCGCCTACAAAACGCGACGTATCCACCACGTCCATAGCGACATAAGCCAACGACTGGATGAAACGCAGTCGCGACTCGCTGGTGTCGCGAAGGCGACGACCTAGGTGGGCGGGGAGGGCGCAGCTATCGCGCCGGGAGCCGGGGGTGACGCGCCACGATCCACCACCACCCCTCCTCCTTGATGAGCGCAGAGCGCGGCCATGGCCGGTTCGATGTCGCCATCCGCCGCGACCGTCCGTGCCGCCTTGTGCACGTCCGGGTGATATCCGGCCGAGGAAAGTTGAAAGTGCCGCCACCTAGGCCGACCCCCGACTGTCCCATCCAATTCGCCAGTCTCGCAAGCGAAACGACAGACGATGGGACCGGCTGTCGGTGCCGAACCGTAGCATCTGGAACGTTGGCCTCGTGAACTCAAGGAGCACAAGTGGCGGGCGAACCATCGGAACCGTCCAGCCGGTACCTATACGAACGTCTCGGCAAGGAACGATTCCAAGAACTGTGTGCCGCGTTGCTGAAACATTGCTACCCTGACGCGACCTGCTATCCGGTCGGTGAGTCAGACGGCGGACGAGACATCACTCTGGACCGGGATGCGGTGATCTTCCAGGTCAAATGGTCGAAACGGCAGCCTCCGAACCCGGCGACCTGGTTGAACCAGGCGATCAGTAGGGAGACGCCCAGCATCCGTCGGCTGGTGGCGGCCGGCGCACGTGAATACATCCTCATGACCAGTGTCGCTGGGACCGCCACGCCCGACATCGGGTCGATGGACAAGCTGGTGAAGCAACAGCTCGAGACCCACTCGAAAGTCTTCGGCATCATCATGCGATGCGAGTGGCGTGCGGATATCGACGCTCGAATCGCGTCGGCACCAGAGGATCTCGTGTGGAGCTTTCCCGAGATGCTCGCAGGAACCGAAGCTATCAGATATCTGGCGGAGACCGGGCCGAGCGACCAAGCCATGGAATTTGGCTGGAACCTTCTGGACCGCCTAGCGGTTGCACTGCGAGACCGTACCGGTTTCGCGCTGAGCGGGCCCGAAGGAAATCTGGAGATCGACCGGGTCGAGGCTCGACACTCACTTCTCGACACGCTTCTGAACGTGGCGGGCGAACCGAGTGTCGTCATCGTGAGCGGCGAGCCGGATATCGGTAAGTCGGCACTCACCGTAAAGGTCGCCGAAGAACTGCGATCCCGAGGCGGCTGTCTGGCAACGCTCAGCCTGTACGACCTCCCCGAGACTATGGTCGAACTCGAAACTGCTCTGGGTACAGGGTTTTCGGAAGTCCTCGCCAGTCGCCAGGCCGAGCACTCACTCATCGTGATCGACGGTGCCGAGGCAGTTCTGGAGGGCAAGTCCGCTCTACTGTCACAACTTGCAACCGCTTCCTTGCGCGCTGGATTCGGCGTCGTCGCAGTGACTCGCACGGATGCCACCGTTGCCGTCGCCGACAGTTTGTCCATTTCACTCCGAGCTACAGGCATACCGCGCCCGTGCCGCACACATGAAGTGCCACTGCTCCTCCCATCGGAGCTGCTGGAGATCGCCGAGTACTTTCCACGATTGTCGGGACTGGCCGATCAGCAACGTCCAGGATGGGTGTTTGGCCGCCTCGGGCTGATCGACATGTTGTTACGCAGTGGCGACGCCGCTGCACTGCCCGACCGCCCCCTGTCCGAAGCGGACGTCTTCTCCGCCATTTGGAGCCGGGTCGTACGGCGGCCGACCGCTGCTACCCGCGATGCACGGCACTACACCCTCCTTATGCTCGCACGTCGCCGGCTGTTGCCTGATTCGCCGCCGGCATCGGCGGTTGAGGTCGAGGCATTGCCTTCGCTACGCATGGACGGGTTGCTGCTCCGCAATACCGACGACAGAGTGTGGAGTGCGAGCGAGGACTTCGCGAACGATCTGATCCGCGACTTCGCAGTCGCGATGTTGATCCTGTGTGACGGGTGGTCCGTGTTACGAGAGGCGGGAGCACCGCGATGGACACTGCGTGCTACTCGACTGGCCTGCCAAGTTACCTTCGCCTCGCCTCGAACAGAATTCAATGCCGAATACGCGCGGTTGCTGACGATCTTCCGCGACCTAGCGAAAGAATTCGGACGTCGCTGGGCTGAGGTCCCGTTGGAAGCTGTTCTCACAGCGGGTGATTCCCGTCCTATGATGGAGCACGTCTGGCCGGTATCACCGGATGAGGACCGTCGAGATCTGATTCGTCTTGCCGTGGATCGGTACACGTACGAAGGCGTCGGCGACCCCGCCATTTTGGGCCCCCTCGTCGATCACGCATACCTCCGGATTCCTCTGGAGGACCGAAGCGTCCTGTGGCCAGGATCCTCCGTCGAGCACCTGGTCCTCGCCTGGCTACGCGGCCTACTACTGGCCGAAACGGACCCTTCGGGTCACCGCACTCAAGTACGCGCTCTGACGCTGACGCACGAGTGGCACCTCAACGATTCCTTTCCCTCGGAGGTGTCGGCGCTATTGGGACCGGACCTGGACGAACACGCCGAGAGGTTCCTCCGCGACCGAGGCGCAACACAAGGAATACAGCCTTTCGGCATGCGCCGAGTACTCGAATCACGTTGGGCAACAGAATCATTGGCATCCAACAACCTCGCACTACTCGCAGATATCACCGAGTCTTATTACTGCGGAGGCGCCACACTCGCCCCGCCCGTGAACAATCTCGCACGGATTCTGCTCGATACCGCTGATTGGGTTCCTGGCCCGTTTACCGCCATGATCGGGGCCGACCCGGCCGTTGCCATCCGAGTCGTCCAGACCCTCTTGAATGACTTCGCGAAACGCGACGGCGAAGAGCGCGCAAAACACATCTCCAGCGAGATCAACGGTGCCGAGCTGGAGTTTCCCGATGGCGTGCGCAGGTTCTGCTACGGCAGCTTCAGTCATTGGGATATGCACTGGGGAATCGACTTTCGAGCCGCCCACGAACCGGCATTCGCGGGATTGTCAGCATTGAAACGCTATGCCGAATCGCTGATCGAGTCCGAGGTACAACCGATCGGGCGTGTCGTCGAAATGCTGCTCGGCAACTGCCACAATCTCGCGATGCCGGGATTAGTGGTCTCGCTACTGATAGACCATTTGGACCAGGTCCAGGACGAGCTGGACTGCTGGCTCCGACAGCCCGAGGTATGGAATCTGGAACGACACGGCCTTCTGAGCCACAGGTTCATGACGAAAACCGAAGGTGGCCAGGAGCTTCTGGCTCAAAGAACCGAGGTCACCCTTTCTGTCGCTGTCTGGAGACTGGTGACCGCCGCGCTCATTGGCCGCTCTGACGAATATATGCAACTGCTCGGAGGAATCGGTGCGGAGCTCTTGCAGCGTAGCGAGCGCCTGACTCAGCAGGATGCCGAGTACACACGCGCCTGTGCAGCCTTACTCGACGCCGGCAACTACCGGCTCCGAACGGACAACGATGTCGTCGTGGTCGTCGATCTCCTGACGACACTGCCCGCACTGGTCGAGGTGCCCGAAGAGCAGGAGCCCAGCTCCGACGAAATATCGTGGCAGACAATGAATCGCATCGGGCTGCGATACATGCTCGGACGCGAGGACGTGCTCCCCCACATCGCCGGCGATCTGCGAACAGTCCGCGCTCTGGAATGCGATCTTCCAACGGTCGACTCCGACAAGACCATACGAAACACTATCGCGCAGGTATCCCTGGCCGCAGTGGTCGCCCACGCCAGATCCGCCATTCGATTCGGCGATGACGATATTCATTGGGCCACAACCCGACTCCTGGCGGCCTCGGCCGACCAGTTCATGCCGCGGCTCGGGTTCGAACACACGTTGTCCGGACTGGCAAGCAGTCCCTCGACGAGCCACGGTCTCCTCTACTTGTTCTCCGCGAACTTCCATCACGTACCGCTCGATTTCGAGTGTCTGAACGACGCTCTCGAAATGTGTGTGAAGGAACCGCTCAGCAATTTCGGAAAGGCCCTCGAGGACGGAACATCGGAACTTTGGGAGGCACCTTGTCGGAACACAGGCACGACGCGTGGATGCGTACATCAAATGGCGATGGCATCGATCGAGTCATGGATCTGCCACCACGCGCCGGCCTATGGCGACAGGGGGTCAAGCCTCTGGCTTATGCCGCCGACCGAGGCGCTGTCTCGCACCGAGCGGCTCGATCTGGGAGCCTTGGCCGGGCCGATCACCGCCTGCTATCAGGCAGCCGAGAGCCGATGCTGCGTCAGTGAACAAGCCTCGGTGTTGCTCAAAGCCATGCTGATGATCCAACGCAGGATCAAGGCACCAGTCCGCACAACTACCTCAGAACCACCGTGTGCCGTCGGTAAAGCCGTGCCCCACGTGCTCGCGTCCGAGGCCGTTCAGGGCCGGGTCGAACTGCTGCGAGAACACTTGAAGGCATTGGCGAACTCTGGCGCCGCCCTGCAGGAGGTGCTCTACGGCCTGGCGTGGCAGGCAACCCACAGAGCGGAAGTACGCCGTGCCCTCCCGCACATTTGGCCCGGCATCATTCGGATCGTGCTCGACTCGCGCACTGGATCGAACACAGCGAGCGACGAGATCGCTTATCTCCTTCCAGCCCCGACAGCCGAGGAAGACAGCGAGTGGTCCGAGGAATACAGATTGCACTACCGGCCGCCGGAAATTCGACGACCGGCCGAGGTTGCCGCCGAGGCGAGTAAAGACTGGATAACCCCAGACCAACTGGGTTCACTTATCGATGAGTGGGTTCAGATGGCCCGAGGGAACGCTCAAGCCGTCGATCAGCTTGTGCTTTTCGCTCGAACCACAGATGTCACATGGCAAGCGACAGTTGCACTGCGCTTGATGGAGGCGCTGATCGACTACAAGAGTCCGTATCGCTGCAAGCATATTCCGCAATGGCTGACCGAGATTCGCCGGGCCGTCACTCCAGGCTCCGATGCCGCAGCAGCCTTTCTACGAATAGTCGACGCACTGGTCGCCCACGGCGACCGACGTGTCGTGCAACTGCAACTCGAAGCCGAATGAACGAATTACGAACTGGGATAACTCGTCGCCGAGCAACTCGCGACCAACAGCACCACCGTGGTGCTCGGCTGCCGTGGCACCGTCAAAGCCGACCTCGCAGTACCAGCGATCAGCGCACGAGTTGCGAGTACTCGGGTGCGGTGGATGCGCTTGAATCAGGCGGATCTGTTCTCGCTGCCTGCGACAGTAGAAGCCCTCGGTCTCGACAGACTGGACGCGGTCATGCTCAGTGCGGAGTCTTGTCGGAATTCGATCGTCACGTGAGCGTCCCGAGGCATGAATGATGTTCGCGGAAACCGTCTCGGGCCCCGCGGGGACAGTTCGCAAACGGCCGAATTGGTGGACCTGACGGACCAGCATACGAACCGCACGGTGCTGGTCGACGGGCCGGACATCATGATCCGTGCGGTGGGCACCCGGCAACCGGTCGGCGGTGATGCCCGATGAACGGCCGCGACGACAACCCGGCTGCGGATGGGTCAGCGTTTGGCGGCGCGGATGGGGCGGCGGGTGCTCGGCGTCCTAGCCGCCACCCCAAACGCCGAACACGCCAACCATACCCGCGCCGCTCAGGGGCAGGATCGAGGTACGGGGGCGAAATCCAGAATGAACATCAATACTCATACACATTCCCGCGTAGGGCCGCGCGGCGGCCGCTGGGTGCAACGGGGCGGGCACCCAGACGCCGGTCCCTGGTTCCGTCTCCTCGACCGTGACCGACGTCTTCTCTCCCTGTTTGCCGCAGCACAAGGTCTTCACCACCGATCAGATCGCCGCCCTCGAATTCTCCTCCGTCCGCCGCGCACAGGACCGACTGCGCAAACTCCGCGAGATGGGCATGCTCTTCGCCTTCCGCGAATCCCTCTAGGGCGGCGGCACCAGCCAAACCCGCCACGCCCTCGGATATCCCGGCGCACGCCTGATCTCCGCCCAACGCGCCGACAAGCCACCAGCCCCTGACGCGCACGCCCTGATGCTCGAACGTCTGGCCTGCTCACCGACTCTCGAGCATCGCCTTGGCGTCAACGACTTCTTCTGCGCCTTGGCCGCCCACCGCAACCCCACTCATCGCCGCGATATCACGCACCCTGATCGGTGGTCGGAGCGGCAGTGCGGCGAGTTCTTTCAGCTCGACAAGTATTCCGGAGAACGAGTCCGACTATGCCCGGACGGATACGGTTGCTGGGAACGCCACAACTGCGCGGTGCGGTTCTTCATCGAATTCGACACCGGCACAGAATCATTGACCACCCTCACCCACAAACTCGATGCCTACCACAATGGTCCGGTCACCATGTACTGCGCATTCTCAACAGCCGGATCTATCTCGGCGAGTTGACGTTCCGCGACAGCACCGTCACCAACACCCACCCCGCCATCATCGACACCGACACCTTCGACCACGCCCAATCAGTCCTCGAAGCGCGCGGGGAATCCCACGCCCACCGCGCCGCGAACTCCTCGGGCTATCTCCTGACCGGCCGCCTGCGTTGCCCGCGTTGCGGGCGCGCCATGATCGGAACCCGCGCCACCGGACGCTCCCGCACCTACCGCTACTACACCTGCTTCAACCGCACCCGCTACGACACCGACAAGTGCGACTTCACCCGCCTCGACGCCGACTCCGTCGACGCAGCCGTCCTCGAAGCCCTGAGCAACTTCTACCGCACCCGCCACGACCTGATCAGCCAAGCCATCCACGCCCAGAAGCGACACCACCGAGACGCCAGCAGCGACACCCGCGCCGAACTGGCCACCATCTCCGCTGAACTCGCCAAGGCTCAGCAGGCGATCGACCGGTATCTGAACGCCTTCGAAAACGGCACCCTCGACCCCGAACTCCTCGCCGGACGACTCGGCGAATTGCGCACCAAGACAACCCAGCTCGCCACCCGCCGCGACCAACTCACCGCCGCTTTGGCCAG
Organism: Nocardia sp. NPDC059229; assembly: GCF_042754165.1. Lineage (NCBI taxonomy): Bacteria > Bacillati > Actinomycetota > Actinomycetes > Mycobacteriales > Nocardiaceae > Nocardia > Nocardia sp. NPDC059229. The sequence continues at coordinate 609,738 of NZ_JBHZAK010000001.1, forward strand.
CGAACCCACAGCCCCTGGACCCGCCACGCTCGACGTCATCGCCGACCACATCGCCAACATCATCACCACCGGAACCTGCACCCAAGCCAAGGCACTCATCGAGGCCCTCGTCGCCCAGGTCGCCATCACCGGACCAGACCGCCTCGTCCCCACGTTCCGCATCCCCTAACCCGGAAACGACATTGGGGCTGGTACCGCTTCTGCGGTACCAGCCCCAATGGAGTCGGTTCGTGCAATGACACGATTGGTGGAGCTAAGGGGACTCGAACCCCTGACCCCCACACTGCCAGTGTGGTGCGCTACCAGCTGCGCCATAGCCCCGTGTTCACTTCTCTGCCAGCGGGGCGTTGCCCTGCTTGCTTGAACGAAGTTACACGACTGGTGTCGAACAAACCAAATCGCCTGTACAGAGGCTGGCGGCGGCGATCTTCTCGATGTAGTCTCGAACGCATGTTCGATAGCCGAGAGGTGGAGGCGATGGGCGAGGAAGAGCTGATCGACGCGCTGCGGCGGGCACACGGGGCGGCGGCGTTCGCACAGGCGGCGGAAGTCACAGCGGTGCGGGAGGTGTATCGCCGGCATCGGGCCGGGAATGCCGCGCCGGGAGCGGGCGGGGTGCGTGCCGGGGAGTTCGCCGCGGCGGAGATCGCCGTGGCGGTGCACGTGTCGGAGGCGGTGGCGGCGGCCCTCATCGATATCGGGTTGGCGCTGGATTCCCTACCGCAGACCAAGCACGCCTTCGCGGCCGGGCGGATCGACCTGTCTCGGGTGCAGGTGATCGCGGACAGTCTGCGCGGCCTGCCGCACGAGGTGCGAGAAGTGCTGGAGCCCAAGCTGATCGAGGCGGCGCTGCGCTCGGACCCGGCCCGATTACGCCAGACCGCCCAGCGCTGGGTCACCCGGCTGGACCCCGAAGGCGAGACCCGCCGCCGCGAGGAGCGCGAGCAGGACCGCGACGTCCGCATTCGCGCGGTGCAGGACGGCATGGCCGTATTCGACGGCCTGCTGCCCGCCGCCGGAGCCCAGGCGCTCGCCATGCGGCTACGCGAAATGAGCCTCCAGGTCTGCGAGGCCGATCCCCGCACCATGTCCCAGCGCCGCACCGACGCGCTGGTCGCGCTCGCCGACGGCTCCGGCCGCCTGCGCTGCGGCTGCGGCCGGGGACTCGACTGCCCCAAGGCCGATGCCCCCACCACGCCCCGCCGCCCACTCATCCAGGTCGGGGTCTCCGCCGAAACCCTGCTCGGCCTGCGCGACGATCCGGCCTTCCTCGCCGGCTACGGCCCCATCGACGGTGCCCTCGCCCGCACCCTTGCCGAACACGCACGTTTCCAGGTGATTCCGGAGTACTTCCCGAACGAGGCCGCCCAGGAGGCGAACGCCACGGACGGAACGGCCCCCCGGCGCGCCGAACCGGCCGACGCGCCGGGCCCCCGCACCTCGCGCAGGCCGGAGTCACGGACCATCCCGGTCCGGCAGGCTCCCTGGGAACGCGCCATGACCGCTCTGGATACGAAACCCGTTGCGGTACGCGCTTTTTCGAGCGCGCCACCCCGTGAGGTTCGCGCCGTCGATGGCCTGTGCCGCTTCCCCGGCTGCACCATGCCCGCGGCGGAAACCACCCTGGTCCAGTTCGAGCCACATCCCTCGCGCGGCGTCCCGGGCCCGAATCCCGCCTACCGCGCCGTCCTGTGCACGCATCACCATCGGCTGAAGTTACTGGCCGACAAGGGAAAACACCCCTGGCGCGTCTATCTCTCGGACACCGATCGCATGCGCTGGATCGACCCCAGTGGCGAGTCGCACGAAACCGTCCGCGAAGGTGCGCGCTACCTGTTCCCGCACACCGATATCGACGCACCCGCCAGGCCACACCCCCTGCGCGTCGTTCCCGACCCCATCGAAACCGCCACGGGTGGAGCACCTTTCACCCAGGACCTGGCCTACCCGATGGAGTCCCACATCCTCATCCATCCCCAGCTGTCCCGCGCCACCCCGGACAACGACATCCCCGAAACCCCCACCCGAGCCGCATCGCGCTGACCCGCAAGATCCCCTCCCCGACCACGGAGCCGAGCCCCCAGCCCGGTTCCCTCCCCGGGGTGCGGCTCACTTCTCCGTTCCCCCGAGGGCCGCACCCCACCCATTCCGCCCGGCATGCGGTGGTGCACAAGAACATCCGAATTCCTGTGCACCACCGCATGTTCCGGCCCACCACGGCATGCTGGTCGCATGAGCGACCACGAACCGAGCGCGGAAGCCGACCTGCGGGACCCGCTGCTGCTGGAACAGCGGCGGCAGCTACTGCAAGATCGGCTGCAGACCCTCCGAGCGGACCTGGCGGACCTGACCGCCGCCTACCGCGATCTCCCCGACTCCGGCCTGCTGCTCGATACGCCGGGCACCGGCGCACTCACCACCCCGGCCTACTGCGTCGCCGGCGCCGCCGAGGTGTTCGACGAGGCCCTCATCGAACTCGATGCCGCCGAGGACGCGCTGGGCCGGGCAGCCACCTGCACAGGTCGCCTGCGCTGGCCCATCCTCGACGTCTGAAGCCTTACCGCCCCGCCTATTTCGCGGCGTCGAGGACCCAGTTCTTGTTGTTCACGTCGACCTTCTTGCCGTCGATGAAGACCGACGGGGTGGCGGCGCGATTGTTGAGGGCGTCGTTGAGGGCCTTGAGTGCGGCATCGGCGTGGGCGCGGCCGGTGTCGGCGCGGTCGCCGGAGGTGATGCACTTGGCGACATCGTCACCGGCGCCCGCCTCCTTGGCGATGGCGGCCAGTTCCTTGTTGTCGTGGTCGGAACCGCCCTCGGCGGGCTGCTTGGTGGTGAACAGCAGCGAGTGGAACTTCGAGTAGACCGGACCGTCACCGGCCTGGGCGACGCACTCGTTGGCGGCCACCGCGCGGGTGGAGTAGTCCTTGCTGCTCGACCGCGGGTCGAGGAAGTTCACCAGGCGGTACCGCACCGCGATCTTGCCGAGGTCGACCTGCTGGGCAATCTCCTGCCCGTAGATCTTCTCCAGCTGACCGCACGCCGGGCACAGCGGATCCTCATAGATGTCAAGGGTTTTCACATTGGGCTTGCCCAGCACAATGGCTCCGTCGGAATCCAGCGCCACCGACACCGCAGGATCGTGCACCGGACCGTACCCGTCGTTGCGCACCTCGTCCCCGCCGCCGCGATTCCACAGGTAGAGGGCCGCCACGATCACCACGACCACGACAACGGCCAGCCCGGCCAGCGCGTAGGTGGTCTTGCTCGAGACCGGCCGCGGTGTGTGCTTCGAAGTCGGTTTGCTCACCCGCAACACTCTGCCCGACGCCCTCACCCGAGCAACACCCACCCCGCCCCACCAAAATCTGCGGCCGGCCCGCTAGGCGGCGGTGGATGCGGCGGGTTCTCTTCGGCGGAGGGTTTCCGGCACCAGCAGCCAGACCGCCGACGCCGAGGCCAGCAGGGCGCCGGTCACACCGAGGGCCACGCCGTAGGAGACGCGGTCGGCGAGCATGCCGATCGCGTAGGGGCCGAGGAAGGTGCCCAGGTCGGCGGACATCTGGTAGCCCGCGAGGACCGGGCCGCCGCGGGTGCCGGGGCCGATGATGTCGGCGACCGCCGCTTGCAGGGCGGGGGTGAACATGCCGGAGCCGATGCCCGCCACGCAGGAGGCGACCAGGAGCCAGACGAGGGTGGAGGCGAGGCCGATGCCCGCGGTGCCGACTGCGCAGACCAGGGTTCCTGCGATGAGGAAGGGCTTGCGGCCCACCGTGTCCGACCACCGCCCGGACAGGAACAGCACCGAGGCATTGCCGAGGGCGAAGGCGGTCAGGGCCACGCCTGCCAGGGCGGCGTCCTGCTTCAGGACCTCCACCACGATGAGCGGCACCAGCGCCATGCGCACACCGAAAACGGCTGCACCATTGCCGAAGTTGGCCCACAGCGCGGCCCGGTAGGCGGGCCGGGCCAGCCCCTCGCGGAAGGTCAGCACGGGCGCGCCGTTCGATTTCTCCGGCAGGGCCAGCGGGGAATCCCGCAGCGCCACATAGACGATGAGGCTGGCGATCAGCAGCGCCACGCAATAGATGAGGAACGGAGCGCGCAGGCCCAGGAAGGACAGCGCACCGCCGACCAGCGGCCCGCTGATCGAGCCGATCAGGAAGCTCGTCGAGTACACCCCCGACACCCGCCCGCGTTCGGCGGGCGGGGACATCCGGATGACCAGCCCCAGCGAGGACACCGTGAACATCGTCGACCCGATCCCACCCAGTGACCGCAATACCAGCAGCTGCCAATAGCTCTGGGCCAGCGCGCACGCACCGGTCGACACCGCCACGATCAACAGCCCGGTCAGATAGACCGGCCGCTCCCCCAGCTTCTGCAACAACCGACCCGCCAGCGGCGCGAAGATCAACCGCATCAACGCGAACGCGCTCACGATGAACGAGGCCGCGGCCACCCCCACATCGAAACTCCGCGCGAACTGCGGCAACGCCGGGGCCACCAACCCGAACCCGATGGCGATCGTGAACGCCGACCCCACCAGCACCCAGATCTCCACCGGCAGCCGATGCCGCCCGCCGACCGGCCCCTCGACCTCACTCACCACGACGCACCGCCCACCCGGATCCGCCCGGCGCACACACCAATCCATCCATTCGCCACACCTGACCGAAGACCGCGCTATTCACCCGTGAGGGCGTGTCCGACGATCTCCTCGGCCGCGGCCTGGACCTGCGCGAGGTGCTCCGGCCCCTGGAAGGATTCGGCGTAGATCTTGTACTTGTCCTCGGTGCCCGACGGGCGGGCGGCGAACCAGGCGTTCTCGGTGGTGACCTTGACGCCGCCGAGGGCCGCGCCATTGCCTCGGGCGCGGGTCTGGATACCGGTGATGGGTTCGCCGGCGATTTCGGTCGCGGTGATCATGTCGGGCGTCAACGCCGCCAGGCGGGTCTTCTGTTCCGGGGTGGCGGTGGCGTCAACACGAGCGTAGGCGGGTGAGCCGTAGCGTTTCTCGAGTTCGGTGTAGCGGGTGGACGGACTCTGCCCGGTGACGGCGGTGATCTCCGCGGCCAGCAGCGCGAGCACGATGCCGTCCTTGTCGGTGGTCCACACGGTGCCGTCCATGCGCAGGAACGACGCGCCCGCGGATTCCTCGCCACCGAAAGCCAGGCTGCCGCTGAACAATCCGGGCACGAACCACTTGAACCCGACCGGCACCTCGTACACGTCGCGGCCGAGCACGCCGACCACCCGGTCGATCATGGAGGACGTCACCACCGTCTTGCCGATCTTGGTGAGCGCGTCCCACCCCATCCGGTTGGCGATCATGTACTCGATCGCCACCGCCAGGTAGTGATTCGGATTCATCAGTCCCGCATCGGGAGTCACAATCCCGTGCCGGTCCGCGTCCGCGTCGTTGCCGGTCGAAATGTCGTAATCGTCGCGAATCGCCACCAGCGACGCCATGGCGTACCGCGACGAGGGATCCATCCGGATCCGCCCGTCGGAGTCCAGCGTCATGAACCGCCAGGTCGGATCGACGAACGGATTCACCACCTCGAGTTCGAGGTCGTACCGCTGCCCGATCTCCTCCCAGTAGTCCACCGAGGCCCCGCCCATGGGGTCCGCGCCCAGCCGAATCCCGGCGCCCCGAATGGCGTCCAGATTCAGCACATTGGGTAGGTCCGAGATGTAGCGGTCCAGGTAGTCGTAGCGCTCCACGTTGGTGGCCAGCGCCTGCGCCAGCGAGGTGCGCTTGACGTCGGCGAGCTCGGTGCGCAGCAGCTCGTTGGCGCGCGCGGCAATGGCATCGGTGGCGATGGTGTCGGCGGGACCGCCGTGCGGCGGGTTGTATTTGAACCCGCCGTCGCGCGGCGGATTGTGCGAGGGCGTCACCACGATGCCGTCGGCCTGGTGCCGGGTCCCGCCCCGATTGTGCCGCAGCACGGCGTGACTCAGAGCCGGTGTGGGCGTGTACCTGTCGCGCGAGTCGATGACGGCGGTGACGTCATTGGCGGCCAGCACCTCCAGCGCGGTGGTCCAGGCGGGCTCGGACAGCGCGTGCGTATCCCGTGCCAGGTACACCGGCCCGGTGATGCCGCGTGAGGCACGGTATTCCACGATCGCCTGGGTGATGGCCAGGATGTGCGCCTCGTTGAAGGCGCAGTCCAGGCTCGACCCGCGATGCCCGGAGGTGCCGAAGGCCACCAGCTGCGCGGGATCCGACGGATCCGGAATCCGGCTGTAGTAGGCCGTCACCAAGTGCGCGATGTCCTCGAGGTCCGTGGCCCGGGCCGGTCGTCCGGCTCGATCGTGGGCCATACTCGCACCTCCCTTCCGTATCGCCTGCGCCCGGCTGGTCATGAGAATCACGGCCACACCCACTGCCCGAGGAAGGCACCGAGGTAGGCCGCGGCCAGGCTTGCGCCGACGCCGATCACGACGTTCGCCACCGCATAGCTGTAAGCGCCCTCCTCGGCCAATCGAACCGTTTCGTACCCGAACGTGCTGAACGTGGTCAGCGCGCCGCAGAACCCCGTTCCCACGGCAGCCAGGAGCCAATGATTTGCTCCCGCACCGATCAACGCGCCCAGCACGGCCGAACCGCCCATGTTCACCGCCAGTGTGCCCAGGGGGAGAACACTATCGAATCGATAGGCCACCGCGCGATCCACCAGATACCGGACGGGCGCCCCGAAGAGCGCGCCGAGGATCACCAGCAGCCCTGTCACCGCCGCACTCCGGCGAAGACCTCGACCGGCGAAAGCGCCACCGTCACCGAATCCAGCAGGTCCGCATTGCTTTCCACGAACGCCCGCAGCCGTGCGGTGTCGTCGATGATCATCAGCATCACCGGCAACCGCTCAGCCAGATCGAGCAGCCGGGCGGTGTGGATATGGGAGGACACCCCGTAGCCCTCGACGCCGCGCCACACACTGGCCCCGGCCAATCCGGCGTCCCGGGCACGCCGCACGATCTCGTGATAGCGGGGCCGGTGCCTATAGGTGTCGTCCTCGCCGAGCAGCACCGTCAGCCGAGACGCGGGTACCCACTGCCGAACCATGTCACTCATCGCCTGCCCCCAATCGTCGTGCCGTCTCCGATACCCATCGTGTCGCACTCACGCCCAGCAGGACCGAAATCAGTCCTGTCACCACTGTTCCCCCGAGGTAGGCCAGTCCGGCGCCGACCCGGCCCGATTCGAGCAGTGTACGAACTTCCACCGCGTAGGTGGACATGGTGGTGAATCCGCCGAGAATCCCGACCCCGAGAAAGGGCCGCAACAGCCGGTGCGCCACCCAGATCTCGGTGATACACACCATCAGTACCCCGATGAGGAAGCAACCGATCACATTGACCGCCAAGGTCTGCCATGGAATCGAGCCGTGGTGCGGCACCCACAGGCTCATGGCGTAGCGCGCTTCCGCGCCGATCGCGCCACCGAGGCCGATGACACCGAGCAGGGCGGCGTCCACGCCCGCGACTCTCGCTGCCACCGCCCCTCCTCTCCAATTAGCCAAATCATTGCTGTTCGGCGTGTTGGTGAAGCCGAACAGCAGCCCGGAACTGCGAGGATAGTGCCGCTTACCCGGAGTTGTCCCATCGGCCTCGAGGAGTCAAGTTGGCGGTGCGGCAGTCGATCAGAAAGTTGCTGGTTCAAGGGTTCGGAATCGCCACGGTACTGGCGGCCGCCATGGCCGCCACCCCCGCGGCCCACGCCGGGGCGATTTATCCGGTTTCCGACCCGGACGGGTTCTACTACGCCACAGGGAATCTCAACGCCGCCCATAACGGTGACGTGCTCGATTCCCGCCTGGTGCCCAACCATCCCTGGCCCGGAGCGACGGTGTGGCAGCTGAAGTTCCGCTCCACGAACTCCACCGGCGTGCCCATCGCCGCGGTGACCACCCTCATCACCCCGGGCCCCGGCCCGCGACCGCTGGTGTCGTATCAGCCGTTCGTGAATTCCCTGGGCATGCAATGCGCGCCGTCGCACGCCCTGTTCAACGGCGGCGTGCGGGAGGCTGCCGCTTTCCCGCTGCTGCTGGCGCGCGGCTGGGCGATCGCCGTGCCCGATCACCTCGGCCCCGACAGCGCCTACGGCGCGGCCCGCATGGGCGGGCAGATCACCCTCGACGGCATTCGCGCCGTCGAGCGTTTCGCCCCGGCGGGGCTGGGTGATTCGCCGGTCGGCCTGGCCGGTTACTCCGGCGGTGCGATGGCCACCGGTTTCGCGGCCGCCATCGCCCCCAACTACGCGCCCGAGCTGCCGATCGTCGGCGTCGCGGAGGGCGGCGTGCCGGTCAATCCGGGCAAACTGGCCATCCAGGTGGGCAATACGCCCCAGCCGCTGTTCGGCCTGGGCTTCGCGGTGGCAGTGGGCATGGAGCGCGAGTACCCCGCCCAGATCCAGCTGGACAGCTCGCTCACCCCCTTCGGCTTCTGGATGCGCGACCGCATCGCCAATTCCTGTGTGGACGACATCATTACGGTCGGCGCGAACCACAGCATCGGCGACGTCTTCCACCCCGGCAAGGAGAACGACCCGGACCTGATCCACACCATGCACGCCAATGCCCTCGAGGTCGTCCCGGAGCTCATCCGCCAACCCCTCTACGAATGGCACGGCAGCAACGACCAGGTCCCCCTGGACCTCGCCCTCGAGACCGCGGACCGCTACTGCGCCGCCGGCACCCCGGTCCAGTTCGACATCATCCCCGGCGCCGACCATGGCACCGCCATGGTCGGCGCCCCCCCCCCCCGGGGCTCCCCCAGTCTGATATAAAAAAAAACCAGCCCCCCACACACACCAAAAAAAGGTATTGCGACTTCTGGATTTTAAATGGG